>JAQBHB010000067.1:0-30229 GCA_032128115.1 Deltaproteobacteria bacterium | reverse complement strand
TAGCGCTCCGGCTCGCGCAGGAAGCCGATGATCTCCTTCAGCTCCTCCTTCGCTTCGTCGACGCCGGCCACGTCTTCGAAGCTGACCTTGACGTCCTCTTCGGCGTAGATCTTGGCCTTGCTCTTGCCCACGGACATGAGGCCGCCGCCGAGCCCTCCAGCCTGGCCGAGGCGCCGCTGCAGGAACATCCAGAGGGCGAGGATGAACGCGATGGGCAGGACCCACGCAAGCGCCCGACTGAGCCACGTGTTCTCCACGGCGCCGCTGAATTCGAGACCGTCTTTCGCGAGCCGATCGGCCAGCTCGGGGTCGACGCGCACGCTGCGAAAGCGCTCGGGCTGACCCTGCTCGGGCTCGACGATCCTGCCCGTGATCTGGTCGCTGCCGACCACGAGATCGCTCACGCGCCCTGCCTGCTGGTACTCGAGGAAGGTGCTGTACGGGATGGCCGCCACCTGGGTACTTTCGTACCAGAACTGCCCCACCAGGAAGAGCATCCAGACGCCCAGCATCACGTACCAGGGGTTCCAGCCCCGCGACACGAGGCGGCTGCGCAGCCGGGTACCGGGTGACGCTTCCCGCTTCGGGCCGTCCGGCCGCACGGCCTCGTCGGAAGAATCGCCCTTCGGGGGAGTAGGCCTGGGGCTGCTCGGGTCGGGGGAAGCGCTCACGTCGCTACAGGGTAGCCGAGGAGCGCCTCCCATATGGCGGGTCGCAGTTGGCGGAGGCGGCCGTACGGAAGCGGGTCCTCCAGCGTCGTCTGCCAGGCGTCTTGCCCGTCATGGTCCGCGTCAGACGGGCGACTGTGCTCCTCTGGATTCTCATGGTTCACAGCCTGGCCGCCTCCTGGTGGCTCACGCTGGCCCTCGCGGCCCTGGCCGGCACGCTCCTGGTCCGGGTGTTCATCATCTTCCACGACTGCGGACACCGCTCTCAATTTTTTAGATCAACAGGTTCTGGGACATCCCCCTCCTGCATGGGCCGGCGGTGCCCACGATGGGGGCGCGGACAAGCCCTTTCGGGCGGCGCCGTGGGCAGGCGGTGATCGAGACGTGGTTTGAGGGCGCTCAGAGACGCGGCAACGCGCAGTGCAAGGCGGCTGTGTTCTTCTTGAGCAGTGGCGGCGGGCTGCGAAGCGCCCACTCGATTGCGGACGATGTTGAACGAGGTGAGCGATCCGGGGCTTTCGCGTTCGTCGCCATAGGATTGGAAGACGCTGCTCTGCAGACCTTGGCGCGGTTCGCGATGCGCGCACCCTTGCGGCTTCGGACTACCGAGATCGCCGATTTCTTTGACTGGCTGGCCCGGACCGATCTGGAGCTGGCACATAGCTCGCCGGGAGCGGAAGTGGGGCTCGAGCTACCGGCCTGGCCTTCCTAGCCTCGAGTGCGATCCCTCCTCGTCAGCGCTCCCGAGGCGGGCCGGACCCGCTCGGCACTCGACCTCGAGCTCTGAGAAACACGCAGGCTCCAACGGTGTACACACGAACCAGTTCAGCGATCACTCGCTCGAAGTCGGTTCGTGTGCCCGTGTGTGTCCCGGGCCCTTTGGGTGCTTCTAAGTTATTGACTTTACAGGCACAAATGGCGGGGCGGACGGGACTCGAACCCGCGACCTCCGGCGTGACAGGCCGGCATTCTAACCAGCTGAACTACCGCCCCCTCGAGCTTGTGCGCGGCGTCGAGATAGCCGAGAACCCGGCCCGACGCTAGCTGCCGCTGCCCCCGCCGCTGGCGGCCTGCATCTGGATCGCCTGCATCTGCATCATCAGGGCCATGTCGCCCTCGAGCTGGATGCGGCCGGCCATGAAGGCCTCGATCGGGTTGAGTTCGCCCCTCTCCATGGCCGCAGCGTCTTCTGACGTGATCCGGATCGCCGTGGTGGGCTGCTCGGGCATCGGGCCGGGACCGAGCCTGAAGTCGACGCTCCAGTCTCCCCCCTGGCCTCCCGTCACGATCATGCGCAGCAGGCCGTCCAGGGCCCTCAGCTGGGTCAGGGCCGCCGGCGTCGGCGCCCCCCCCAGGCTGCCGGGCTGGGCCGCCTGCAGCTGGCCGGGCCGGAACAGGCCGCTCGCCTGCTTGCCGATGGCACCGCCGCGCCCCTCCCAGAGCGCGCCGCGCCAATCGGCAACGCTCTGGGCGAACGTGAAGGCGGCCTCGTCGCGGGGCTCGCGCGCCACCTGGAGGGCGCCGTCCTCCACCTGGAAGGTCCACTCGCCGCCGCCCTCCCCTTCGAGCTGGATGCCGATCTTGCCCTCAAAATTTTTCAGCGCGTCCGGAACGTCGGCCTCGGCAAAGGCCTTGGGCAGGAAGCTCTCGATGAACTCGGCGGGCGAAATCGGGGACGGGGGGAATTCGGGCATTGGGGGGGGGGCTCCTGGTTGAGGGAACCGCGCTCGGGCGCGGTTCCACTTCAGTTGACCGCTTGGGCGCTGTTTCTGGGCGTAACAGGACTCGAACCTGTGACCCCCTCGGTGTAAACGAGGTGCTCTAGCCAACTGAGCTACACGCCCAGAAATAGCGCCAGCGGCAACCGGAAGTGAAACCGGGCAAGGCCCGGTTTCCCAGCTTCCCTCAGTTCACCCCAGCCGGAGTCGGCAGCTCCACCGCAGGCTTCCGCGGCGGTACCTCGAAGATCTCATCCAGCTCGTGATCCCCTTCCTTCAGGAAGGTCTCCGGGTCACTCATGGCCAGCGCCGTCTCCAGCACCTGATCCATGTGGTCCACTGGAATCAGCGTCAGGTTGCGCGTGATGTTCGCCGGGATCTCCGCCAGGTCCTTTTCGTTCTCCTTGGGGATCACCAGCGTATCGATCCCCCCCCGCAGGGCGGCGATCATCTTCTCCTTCAGGCCCCCGATGGGAAGCACCCGCCCCTGCAGCGTGATCTCGCCGGTCATGGCCACGTTGGCCCGCACCGGAACCCGCGTGAGCGCCGAGGCGATGGCCGTGGCGATCGTAATGCCCGCCGACGGGCCGTCCTTGGGTGTGGCGCCCTCGGGCACGTGGATGTGGATGTCGACCTTGGAGTAGAAGTCGCGCGTGAGACCCAGCTGCTTGGCGCGGGAGCGCACGTAGGAGAGCGCCGCGTTGGCCGACTCCTGCATCACCTCGCCCAGGCGACCGGTGACCTGCACCTTGCCCTTGCCGGGTGTCACCGACACCTCGGTCTGGAGCAGTTCGCCGCCCACCTCGGTGTAGGCGAGGCCCGTGCAGACGCCCACCCGGTTGCTCTCCTCGGCCTTGCCGAAGCGATACTTGGACACACCCAGGAGTTTCTTCACCCGCGCCGGGGTGATCTTCGTCCGGGTGGCCTTGTCGCCGGCCTTCACCACATCACGCGCCACCTTGCGGCAGATGGACGCGATTTCGCGTTCCAGGCCGCGCACACCCGACTCGCGAGTGTAGTGGCGGATGATCTCCAGGATGGCGGCGTCGTTGAACTCGATCAGTTCTTCGCTCAGACCGTTGGCCTCGACCTCCTTGCGCACCAGGAACCGGCGGGCGATCTGTAGCTTCTCCGACTCGATGTAGCCGGGCAGCTGGATGATCTCCATGCGGTCCTGCAGCGGACGCGGGATCTGATGCAGCACGTTGGCCGTGCAGATGAACATGACCCGCGACAGGTCGTAGTCCACGTCCAGATAGTGGTCGTTGAACGTGTGATTCTGCTCCGGGTCGAGCACCTCGAGCAGTGCCGACGACGGATCGCCACGGAAGTCCATGGACATCTTGTCCACTTCGTCCAGCAGGAAGACCGGGTTTCCCGATCCCGCCTTCTTGAGGCTCTGGAGCACCTTGCCCGGAAGCGCCCCGATGTAGGTGCGCCGATGTCCGCGGATCTCGGCCTCGTCGCGTACGCCGCCCAGGCTCACGCGCACGAAGTCGCGGTTCGTGGCCCGCGCGATCGAGCGCCCCAGACTCGTCTTGCCCACGCCCGGAGGGCCCACCAGGCACAGGATCGGGCCCTTCATGCGCTCGACCAGGGTCTGCACTGCCAGGTACTCGAGAATCCGATCCTTGGGCTTGTCGAGCCCGTAGTGGTCCTCGTTCAGCACCCGCTCGGCTTCGATGATGTCCGCGTTCTCGTCCTTGTACTCCTCCCAGGGGAGCGACAGGAACCAGTCCACGTAATTGCGCACGACGGTCGCCTCGGCACTCATGGGCGACATCATCTTGAGCTTGCGGATCTCCTTCCCGACCCGGGTCCGCACGTCCGCGGGCATCTTCTTGGCCTTGAGGGCCTCCTCGAGCTCATCGATCTCGTTCTTGAACTCGTCGCGCTCCCCCAGCTCCTTCTGGATCGCGCGCATCTGCTCGTTCAGGTAGTACTCCTTCTGGGAGCGCTCCATCTGCTTCTTCACGCGGCCGCGGATCTTGCGCTCTACCTCGAGCACTTCGATCTCGGCCTGCATGCGCGCGTAGACCTCTTCCAGCCGCTTGCTTGGCGAGATCATCTCCAGCAGCTCCTGGCGTTCGGAGAGCTTGAGATTCAGGTGGGCAACGATGGTGTCCGATAGCCGGCCCGCGTCGGAGATCGAGGTCACGGTGTTGAGCGTCTCGGGCGGCACCTTCTTGTTGAGGCGCACGTAGTTCTCGAAACCCGTGTGGATGGTGCGCACCAGTGCGTCGATCTCCACGCCCGGCTCCCCGACTTCTTTCAGGATCTTCACTTCGCAGGAAAAGTGCGGGTCCGAACTCACGAAACGCTCGATCCGGGCGCGGGCCTTGCCCTCCACGAGCACCTTCACGGTGCCGTCGGGCAGGCGCAGCAACTGCACGATGGTGCCGAGAGTGCCGACTTTGTAGATGTCGTCCTCACCGGGCTCGTCCTCGCTCGCCTCGCGCTGGGCGCACAGCAGGAGCTCGCGCTCCTGGCTCATGGCCTCCTCGAGGGCGTGGATCGACTTGGCGCGTCCCACGAAGAGCGGGACCACCATGTACGGCAACACGACGATGTCGCGCAGCGGAAGCAGCGGAATCGCCCCGGTGGGCGGCTTCAGAGGGCGTGAATCGGTCGGCATCTCATCCCCATCGTGATCGTCATCGTTTCGGAAGATCCCCATCGGCTCGGTTTCTCCAGCGGTGCGGGGGGTGCCGGGGCAACTCAGGCCGTCTCGGTCAGGCGGACTCCGCCTCCCGCTTCAAGACCAGCAGCGGCTTGCTGCCCTGTTCGATGGCTTCCTCGTTGATCACGCACTCTTCTACGTCATCGCGCGACGGGATCTCGTACATGAGATCGAGCATCACGTTCTCTAGAATCGAGCGCAGACCGCGCGCGCCGGACTTGCGGCGCAGGGCCTGGCTGGCCACGGAGCGCAGGGCCCCTTCCGAGAAGCGCAGCCGCACATCCTCGAATTCGAAGAGCTTCTCATACTGCTTGATCAGCGCGTTCTTGGGCTTGGTAAGGATGTCGATCAACGCTTCCTCGTTCAGCTCGTCCAGCGTGGCCACCACCGGCAGCCGACCCACGAACTCGGGAATCAGCCCGAAGTGCAACAGGTCTTCCGCCTGCACCTCGCGCAGCACCTCGCCCAGCCTGCGCTCGGTACTCTTCTGGATATCGGCACCAAAGCCCATTCCCTTCACTCCGATGCGGCGCTCGATGATCGATTCCAGGCCACAGAAGGCGCCTCCGCACAGGAACAGGATGTTCGTGGTGTCGATCTGCAGGAATTCCTGCTGCGGGTGCTTTCGCCCCCCCTTGGGGGGCACGCTGGCCATGGTGCCCTCGATGATCTTGAGCAGGGCCTGCTGCACGCCCTCGCCGGAAACGTCCCGGGTGATGGACGGGTTCTCGCTCTTGCGGGCGATCTTGTCGATCTCATCGATGTAGATGATCCCGCGCTGGGCCCTCTCCACGTCGTAATTCGCGGCCTGGAGCAGGTTGAGGATGATGTTCTCCACGTCCTCGCCCACATAGCCCGCCTCGGTGAGCGTGGTCGCGTCTGCGATCGTGAACGGCACGTCCAGGACCCTGGCCAGGGTCTGGGCCAGCAGGGTCTTGCCCGAGCCCGTGGGTCCGATCATCACGATATTGGCCTTCTGGAGCTCCACGTCGCCCACGAAGGTCTGGCTCTCGATCCGGCGGTAGTGATTGTGCACGGCGACCGACAGGATCTTCTTGGCCCGGTCCTGGCCGATCACGTAGTCGTCCAGGGAAGCCTTGATCTCCTGCGGCTTGGGAACCTTTGACGAGGTCGGGGTGGCCTCGTCCTGTCCGTACTCTTCCGCGATGATGTCGTTGCAGAGTTCGATGCACTCGTCACAGATGTAGACCGTCGGCCCTGCGATGAGCTTCTTGACCTCGCGCTGGCTCTTCCCGCAGAAGGAGCAAGCGAGATTGGCGTCGTCGTCGCGCTTCTTCATCCCTTCGATCCTCCGCCATCCGGCCGGCTTCCGCCCTTGGTCTTCGAAATCACCTCCCGCTGCGACACAACCCGATCGACCAGACCATACTCCGTGGCTTCTTCACCGCTCAAATGGAAGTCTCGCTCGGTATCCCTGGCGATCTGGTCCACCGGCGTGTTCGTGTGCTTTGCCAGGATGTGGTTCATGCGGTCGCGCAGCTTCAGGATCTCGCGCGCGTGGATGTCGATGTCGGTGGCCTGGCCCGAGACCCCCCCCATGGGCTGGTGGATCATGATCTGCGAATTGGGCAGAGCCATCCGCTTGCCGTGGGTACCGGCGGCCAGCAGCCAGGCGCCCATGGAGGCCGCCTGCCCCAGGCAGATGGTGGCGATGTCGGGCCGGATGTACTGCATGGTGTCGTAGACCGCGAGGCCCGCGGTCACCGAACCCCCGGGCGAGTTGATGTAGAGGTGGATGTCCTTGTCCGGATCCTCGGCCTCCAGGAACAGGAGCTGGGCGATCAACAGATTGGCCACTTCGTCATCGATGGCGCTGCCGAAGAAGACGATGCGATCCCGCAGCAGGCGCGAGTAGATGTCGAAGGCACGCTCGCCCCGCTGGCTCTGTTCGATCACGTACGGAATCAGAGGCATTGCCGCTCCCGCACCCGCTCGGGCCGCTCCTGCGACCACTCCACGTGCACCATGGACAAGGGTAACCGACCCTGGCCCGGGATCACTCGCCCGATCGCTGCCCGATGTTGCCTGTCGCGGACCCCCCGAATCGGTGCGCATCCAGCTCCACCCGGATGTCACCCGAATCTCACCCGAATGCGCAACTTGCGCCGCGCCGCTCCCGGGGGGGGAGGAATCCAGCGCCGTTTCGGCCCAGCCGCCGCGTCCGGACGCCGCGTCCGGAATGCGGTCGACCGGGGTTGCGCGGGCGCGGGCCGCGAGAAGGCGTCGCAAGCCGCGAAAAGCGCCCATGGGAGACGCCGGAATCTGCGAGCGCTTGGCTAACTATCCGTCGTTTCTTCGACTTTAGCCTCGCGAATGAGGAAATCAAGCGCCTTTTCGTCCACCACCTGGCCGCCGAGAGCGGCCCGCAGATGATCGTCGCCGTAGGCCCGCTCGAGTGCGGCGACGTCCACGCCCCGCTCCCGGGCCATCTCTTCGAGCTTGGCGTCCACCTCATTGTCCTCGGCCTTGATCTCGGCATCGCGGGCCACTGCCTCCAGGATCAACGTCTCGCGCACTTCGCGCTCGGCCCGGCCCCGCCACTGCTCCATCCAGCGCTCCGCCTGGGCCTGCAGCGCGTCTTCCGGCAGCGAGCCCTGGAGGCGCCGCTGGGCCATGGACACCTGGCGCTCGAGCTCGCGCCGCACCAGACCCGGAGGCACTTCGAAGGGTGTCCGTTCGATCAGCGCGTCCATCAGCGTGCGACGCAACTCGGCGTTGGCATCCCGCATGGCCACGGCGGTGAGGTCGTTGCGGATCCGTTCGCGCAGCGAGTCCAGCGACTCGAAGTCGCCCAGGTCCTTGGCGAACTCGTCGTCCAGCTCCGGCAGGTGGCGTCGCTTGACCTCCACCACGTGGGTTGCGAACACGGCCTCCTTGCCCGCCACCTCGGCGCTCTCGTAGTCCTCGGGAAACCGGATACGGACCTCGCGGTCTTCGTCCGCCATCGCTCCCAGAAGCTGCGTCTCGAAGCCCGGCAGGAAGCGGCCGCTGCCCATTTCGAACTCGACGCCGCGCCCGGTTCCACCCTCGAACGGCAGGCCGTCGATCTTGCCCACGAAATCGATGGAGACCAGGTGGCCATCGGCGATCGGCGTGCCCCCCGGCTCCTCCAGGATGGGCGCGTTGTGGTGGCGCAGTCCCTCGAGTTCGCGCTCCACGTCTTCGTCCGAGATCCGTACCTGGGGTCGACGCCCGGGCAGGCCCCGGGTTTCGGGCAGCGAGAGCTGGGGCTTCACCTCGAGACGCGCGGTGTATCGGAACGGCGTGTCCGGATTCAGTGCGCCGGCATCGATCTCGGGCTCGGCCACCGGCGTAAGACCCGATTGCTCGACCGCGTCGGCCAGGGTCTCGGACACCAGGGTGCGCTCCACCTGCTCGGCCACCGAAGGCCCGTAGAGCCTCTCCAATACGGTGCGCGGCGCCTTGCCGGGCCGGAATCCCCGGATCCGGGAGCCCTTGGCCAACTCCTGGTAGGTACGATCGTAAGCGCGACGGACCAGCGAAGCGTCGACCTCCACGTCGATCGTGTGGAGGATCGAGCTGTCTTCGCGCGTTTCGACCCGGATCTTCGAGGAGGTCTCTGAGGCCATGGGCTCTCCGCGGCGGGCTTTCGATCGGGGGACCAGGATGGTGCCGGGGACAGGACTCGAACCTGCACGCCCTTTCGGGCGATGGCTCCTAAGGCCACCGCGTCTACCAGTTCCGCCACCCCGGCGTTGGCGCATCGGCAGTCGAAAATGTGAGCGCGCGGGGGATCGAACCCCGAACCTAGGGATTAAGAGTCCCTTGCTCTACCAATTGAGCTACGCGCCCGGACGGACGGTAGAGGTCGGGTCGCACTCCGGCAAGGGTTGTGTGCCGTCGGCCCCGAAGCCGCCGCCGCCCGGTGTCTCGACGCGCAGGCGATCACCGGCCACAAGCTCCAGGGTGCAGGCACCCGGAAGTTCCTCCTCGCTGCCGTCGGCACGCACGACCCGGTTGCGGCCCAGCGCACCGGGCCGACCGCCGGCCAGTCCGTAGGGCGCATACGCCCGGCGCTCCGTCAGCAGCGAGACCGTCACCGGCGCCAGGAATTCGTACTCGCGCACCAGACCGTCGCCGCCCCGGTGGCGCCCGGCGCCACCCGAGCCCCGGCGCACGGCAAAGCGCCGGACCCGCACCGGATGCCGCGCCTCCAGCACCTCGGCGTCGGTGATGCGCGTGTTGGTCATGTGGGTGTGAACACCCGAGGCGCCGTCGAAGTCGGGTCCGGCCCCGGCGCCCCCGCCCACCGTCTCGTAGTAGCCGAAGTGAGCGTCACCGAAGGCCACGTTGTTCATGGTGCCCTGGCTGGCCGCCACGAGACCCAGGGCGCCCAGCAGCACATCGACGATGCGCTGCGAGGTCTCCACGTTGCCCCCCACCACGGCGGCCCCCGGCGGCGGGTCGAGCAGCGAGCCCGCGGGCACGGAAATCTCCACCGGCTGCAAGCAGCCACCGTTGAGCGGAATGCGTTCGTCCACCAACGCCCGCAGCACGTAGATGACCGCCGCCTGCACCACCGCCGGGGGTGCGTTCAGGTTGCCCGGTGAGGCCGGGCCAGTGCCGGCGAAGTCGATGCGCATGCGCTCCCCTTCGATCGAAATCGCCACCCGGATGGGCGTGCCGTCGTCCATGCAATCTTCGAACTCGTGCACCCCGTCTGCCAGGCGACCGATCTCGCGCGCCACCTTGCCCGCAGCCGCCTGCTGGAGTTGTTGCATGGTGAGGGCCAGCGCCTCGAGTCCGTGCTCCTCCACCAGGGTGTGGAGCAGGCCCTCGCCGCACCGGTTGGCCGCCACCATGGCCTCGAGCTCGGCCACGTTGTCGTCCGGCGTTCGCGCCGGATAGCGGGCGTCGGCCAGCATTCGCCGCAGGCGCTCCTCGTCGAAGCACCCGGCCCGCACCAGGCGGAAGGGAGGCAGCAGCACGCCCTCTTCTTCCAGGCAGTGCGAGTCGGACGGCATCGACCCGGGTGTCACGCCCCCCACGTCGGCATGGTGGCCACGGCTCGCCACGAAGAAGTGTGGGATTGCGCCGCCGCTGAAGACGGGGGTCACGGCGGTCACGTCCGGCAGGTGGGAGCCTCCGGCCGACGGGTCGTTGGTTACCACCACGTCCCCGGGCTCGAGATCCGGGAAGCGATCGCGTGCAGCCCGCACCGTCTCGGCCATCGCCCCCAGGTGCACCGGGATGTGGGGCGCATTGGCCACCAGTCCCCCTTCGGCATCGAAGACGGCACACGAGTAGTCCAGACGCTCCTTGATGTTGGTGGAGACCGAAGTGTTCCGGAGCACGGCGCCCATCTGCTCGGCGATCGACATGAAGCGGTTGCCAAAGACCTCGAGACGGATGGGATCAGGGCGCGACAGGTCCCCGGCCGGCGGGCGCTGGGGACCGGCTTCGTCGCTCACCACCAGCAGGCCGCCGACCTCGACACGGGCGTGGAAACCCGGATCGAGCACCACGCTGCCGGTGCCCTCGAGCAGCAGCGCAGGTCCGTCCAGTCGGGTTCCGGGCATCAGGTCCTCGCGGGCGTAGACCGGCGCGCGGGTGCGGCCGGGGCCCGGGAACCACACCCTCTCGTGGCGCAACGGCACCGCGGCAGACGCCACGGCCGAGCTGGCTTCCCGCACTGCGGCAGACGCCACGGCCGAGCTGGCTTCCCGCACCGCGGGCGCCTCGCTGGCTGCGCTGGCGCGAAGGCGCGCCGTCACGATCTCCACCGGCCGGCCCGGTCGCGTGTAGCCGAAGCGCAGCTGGTGGGCGACGGCAAAAGCCGCGGCGTAGTCGCCATCGTCGGGCTCGCGCACCGGCAACGGCGTCTCGCTGCCCTGGTAGCGCAGGTCGAGCCAGCGCTCGATGCGGATTCGTGTCTCGGCCACGCCCTCCCCGGCCAGGGCCGCCCGCCCCTGCGCTTCCAGTTCGCCGAGCCACGCGCTCACCGCGTCGGGCATCGGGGCGGCGCCGTCGGGAAGCGGCACCCGGCCCGCGTCGCGCTGCCCGTCCCAGCTCGCGTCGGCCACGCCAATGCCGTAGGCCGAGAGCAGCCCCGCCAGGGGATGGAGCAACAGGGTCCGGATGCCCAGCTCGCGAGCGACGGCACAGGCGTGCTGTCCGGCCGCGCCGCCGAAGGCCACCAGGGCGCAGTCGCGCGGGTCGACCCCGCGCGCCACCGAGACCTCGGCGATGGCCGCTGCCATGCCGGCGTTGGCCACCTGCACGAAGCCCGCGGCGATCTCGTCCGGTTCGAGCGCGTGACCCTCTCGCGCGAGTTCCTCGCCCCGCTCCCGGAGCGCCCGTTCCACCGGCGCACGCTGCAGCGGGAACGGGAAGCGATCGGGTTGCAGACGACCCAGGGCGAAATTCACATCTGAGATCGCCAGCTCGCGTGCGTCCGGGTGCCCGTAGCAGATCGGGCCCGGGTCGGCGCCGGCGCTCTCCGGCCCCACGGTGAGGCGGAAGCCGTCGAAGCGACACAGCGAGCCTCCGCCCGCCGCCACCGTGTGGATGCGCAGCATGGGCGCCTTGACGCGCACGCCGCCCACCAGGCTCTCGAAGCGGCGTTCGAGTTCCCCCGCCTGCAATAGCGACACGTCGGTGGAAGTGCCGCCCATGTCGAAGCCGATGGCGCGGTCGAAACCGGCCGCGGCGGCGACGCGCGCCGCGCCGATCACACCGCCCGCGGGACCCGAGAGCAACGCCGTCGGCCCCCGAAAGCGTTCGCCCGGCGTGAGGCCACCGGACGACTGCATGAAACGCAGCCATGAGCCGGGAAGCGTTTTGCCCAGGCCGATGACGTGCTCCTGCAGCAGCGGCGTGAGGTACGCATCCACGGTGCTGGTTTCGCCGCGCGCCAACAGACCGATTTCGCGCGCCACCTGGTGCGAGGCAACCACCGTGGCGAAGCCCTCCTCGCCCGCGATCTCCGCCAGCCTCGTCTCGCGCCCGGGATAGGCGTAGGCGTGGGCCAGCACGATCGACACCGAGCGCAGGCCGCGCCGCCGCGCGTCGCGCAACGCGCGGCGGGCCTCGTCCTCGTCGAACGCCTCGATCTCGGTCCCGTCCACCGCCACGCGCCCTCCCACCTCCAGGGTTTCCGCGTGCAGCAGGGGGGGCTTCTCGATGTGGAGCGCGAACAGCTCGGGTCGCTCCTGGGTGCCGATCTCCAGCACATCGCCGAGCCCGCGGTCGGCCACAAGCAATGTGGGCGCCCCGCGGCGCTCGAGCAGGGCATTGGTGGCCACGGTGGTGCCCAGCTTCACGCGACACCCGGGCAGCGGGGCACCGGACGCGAGCGCACCCGCGCGATCCAACAGGGCGCGGATGCCCTCGATGGGGGCCGTGTCGGACGAGAGAATCTTTGCGGTATGCAGCGCCCCGTCGGGTGCCAGGCCGATGCAATCGGTAAAGGTACCGCCGCGATCGATCCAGAACTCCCAGCTCATGGGCAGCAGGGTATCACCCGCCCGTTCGGGTCATGGGCAGCAGGGTATCACCCGCCCGTTCGCGTTCCGCCCAGGCGCCGGAAGATGCGACCGATGGCATTGCGCATGGGCTCGTCGCCCAGCAGGGAGACTCCCGTCAGCGCCACCACCGCATACGCCGCGGCGCCCGCGAGCAGCTGCTCGAGGTTGCCGTCGAGGAAACGCCGTACCCCTTCGCCCGCCCCTCCGGCGGCGATCGCGAGCGCGGCGGCACGCAACCCGGTTCCCGCCAGGGCGAGGAGCGACGGCCCCCCGTGGAGCGCCCGCGCCAGCCCCAGGGTGGCCAGCGCGTTCACGCTCATGCCGATCACGCCGGCCAACGCGATGCCCACGCCGCCGTGGCGACCGCCCAACACGACGTAGAGCGGGAGGGCCGCCAGCGCGATGGCGCTTCCCAGCAGCATGGGGCGCCACATGTCGCTGCGCGCGTAGAACGCACGCACCGCGATCTGCTGCAGCGACCACGCCGGCACCGCCCACGCAAAAATCGCCAACAGGGTCGCCACGCGCTGGCTGTCGTCGGCGGTGAAGCGTCCCGTCTCATACACGAGCGCTACCAGCGGGCCCGCAAAGACGTAGGCCCCCACCGCGCCGAACAGGGAGAGCGCAAGGCCCGCGCGCAGGGTGTCGAGCAGCATGCGATCGAGCTCTTCGCGGCGCCCCCGGGTCCAGAGATTCGTCAGCGTGGGCAGAGCCGCAGTGGCGATGGCCTGCCCCACCACCGCCACGGGAACCTGCATCAGGCGCCGGGCGTAGCCCAAGGAGGCCAGGGTGGCCTCGCCCAGACGGGCGCCGAAGACCTTGTCGTACCACTCGTCCACCGTGAGCAGGGTGACGCCCAGCATCAGGGGCGCCGCCAATGCCAGGTAGCGCAGCAGGTCACGATCGAAGAGTGCGAAGCGGAATTGCAGGGAGATCGTCGTGCGTCGCAGCAGTTCGAACACGGGCACCGCGAACGGTCCCACCACGGCGCCGACGAGCGCGCCCCAGGCGAAGCCCTTGGCTCCCAGGCTGGCTCCAGCCAGCGCGCCACCGCTGATGATCCCCAGGTTGTAGAGCACCGGCGCCAGGGCCTGGCTCGCGAAGCGCCCCTCGGCCATCAGCGCCGCCCGCACGATGCCGCCCGCCACGAAAAAAATCTGGGCGGGCAACACGATGCGCGTCAACTCCACCGTGAGGGTCTGGGTCTGCGCTGCGAACTTCGGAAACATCCACGCCACCAGCGACTCGGCTCCGATCCACAGCACCACGGTCGACACCACGGCCAGCACGGTCATGGTGCCCAGCACCTTCGCGAACAGCGCCTGCGCCGCGTCGGCACCCGAGGTGTTGCGCACGCGGGTGTAGAGCGGAATGAACGCGATCGAGAGTGCGCCCCCCGCCAGGAAATAGTTCAAGATGTCAGGGATCAGGAAGGCGGCGCCGTAGGCGTCGGTCTCCCAGTTGTTGCCAACCTGGTGCGCCAGCACGCGGTCGCGTACCAGGCCCAACAGACGCGAGGCGAGCACGCTGGCCGCCAGCAGCGCCGCCACCCAGGCGACGCGCCCCCCGCGAGTTCCCCCGCTTCCTGCAGACTCCACCGAACCCCCCGCCCGCCAGTATGCGCGAAGCGCAGGCCCGGTGCCGCGGAGGTCCGTTCTCCGGGAGGCTATGCTGCGCGGGACGCCGGGGGGGAGCTTGGCCGAGCGAGGCGTGACCGGACTGCTGGATCGAATCGAGCGCGTGGGCAACGCGCTGCCGGATCCGGCGACCCTGTTCCTGCTGGGTGCCGTGGCGGTGCTGGCGCTGTCGCAGGTGGCGGCCCATTACCAGTGGACGCTGGAGAAAACCGTCTCGCTGCCCGTGCGCCAGGTGGTGCTCGACGCCGCGGGCGAACCCCTGGTCGATCCCGGAACCGGCGAGCCCCTCACACGCGCGGTGATCGACCCGGATACCGGCGAGCCCCTGCGCGAACTGGTGCGCAAGCCCGTGCGCGCGACGGGCCTGCTCTCGGCCGACGGCCTCTATTGGGCGCTCGAGAGCATGGTGAGCAACTTCACGGCCTTTCCCCCATTGGGAGTCGTGCTCGTGGGCATGCTCGGGATCGGGATCGCCGAGCGCAGCGGCTTCATCGGCGCCCTGCTCAAGGCCCTGCTGCTGGCGGTGCCGTCCACACTGCTCACGCCGACGATCTTCTTCGTGGGAGTCATGTCCTCCATGGGGCTCGATGCCGGCTACGTGGTGCTGCCGCCCGTGGCGGCCGCCCTGTACACGGCCGTGGGCCGATCTCCCCTGGTGGGAATCGGCGCCGTCTTTGCCGGGGTCTCCGCCGGCTTCAGCGCCAACCTGTTCCTCACCAGTCTGGATCCCATGCTCGCCGAGTTCTCGACGACGGGCGCGCACCTGATCGACCCGGGCTACGCCGTGGCCGCCACCGCCAACTGGTGGTTCATGATCGCCTCTACCTTCCTGCTCACGGCCGTGGGCTGGGCCGTCACCGCCTGGTGGGTGGAGCCGCGCTTCGCCCACAAGGCCCCCGAGGACGGCGGCCCGGTACCGCGCTCTGCGGAAGAACTGGACGCCAAGCAGTTCACGGCGGACGAGAAGCGCGCGCTGCGGTGGGCGGGCGTCGCCGCAGTGGCCACGCTGGCGGTCTTCGCCGCGTCCACCTGGATCCCCGGGGCACCGCTTCACGGCCTGGACCCGCCGTTTCCGCGCTGGGTGCGCGTGATCGTGCCCCTGATCTTCCTGGGATTCCTGGTGCCCGGTGTCGTATACGGCGTGATCACCGGCGTCTTCCGCAGCGACAAGGACGTGGCGGGCGCCATGGGCCAGGTGATGGCGGGCATGGGCCCCTATCTCGTGATGGCGTTCTTCGCGGCCCAGTTCATCGCCTACTTCGCGCACTCGGGTCTCGGGGAGATGCTGGCGTTGGCGGGGGGACAGGCCCTGGCCCGGGCCGCACTGCCCTCGGCCCTGCTCATGGTGGGCTTTGTCGGCGTGGTCCTGGTGGCCAACCTCTTCATCGGCTCCATGTCGGCCAAGTACGCCTTCTTCGCGCCGGTCTTCGTTCCCATGTTCATGCAGGTGGGGATCAGCCCCGAGCTCACCCAGGTGGCATACCGGGTGGGAGACTCGGTGAGCAATGTGATCACGCCGCTCAACCCCTACGTGGTGATCCTGCTGGTCTTCATGCAGCGTTACATGCCGCGGGCCGGGGTGGGCACCCTGGTGGCGCTGATGCTCCCGTATACCGCCGTCTTCGCGGTGACCTGGACGGCGATGCTGGTGGTCTGGATGCTGTCCGGCGTGGAACTCGGGCCGGCGGGGCCACTCTCGTACACGCCCTGAGAGACGCCTGGGTTAGGATGGGCGCGCCCGGCGTCGCCCGGGACCGGGGAGACGTCATGGCAGCGACCTACGAAGATGTCGTCGCGGGGCTCACCGCCCCGGGCGCGCCGTTCGAGATCCGCGAGGAGACCCTGCAGGGGCGCCGCATTCGCACCTTCGCGAATCGCGAGAAGTCCATGCGCGAGAAGGTCGCCGCGTGCGGCCTGCGCGGCGATGCCGACTTCCTGGTCTACGGCGATCGGCGCATCTCGTACGGCGAATTCATGCGGCGGGTGTGGGGCGCGGCGGACGCGCTCACTCGCGACCACGGCCTCGGCCGCGGCGACCGCCTGGCGATCCTGTCCTACAACTGCCCCGATTGGTTGATCGCCCTGTTCGGCGCCACCTCGGCCGGCGCCATCGGCGTGGGGCTCAACGGCTGGTGGACGACCGAGGAGATCGAATACGGGCTCTCCGACTCGGGAAGCCGCTACCTGGTGGTGGTGGACGAGCGCCTGTTTCCCCGCGTCGAGCCGTTGCTTGGCAAGATCCCGAGCCTGGAGACCGTTTTCTACATCGGCGACGCGCCGCCCGCTGGCACCGTTCCCATCGAAGAAATCCTGTCCGAGAGCGACACGGCCCCTGACGGACCGCTCGAGGAAGACGATCCCTTCGTGATCCTCTACACCTCGGGCACCACCGGCCGCCCCAAGGGCTGCATCACCACCCACCGCGGCACCATCGCCCAGGTGGGGGGCATCTTGTTCTCCGCGGTGGTGGGCGCCGTCACGGGCGGTTCGTCGCCGGTGGGAGGCGCGGGCGGCCCGCCGGCATCGCTGCTGTCGTCGCCCCTGTTCCACGTGGGCGGCCTGCATTCGAGCTTCTGCACCAGCATGTCCGCCGGCGCCAAGATCGTCTTCACGCGGGGTCGCTTCGATCCGGAGCAGGCGATGCAGCTGATCCAGGACGAGAAGATCACCACGTGGGGCGCCATCCCGACCCTGCTGCACCGGGTGGTGCACTCGCCGAAGATCGGCGACTACGACCTGTCGAGCCTCAAGACCGTCTCGTTCGGTGGCGCCCCCACGCCGCCGGAAACCATCGAGAAAGCCCGCCAGGTGCTGCCCATCGAACCCAGCTTCTCGAACGCCTACGGGCTCACGGAGACCCACGGGGTCGCCACCCTGAACGGGGGCAAAGACCTGCTGGGCCGCAAGACGTCGGTGGGCCGGCCACTGCCCTTCGTGGAAATGAGGATCGTGGACGAGTCGGGTGCGGACGTGCCCGACGGCCAGTTGGGCGAGGTGCTCTTCTACGGCCCCACCATCACCCCGGGTTACTGGGAGCGGCCGGAGGCCAGCGCCGAAGCCGTGCGCGAGGGCTGGCTCCACAGCGGCGATCTGGGCTACCGGGACGCCGACGGCTTCTACTTCGTGGTGGACCGCGCCAAGGACATGATCATTCGCGGTGGCGAGAACGTGTACTGCACCGAGATCGAGAACTGCCTGGCCGACCATCCCGAGATCGACGAGGCGGCGGTCGTGGGCGTCGTGGACCTGGAGATGGGCGAGAAGGTGAAGGCCATCGTGAAACGGGTGCCCGGCTCCGAGCTCGCGCCGGAAGCGGTGCGGCGCCACGTGGCCAAGCACCTGGCGTCGTTCAAGGTTCCCGAGTTCGTCGAGTTCCGCGACCAGCCGCTGCCCCGCAACGCGTCGGGCAAGTTGCTGAAGAACGTGCTGCGCGGCCGCGGCGCGGTACCCCTCGAAGCCACGGAAGCCGATTAGGCGGAGTTCTGTGAACGCGGCTCTCCTCGCGATCCTGGTCTTCGCCCTGTTCGCCCTGGGCTACCGCTTCTACTCGAGCTTTCTCTCCCGGCATCTGTTCGCACTGGCCGAAGACGAGCTGGTGCCATCGGTCGAATTCGCAGACGGCATCGACTTCGTGCCCACGCGCAAGAGCGTGCTCTGGGGGCACCACTACGCGTCCATCGCCGGCGCCGCCCCCATCGTGGGGCCCGCCATCGCCGTGATCTGGGGCTGGCTGCCGGCCCTGCTGTGGGTCGTGCTGGGAACGATATTCATGGGCGCGGTGCACGACTTCGCCGCCCTGGTGATCAGCCTGCGCCACAAGGGCCACTCCATCGGCGAGATCGCGGGCACGGTGATCGGCCCGCGCGCGCGCACGTTGTTCCTGGTGATCATCTCGGTGCTGATCTGGATCGTGTTGGCAGTCTTCGCCTTCATCATCGGCACCCTGTTCGTGGACAACCCGGGCGCCATCTTTCCCATCAACGTGCAGATCGTGGTGGCCCTGGCCCTGGGCTGGGGGGTGTTCCGCCGGGGGGCCAGCGTGTTCGTGCCCTCGATCGTGGGCTACGTGCTCCTGGTCGCGGCCATCTTCTACGGCGACGCGTTCGCAGCCTCGTTCCCGGCGGTGGCCTCGATCTCCGTCCTGGCCTGGGTGTGGATCCTGCTGATCTACTCGTTCGTCGCGTCGGTGCTGCCGGTGTGGCTGCTGCTCCAGCCCCGCGACTACCTGAACTCGCACCAGCTGATCACGGCGTTGGCATTGCTGACGTTGGGGCTGCTTGTGCTGCACCCGACGATCCAGGCTCCGATGCTGAACCCCTCGCCCGAGGGGGCGCCGCCCATGCTGCCGTTCCTGTTCATCACCATCGCCTGCGGCGCCATCTCCGGGTTCCACGGACTGGTGTCGTCCGGCACCACCTCGAAGCAGATCGCCTGCATGACCGACGCCCGGCCCATTGGCTACGGCGGCATGCTGGGCGAGGGAGCGCTCGGCCTGCTGGCAGTGCTTGCTGCTACGGCGGGCTTCGCCTCCAGCGCCGACTGGTGGGGCCACTACGCCAGCTGGGGCGCTGCATCGGGGCTGGGACCGAAGCTCGATGCGTTCGTGTCAGGGGGCGGACGCTTCGTGGCGTCGCTCGGGATTCCCGAGGCCACCAGCCGGACGTTCATGGCCGTGGTGGTGATCGCCTTCGCCGCCACATCGCTCGACACCGGCGCGCGCATCCAGCGCCTGGTCATCGCGGAGTTGGCCGACGCCTATGGCGTGCGCGCCCTCACCAACCGCTACGCCGCGGGTGCCCTGGGGATCGGCGCCGCGCTGCTGCTGGCAATCACCCAGGCCGGCGGCAAGGGCGGCCTGATCCTGTGGCCCCTGTTCGGGACCACCAACCAGCTGGTCGCTGCGATCACACTGCTGGTGGTCTCGGTATGGCTGCGGCGGCTGGGCCGGCCCGTGGTGTACACCCTGGTGCCCATGGTCTTCGTGGGTGCCGCCACGGTCATCGCCATGCTGGGCGAGCTGCGTGGCTACTTCGCAGACGGCCGCTGGCTGCTGGTGGGGCTGGGCAGCCTGATCCTGGCGCTCGACGCGTGGGTCATCCTGGAAGGCGTGAGCCTACTGCGCCATCCCCGTCGGACCAACGGCTAGACCTTCGCCTGCTCCACGGTCGCCAGTTCGTGGGCTGGGACCCGGCACCATTGGGCGTTGTCCAGATCCGTCCCGGGCACCAGGGCCCTCACCACGCCCAGGTGTGTCACCAGGGCCACCCGCTCGCCCGGATGACGCGCCGCGATCTCCGCGGCAGCCGCCCGCACCCGCAGACGCAGCTGACGGCGACTCTCGGCTCCGCCCGCCAGGAGGTCCGGCTCGCGTCGGTCGAAGCGAACCAGCGCGTCGCCCTCGCGCTCCTCGATCTCTGCCCGGGTCAGGCCGGTCCAGACCCCCACGTCGAGTTCCCGGAATCGCGGGTCGCGCGACGGGGCCAGGCCCCAGACCTCCGCCAGGATCGACGCGGTCTCGATGGCCCGCAGCAGGTCGCTGCTGATCACGTGCTGGATGCCCTCGGACGCGAGTGCCCGGCCGAGATCGGCCACCTGGCGCCGGCCCTTGTCAGACAGCGACGGATCGCCATGGCCCTGCCAGCGACCGTTTGCGTTCCAGAGCGACTGGCCGTGGCGGATCAGGATGAATTCGGTGGGGCGGGACACGGCGGGAGAACATACCCGAATCCAGAGGCTTGACCCCACCCCAGGTGGGGTGGTATCACGTTGGAAACACAGGAGTCTTCATGAAGCCCAAACACAAGCAGAGCGCCCTCAACCGCCTGAAGACCGTCCGCGGCCACATGGACGCCGTGATCGCCATGGTAGACGAGGAGCGCTACTGCCCCCAGATCATGAAGCAGCTCTCGGCGCTGCAGGGCTCCCTCGAGCGGGTGAACCGGGTTCTGCTGCAGAACCACCTGGAGACGTGCGTGCCGCGCGCCATCGCTGAGGAGCGCGGCGACCAGATCATCGAGGAGTTGATGGAGACGCTGCGCTACACGGGCGCCGTCACCGGCGCCGCCCCGCCCTCCGACACCGAACCGGCGTCGTGAGCGCGGCCCCGAGCCCGGACCTCCCGGCTCCGGCGCTGCACTTCCGGGTCACGGGCATGCGCTGCGCCTCGTGCGCCACGCGGGTCGAACAGGTGCTGCGCGACCAGCCCGGCGTTGCCGATGCCAGCGTGAACTTCGCCACCGGCGATGCGCGCGTCGAGGGCGCCAACGACCTCCCGGCCCTGGCCGCGGCACTTGCCGATGCGGGCTACGGACTCGAGTCGCGAAGCGAATCCGCGCCCGCTGCCGATCCGGCGGCCGATCGCCGGCGCCCCGCGCTGGCAGCGCTGCTGACAGCACCGGTCTTCGCACTCGCCATGTTGGGCATCGACTCGCCGACGAGTCGGATTGCCCAGGCACTGCTCACCACGGTCGTGGTGTTCGGACTCGGGGTGTCCTTCCACCGGGGCGCGTGGGCGCGGGCGCGTCACCTGGACGCCAACATGGACACCCTGATCTCCGTGGGCACCACCGCGGCCTACGCCACCTCGCTGGCGGCGGTCTTCACCGGCGGTCCTCTCTACTTCGAGACGGCGGCGGTGATCGTGACCCTGATCCTGATCGGCCGCTACCTGGAAGACCGGGCCCGCGGACGCGCTTCCAGTGCAGTGACGCGTCTCGCCGCGCTGCGTCCGTCCCACGCCAACGTGGTCCGAGACGGCCGCGAGGTGCAGACCGCCCTTCACGCCGTGCAGGTGGGCGATCACCTGGCCATCCGCCCGGGGGAGAAGGTCGCCACCGACGCGGTGATCCTGGAGGGCCGCTCGGCCTTCGACGAGAGCGCCTTCACGGGCGAATCGCTTCCGGTGGACAAGGGGCCGGGGGACGTCCTGTTCGGCGCGTCGCTCAACCGTCAGGGCTTCGTGCTGGCGCGGGCCACGCGGGTCGGCCGCGACACCGCGTTGGCCGGGATCATCCGCCTGGTGGAAGAGGCCCAGGCATCGAAGGCGCCCATCCAGAAACTCGCCGATCGGGTGGCCTCGGTATTCGTGCCCGCGGTGCTGGCCGTCGCGCTGGTCACGGGCCTGGTGTGGTTCGCGATGGGCGCCGACGCCAACGCGGCACTCGGCAACGCGGTGGCAGTGCTGGTGATCGCCTGCCCCTGCGCACTCGGCCTCGCGACGCCTACGGCCATCCTGGTGGGCAGCGGACGCGGCGCCGAACTGGGCGTGCTGTTCAAGAACGCCGAGGTCTTCGAGCGATCGCGCCGGGTGGATACGGTGGTCTTCGACAAGACGGGAACCCTCACCCGTGGCGAGATGTCGCTGACGGACGTGGTGAGCGACGACGACGACTTCCTGAGCCGGGTCGCGGCCGTCGAGGCGGGTAGCGAACACCCGATCGCCACGGCCGTGGTGGCGGGCGCACGCGAACGCGGCGCGCCACTGGAAACGGTTCGCGAATTCGAGAGCCTGGCCGGCCGCGGCGTTCAGGGGCGCGTTTCCGACGTCAGCGTCAGCGTGGGCACGCAGCGCTGGATGCAGGAGCTCGGCGTGGACCTGCCCGCGAGCCTGCGCGATCGGCTGGAAGAGCTCGAGGCCGTGGGGCGCACGGCCTTCGTCGGGGCCTGGGGTGGACGCGCACGCGGACTGGTGGCCGTGGCCGACACCCCGCGCGCGGGGGCCCGGGCGGCCGTTGCGTCCCTTCGCGCCGCGGACATCGGCGTGGTGATGATCACCGGCGACAACCAGCGCACGGCTTCGGCGGTGGCGGCGCAGCTGGGAATCGACCGCGTGATGGCCGAGGTGCTGCCCGCCGACAAGGCCAGTGCGGTGGCCGACCTGCAGGCGTCGGGGCACCGGGTCGCCTTCGTGGGAGACGGCATCAACGATGCCCCGGCACTGACCCGCGCCGATCTGGGCATGGCGGTGGGATCCGGCACCGACGTGGCCATCGAGGCTGGCGGCGTGGTGCTGGTGTCGGGCGACCCGCGGCTGGTGGGCGTGGCGCTGGCGCTGGCGCGACGCACGTTCCGGACGATCGTGCAGAACCTGTTCTGGGCCTTCGGCTACAACGCCGCCGCGATCCCGTTGGCGGCCCTGGGATATCTGGATCCCATGATCGCCGCCGGCGCCATGGCGCTCTCCAGTCTCTCGGTCGTCGCCAACAGCTTGCGACTGCGCCGCTTTCGAGTTTAGGACGGGAGATGGGGGGACTGGCGGCGCGGGGCGAGCCGGCCCAGGCGACCGATCGCAAAGCCCAGAGGCAGGGTCACGGCCAGGGCCACCCACACCGGGGCCAGGGAGTGGCCGAGGAGCATGTGGATGGGGTTTTCGGCGCGACAGGTGGCGTGCACCAGGATTGCGCCGAGAGCCACGGCGCCCAGGGCGGACGCACCCGCCCCGGTGTAGGGCCTTCGGGTGCAGGTGTGGGAGAGAAAGGCCCAGGCGATGATCGCCGGCGCAAGCCCCAGCAGGCTGGCGCGAACCAGGCACGAGACGCTGTCCCCGAAGGCCAACGATGCGTTCGCCGACCCACCCGCCAGGAGTGTCCCGACGCCACCGGCACACGCCAGCGCGAGCCCCACCAGGCCCGATCCCAGGGCCAGACGCGCCTCGTCTTCGCGACCCGGCACGGCGCCCGCCAGGGCGCCCAGGCTGGCGCCCACGGCGGCAACCCCGAGGCCCGCCAACACCACCAGGAAGCCGGGATCGCCCCACAGAGCGACCGGTCCGAACTCCGGCGCGTGTCCGCGGACGGCCCACTCGATCGCGATCGACACCAGCCACGCAGCGACGACCCCGACCCCGATCGTGCGGAGCGTCGGGATCCGGTGCACGGGCTTCAGGTCGCGCACCAACTCGTTCAGCAACGGCTCCGTTCTGCCGCTCACGTGGCCTCACCTCCAGGACTCACGTGGGCTCGCCTCCAAGACTCACGTGGGCTCACCTCCAAGAAGCAAGCGCAGGGCGCGGTAGCCGCGATGAGCGCGAACCTTGAGGGCGCTCCGGGTGATGCCCACCCAGGCGGCCGCCTCCGCCACCGACAGGCCCTCCACGTGGATCAGCTCCACGGCCTCGCGCTGGCTCGCCGGAAGCGCGTCGAGGGCTCTCACCATCTCCTTCGACAGGCGCTCGTGCGTGTCGCGCACGGGCGCGGCAACGGGCTCGGGAACGCCCTCGGCCTCGAGAGGGGTCTCGCGCCGGGACTGCCGCGACCGCACGCGCACCTGGTCGATCACGGCGTTGCGTGCCACCGCGTGAAGCCAGGGCCCGAAGGGGCGCTCGGGTCGATAGGTGTGACGGGCCCGGTGCGCCGAGACGAAGACGTTCTGGACCACATCCTCCCACACGCTGGAATCTCCCAGACGTCGTTGCACGAAGCGCCGCAGGTAGGGCAGCAGCTCGTGCAGCAGCTTCTCATACGCGGCAGCGTCGCCCGACTGGGCGGCGATCATCCAGGCGCGCCAGCGCAGCTCGCGTGCCTCGTTTCGGGTTCGACCTTCGTGCATACGTCCGTAGGCGGTGGGCGGTTACCGGTGCAACCCCTGTAACCACCGCCGCTTGGCGATCGTACACCACAGTCGATGGTGGCGAAGAACCCGAAACACGAGCAGGCGCCCGCCGGACACGCGCAGGCCCTGGAATACCACAGCGCAGACACGCATCCGATCCGCGCGCGGCCGGGCCATCTCCTGCCCCATGACGATCCGGAACGCCTGGGGGCCCTGTTGGTGGACCTGGAGCCGAGGCTGACGGCGGTGGCGTTTCGCTTCACCCGAGATCCGGAGCGGGCCCGGGATGTGGTGCAGAATGCTTTCGAAAAGGTGGTGCGCCACGGCTGGCGATTTCAGGGCAACGCGCGGGTATCGACCTGGATACACCGGATCGTGGCCAACGAAGCGCTCATGTGGCTTCGCTCCGAACGCCGGCGATCCGACGTTCAACCCGAGTCGGGCCACGGCGACATCGAGACGATCGCCGACCCCACCCCGTCCGCCCCGGAACTGCTGGATCACCAGCGACAGGTGTCGCGGCTCCGCCAGGCCATCGCAGAGCTGTGCCGGGAGGAGCGCGAGGTGATCGAGCGCTGCGCCCTGGCCGGCCTCAGCTATGCCGAGTACGCCGCCGACGCCGGCGTCCACACGGCCGCCGTCAAGAGCCGGGCCTTCCGAGCCCGTCGCCACCTGGCCCGGGCCCTCGACAACTGATCCCTTCCAGACCCGCGATCTCGGACAGCGCCAGGAAGGCGCGAGCCCGATGCGAGATCCGGTTCTTCTCGCTCTCCTCGAGTTCCGCCATGGCGGCGTCGCGCCCTTCCAGCTGGAAGATCGGGTCGTAACCGAAGCCGCCCCGGCCGCGAGGCGAGGTGAGGATGCGGCCGCGGCACTCGCCCCGCGCAGTCCACACCTGACCATCGGGTGATGCGAGCGCCGCCACACAAACGAAGCGTGCCACGCGGTCGCCGCCGGTGAGGCCGCGCATGGCCTCCAACAACGCCGCGGTGCGGCCCACGTCGTCAAGCCCGGGACCGCCGAAGCGCGCCGAGCGCGGACCCGGCGCACCCTCCAGGCCCGAAACCTCCAGGCCTGAGTCGTCGCCAAACGCGCTTCGGCCGGTGGCTGCGGCCACCACCTGGGCCTTCCTGCGCGCGTTCTCCAGGTAGTCGTCGCCCTCGTCTGGCATCGAGACGGCGGGGTACGCGTCGAGGGCGCAGAGCAGCAGCGGTGCCTCGGCCAGGATCTGGCGGATCTCTCGCAACTTGCCGGGATTCGAGGTGGCCACCACGATCTGGCGCAACTCCGCGGCCGGGTCGCTCATGTTCCGGTGTCGGCCCCCGCGAGCAGCTGCTCCTGGGCCTTGGTCAGTTCGGCGATGCCGCGAAGCGCGAGCCCCGTCAGCTCGCCCAGCTGATCGCTCGAGAACGTGGCCTCCTCGCCGGTCCCCTGGACCTCGACGAAGCGGCCGCGACCCGTGGCGACCACGTTGAGGTCCACGTCCGCGCGGGAGTCCTCTTCGTAGGGCAGGTCGAGCATGGCCGTCCCCCCGACGATGCCCGCCGAGATCGCGGCCACCGAATCGCGCAGGGGGCTGCGCGGCAGGTCGCCGCGCCGCACCAGGCGGTCGATGGACAGGGCCAGGGCCGTGTAGGCGCCGGTGATCGAGGCGCAGCGCGTGCCGCCGTCCGCCTGCAGCACGTCGCAGTCCACCCACAGGGTGCGTTCGCCCAGCGCCGAGAGATCGACGATGGCCCGCAAGCTGCGACCGATCAGGCGCTGGATCTCCTGGGTGCGCCCGGACGGCCGCCCACGGGCGGCCTCGCGATCGCTGCGCGGGTTGGTGGAGCCGGGAAGCATCGAGTACTCGGCGGTGATCCAGCCGCGACCCGTCGACTTGAGGAAGCGGGGAACCGAGAGATCCTCGTTCACTGTGCACAACACCATGGTGCGACCCACCTGGCACAGCACCGAGCCCAGGGGATTCTCGGTGAAGTTTGGCACCAGGCGCAACGTGCGCAGCTCGTCCACGGACCGACCATCAGCTCGCATGAAATCCTCCCACGTGGCACTGCCCGCAATTCCCTCTCAATGCCCAGGCCCCGGCATCGCCGCACCCAGCCCGCGCTTGAAATCGTGGCGTCGCGCGAACTCTATCACCGCGTCCGCGATGGCCCTCGAGATCTCGTCGCGTGTGCCGTCGGTGCGCAGCATCGCGACGTCCTCGCTGTTCGTGATGAACCCGACCTCCACCAGGATCGAGGGCATCTGCACGTCCGTGAGCACGACGAACGGAGCCTGCTTCACTCCCCGCGACGACGTCGACCGGATTCCGCGAAGCCGCTGCTCGGCCATCTTCGCAAACACGCTCGACTCGCTCTTGTACTCGTTCGTGATCATGTCCCCGATCACGTCGAGCACCGGGTCTCGCGACAGGTCCCGGGCCGCGCTGCGATCACCGAATGCGGCGTTCTCGCGATCAGCCACCTGGGCCGCCGCCTCGTCGCTGGCCCGCGAGGCCCGGTAGAAGATCTCGCTGCCCCGGATCCGCGCGTCGCTGGACGCATTCGCGTGAATCGAAACGAACAGATCGCCACGCGCGTCGTTGGCAATGGCCATGCGGGTCTCGAGTGGCACCAGCTGGTCGCCGTCGCGGGTCATCACCACCTGCAGCTCCCGGCTCCGGAGCATCTTCGACAGGCGGCGGGCCACGTCGAGCGCCAGCTCCTTTTCCAGCGTGCCATCGGCGCCGCGGGCACCCATGTCCTCCCCGCCGTGCCCCGCATCGATCACCACCGTGTCGAAGCGATCCGCGCCCGGCGGAGCCGGCGACGAACCGGAAGTGCCGGCGGCGCCCAGTGCGATCGCGCCGGTCGCTGCCGCCGCCACCAGGCCCGTTCGTCTCACGCCTCGGCTCAGCCACTGCACCCGATGCTCCCCCGCGATCGGACGGTAACACGGGGTCTTGCAAGCCGCCGAGTTTGACGGCCCCGGCGTGCCGGAGATACCGTGATCGGCATGCGGGTTCCGCTCGCCTATGGCCGCGCGACCCTCCACGTCGAACTGCCCGACGATCGCCGGGTCGATGTGCTCGAGAGGCGCGACGTGTCGCCGATTCACAGTCCAGACGGCGCACTTCGCCGCGCCCTCGCGCACCCCATCGCCTCCGCCCCGCTGCGTCAGCTGGCGCGCGGGCGCCGCGATGCGGTGATCGTGGTCTCGGACCACACGCGACCCGTACCCAACGCCCTGCTGCTGCCGCCGATTCTCGACGCCTTGGACGATGCGGGCCTGCCCCGCGAGGCGGTGACGTTGCAGGTGGCCACGGGACTGCATCGGCCGAGCACGAACGACGAGCTGCGCGAGATGCTGGGAAGCGAAATCGCACGCAGCTTCGCGATCCGCCAACACGACGCGCGCGACCTGGAAGCCCACACCCACCTGGGCGACACGCCGGGCGGAATCCCGATCTGGATCGATCGCTTCTATCTGGAGCGCGATCTGCGCATCCTGACCGGACTGATCGAGCCCCACCTGATGGCCGGCTATTCAGGCGGACGCAAGGCCGTGTGTCCGGGACTGGCCGCCGCAGCCACACTCCGGGTGGCCCACGGCCCGGATCTGTTGGAAGGCCGGATCGGCCCGGGAATCGTGGAGGGCAATCCCCTGCACGCGGATCTGGTCGACGCCATGCGACGGGCAGGCGCCGATTTCCTGGTGAACGTGGCCCTCGACCGGGAGCGTCGCATCACGGGCGTGTTCTGCGGCGATGTGGAGCAGGCCCACGCTGCGGGTATGACCTCCGTGGCGGACCAGACCCATGTGCAGATCGACGCGCCGGCAGACCTGGTGGTGGTGTCTGGGGCCGGCCACCCGCTGGATGCCACCTACTACCAGGCCATCAAGGGCATCGCGACCGCTTCCGGTATCGTCAGGCCCGGGGGGTTCATCCTGTTGTGTGCGTCGCTTTCCGAGGGTGTGGGCAGCGCTTCCTTCGAAGCGCTGCTGCGCGAATGTGGGAGCCCGATGGGATTCGAGCGGAAGCTGCGCGACGATGATTTCTTCGCCATCGACCAGTGGATGGTGCAGCACCTGTGCCAGGCCCACCGCCGCGCGCGGGTGCTGCTCTACAGCGACGGCGTGGCCGACCGGACGGACCGCGAACTCCTGGTGGAGCGCGTCCCCTCGCCCGAAGCGGGCGTACGACGAGCCCTGGACCAGTGTGGCGCCGACGCCCGCATCGCCGTGCTGCCCCAGGGTCCGTATCTGATCGCGAGCGTGCGCGGGGAGATGCGGCCGTTGGGAGGACCCATCCTGCGCGACGATCTCGAGACCCAGTGGCTGGATTCCGGCTCGTCGGCCTGACCCTCGCGCTCGGCCTCGGCGCGGCACCGGGTGCCGCCGCCGAGGAATTCGCGGTTGCGCGTCCGACCCTCGAACTCGAAGGCAAGAGGGTCGAGCGCGGAGTCGTATTCTTCGTTTCCGCCAGGGTACCCGCCGGCGCGGCGGCGGTCGGCACCGCACACACCTTCGAGCTCACGGATTTCGCCCGCTCGCAACGGGTCGAGTTCCGCGCCGGCAGATCCGGGGAACCGCTGGCTTCCTCGCGCGGCCTGTTGGCCTCGCCGGGCCGGGCCTTCGATTCGCCGGGCGCCCACCTTCGCGACGACTTCCTGATCTTCGCCCTGGAGGCCGCGCCGCAGGGCGTGCGCCTGTTGGAACTGGCGCGCGATCCGGAGCTACCGGCGGGCACCGAGGTGCAGGTGCTGGGGCTCGATCGCAAGCGAGACGAGCCCCGGACGCTGCGCGGCCGGATCGCGCGCGCCGGATCCGCGGAGATCGAGGTCGAGGTTGATGGCGCCCCGGACCTGGAGGGCTGGGGCGGAGCTCCGGTGGTGACCCGCGATGGTCGCGTGGTGGGGATGCTCCAGGCGCGCTGGCGGCGCGGCGCCACCTCGCGCCTGGCCGTGGCGCCCCTGGACGGGCTGCTCGCCGCCCTCGGCCGCCCCCTGGCCGGTGGGAATGGGCGCAGCTTCGAGCACCTGGTGGACGCAGGCGCACTCCCGGACTCGCCGACCGTGACCCTCGAGCCCCGCGAGGAACCGGTGCCGCCGCCCCCTACCGAGATTCGGCTCAGCGTCGAGTACCCGAGCTGGGATTCAGGCGTCGAGGACTCGGGCTGCGGTGTATTTGTCGCGGGGCGCGCCCTGGCCCACGAGCTGGCCCAGGCCCGATTCGACGTGGCGCTCGTAATCGACACGTCGGAATCCACACGCGAGGCCAGCGGCGCCGATATAGACGGCGACGGCACCGTCGGCCGCCCGCGCCTGGGACCCATCGGGTCGCTCTTCTTCGACGGCATCACCGACCCGGACGACTCGGTGCTGGCCGCCGAGGTGGCGGCCTCTCGCCAGCTGCTGTTCGGGCTCGACCCCCGCAGTACGCGTGTCGCCGTGATCACGTTCGCCGGCGACACCCCGAGCGCGATCCCCGGCTGGCTGCGGGGCGCCGGCCCCTCGGCCGTGGTGCGCGAACCGCTCACGTCCGACCATGGCCGCGTCGACCGGGCACTCGGCAACATCCAGAGCCGGGCACCGGCTGGCGCCACCGACATGGCCGCCGGTCTGGATCTGGCCACCCTCGAGTTGTCGGGGGGGAACGGTGCGCGCTCGGATCCGGATCCGGACAGCGAGAAGATCGTATTCTTCTTCACGGATGGGAAGCCCACCCTGCCCCACCCGGGCTTCGAGGCCGACAACGTGCGCGCGGTGCTGCGCGCGGCCGACCGTTCGCGGCTGGATCGCGTGCGCGTGCACTCGTTCGCCATCGGCTCCGAGGCCCTGGAAGGACCCATCGCGGCCATGGAGATGGCGCAGCGCACGGGTGGCTTCTTCACCCCGGTGCGCCACCCGGGAAGTCTAAAGGCGGCCGTGGAGCGCGTGAGCTTCGCCAACGTGGAATCGGTGAGCCTGCGCAACGCGAGCACCGGACAGCACGCCACCACCCTGCGCACCACCGCCGACGGCACCTGGGCCGGCTTCGTGCCCGCGAAAACGGGCAGCAACCGCCTGGAGATCGTGGCGCGAGCCGCCGATGGCGCCGAGGCGCGGGCGTCGCTGAAGGTGCGGCTCGGCGAGTCGGTCCCGCTCGCTCCGGTGCCGGCCGAGCTGGCGGCGCGGCGCAACCACCTGTTGGAGCAGTGCCTGCTGGAAGCCAAGCGCTCTCGCGCCGAGATCGAAGCCGCACAGGCCGAGGCCATGCGAAGGGACCTGGCGCTGGAGATCGAGCGCGAACGCGCCGCGGCCCGCGAGCGCGCCGAGCAGCAGCGCAAGGATCTGGAACTCGGCGTCGACCCGGAATAGGCGGGGACTAGGCGGGGACGGACTAGGCGGGGACTAGGCGGGGACGGGGTTGACTATTGACTTTTTCGCTCCCGCGTTGGCACTGGCTTCGCCTCTCTGAAAAAGTCAATAGTCAACCCCGTCCC
>JAQBHB010000066.1:0-40013 GCA_032128115.1 Deltaproteobacteria bacterium | reverse complement strand
CCCGTTGCTGAAGAAGAACGAGAAGTTGGGTGCGAATTCATCGATGGCCATGCCCCGCGCTGCGTAGTACTCGCAGAGGGTGAAGCCGTTGGCGAGCGTGAAGGCCAGCTGGGTGATGGGGTTCGCGCCGGCTTCCGCCATGTGATAGCCGGAGATCGAAACCGAATAGAAGTTCCGAACGTGGTTGCGGATGAAATAATCCTGGATGTCACCCATCACCCGGAGCGAGAACTCGATGGAGAAGATGCAGGTGTTCTGGGCCTGGTCCTCTTTCAGGATGTCGGCCTGCACGGTTCCGCGCACCCGGCCCAGCACGTCCGCACGGATGCGCGCATAGGTCTTGGCGTCCACGACCCGGTCTCCGGACACGCCCAGCAGGGCGAGCCCCAGGCCGCTGTGGCCCTCGGGCAGTTCGCCCGCGTAGCCGGGGCGATCGTCCCGGGAGATCTCGCGGCACACCCGGTCCAGATCGCCGGTCTCGCGAAGATGGGTCTCCACCGCCTGGTCGATGGCTGCGTTCAGGTAGAACGCCAGCAGCGTGGGCGCCGGCCCGTTGATGGTCATCGAAACCGACGTGGACGGACTCGAGAGATCGAAGCCCGAATAGAGCTTCACGGCGTCCTCCAGGCTACACACGGAGACGCCGGAGTTGCCCACCTTGCCGTAGATGTCGGGCCGCCGGCTCGGATCGCGCCCGTAGAGAGTCACCGAGTCGAAGGCCGTGGAGAGGCGCACCGCAGGCTGGCCGTGGCTCAGGTAGTGGAAGCGGCGGTTGGTGCGCTCGGCGCCCCCCTCTCCGGCGAACATCCGGGTCGGATCCTCCCCCTGGCGCTTGAAGGGGAAGACGCCGGCCGTGAATGGGAAGTGCCCGGGCAGGTTCTCGAGCCGGAAGTAGCGCAGCAATTCGCCCCAGTCGCCGCTGCGCGGAACGGCCACCCGCGGCAACCGTGTCTGCGACAGGGTCTCGACGTGGTTCGCCACCGTGATTTCGCGGTCGCGCACGGCGTAGGTCTGGGTCTCTGCCCGATAGCGCTCCCGGGTCTCGGGCCAGGCCGAGATCTGCTCCCGCTCGTCGGAACCGAGGTCGGCCAGAGCGGCGTTGAAGCGCCGACGCAGGGCGGTCACCACCGGGTCGGCGCCTGACTCCAGGCGGTCGTCGGGATAGGCGGTCGCACCTTCGGGAACGGGCTCTCCCAGATCCCGCAGGGTCCGGGCCAGGGCCCAGGCATCGGCAGCCCGCTCGGCGGCCGCGTCCGTATGCGCGCGCCAGTCGCGAAGCAACTCGGCAATCTCCGCCAGGTAGCGCACGCGGTGCGCCGGAATCGGGGCGGCCTCCGCCTCCACATCCGCAGCGTCGGCCGGGGCCCGCCCGGCGCTCTCACCCGGGGATAGCCTGGCGCGCAGACCCTCGTAGAGCCGCTCGGTGCCGGCATCGTTCCAGCGGTGGGCGATGGTCGCATACACGGGAATCTCCGTGTCCGGACGCGCGAAGTCGGCGCGGTTGCGCTTCCACTGCTTGCGCACGTCGCGCAGGGCGTCCTGGGCCCCCTGACGGTCGCACTTGTTCAGGACGATCACGTCGGCCAGGTCGATCATGTCGATCTTTTCGAGCTGCGACGCCGCTCCGTACTCGGGAGTCATCACGTACACCGAGTGATCCACGCGATCGACGATCTCGGAATCGCTCTGTCCGATCCCCGCCGTCTCCACCAGGATCAGATCGAAGTCGGCCGCCTGCAGAACGCGAACCGCGTCGGCCAGGCTCTGGGAGAGCGCGCGGTCGGAACTCCGGGTGGCCAGCGAGCGCGCGAACACGCCCGAACCGTGGATCGAGTTCATGCGCAGGCGGTCGCCCAGGAGCGCCCCGCCGGAGCGGCGCCGCGTGGGATCAACCAGCAGCAGCCCCAGATTCCAGTCCGGGTGGTCCTGCCGGAAGCGCCGCACCACTTCGTCCACGAGGCTCGATTTACCGGCGCCGCCGGTGCCCGTGAATCCGATCACCGGAGCCGGTGGACGTTCCCGCCGTCCCGCCAGGGCGTCTCGCAGCTCGCCGCGCCGCGATTCGTCCGGTGCGTCCTCGAAGGCCGTGATGAGCCGCGCCACGGCACTGGTTTCCTGCGGGCCCAGGCGGGCCAGCTCGTCGCCGCCAAACGCCAGTCGCCCCTCTTCGCACTCCGCCACGATCGTGCGGATCATGCCCGTCAGGCCGAGCTGGCGGCCGTCCTCGGGCAGGAAGATGCGCGCCACGCCGTAGTCGTGGAGCGCCTGCGCCTCCTCGGAGGTGATCGTGCCGCCGCCGCCTCCGTAGACCCGGACCCCCTCGGCGCCCATTTCGGCCAGCCGGTCCACCAGGTAGCGGAAGAACTCCATGTGGCCGCCCTGGTAGGAGGAGACCGCCACCGCGTGCGCATCCTCCTGGACCGCGGCCTCGGCGATCTCGTCCACCGAGCGGTCGTGGCCCAGGTGGATCACCTCGGCCCCCTGGGACTGCAGGATGCGGCGCATGATGTTGATGGCCGCATCGTGGCCATCGAAGAGCGATGCGGCCGTCACCACCCGGATCCTCGGCACGCTCGTGGCCTCGGGAATCGCAGTCGGCTCTGCGCTCACCGCGAGCCTCCGTTGCTGCGGCGCTTGCGGCTGCGAGCCAGCCCTTGCAGCCGGCCCACGACATGCTCGCGGTAGTTGCGGATCTCGTCTCGCAGGGTTCCCAGCTCGACGATGCGGTCCTCGAGCTCGCCCAGGTGCCCCCCCAGCAGTTCGTCGAGTCGTTCCAGCATGGCGCGGGTGGATCCCCCGATGGCGTAGACGGCGTTGAGCTCCTTCACCTCAGCGAGCGACAGGCCCACGGTCTTGAGCCGCTGGATGAAGCGCAGGCGCTCGACCTCATCGGGCCCGTAGACGCGCCGTCCGCCCGCCCGACGCCGCACGCCGGGCAGCAATCCGAGCTCCTCGTAATAACGCACCGTTCGGGCGGAAAGCCCCGTAGATTCGCAGACTTCTCCGATACCCTGGAGATCGTCCCAGGTGGGTGTTTGCCAGCTCACGTTAACTGGCTAGCAGCATCCCTCCCGGGCGTCAAGCCGGGCCGGCTCAGCCGGTGCCCTACCCTGCGCGATCGGCCGTCGCGGCCCCACCGAAGAACTCGGAGACCGCATGCCCATCACCCGGCGCCGCTTCCTCACGAGTGGCACCGCTGCCGCCACCCTGGCCGCCTGCGGCGGCGATCCCGGCAACGACCCCTACGACCTGTGCGTGATCGGCTCGGGCTTTGCCGGCATCCTGCTGGCCCAGCGTGCCGCGGCCCATGGGTTCCGGACCCTGGTGGTGGAGGCGGGCGGATCTCGTCCCGGAGAAGCCGCCGACCGTTTCGGGTTCACGAACTCGGGCTCCATCGACTACCCCCTGAATTCGACGCGCATGATCGTGGTGGGAGGAGCCAGTCGACACTGGACGGGCCTTGTCAACCGCATGCGGCCCAGCGACTTCCGGGTGCAAAGTGAGTTCGGCCTGGATGCGGATTGGCCGCTTTCCTACCAGGATCTCGATCCCTGGTACTGCCGGGCCGAGGCCGCGCTGGGCGTCTGGGGACACGCTCCGGTGCCGGGCGCGGAGCCGCCCAGGCACTGCGCCTACCCGCGGGAGCGCAGCGACGACTACCGGGCGCCCGTCGTGCAGCTCGGGGGGCGTGCACTTCGCTTCTTTCCCGTAGCCCTGGCGCTTCGCGACGACGCGCCCGTGCGCCTCGACCGCCGCGAGGTGCCGGACTTCGAGGCGTCGATGAACGGCACGCTGCTCTCCGGACATCAGGCGCTGCGCCTGGTTGCGACCGATGCCAGGCGCATCGACCACGCCGTGGTGCGCGCCCCCGGCCAGGAACCGCGCCGCGTCCACGCCCGCACCTTCGTGGTGGCGGCGGGTGTCGTCGAAAGCGCGCGCCTGCTGCTGCTCTCGCGCTCATCCTGGCATCCCGAGGGGCTGGGCAATGCCCACGACCGGGTGGGTCGGAACTTCGTGGAGCACCTCACGGTGAACTGGCGGCAGCGCACGCGCGGGGCGCCTGCCCTGCCACCGGGTCTCCATCGAAGTTACGATTTCAACGACGAGTTCAGACGCGAGGGGCTCAATGCCTGCCACCTCCAGGTGTACGCCGACGAGCCCGCCGGCGACGGCTCCCAACAGCTCTCCTGGAAGCTGCAGCCCGAGATGCAGCCGAGACCCGGCAACCGCATCCGCCTGTCACCCCATCAGCGGGGTCCGTGGGATCAGCCGACTCCGGACGTCCACCTGGAATATTCGGAGCGCGACCGACGCACCCTGGAACGCGGTCGAAATCTCTTGAGTCAGCTCGCCGACCTCGATCCTGCCGCATCCACACCCAACGTTACCTGGCGCGCCCACCCGGCCGGAACCTGCCGCATGGGATCCGATGGCGAGTCCGCAGTGGTCGACCGGAATCAACGGGTATTCGGAATCGACAACCTGTACGTGTCGGGCGCTTCGGTATTCCCCACCTCCGGCACGGCGAACCCCACCCTCACCGTGGTGGCCCTGACCCTGCGCCTGGCCGACTACCTGATCGGGACGCGATGATCGCGCGCGGTCTGGCCGTGGCGGCGCTGGTGCTGAGCCTGGGCTGGGCGTTGCCGGCCGCCGCCGCGAACGACGGCGACCCGGCCCTGGGCCGCTTCCAGGTGGACGCGATCAAGGCAGCCCTCGCCACCAGCGGGACCCTCCTGCTCGCGTGGGGAGTGTGGCTGCAGGCCCGGGGCCGCCCCCACTCGCGACGGCGCCTGCGCGACGGCCTGCTGCTGGCCCTGGGAGTCGCGTCGGGCCTGGCGTGGTGGAACTTCGGGCTCTTCCACTTCCCGCAATACGTCCACCCCTCGGACACCTTTCACTACTACATGGGCTCCAAGTACTTCCGCGAGCTCGGGTACACGCGCCTTTACGCCTGCACCGCCGTCTCGGACCTGGACCGCGGGCGAAAGTACGCGGCGAAGGGCCACCGCATCCGCAACCTGGAGACCAATGTGCTCGAGCCGGTGGGTCCGTGGCTCGACGATCCCTCCCGCTGCACCCGACACTTCATCCCCGAGCGCTGGGATGCGTTTCGCACGGACGCCGCCGTCTTCCGGAACCACATGACGCCGAGCGCCTGGCGCAAGCTGCGCACCGACCACGGCTACAACGGAACCCCAGCCTGGGCGATCCTCGGCACTGCGCTTTCGCACACGGGCCCCGCGAGTCTCGACCAGTTGCTGGCCCTGGCTCTCCTCGATCCCGTGCTGCTGCTGATCCTGTGGGCCTGCGTGGCGTGGGCATTCGGCTGGCGTGCCACCTGCGTCGCCCTGCTCTTCTGGGGCACCAACTACCCGGCGGCCTTCGGCTGGGTGGGTGGCGGTTTCCTGCGCCAGGACTGGCTGGCGGCCGCGATCGTCGGCATCTGTCTGCTGCGAAAGCAGCGCCCCGCGGCCGGCGGCTTCCTGCTGATGACGGCCACCCTGCTGCGGATCTTTCCGGGCTTCATCCTGCTGGGATTCGGACTCCAGGCGTTGGCCCGCATCTGGCGCAGCCGACGCTTCACGCTCTCGGCGTCGCACCGCCGCATGCTCGCGGGCGGCCTGCTGGCCGCAGGCCTGTGGCTGCCGCTTTCAGCGTGGATGACCGGTGGCTTCGACTCGTGGCTGGCCTTCATCGCGAACAGCCGCGTGCACGTGAGCACTCCGCTGCTGAATCACATGGGCCTGCCCACGCTGCTCGCCTATGACGGCTCGGCCCGGGCCAACCAGACCTTCCAGGTCAACGAAGAAGATCCGTATGCCGACTGGAAGCAGGCGCGCCGCGACACCTTCGAGAAGCGTCGCCTGCTGCACCTGGCACTGGTGGCGGCCTTCGCTCTGCTGCTGGCTCGTGCCAGCGAACGCCAACCGGACTGGGTGGTCGCCATTCTCGCCCTGGGCCTGCTGCCGATCGCCGTTGAGCTCACGGGCTACTACTACGCCGTGCTGCTGGCCTACGGCCTGCTCTGGACGCGAAGCCAGGCCATCGGCACGGCCCTTTGCGCCGTCTCGGCACTCTCCTGGCTTTTTGTAGAGATCTGGCACTGGACCGACGAGATCCTCACCTGGACCTCCCTGGCCTGCGCCCTGTTCGTCACCTATGCCGCCGTGGAGACCCTGCGCGAAGAGCGGCGGAGCGGGGCCCCACCGCGTAGATGACCACGGCGGGCTCGCCCGCCGCGCTCTCACTTCTCGTAGTTGTAGAATCCCCGGCCAGTCTTGCGCCCCAGGTAGCCCGCCTCGACCCGCTTCTTGATCTCGAGGCAAGGCGCGTAACGCGGCTGTCCGTACTCGCGATACAGACTGTCCAGGATCGCGTACACCACGTCGAGACCGACCAGATCTGCCAGGGCCAGCGGCCCCAGGGGGTGGTTGCAGCCCATCTTCATGCACTCGTCGATCCCGTCCGGATCGGCAACACCCTCCTGCAATGCAAAGGCGGCCTCGTTGATCATGGGGAAGAGCACGCGGTTCACCACGAAGCCCGGCGCGTCCTTCACCTCGATCGGCACCTTGCCCAGCTTCTCGGCCAGCCCGCGAACCGCGGCGACCGTGGAATCATTGGTGCGCATGCCGCGCACGATCTCCACCAGCTTCATGGCGGGCACCGGATTGAAGAAGTGCATACCCACGAAATGCCCGGGTCGGCTCACGTAGGACGCGAGCTTGGTGATGGACAGGCTCGAGGTGTTGGTCGCGATGATGGCTTCGTCGCCGACGATGCGGTCGAGATTTTCGAGAATCTCCTGCTTGAGCGCCAGGGTCTCGGGCACGCACTCGATCACGCGCTCGCAGGCCTTGAGCTCTTCCAGCGGCACGACGCCCCGAATGCGCGCCATCACATCGTTGGCATCGCTTTCGGAGATCTTGCCCTTGCTGGCGAGTCGACCCAGCGACTTCCGGATGTTGCCCAGCCCGCGATCCACCGACTCCTGGCGGCGGTTCTGGAACACCACATCGAAGCCCGCCTGGGCGACGATCTGGGCCAGGCCGCAGCCCATGGTTCCGGTTCCGATGATTCCGATGCTCTGGTTGGCCATGGCTAGACGAGCTCCACGCCAAGCGCCACGGCCTCGCCGCCGCCGATGCAGAGCGTGGCGATTCCGCGCGATTGGCCCCGATCCTTGAGGGCGTACAGGAGCGTCACGAGCACCCGAGCTCCCGAACAACCGATGGGATGTCCCAGCGACACGGCGCCGCCGTTCACATTGATCCGGTCCGCGTCGAGGCCGTGTTCCACGGCGGCCGCCATCGTGACGCCCGAGAAGGCCTCGTTGATCTCGTAGAGATCCCAGTCGCTCGACTTCGTGTCGGTCTTCTCGTAGAGCTTCGCCAGCGCCGCCACGGGGGCGATGGTGAACCACTTGGGCTCCACGGCCGCGGTCGAGTCGGCCACGATGCGCGCGAGCACCGAGTAGCCGTTGGCCCTGGCCGTCTCGGCGGAACACACCAGCAGCGCGGCGGCGCCATCGTTGATGGTGGAGGCGTTGGCGGCAGTCACCGTGCCCTCCTTCGAGAAGGCCGGTCGCAGCTTGGCCATCTTGGCGGCGTCGCCGCCGCGGCCGGGCTCCTCGTCCTCGTCCACCAGCAGCGGCTCACCGCGGCGCTGGGGCACCGAGACCGGCATGATCTCGGCCTTGAAGCGGCCCTCCTTCTGGGCCGCCAGCGCACGCCGGTAGCTCTCGGCGGCGAAGGCATCCTGATCCTCACGCGTGAATCCGTACTTCGCGGCCACCATGTCACCACAGTTGCCCATGTGCATATCGTCGTAGGGATCCCAGAGGCCGTCGTGAATCATGCTGTCGATGATCTTGCCATTGCCCATCCGATAGCCCGCGCGTGCATTCGGGAGCACGTACGGGGCGTTGGTCATGGACTCCATCCCGCCGGCCACCACCACGTCGGCATCGCCTACCAGGATCTCCCGGCGCGCGAACATCACCGCTTGCAGGCCCGAGCCGCACACCTTGTTCAGGGTGACCGTGGCGGTCTCGACCGGGAGATCGGCCTTGATCGCGCACTGGCGGGCGGGCGCCTGGCCCATGCCGGCGGAGAGCACGTTGCCCATGAAGACCCGTTCGACCTGCTCGGGCTTGGCACCGGCGCGCCTGACGGCCTCGCGCACGACCACGGCACCGAGGTCCGAGGCGGAAAGGGAGGAAAACGCGCCCTGAAACGCTCCGATGGGCGTTCGGGTGGCACTGGCGATCACGACGTCCTGTTGGCTCATGCCGTCTCCTGATGGGGTGCGAGGGTCCGGGGGCGATCAGTCGTTGGGGTAGTGGGCGCACAGGACCCGCAGTCGGACCAAACTACCCGATCGCCGCCTCCAGCGTCAACGCGACGCGTGACTCCACGTCACGAGTATCCCAGGGATTTCAGCCGCTTCGGGCGACGGGTCCAGCCCGGCTCGACCTTGACCCAGAGCGAGAGGAAGACCTTGCGCTCCATCAGCTTCTCGATCTCGAGCCGAGCGGCGATCCCGATCTGCTTGATCACCTCTCCGCCCCGGCCCACGACGATCTGCTTCTGGGACGCGCGCTCCACCAGCAGATTCGCGCGGATGCGCACGCAATCCGCGTCCTCCTTGAACTCCTCCACTTCCACCGCCAGCCGGTAGGGCAGCTCCTGGGAGAGCTCGCGAAATGCCGCCTCGCGAACCAACTCGGCCGCGAGGAAGCGCAGGGAGCGATCGGTGACCTCGTCTTCCGGGTAGAGGGCGGGGCCCTCGGGCAGGCGAGCCACCATCTCCGACACCAGGGCCTCCAGGCCATCGCCCCGTTCGGCCGAGATGCGCAGCGCGGCGGCGTGGCCCTGGGCCGGCTCCGGGGGCCAGATCGCGTCGCCCGCGCCCGGCCGGTCGAGCTTGGTGCCCACCACCAGGAAGGCGGTCCCGCCCTCCACCAGCGACTCCTGCAGGCGCTCGTGGGCCGGCTGCCACCCGCGCGCCAGATCCACGAGCAGCAGGGCCAGGTCGCAATCGTCGCGGGCCGCGTCCACCAGCGCGTTCATGGCACTGCCCAGGGAGCGGCTGGCCCGGTGCAGCCCCGGTGTGTCGTGGAACAGGATCTGGGCCTCCGGCAGGCTCAACACCCCCAGGATGCGACTGCGGGTGGTCTGGGGCTTGGGAGTCACGATGGCGAGCTTCTGACCGAGCAACCGGTTCAGAAGGGTCGACTTGCCCGCATTGGCCGGGCCCAGGATCGCCACCACGCCCGTGCGGTGCGCCACGCTCTCAGTCATCCGACGTAGCCTCGCGTGCCAGCGCCGCCTCGGCCGCGGCGTGTTCGGCCAGGCGCTTCGAACGGCCCACGCCCTGCCCCCACGACTCGCCCCCCAGCAAGACCTCGATCGTGAAGCGCCGTTCGTCGTGCTCCACGCCCGTGTCGAGGACCGTCCGGTACTGGGGTGGATCCCCGAAGCGCTCGATGGCGAGCTCGTTGACCTCCATCTTCGGGTTCTTGCGCGGCGGCGCCGCCCTGGGCCCGAGATCCGCGCCATAGATCCGATCCAGGAAGGCGGCGGCCGCCTCGAGTCCACCGTCCAGGTAGACCGCGCCCAGAACCGCCTCGAAGCAATCGGCGAGAATCGAGGGCTTCTCGTGGCCCGCGCTCTTGCGTTCGCTTTGCCCGAGCTTGAGGAAGTGGCCCAGGTCGAGCTCGCTGGCCTGCTCCGCCAGGGCCGCCTCGTTCACCAGGGCGGCCTGGGCCCGGGACAGCTGCCCCTCCGTCCAGGTCGAATTCGATTCGTAGAGGCGATGCGCCACCACCAGGGCCAACACGGCGTCGCCCAGGAACTCGAGCCTCTCGTTCCCCCGACTGCCGTCGGATTCGTTGGCATAGGAACTGTGGGAGAGCGCCATCTCCAGCAGCGTGGGATCCCGGAAGACATAGCCGAGGCGTTCGGCGATTTCCTTGCCCCCGCCGATCACGGCCACGACCCGGCGATCCAGCCCCCGCCGAGCACGCTGTCGCCGTCGTAGAACACAGCGGCCTGTCCCGGCGCCACGGCGCGCACCGGCTCATCGAAATGCACCTGGACGACCCCGTCCACGAACTCGGTCTGGACGACCCCGTCCAGCGGCGCGATCTCGGCCCACGCGCCCGAGTGGCGATGGCGCACCTTCACGCGGGCCCGCACCGGTGCTGCGGGCGGTGATCCGGCGATCCAGTTCACGCGCTCGACGCGAGCCCCGGCGACGGCGAGCTCGCACTCGCCTCCCACGCGCACGCGATTGCTCCGGGCGTCGATCCCGGTCACGTAGAGCCGCTCCCCGCTGGCCACTCCGAGACCGCGCCGCTGCCCCACCGTAAAGCGGTGGATGCCCGCATGCCGACCCACCACGGTGTCGCGAGCGTCCACGATCTCGCCGGGGCCTGGCAGGTTCCCCGGCCGAATCCGCTCCACCGCCGCGGCGTAATCGCCGTCGGGCACGAAGCAGATCTCCTGGCTTTCGGGCTTTTCGGCGGTGCCGAGACCCATCGCCCGCGCGGTCTCCCGCACCTCGCTCTTGGTCATGTCGCCCAGCGGAAACTGCACGCGCGCCAACTGGGACTGGGTCAGCTCGAACAGGAAATACGTCTGGTCCTTGCCCGTGTCCTCGGCGCAGCGCAGGCGAAACAGGCCCGTCGCGGGATCGCGGTCGATGCGCGCGTAATGGCCCGACGCCACACCAGCCGCCCCGAACACGCGGGCGCGCTCGATCAGGTACTCGAACTTGAACTTGGAGTTGCAGGTCACGCACGGAATCGGCGTACGCCCGGCCAGGTATTCATCGGCAAACACCTCCATCACCTCGGTGCGAAAGCGTTCGGCATAGTTCGCCACGAAGAAGCGGATGCCCAGGCGCTCGGCCACGCGCCGGGCATCGTCGGCGTCCGCCAGGGAGCAACAGCGCGAGGCGCTGCCCGAGAGCTTCATGGTGACGCCCACGGCCTCGTAGCCGCGCTGCACCAGCAAGCCGGCGGCTACCGAGGAGTCGACGCCGCCGGACATGGCGACCACGATGCGTCCCGCTTCGGCGCTCACACGTCCCCCGCTTGGCGTGCGCGTTCCACCAGGTCGGGGAGCTGCAGGAGCACGCGGTCGATCTGCGCGTCGTCCACCCCGTGCCCGACGCTCAAGCGCAGCGAGCCACGCGCCTGGGCCGGCGTCCGGCCCATGGCCAGCAGCACCGGCGAGGGCTCCACGGCGCCCGAGGCACAGGCGGCGCCCGCGGACACGGAGATGCCCGAAAGATCCAGCGCCTGGAGCAGCAACTCGCCCGCGGCGCCCTCGAACTCCACATTCACGGTGTTGGGAAGCACGTGGTCCGGATCGCCGTTGCGGCGCACGCGCGGGATCTTCGCCTCGATCCCAGACCACAGTCGTCCACACAGATGCGCGTAGAGGGCGATGCGCTCGGACATCTCGGCCTCGGCCAACTGGCACGCCATGCCCAGACCCGCGATGCCGGCCACGTTCTCGGTGCCGCCTCGCCTGCGCGCCTCCTGGGGTCCCCCCCGAAGCAGGGGCTCGAACTCGATGCCCTCGCCCACCACCAGACAGCCCACGCCCTTGGGTCCGTTGAACTTGTGGGCCGAGAGCGACAGCAGGTCCAGAGGCACGCGGCGCAGGTCCACCGCAATCTTGCCCACGGCCTGGGTGGCATCGCTGTGCACCCGCACGCCCCGGGCGCGCGCGCCCTCGGCGATGTCCGCTACGGGCTGGACCACGCCGGTCTCGTTGTTGGCCCAGATCACGCTGACCAGGGCCGTGTCGTCGCGGATGGCGTCGAGCACGGCCTGCGACGCCACGCGACCGCCCGCGTCCACCGGCACCCGGGTCACGCTGCCGCCCTCGGCCTCGAAGGCCACGAGCGGGGCCTCCACCGACGGGTGTTCCACATTCGTGGTCACCACGTGGCGGCCCCGTTCGCGCCCGGCTCGAAGCACGCCGAGGAGGGCCGTGTTGTTGGCCTCGGTGGCGCCCCCGGTCAGCAGGATGCGCCCGGGCTGGCTTCCCAACAGCGAAGCGATGCGTTCGCGGGCCCGTTCCACGCTGGCGCGGGCCGAAGCACCCTCGGCGTGGACACTCGAGGGGTTGCCGAAGCCGTGGCGCAGCTCGTGGAGCATCGCCTCCACCACCTCTTCGCGAAGCGGAGTGGTGGCGTTGTGGTCGAGATAGACGCGGTTCACCGGGCGGGAGAGTAGCCCACGCCCTCCCCGGGAATGGCCGCAACCACGTCGGCGAGCGTCTGACCGCGCGCGCCCTTCACGGCTCCCTCGTCGATCTCCGCCAGCAGGCGATCGACCGCCGTCACCAGGGCCGCCTCCCCGGACAGGGCCTCCCGCGGCCCGCGCAGCGCCGCCACCACATCCGTGGCGGCAATCTGGTCGGCGGGGCGCGCCAGCTGGTAGCCGCCCGCCTGCTTGCGGTCTCCCCGCTGCGACACGATGCCCGCCGCCTCGAGATCGGCCAGCACCCGGTGCACGGTGCGCACGGAGGCGCGCAGCCGGTCGGCCAGTTCGTCGGCCGTGCCGCCGGAGCGGCCGCTCCGGAAGGCCCGTGCCACTTCGACGGCGATGCGCATGGCGATGGCCTCGCACTCGGCGGGCCCCGCCCGCCGCCCGCGCACATCGCGCCGGTACTGATCCAGGTGCTGGTGGGCGTACGCGATCTCCGCGCCGAACAGGATCACGGCACAGAGGATGTAGATCCACACGAAGAGCAGGGGCAACGCCACCAGGGTGCCGAAGACCGCGTTGTACTTCGCCACCCCGATCTGGAAGTCCAGGTAGAGGTTCTGGGCGGCGACACCGAGCACGCCCGCCACGAGCCCCCCGATCACGGCCGACGATGCCTTGACCCGCGCATTGGGCAGGAACCAGTAGAGGAAGGCGAAGGCCGCCGACATCACCACAGCCGGCGCCTGGTTCAGACCCAGGTTGAGCAATCGGGACAGCGCCGGCACCTCGAGCATGCGCTGCACCATCCACTGGCTCTGGAGTGTGCCCGTGAGCGAGATGGCCGCACCCAGCAGCAGCGGCGCCACCACCAGCACCGCCAGATAGTCCGGGAAGCGCCGCCCCAGGCTGCGACCGTGCGTTACACCCCAGATGGCGTTGAGCGCCTTCTCGATGCTGCCAATGCCGAGCACCGAGGTCACGAACAGGATCCCGGCCCCCACGGTTCCGAGCCCCCCGAAGTTGACACTCCTGATCATTTCGACGATGCGGTCCTGGGCGGCGGGGCTCCCGGCGGCCACCTGCTCCACGATCCGAGTCGCCAGTTGCTCGTTGGCGCCCCCGATCGAGCCGGCGATCGCCACCGCGATGGCCACGATGGGGATCAACGACAGCACCATGAAGTAGGCCAGCCCCGTGGCGCGCAGCATCAGCTGATCGCGTACGAATCCCTGCCCCACCATCACCGAGAACTGCACGAGACTGTGGGCGCGGGCCACGGCCGTGCGCGGCTCGAGATCGTTCCAGAGGTCGTCCACCAGGAACGCGCGCAGGCGCTCGGCAAACTCACTGATCCGGCCCATGGACCTCCTCTCCGCCCTCGGAGGGCGTGCGGCACTCCCGCCATGGGCAGCGTACCGATTCGGTTGGAGCCGGGGCCACGGCCACGATCCCGGCCAGGCCGGCCAGGATCTTGGGGCCGATGCCCGGCACCCGGAGCAGATCCTGCCGCCTCTGGAAGCGCCCCGCTTGCCGCGCTTCCACGATGGCTGCCGCGCGTACGGCCCCGATGCCCGGGAGGGTGGTCAGGGTGACCGCGTCCGCCGTATTCGGATCGATGGCCAGGCCAAACAGACGCCGGGCGGGGCCGCGCGGCGCGCGAGCCGGATCCGCGCTGGCTCGGCACGCCACCGCCACACTGTGGTCGGCCCGGGCGCGCAGCTCCACGGGATGGAGACAGACGATCGGGTCGGGAGGAGCCGCGGGGCCCGAGATCGCGAACAGCAGGCCCGCCAGCGCGAAGCCGGCGCGTGCCGCACGCGCAGACGCGTTCGGTCGCATCATCGTGGGCGGGGACGCCTCCCCGGGACCTCAGGCTTCGGCGCAGGGATCCGCCGCGCCGGACTCCACGAATTCCGCGTGCAGGGCGCGCACGGCGAGCTCCGTGTACTTCTCTTCGATCAGCACCGACACCTTGATCTCGCTGGTGGAGATCAGCTGGATGTTGATGCCCTCGTCCGCCAGCACCCGGAACATGCGACTGGCCGCACCCGCGTGGTCCTTCATGCCCAGGCCCACGATCGAAACCTTGGCCACGTCTTCGTCGCCGTCCACCTCGCTGGCGCACAGGTCCTTGCCGGCCTGCTCGGCCAGGTCCATGGCCCTGCGGTAGTCGCTGCGCGGCACCGTGAAGGTGAGATCGGTGGTTCCATCCTGGGACAGGTTCTGGATGATCATGTCCACCACGATTCCGGCGTCCGAAAGCGGCGAGAAGACCCTTGCGGCCACGCCGGGCACGTCTTTCAGGCCCCGCACGCGCACCTTGGCCTCGTCGCGGTTGTAGGTCACCCCCGAGACCACCAGGCGTTCCATGACTTCCTCCTCGCGCACCACCCGCGTTCCCTCACCCGAATGGAAAGACGAACGCACGTGCAGCGGCACGCCGTAGCGCATCGCGAACCGCACCGCCCGGATCTGCAGCACCTTGGCGCCAAGGCTCGCCATCTCGATCATCTCGTCATAGCCGATCCGGTCGAGCTTTCGCGCCGCCGGCACCAGTCTGGGATCGGTGGTGAAGACTCCGTCCACGTCGGTGTAGATCTCGCATTCGTCGGCCCCGAGAGCCGCCGCCACCGCCACGGCCGAGGTGTCCGAGCCGCCGCGCCCCAGGGTCGTGATGTTGCCCTCGCTGTCGATGCCCTGGAAGCCCGCGATCACCGCAACTCCGCCTGCCGCGAAGACCTGCCGGATGGGCCCGGGGTCGATGCTGGCAATGCGGGCCCGGGTGTGGACCGCATCGGTCCGGAGCCCGATCTGCGACCCCACGAACGACCGCGCCGGCCGCCCCAGCGCCTGGATGGCCATGGCCAGAAGAGCGACCGTGCACTGCTCGCCGGTGGAAACCAGCACGTCGTATTCACGCGGATCCGGCTGATCGCCCCCGATCTCCCGGGCCCAGGTCACGAGCCGGTCGGTTTCGCCGGCCATGGCCGACACCACCACCGCCACCTGGTGACCGGCCTCGGCGGTCTCCACCACGCGTCGGGCCACGTTCCGGATGCGGTCGAGGTCGCCGACGCTGGTACCGCCGTATTTCTGGACGATCACGCTCACGGGATCGGGAATCTACGCAACGGCCAGCGCCTCGCGCCAACGCGCGAGAACGGCTTCGGCCCCGGGGCCGTGGGCCTGCACGTCGAGCACCCGCGCCTGGGTTTCCGAGGAGGAGGAGGAGGAATCGCGCATCAGCGCCACCTCCAGATGGTCGGCGGGGAGCGCCCCGGGAAAGCGATTGGCCCATTCCACCGCCACCAGCACCCCCGGCTCCAGCAGATCGAGGAAGCCCGCACCCTCGAGTTCGGCCACGCTCTCCACCCGATAGCAGTCCACGTGGGCCAGGCGCCTCCCGTCGGCGGATGCGTACTCGCAGGCGATCACGAAGGTGGGGCTGGCCACGCGGGTCGAATCGAGGCCCAGACCCTCCGCCAGTCCCTTGGCGAAAACCGTCTTGCCAACACCCAGCGGCCCCACCAGCGCAACCACCAGCCCGCGTGCGTCCACCAGCCGCGCGAGTGCGGCTGCGGCCCAGCGCGTGGCGTCAGGGCTCGGGGAACGCCAGCGCAAGGCCGATCTCCCGCGGCGGGCCCGAGATCGCAGCACGCGCCGCCTCGCGCAGCGCGTGGCTCGCCGCGGGCACCTCGCGCGCAAGGTCGCTCGCCATCAGGCCCGAGTCGCCTTCGCGCGCGGCGATGCGATCGGCAGCGAGTCCGTGCACGAAGACCGCCAGGGCTGCCGCCCTGAATTCCTCGACGCCCTGGGCCAGCAATCCGGTCAGCATGCCCAGCAGGACATCGCCGGTTCCGCCGCTTCCCAACGCCGGGCCGCCGGTCGGATTGATCACCGCCCAGCCCTCGGGCGACGCCGTCACGGTGGCCGCACCCTTGAGGAGCACCACGCAGCCCGAGATCGAGGCCAGGCGCCGCGCGCAACCCACGCGGTCGCGGTTCACGTCGGCGGCCGGGATCGATAGCAGGCGAGCTGCCTCGCCCGGGTGCGGCGTCAACACGGTGGGCGCCGGTCGCGACCGCAACAACTCGGGTTGCCCCGCGTAGGCGCGCAGTCCGTCTGCGTCCAGGGCCAGGGGCTTCTCGAGTCGCTTGGCGAGCGACGCCACCATGGAGGCGGTTTCGGCGCTGGCTCCCAGACCCGGCCCCAGCCCCACGGCGTCGCGCGCGGTCGCCAGGGCGAGCACGGCCTCCTCGGCTTCGCCGGCCAGGGTGCGTTCGGCCGTGTCGGGCACGCCCACGGTCATGGCCTCGGTGCATTTGATCTCGAGGATGTCGTTGAGCCCGGCGGGGCACGCAAGCGTCACCAGGCCAGCGCCCATGCGCACGGCGCCCTGGGCGGCCAGGGCCGCAGCGCCGCTCTTGCCTTCCGAGCCCGCCACGATCAGCGCGTGTCCGAAGCTGCCCTTGTGACCGTGGGCGGGACGATCCGGCAGCAACGCGCCCGCTGCGGCGCGCGTCCAGAGTTCGATCTCGCACGCAACACCCGGCGCACGGTCGGCAATTCCGATGCGCGCGACCACCACGCGACCGGCGAGCGTGCGGCCCGGCTCGAGAGCCAGACCGGGCTTCGGGAGTCCAAATGTCACGGTGGTGTCGGCCCGCACGGCAATGCCCAGGGCCTGGCCCGTGTCGGCGCACGCGCCCGAGGGCAGATCCACCGCCACCACCCGCAGTCCGGCCGGGTGGCCGTCGCGCGCGGCATTGATGCGGCGAATGGCAGCGGCCGCGGGATCCAGAACGGAACGCGAGAGACCGGTGCCGAAGATGGCGTCCACGATCACGCCGGTGCCCGGAGCCCTCCAGCGCCCGCTCTCGATGGGCACCCCCGATGCGAGGGCCCACTCGAGGTGACGCGCCGCATCGCCCTTGACCGCGCGCTGTTCGCCAAGCAACACGGCCCGCACGGGCACGCCAAGCAACTGCAGGTGTCGGGCTGCGACGAACCCGTCGCCGCCGTTGTTGCCCGTGCCGCATACCACCACCACACTGCCACCGCGCGGAAGCGCAGCGAGCACCACCTCGGCCACCGCGCGGCCGGCACTCTCCATCAAGATCTCGCCGGGTATCCCCAACTCGTCGATGGTATGCCGGTCTAGAGCCCGCATGACCTCTGCGCTCGCCAGCGACCACACGCGCCCGGTCACGGTCCAGCCTCCAGCACCACGTGGCTCGCACACCAGGTGGAGTCGTGGGTCAGCGAGACCGAGGTGCGCGTCACCCCCAGCTCGCGGGCGGCCCGCTCCGCCTCCCCGTGAAGCACCAGGGTGGGCGCGTCGTCTCCGTGGCGCACCACTTCCACCTCGCGAAACGCGATCCCGGGACGCCCCAGGGCGCGCCGGGCCGCCAGCTTGGCCGCGAAGCGCACCGCCAGGCTCTGGACGTCCACTCGGCGGCCCCGCGCGAAGGCACGCTCATGTTCGCTGAACACGCGCTGGCGAAGCCGGTCGCCGAAGCGGTCGAGGGCCGCACCGAAGCGCACCACGTCGATCAGCTCGACGCCAACACCGACGATCACGCGGATGAACCCGGGAGCATGGACGAGGAGTATGGGGCGGCGCGCGGAGGGATCAAGCCACCAAGACACGAAGATCGCGCAAGGCGCGATCGAGGCCCACGAGCAGGGCTCGCGCCAGGGCGGATCGCCCCACCGCCACCCGCTCGATCGAGGGCGCCGCGGCCAGCACCTCGGGCAGCGTGCGGTAGCCCAGGCCCCCGCCCACCCCGATGGTCAGGCGCAGCTTGGACGCCATACGCACGGCGTCACCCAGGCGTTCCAGCTCGGCGGCGCGCTCGGCCGCCGGCAGATCGACGATGACCCCGGTGTAGAACTCGACTCCGGCCGCGCCTTCCGCGTGGGCCACCTTTACGGCGGTCACTGAGGGTGCCACCAGGGCGGCCACGGGGATCCCCGCCTCGGCCAGGCTCCGCACCATGGGTCCCAACGGTGCGCCCCGGCCCTCCAGGTCCAGGGGGGTCGAGAGCGAGCGTCCATCGCCGCTGTCGGCCGCCACCACCACGCGATCGGGGCGGGCCTCGAGGGCCACCTTCACGAGATTGGGACTCGGCGACATGCGCAGCTCGAGAAATCGCGCCGCGCGCCGGGTCTCGCGAACGTCTTCCGCGCGAACCGGCTTCAGGTCCTCGTTGACGCTCAAGCGGACACCGTCGACTCCCGCCAGCTCGGCCAGCGTGGCCGCCGCCGCCACATCCACGTCCATGGACGCGGTGGCATCGCGCAGGCTGGGCAGTCCATCGAGGGCCAGTATCAGGGATCGCATCGGTTCAGCTGCCTCCCAGGGCCCGTTTGAGCTCGTCCGCGATGTCGTGGGCAAACTCGGACACGCGCCGCTCGTCGTCGCCTTCCACCATCACCCGCGCCTTGGGCTCCGTTCCGCTGTAGCGGATCAGCACCCGCCCCCGGGCTCCGAGTTCCTCTTCGACACGCCGAGTCGCCGCCACGACCCCCGTGAGGCCCTCGATGGGCTTCTTCACGGACACCGGAACGTTCACCAGCACCTGCGGGAAGCGTTCGAAGTCGGCCGTGAGCTCCTCCAGGCTGCGCCCGGTGTGGCGCATGATTGCCAGGGCCTGGAGGGCCGTGATCAAGCCATCGCCCGTGGTGTTGTGGTCCAGGAAGATGATGTGGCCCGAAGGCTCGCCGCCCAGGTTGAAGCCACCGCTGCGCATGGCCTCGACGACGTAGCGATCGCCCACCTGGGTGCGCAGCAACCCCACCTGCAGCCGATCCAAGGCGCGCTCCAGCCCCAGATTGCTCATGACCGTGCCCACCACCATGCCGCCGCGCAGGGCGTTGCGCGACACCAGATCGCGGGCCAGCAACGCGATCAGGGCGTCGCCATCGATGAGGGCGCCCTTGGACCCGACCAGCATCACGCGGTCGCCGTCACCATCGAGAGCGATACCCAGGTCGGCGCGCACCTCGCGCACCTTGGCCGCCGTCTTCTCCGGAAACAGCGAGCCGCAGCCATCGTTGATGTTGCGACCGTTGGGTTCGACGCCAAGCGCAAACACCTCGGCGCCCAGCTCGGAGAGCACCGTGGGTCCGACTTTGTAGGCGGCGCCGTTGGCGCAATCGAGCACCACGCGCAGCCCGTCCAGAGACAGATCCATGGGAAAGGTCTTCTTCAAGAACACCACGTATCGCCCCTGGGCGTCGTCGATGCGCTTGGCACGCCCGATCAGGTCCGGGTCGGCGCACAGGGAGGAAAGCTCGCGCGACTCGATCAACGCCTCGATCCGGTTCTCCACCTCATCGGGCAACTTGTAGCCGTCGCTGCTGAAGAACTTGATGCCATTGTCCTGGTACGGGTTGTGGCTGGCCGAGATCATCACGCCGGCGTGACAGCGCATATCGGCCGTCAGGAAGGCCATGCCCGGTGTCGGCATGGGGCCTACCTGGATCACATCGACGCCCATGGAGGCGATGCCCGCGACCAGTGCATTCTCGAACAGGTAGCCCGACAGGCGCGTGTCCTTGCCGATGATGATGCGCTTGCGCTCGCCGCCGGCCCGGTGAAACACGTGGGCGATGGCCTGGCCCAGGGACAGCGCCATCTCTGCGGTCATCGGGTGGAAGTTGGCCCTCCCCCGCACCCCGTCGGTTCCGAACAGTCGCCCCTTCTCGCTCATCCCGGCTTCGCCCTCATCGGCGCCTCGGCGTTCGGCTTGACCGCCGCGTCCGGTTTCGGTTCCCGGGGCTCCACCGCGATCTTCAGGGTGACCGGATTGCTGTCCTCTCTCCATACGTGGCTGTCGCCGAACGAGAGCTTCACCTGGCGCTCCGCCGATGCGGCGATGCCACCGATCTCGATGGTCTCCGTCACGACCTCGGAAAGCCGCAGCACCGCGCTGCGGGCTCCCACCAGCCAGACCCGGGGCGGCTCGACCTCGATTCCGGTCACCTGGTAACCCTCCGCAGGCTCCCCTTCGAGATCGGCACGTATGCGCACCGACTTTCGCCCCCGCCGCTCGAATTGCACCGAGATCTGGGAGGGTGAGCGGCTGACGATCCGGGTGCCCCCGGGCAGCTGGGCCTCGATCCGCGAGGCATCCACCTCGTAGACGGCAGGTCCGGGCTTGCCGCCCTCCACCTGCACCGAGTATTCCAGGTCCGAGACCTTGATGCGGCGCAGCGCAGTGCGCCCGCCCAGGACGCGCACATTGATCTCGTCGGCGTTCTGGTCGGTAATCACGATCTTGTCCGAGATGCCGTGGAAAGCCACCGGAATATCGAAGCCCTGCTCCTTGTCCGAGGCGCCGTGCGCCATGGTCCAGAGCACCAGGGACACGCTGAGCGCCAGGACCGCCAGGCTGACACTGAATCCGCGTCGCCGCGCCACGCTGCCTACCCCGCCGACCGCGCCGGAGCCGGCGCCGCGTCGTCGGCCAACCCCTTGGGCTCGGCGGATTCTTCGCCCCCCTCGATGCCGCGCAGGATTTCGGAAGATCCGGGCAGCTCGCGCCGGTCACCGGAGAGAATGTCGCGGAGCACTACCCTCAGGCGAGGCGTGTCCAGACCACTCACGATCTCGCCGCTCATCACCACCGAGATCGAAGCCGTCTCTTCCGACACCACCACCACCACCGCGTCGGTCTCCTCGGTGAGTCCGAGTCCCGCGCGGTGGCGGGTGCCGAGGCCTTCCGGAAGGTCCGCGCGCAGGGTCAGGGGCAGGATGCAGCCCGCGTAGGCGATGCGACCGCCCTGGATCACCACCGCGCCGTCGTGCAGGGGCGACTGGGGCAGGAACAGGGAGGTGAGCAGCTCCTTGGAGACCGCGGCGTCCACGGCCATGCCCGCCTCGATCTGGTCTACCAGGCTGCTCTCGCGCTCGAGCACGATCAGGGCCCCCAATCGACGCTTGGCCAGGATCTGGGCCGCCCGCACCACCTCCTCGACGATCTGGGATTCCTCGTGCGCCGTCACCGCGGTGAAGATGCCGCGGCCCACGCGGGCCAGCGCTCGCCGGATGTCGTGTTGGAAGATGATCACGATGATGATCACGGCCGAACCCAGGAAATTCTCGAGAATGCTGCGCAGGGTCACGAGCTGGAAGATCTGGCTGGCCAGGTTCGCCGCGAACAGCACCGTGAGCCCCACCAGGATCTGGACGGCACGCGTGCCGCGGATCAGGAGCAGCAGCCAGTAGATCCCGCCGGCAACCAGCAGGATGTCTACGGTGTCGCGGAACGGGTCGAAGTTGGAGCCCAGGTACTCCCAGACGCCCGCCAGGAGCTGCCAGAGAGCCTCGATCACGCCAGGCCCTCCCGCCGCGCATCGCGCAGTGCCCGCCCCACTGCCACGGCCCGTGCGGCTCCCCGCGGCGCGTGGACCCGCACGGCGTCGGCGCCGAGGAAGGCGGCCACCGCGCACGCCGCCCAGGTGGCCTCGTCTCGCGCCTCCACCGGATCACCCGTCAAGGCGCCGAGGAACGACTTGCGGGAGGGTCCCAGCAGCAGCGGCACCCCCAGGCGCCGTCGCAGCCAGCCCGCGTGGGCCAGCAGCTCCAGGTTGGCCGCGAGATCCTTGCCGAAACCGATGCCCGGATCGGCGGCCAATCGGTGATCGGGAATGCCAGCTTCGCGGGCGCGCGCCAGCGAGTTCTCGAGTTCGCTGGCCACCTCTTCGAGCACATCGTCGAAGTGGGGATCGCGCTGCATGGTCTGGGGAGTGCCGCGCAGGTGCCCCACGATCAGGCTCGCCCGGGCAGCCGCGGTAACGACGGCAAGCGCCGGATCGAATCGGAGGCCCGAGATGTCGTTCACGATGGTGGCGCCGGCCGCCAGAGCCGCCTCGGCCACGTCGGCCTTGCGGGTATCGACCGAGACGGGAGCGTCGAAGCGCTTGGTCAGGGCCTCGATCACCGGAACGACCCGGGCGCGCTCCTCGGCTTCGGGAAGCTCACGCGCTCCCGGCCGCGTGGACTCACCGCCCACGTCCAACACGTGAGCGCCCTCGGTCAGCAGCTGCTCGGCAGCGATGAGACACGCATCCACATCGACACTGCGCTCCCCGCGCACGAACCTCCCCCCATCGGAAAAGGAGTCGGGGGTGCAGTTCAGCACCCCGACAATCGTCACGCGTTCCGGGGGGAAGACGTGCGGCGCAGCCACGGCAGACCCCTCAGCCTGGCACGGGTTCCGGGTCGGGAAGCTTGTCTCCGGGGAAGGCCTTCGCGGGCGCGGCAGACTTGCCGCCTGCGGCCGGCGCGGCTTCCCCGCCAACGGGGGGCACCACCAGCGGCGGCAGGGGCGGCAGGGCCTTGCCCTCCACCAGCAGCTTGAGTTCCACCCGATCCAGGGTCTCGCGCTCGAGAAGGGCTTCGCTGATCTGGTCCAGCAGCACCCGGTTCTCCTGGAGCATGAGCTTTGCTTCGGCGTAGAGCTTGCTCAGGATCGATGCCACCTCCTCGTCCACCTTCTGGGCCGTGCGCTCGCTGTACTCCTTGCGACTCATGAAGTCGCGCCCCAGGAATACATCGTGGTCCTCGTCCGCCAGCGAGACGGGGCCGATCGCATCGCTCATGCCGTAGTTGCACACCATGCGGCGCGCCTGATCGGTAGCCTGCTTGAGATCGTTGGAAGCTCCGGTGGAGAGGTGTCCGAACACCAACTCCTCGGCCGCACGTCCGCCCATGGCGTGCCGGATGTGCGCCACGATCTGCTCGCGGGTCATGCTGTAACGGTCTTCGTCGGGCATGGTGAGCGTGACGCCCAGGGCCATGCCGCGCGGGATGATGGTCACCTTGTGCACCGGGTCGCCGTGTTCGCTGAGCAGGGCCACCAGGGCGTGTCCCGCCTCGTGGTAGGCGGTCTGGCGCTTGTCCTCGTCGCTCATGATCAGGCTCTTGCGGGCCGCTCCGATCAGGACCTTGTCCTTGGCCTCCTCGAAGTCGATCCGCTGCACCGAGGTGGCGTCGCGCCGGGCCGCGAGCAGGGCGGCCTCGTTCACCAGGTTCTGCAGGTCTGCGCCCACGAAGCCCGGGGTCCCGCGGGCCACGGTCTGGAGATCCACGTCGCCGCCCATGGGCACGTGCCGCGTATGCACCTTCAGGATCTCGACCCGGCCGCGCAGATCGGGCCGGGGCACCACCACCCGCCGATCGAAGCGGCCCGGGCGCAGAAGCGCCGGGTCCAGCACGTCCGGGCGGTTGGTGGCGGCGATCATGATCACGCCTTCGTTGCTCTCGAATCCGTCCATCTCGACGAGCAGCTGGTTGAGAGTCTGCTCGCGCTCGTCGTGTCCCCCGCCGAGTCCCGCACCCCGGTGGCGACCGACGGCGTCGATCTCGTCGATGAAGATGATGCAGGGCGCGTTCTTCTTGCCCTGGCCGAACAGGTCGCGCACCCGCGACGCGCCCACGCCCACGAACATCTCCACGAAGTCGGAGCCCGAGATGGAGTAGAAGGGAACGCCGGCCTCGCCGGCCACTGCGCGTGCCAGCAGCGTCTTGCCGGTGCCCGGCGGCCCCACCAACAGGACGCCCTTGGGAATCCGGCCTCCGAGGCGCGTGAACTTCTTCGGCTCGCGCAGGAACGCGATGATCTCCTCGAGCTCCACCTTCGATTCTTCCACACCCGCGACGTCGTCGAACGTGACCTGCTGCTGGTTTTCGGTGAGCAGCCGCGCGCGCGACTTGCCAAAGCTCATGGCCTTGCCGCCGCCCGCCTGCATCTGGCGGATGAAGAACACCCACAAGCCGATGAAGAGCACCAGCGGGAACCACATGATCAGCACCTGGCGCCAGAAACTGCTTTCGGGCTTGGGTCGCGCCTCGATCTCGACGTTGGCCGCCTGCATCCTGGCGAGCAGGTCTTCCGTGATGGCGGGTGCGTAGGAGCGGAATTCGGCCCCGGTGCCATCGACGCCGAGGATGTGGCCCTCCTCGATCGTCACCTTCTCCACTTCCCCGTTCTGGAGCTTGTTGAGGAAGTTGCTGTAGGCGATCTCGGGCGGAGCGGTCTGGCCCTGTCGCAGCATGGTGAACAGCAAGAGTATCATCACGAGGATGACCACCCACAGGGCCATATTCTTGTAGAACTGCTGGTTCACTCAGTCCCCCGGACCGCGGCGCGGCGCAGCCAAAACCCCACGCAGTGGAGGCAGTTTAGCACGCAGCTAGCGCCCCACCCGGTCTCGGGGATCGGGCCCCGGCGGATCCGAGGGCGCGGGCAGCGGCCCCAACCGGAAACCGGTCCGATCCCTCTCCAGGCGCAGGCCTCCGGGCAGCTCGATGTGGGTTCGAGGCTTCCCGTTGCGAAGGAAGGCGAGGATCCGCTCCAGATGGACTCGGCTGACATCCCGAGCCGCCCCGGCCCGGACCAGGGCCCGGCGGGCCAGCCGCCGCCCCAACGCCTCGGGCATCTCGCGCCACTCTTTGGCCTCGATCCGCAGCCAGCGACCCTCCACGCCAAATCGGCTGGCCGCTTCCCGCTCCACCTGTGCTTCGATCCACGCGGTGTCCTCGCGTTGCGCTTCGGCAAGATCCCCCAATGCCCTGAGCAGCCGGGGGTTGAAATCCCGCTCCAGCCCCGGAATCCAGTGCAGGCGGAGCCGATTCCGCGTGTATTGGACGCTCCGATTGGAGCGATCTTCACGCCACGAGAGGCCGTGCTCGTTGGCGTAGCGTTCGATCTCGGCGCGTGACACCCGCAGCAGCGGCCGCACCAGGCCGCCATCCCGGGAGCTCTCGGGGATTCCGCCCAGTCCGTCCGGACCGGTCCCCCGCAGCAATCGCAGCAGAACCGTTTCGGCCTGATCGTCAGCGGTATGGGCGGTGGCCAGCCGTGAGGCGCCCAGCTCCCCCGCCAGGGCCCGAAGCGCGCGGTAGCGCAGCATCCGCCCGGCTTCTTGAAGTGTCGGTCGCTGGCGGCTGGAACCGTCCACGCGCAGGCGAGCCGGGTCGACCCGGGCGACCCGCACCGGCAGGCCCCGCTCCGCGGCCAGCTCGCGCACGGCCGCCTCATCCGCCTCCGATTCGTCTCCCCGCAGACCGTGGTTCACGTGGCCCACCGCCAGCGAGAGACCGAAGCGCGGTGCCAGCCGCGAGAGCCCGTGCAGCAATACGCTGGAGTCGATCCCCCCGGAGACCGCCACCAGCACCCGGGACCCGGAAAGGCCAAGCCGCGCCACCGCCCGCTGCAGGTCTCGATCCAGCATGGTCCCCGAATCTTATATGCTGAGGGGCTCGCAGGCCGCGGCCCCCAGATACGGCGGCTCCGGCGGAGGGAACCATGGCCGATCCGATCCCGGATCTCGAGGAAATCCAGGCGCTCGACCGGGCGCATGTGATCCATCCCATCAACGAGCTCCGCAAGCACGAAACGCGCGGGGCGCAGATCTTCACGGGTGGCTCGGGCGTCGAACTCACGCTCGGAGATGGCCGCACCCTGATCGACGGCTTCTCGGGTCTGTTCAACATCAACGTGGGTCACGGTCGCACCGAGATCGCCGATGCGGTGGCGGCCCAGATGCGCGAACTGGCCTACTACCCTTCGTTCTGGGACTTCGGCAACGTGCCCGCCGCGCGCCTGGCCGAGAAGCTGGTGGGGCTGCTGCCCGCCGACCGCGGCCTTCGACACGTGCTGTTCGGCACCAGTGGCAGCGAAGCCAACGAGACCAACATCCGACTGGCGCGCCTGTACCACGCGGTGCGCGGGCATCCCGGAAAGACGCTCATCCTATCGCGACGCTGGGGCTACCACGGCGCCACCCGCGCTGCCGGGAGCGCCACCGGCATCGACGCCTATCACATCCTGGAGGAGCGCGACCCGACCCACGTTCACGTGGCGCCTCCCTACTGCTACCGCTGCGAATTCGGCAAGACCCACCCGGGCTGCGGCCTGCCGTGTGCCGACGACCTGGAGCAGACCCTGGCCCGCGAAGGCGCCAACCGGGTAGCCGCCTTCCTGGTGGAACCGGTGATGGGGACCGGCGGCATCCTGGTTCCGCCCCCGGACTACTTCGAAGCCGTGGCCGAGATCTGCAAGCGCCACGATGTGCTCTTGATCCTGGACGAGGTGATCACCGGCTTCGGGCGCACCGGCCGCTGGTTCGGAATGGAGCACTGGAATATCCATCCGGATCTGGTGTCGCTGGCCAAGGGCATCACGTCCGGATATCTGCCGCTGTCCGCCTCGGTGCTCTCGGACCGCGTCTACGAGACCCTGCGCGACCAGATGCCCAAAGGCCTGCCCGTCATGTTCGGTCTCACCTACAACAATCATCCGGCCTGCTGTGCCGCCGCACTGGCCAACCTGGAAATCATCGAGCGCGAAGGTCTGGTAGACAACGCCCGCCAGACCGGGGCCTACTTGCTGGAGCGCTTGCAGAAGTCGTTCGGCGACTCGCCCATTGCCGGCGAGATCCGTGGCCTGGGCATGCTGGCAGCGGTGGAGGTGGTGCGCGACCGGGAGACCCGGGAGCCCTTCCCGAACCTGGCCGACGCCGGCTGGATCTCCCACGCGGCCCAGGATCGGGGCCTGATCGCACGCGCGATGTTCCAGTGCATCGCGCTGGCGCCTCCCCTGTGCGCCACGCCGGCCGACATCGACCGCATGCTGGCGATCCTGGAGGACGTCTGGCCGGAGGCCGAGCGTCGGGCACGGACGGGGGCCTAGGCATGGCGGCAGGCAAGACGACAACCCGGCGCAAGAAGACGGAGCCCGCCTCCCGAGGGCTCTCCGCGGCGGAGGTCACGGCATCCCCGGCCCCGGGCGAGGTGGACGATCTCGAGCAGGCCATCACCCGCGCGGACGGTCGGGTGCTCTCGATCTACCGCGAGCCCCTGGGTGGCAGCTGGCTGGTGTTGGCCGCGCTCCCGGTGGAGCGCGTCGCGCCCACACCGTTCCAACGCGACCTCTCCGACGCCCACGTGAAGCGCCTCGAGGACGTGATCGCGCGCGTGGGGATCTTCCTGGATCCCATCGTGGCGGTATCCGCGCCCGAGGGTACGCACGAGCCGGTCCGTTTCTGGACGCCCAACGGCCTGCACCGCCTGAGCGCCCTGAAGCGCATGGGCGCCCGCACCGTCACGGCACTGGTGTCTCCCGACCCCCAACTCGCCTACCGCATCCTGGCCCTCAACACCGAGAAGGCCCACAACACCAAGGAGCGGGCGCTCGAGGCAGTGCGCATGGCAGACGGGCTCGCGGAACTGGACGCCACACGCAAGGAGAGCGAGTTCGCCCTCGAGCTCGAAGACGGCTCGCTGGTGACCCTGGGTTGCGCCTACCAGGAGAAGAAGAGCTTCGCGGGCGGTGCCTACGCCTCGGCGCTGAAGCAGAGCGACGAATTTCTCGACCAGCCCATCGGGCAGGCCCTGGAGCGGCGGCGCGCCCGGGCGGCCCGACTCCTGACCCTCGACGAACGTGTGGCCGAGATCATGGCGGCACTCAAAGAGCGCGGCTTCGACAGCCCCTACCTTCGGAACTTCGTCGTGTCGCGGATCCGACCCTTCCGGCCCCGCGGCCAGCCCGCACCGGATGCGGACGCGCTGCTGGACCAGATGCAGGAGAAGGCGGCGAAATTCGATGCGGGCAAGGTGAAGAGCGATCAGGTGGCCAAGGCGGCGGGCAGCGGCGAGTAGCCCAGGTCACCTCACTGGACGGCACTCGCCTCGCCACCCGGGTCGCGTCACTGGACGGCACTCGCCTCGCCAAGCAGGACCCGGGTACCGTCGTCCTTGTCGACCCAGACGTCGCAGAACAGCCGGGTGAGCGCTCCCTCGGGCCGCTCTTCCCGGATCTTGCCGAACGCGGTGACCGACTCGTCGACCCACAGCACGTTGGTGAGCTTGACCGACATGCGACCGCCGGCGATCCAGCCCATGCCGAAGTGGTCCTGCATGAGTTGCGAGACGAAGCACGTGGTCATCATCCCCTGCACCACGATGTTGGGAAATCCGAGTTTCACGGCCTGCTCGCGATCGTTGTGGTAGTTGGCGCCGGGCCCCGAGAACATCCAGCAGCGCCGCTGGTCGACGGTCTTCTTCACCGGCGCCAGGTCGGGGCCGGTGGCAGTGGGAAACGGCGGGCGCGCCTGCTTCTTCCTGGCCGTCGACTCGTCCACCACGAACCCCGTCTTCTCCTGGTTTTCGCGCGGGGGCAGGAACGACTGGTGGGTCCGACCGCGGACCAGCAGGCGCCCGTCCTCGGCGTCGACCAGATCCGTCTCATTCACCACGTAGTCGCGGCCGCGCTTGGCGTAGCGATCCACGATGGTGGATCGGGTCCGAACGCTGCCGCCGATGGGGATTGGCGCGAACAGCTGCCAGTCCTGCTGGGCGTGCAGATTCCCGAACAGGTTCTTCAGATACCACTCTCCCAGGAACTTGAAGCACTCGGAGTGGTGCAGCAGCGGCGGCGCCGCCGCGGCGTAGAGCGGGCTGGGATCGCCCAGGGCATCGGCGTAGAACGCCACCCCTTCGGGCGTCACCGGGTAGCAGTGGGAGCCGCAATGGCGGCCCACCGTGGCGGGCTCTCCCTTGAGATTCACGCGGACCTCCGGGTGCCGGGATGTCGCCTATGGTATTTCAGGCCCGATGCGATCGCCCCTCCACAACGTGGGCCGCTGGCTGGCCTGGCGGGCCCAGACCGACGGGGATCATCCGGCGCTGGTGCACGCGGGCCGCAGGCTGCCCTACCGCGAGCTCGACGACCGAAGTGCCCGCTGTGCGTCGCTACTCGAGGACGCAGGGGTCCGCCGCGGCGACCGGGTGGCGCTGCTGCTGGGCAATCGGCCAGCCGCCGTGGACGCCATCTTCGCCGCCGCCCGGCTGGGCGCCATCGCCGTCCCCCTGAACGCGCGTCTGACCGCGCCCGAGATCCGGCGCTGCCTTGGCGACTGCACGCCGCGGGTGTTGCTGCACGAGGCGCGTCTGGCCGAGATCGCCGAGGCCGCGTGCAAAGGCGCGGGAACCCCGCCTCCGGAGCGCATCGCCTGCGGCGGCGAACCGGACGCCTACGAGGCGCGACTCGCGCAGGTCTCGCCCCGGGACGCGATCGAGGCCGTGACGCCCGATGATCCCATGTTGATGATGTACACGTCGGGAACCACGGGCAGCCCCAGGGGCGCACTCCTCCCCCACCGCAAGACGCTCTACAACAGCCTGAATGCCCAGCTCTTCTTCGAGCTTCGCGCGAGCGATCGGGTGCTCGTGGCCCTGCCCCTGTTCCACTCCTTCGGTCTGCTGATTTTGACGGTTCCCACTCTTTACACGGGCGGCACGGTCTTCCTGGAGTCCCGATTCGACCCGGCGGCGGTCTGGGAGACGGTGACTCGCGAACACATCCAGTTCTTCGGGGGCGTGCCCACCCAGTTCCGCGCCCTGCTCGACGTGCTCGAAGCGTCGCCGCCGGATCGCTTCGATCTGTCTCGCCTTCGTTTCCTGTTCACCGCCGGCTCGGCCGTTCCCGTCGAACTGGTCCGCGCCTACGAAGCGCGCGGCCTGGTCCTGAAGCAGGGCTTTGGTCAGACGGAAACCTCGATCCTCTGCTGCCTCGAGGCCCGCGATGCGGTGCGCAAGGCGGGCAGCGTGGGGCGCCCGGTCTTCCACGGCGAGGTTCGGGTGGTGGCCCGCGACTCCCTTGGCGACGAACCCGACCAATGGCGGCCGACGTCGGTGGGCGAGACCGGCGAGATCGTGGTGCGCGGCCCCATCACGATGCTCGGCTACTGGAACGACCCGGCCGCCAGCGCCGAGACCCTGCGCGGCGAATGGCTCCGCACCGGGGACCTGGCGCGCGTGGACGACGAGGGGTTCGTGACACTCGTGGGCCGCGCCCGAGAGATGTACATCCCCGGCGGCGAGAACGTGTATCCAGCGGAGATCGAGGCGGCTTATGCCGAGCACCCGGCCATCCGCGAGATCGCCGTGGTGGGCGTTCCCGACCCGAAGTGGGGAGAGGTGGGCTGCGCCTACGCGGTGTTGATTCCCGGTCAGGTTGTCGACGCCGAGTCGCTCCGCGCCTGGGGCGGCCAGCGCCTGGCGGATTTCAAGCTCCCGGCGCGATTCGAGTTCCTGGAGACCCTGCCCCGCACCGAAACCGGAAAAATCCAGAAGCATCGGCTGGTCGAGAAGACGTGGACTTCCGCGAGCCAGACCGGGGGAAGCTAGCTCGCGATCAGGAGCCGCAGGCGATTGCCCACGCGCTCGGCGTAGTCGGCCAGATCGCCCACCCAGTTGATCATCTGGTACCAGAAGACTGTGCTCACCCCGAGCTCGTTCTCCATGGCGAACAGGCGCCGCTGGACCCTCTCGGCCAGCTGATCCGTCTCACTCTCGATGCGTGAGAGTTCCGTCACCATTGCCTCGACGCGCGTCGCCTCGCGGCCTCGGAACCCGGTTTCCACCAACTCGTCCAATTCGTTGATGACGCGCTCGGCCTGCTCACAGGCCGCAACCACCCGGCGCACCAGCTCCAGCATGGGTTCGGCCAGTTCCCTGGGCACGATCATGGAGCGCTGGTCCGCGAGCCCCGCGATGTCCTGGGCCACGTCGGCGATCGAATCCTGGCAGTCCAGGATCTCCAGCATGTCGCGGCGCTCGAAGGCCATGAACAGTCGCGTCGGCAGGTGGCTGCGGATCTCGTTCTTGATGCTATCCGCCTCGTGCTCCAGGCGATCGATCTCGCTGCGGCGCGCGGCCAGGTTCGCGGTGTTACCCGTCGCCATGTCCTCGAACAGCGGAAGCACCTCGCGGGCGCAGGCGACCGCGGCCTTCATATGCCGTTGCATGGGCCGGATCGGCGAGCGGCCGAAGAGATCTCCCATCAACGCCACGGCGATGCCCTCCTACGGACCCAGCAGGCCCTTGAAGAAGTAGTAGAAGAAGATCGAGAGGGCGGCCGCCAGGGGCAACGTGGCCACCCACGACACCAGGATCCGGCCCACGACACCCACGTCCAGGGCCCCGATCCCGCGGGCCAGGCCTACGCCAAGCACCGAGCCTACCAGGATGTGGGTGGAGGAGACGGGGATCCCCAGGCGCGAGGCCAGCACGATGGTCAGGGCTGCGGCCAGCGTCGCCGCGAAACCGCGGCTGGGCGTGAGCTCGGTGATCTTGCGACCCACGGTCTCCATCACCCGGTAGCCCCAGGTGGCGAGCCCGATCACGATTCCGACCCCGCCCACCATCAGCATCCACGGCGCCACGGCGGCCTTGCCGGCGAGCGCCTCGCCCTTCACTCCCTGGATCACCGCCGCCAGCGGCCCGATGGCATTGGCCACATCGTTGGAGCCGTGGGCAAACGCGATCGCGCAGGCCGTCATGACCTGGAGCACCGAGAAGACCCGCTCCACGTTCCGGAAGCGATCCATCCCCGTCGCCTCGTCGTCGCCCTTGACCCGCGTCAGGAAGAAGTGCCCCAGGGCGGCACCCAGGAGGCCAATGGCCGCTGAAGCCAGCAGCGCGTCGGGGAAATCCAGATCGAGCTTCAGGTTCTTGAGACCCTTGAACAGCGTGACCAGGCTGATCACGAAGGTCACGATGAAGAAGAAGACTGGCCCATAGCGGCGCGCCTCGCGCATGGGCTGCTCGCGATCGAGGATCAGCCGGCGGATCAGATGGAAGATCGCGAAGGCCAGGCTTCCGCCGATCAGCGGCGAGGTGACCCAGGAGGCCACGATCTGCGCGACCTTGCCCCAGGCCACCACGTCGATTCCCAGGCCGACAGAGCCGAAACCGACGATGGCACCCACGATCGTGTGGGTGGTGGAGATGGGCAGGCCGTAGCGGGTGGCCACGAGCAACAGGGTCGCAGCAGCCGCCAGCGCCCCGAGCATCCCGTAGATCACGAGCTCGCGGTGTTCGGCGACGGCGCTGGCTTCCAGGATACCGTTGCGCACGGTTTCAGTGACGTGGCCGCCCACGAAAAACGCGCCGCAGAACTCGAGGACGCCCGCCACGATCACGGCCTGGAAGATCGTGAGGGCGCCGGAGCCGACGCTGGTGCCCATGGCGTTGGCGACGTCGTTGGCACCGATGGCCCACGCCATGTAGAGGGCCAATCCACCCGCGATCCATATGATCGGAGAGGTGCCCCACAGGAGCGTTTCCATCACACGGCCGCGAATAGCATCGCGCTGGAAGCGAGACAAGTGCCCCGAAGAGAAGCGCCCGCGTCGCGTCAACCCGATCCCGGGGAGCGGGGCCGGAAGAGCCGTTTCCCCGTGGTAGGCTGGGCGCCTCCGTCATGACGTCGCGACGCCACTCGCCCATGCGCATCCGCCTCGAGGAAGATCGCCGCGAGCAGCTGCGGGGCACGCTCCGGCACTTCTTCCAGCAGCAGTTCGACTCGGAGATCAGCGATTTCCAGGCCGAACAGTTGATCGACTTCTTCGTTCGCGCTCTGGGCGCACCCGTCTACAACCAGGCCATCCGCGATGCCCAGGCGTTCGTGCAGGAGAAGCTCACGGACCTCGAAGGCGAGTTCTACGAGCCCGAAGAGTCGGAGCCGCGCTGAGTGCACCCCTGGGGCCGCGCCGAGGTCGCCGACTACCAACGCCTGGATCTGCGCGCCCATGGCCTGCTGGCTGGGGTGCCACTCCACGACGTGTGGCAGGTAGAACTTCCCGGCAGCGTGCCCAACGTGACCCTCGAGGACGTGCGCCGGCTCATGCGCGCAGAGCCGCTGATGGCGCTCAATCCCGCCGTGCGCGCCCTGTTCCGGCTGCGCATGGCACTGGGCCGCTGGTTTCGCTGGGACAGCGACCGACCCCACGCGCCCGGAGATTCCTTTCTGGCGCGGCTCGACGCAGACGACCGCGCCCGCAGCCGGGTCGAGCCCGGAAGCCCGGACGGCCTCTTCACGCTGCTCGTCGCCTTCTCCCACGAGTCGGTCAGCGAGATCCGCAACGCCACCGTCCACGCCTTTTCGGTGATGGCCCTTGCGCCCCGACCCGGTGGCCATCGCCTGTACTGGGCCATCTACGTGAAGCCCGTGAGCGCCTTCACGCCCGTCTACATGGCGCTCATCGATCCCTTCCGGCGTGCGATCGTGTACCCAGCGATCCTGCGCCACTTGCACCGGGCCTGGCGGGATCACGCGGGCGACTGAGCCGCCCTGGCCCCGCGTGAAATCCGTTCGTATCGTGTGCGACGTGGATTTCGCGGCGGGCGGTGTGGCGGCGTTCTTCCTGGCCATGGGGGTGTACGCGCTGATGTGGCCCGAGCGGGTGCTGCAACGCTTTGGTACGCCAACGCTCACCCGGGACGGCCGCAACGAGGTGCGCGCCGTCTACGGAGGATTCGGGGTGGCCGTCGCCGCCGTGCTGGCCTTTGCCGTCTCCGGGGCTCCCGAAGCACCCGGCATCCTGATCGCACTGGGCGTCGCATTGATTGGCATGGCCGTGGGCCGTCTGATCTCGGTGGGAATCGATGGCTTTCCGGGCTTCCAGCCGTGGTTGTACCTGGCGGTCGAGCTGGTGCTCGGCGGCGTGCTGATCGCCGCCGGCACGTTCTAGGCCCCGGCGGTGGATTCGCGGGGCGCGCGGCGCGTCTGCATCGCCGTGAGTTTTGGCCTGGCCTTCGGGGTCTACGCAACCCACCTGAACGACTACTTCCTGGCCGACGACTTCGACCTGGTGGCTTCGTTCTATGGCCAGCCGCCCAGCTACTTCTTCGAGCTCCTGTACCACAACGAGAGCGGCGAGATCTGGAAGGACCTGGGAATCGATCCGTCGCTCGGTCGCGGCTATCTGCGACCCCTGAAGATCTGGCTCATGAAGCTGGATCTCATGCTGTGGGGCGCCCATCCCCTCGGCTTCCACGTCACCTCCAACGCCATCTTCGCGCTCGACGTGGTCCTGGTCTTCCTGATCCTCGACCTCCTGCTCCCGAAACAACGTCCGTTCGCACTGCTGGGCGCCGGCGTGACCGCCATCCATCCAATCTTCTCCGAGATCGTGCCCTTCGTCGCCACGCGCGAATCCACCCTGGCCACCCTGTTCGTGCTGTGCAGCTTCTACGCGCTGCTGCGCTTCCGCGAGCGCGGAGCCTCTCCCGTGGGATTCGCAGGCTTCTACAGCCTGGGTCTTCTGACCAAGGAATCGACGGTGGCGGCGCTTTTGCTGGCCCTGGGGTGGGACCTGGTGCGCGGCCATCTATGGCCCCTCACGCCAGCCGCGCGCCGCAGCGCCCTGCGGCTGTACGGCCCGTTGCTGCCGATCCTCGCCGTCTATTTCGGTCTGCGCTGGATCGCGTTCGGCAATTTCGCGGGCGGAGTGGGCGACGCCGGGCACTACCTGTCAGCAACCGCCTTCCTCGAATTCCACCCGCGCTTCCTGAGCTCCCTGTTCACACCGGAGCTGTTTGCGTTTCCCGCTCTGCCGTACGCGGAGCTGTGGGCGCTCGCCGCCCTGGCGCTGGGCCTTCTGGCCCTGTGGCGGCGTGGAGCCGAGCGCGCGCGCTGGCTCGAACTGCTGTTCTTCGGCCCCATCTGGTACCTGTGCTCGATCTCGGTCTTCTACGGCACCTACTTCGTGAATCGCCACCACACCTTGCCCGTGGTGGGCACCCTCTTGTTCGGCGCGCTCCTGTTGGCGGCACTCGCACGCGGCGCCGATTTCCGGCGCCAGGCGGCCGTGGCCGCCGCCGCGTTCGTCGTCGCGCTCCTGACATTGCTGCCTCCCACCTTGACCATGATCCGCCGCTATGAGGCCGCAAGCCACACGGTGGCCACGATCCGCGCCGAGATCGAGCACGCCACTGCACACCTGCCCGATGGCTGCACGGTCCTGGTGACTCGCGTGCCCCAGTGGACCCGGGCGCCGTGGTACTTCGGTTGGGCCCTGCGCAGCGCCCTGATGAAACCCTTTACCGATTCCGATCTGGCCAACCGATGCCTCGTGATCAACCCGCGCAACCTCTCGCTCACGAAGACTCCGCTCGCCATCCCCGACGACTTCGACCTGCGTCTCGACTTCCATGACCTCTCGCCAGAGTAGAGACCTGCGCGTGATGGCATGACGACACGAATCCCAGGCGATACCTGGCAGAGGCACCCGATAGATTTTGGGGGATAAATCCCCCACCTGGCGTTACACTGGGATCCGGGGGAGGGATTGCCCGGAGTCACTGGATGCACCGCTCTCGTCTTGCGCTGCCCCCCCCTGCGGGCCCTGCTGCTGCTCAGCCCCGCGGCTCGCGCCGTGGGCTTCGTGCCGGTGAAACTGAGCGTCGATTCGGCGTCGCTGCAGATCCGGTGCAACGGCAAGATCCTCGCCGAAGTTGCCGGCTCCCTGCCGGTGAGTGAATCGTTCAACGTCGCCTGCGAGCGGGGCAGTGCCACGGGCAGCGCGGTGGTGTCGCTGGTGATTTGAGTGCCGAGATCGGGGCTGTCAACAATACCGGGCAGCTGAACCTGGATCTCGACACCCGCGATGAACAATCCGAACGGATCGACTTCATTCCAGGCGACTCGGGGAAGACGAAAAGCCCCATGGCGCGCGCCAGGCGAGCGCAGCCCCGGAGCCCTCGGTCAGCGGCCCGACAGCGATCCCAGGTACCCGGTTCCTTCCAGCGACTGCATCTGGGCCAGGATCCAGCGCGATCGGGACTTCACGTATTTCGAGGGCCGGTCGGCACGGAACCGGACCGGATTGGGCAATACCGCCGCCAGGGTCGCTGCCTCACGCGATGTGAGTTCGTCCGCCGACTTGCGGAAGAACACGACGCTGGCCGCCTCGACCCCGTAGATCCCGTCGCCGAACTGGGCCACGTTGAGATAGACCTCGAGGACGCGCTCCTTCGGCCAGCACGTCTCGATCCACAGCGTGAACCACACCTCGAGGCCCTTGCGTACGAAGCTCTTGCCGGGCCACAGGAAGAGATTCTTCGCCACCTGCTGCGAGACCGTGCTGGCGCCCCGCGACCGGCCCTGCTTGACGCGCTCGTAGACGGCGTCGGCGATCGACTCCAGGTCGAAGCCGTCGTGGGCCAGGAAGCGCTGGTCCTCGGCGGCCACGACCGCCACCTTGGCCGCGGGCGCGATGTACTCCCAGTCGACCCAGTAGTGTCGGAGCCGGAATCCGTCGCGCCCCTCGGCTCGCGCCTGATAACGCGCGCGCAGCATGAAGGCGCTGGTGGGCGGATCGACCCAGCGCAGAGCCAGCACCACGCCAGCGCTCAGCGGGATCACGCAGAGCACCCCGAGTACCAGCCCGATCGCAGCCCGCTGACGGCTGCTTCGGGGCCCGTACGCCCCGCGCCAGACTGCCAGCTTCGAGAACAAACCCATCGGATCCTTATCGGACGCCTCGGGGCCCGACCCGAGGCCCGGCTTCGCGGTGTCCATGATGCGAGGCCGGACCCATACGGTGGCGGGAACGTCAGGGGACCCCGCCGATTCACTTCACAAGCGGGTTCGTGCCCACGCAAACGCGGCCGAATACGCCGCGACGCTGGCCGTTCTCATGTTCGTGGTGGGGTCCCGGTCTCCGGCGACCTGGGCGCTTTGGTGCATGGCCCTCCCCCGGGGCGGCGGCGCCGACGTTGCCTTCTTCGACGAGTCCTACATCACGACCGCCGGGGATCTGCAGAGCTACTACGAACTCAACTTCCCGGGTTCGCCGACGATGCGATCGCCACTGGGATCAACCCGTTGTTGTTCGACCCGAGCGGCGTCTCCGCAGGGTCCGAAAAGCAGCCATCGCGTCGAGCAGGAGCCGAGGGGGGTGACAAGCCCACACCGGGGCGCCAGGGGCGCAACGGACGGGTCGATAGCGGAACGTGGAATTCGACGAGCTTGAAGAGTTTGACCCTTGCTTCAACCGACTGCCCATCCGATGAGAAGTGCTGAGAAGCCTGGAAATCAGCGAATACATCGGAGGGGAAATCAACGATGTCGAGTCCTGCGGGTGCCCAGCGTGTTTCACCTGCCATCTTGCGTGCGTGTTACCAGCACAACTGGGTTCACAATCTCAAGATCCCCTTCTTCTATGCCCTGCTGATCGCGTTCGGGGCGGTGGCATGGAACTCCCCGCACGCGCTGCTCGAATGGACCGCCTATGCGTGCATGGGCTACCTGTGGATGGGAATCGTGACCTTCATGCACGATTGCACCCATCAGGTGTTGTTCAAGAAGAAGTGGAAGAACTGGGTCTTCGGGATCTTTTCGACCCTGCCGATCTTCGTGACCTTCATCGCCTTCAAGGAAGATCACCTCGAACATCACAGGAACAATCGCAGCCCTGAGGACCCGGACGCCTTCACGATGGGCAAGCGCGGAATCGGCGACTTCGTGCTCTTCTACGCCTATATGTTGATCGGAGTGCCGCTCACGGTGATCCAGTTCAACTTCATCTACCCGATCCAGCAGTTTCGTGGGAGCCGTCTCTGGATTCACCTGGGAGAACTGACGGCACGCGTCGTCCTCTACTCGGGCCTGATCCTCTGGGCCCAGCATCTCGGAGTGCTCGACAAGTTTCTCGCCGTGTGGCTGATTCCGGCCGGCTTCTTCTCCCTCCTCAACAGCATTCGCTTCGTCGCAGAACACTATGGGACGCCTTGGGATGCAGGCCAGCTTCAGGGAACGCGCGCAATCATCAGCAACCCGGCGAACCGGTTCTTCTGGAACAACATCAACTACCACATCGGCCATCACGTGTATCCGGCCGTCCCGTGGTACAACCTCAAGACGCTGCACGAGGCCATGCTCCCCACCATCGAGCGCGACGGGGCGATCGTGGACAAGGGCTATCTGCGGGTCTTCATCCGGGCATGCATGAACGGGCCCGAGACCATCGAGCGAAACGACGCAAAGCTCGCGCTGAAGCGCGCGCCCGAGCTTTCGAGTCTAACGGCCGGCTGTGAGTCCGTGGCGTAGGATCCCGCCATCATCCGTCGAGGAAGACCCGGCCAGGAACCCGGAAATGAACTTCCCGCAGCGTTCTGGGTCGTCGAGCTGCAGGTGGTGCCCCCCCGGATAGACCGCGACTGCGGCATCCTGCATGCGTTCGGCCGCACGCTCTCCGGCCTCGGGGCCCCCGAATATGTCGTGGTCTCCCCAGAGGAAGCGCACGGGTTGATGGAGGCCGGCGATCTCCGAGTCCGCCAGGACTATGTGCGGTCGAGCGGAGAACCATCGCGCCGCGGTCTGCAACATCGTCGATAGCGTGAGAGGGAATTCTGGCCGCCGGCTCGCAAGGTGATGAATCTCGAACACCTCCTGCGGCGTCTGAGCCCAGGCCGCTCGCCCAAGCGAAGCTTTCAGCAGACTCCGAGACCGATTCGGGCTCGAAGGCAGACTCAAGAGGAGACGGTTGATCCCGGGGACAGTCAACAGCGCAAGGACCAGGTCGGGCCGCACTCCAGGCAGGGCGAGAGCCGGGCCGCCAAGGATGACAAGCTGCGATACCAGACCCGGTTCATCGACTGCAAGCCAGAGCGCTGCCATCCCTCCGAGTGAGTTGCCGACCATCGGTACCGCGCCCAGTCCGAGCTTGGACAGCAGCTGCTGGAGCATGGCCACCGTGTGGTGCCGGGGATCGTGCTTGCGGTAGTCCACTCCACCGCTGAGTCCATGACCCGGGAAGTCGACGCACAGCAACCGGCGGTTGGGAATGTGAGGAAGCATGGGCGCCCAGTGGGCCGCGAAAAAACCCGCTGGGTGGAGAAGCACGACGGGAGGGCCTGAACCCGCCTCGAGCACCCGGACGCGAAGCGCCGAATTCCCGACCTTCAGGTCCAGGAGATGCTCGGTCACCGGCACGTCATATCGAGAAAAGAGACGCCCCTCGGCATCGCGAATCTGCTCTTCGATCGTGCCCACGGAGGCCTCCCGAGCCACGCGTGGCCCAGCGCTCCATGATGCCACAGATGTGCATTGGGGCGGCCCGTGGGGCGATCAGTCCGCGGCAGCACCTCGGCCTTGGACACCCGGGGAGCATTCACTTCCCGTGCTGGGGCCTAGAACAGCGGGGAGCGGTAGATCTGATAAACGTTTACGCGCCCACCCGCGAAATAAGGGGTCTCGGGGAACAGAAACGTGCGGCTCTTTCGGTCGAAGATCAGGGTGCGCGGCTGCTCCGGCGTGTTCGGATCGTAGGCCTCGAAACGGATGGCGGCGCCGCGCTCCCCGACAGCGAAGAGCACCACGGCGTGATTGATGGTGATGTTCGGAAAACGAACCAGGTGGACGATCGCGGGCTCGCCCAGTTCGATGGCGTCGACGAGGCGCTCGGCCTCGGCCTCCTGGTGCCGGCGCGGAAAGGGCAAGATCATGCGCCAGTTGCCGCGCTGTAGATAGCTCTGCCACCAGCCGCCGGATTCCGCCTTGAGCAGGTCCTCGTGGGCCAGCGAGAACGCGCGCAGGTTCGCGTAACCCGGGATCGTCACACGCTCGGCCCGTGGCACGTTGCGCGCGGGATTCGCCGCCGCGACCCGGCGCACCAGATGCCGATAGGTCTCGTCGTCGGCAACGGGCTGCGTCGAGTCGAAGCGCCCGTGACCGAAGAACTGACGCACGGTGCGGGCGACCACGAAGCAGTAGCGCGCGTAGTCGGGATCGAACTCGCGCGGTTGCGCCTCGAGACCGCCCTTGCCGTCGGGGCCGTACTGCCAGACGAGATCGTTGCCGTAGCCGATGGTGTCCGTCTCGAAGTGGAACACCGGCACGGGATCCGCCCCGGTCCCCACCCGCGGCCTTGCGGCGCACGCGCCGAGCACCAGAGCCGCCAGCAGCAGCGCGATCGCGCCAGGTCG
>JAQBHB010000065.1:0-40421 GCA_032128115.1 Deltaproteobacteria bacterium | reverse complement strand
GCTCGCCGGTGACCATCGCTTCATCGATCGCACTGTGCCCGTCGAGGACGACCCCGTCGACAGGGACCTTCTCGCCAGGGCGCACCCGCAATCGGTCTCCCACCTGCACCACGTCGAGCGGGACGTCTTCCTCGCTCCCGTCTTCCTGCAGTCGCCGCGCGGAGGTCGCCGCCATGCCGAGCAGCTTCTTGATAGCGGCGCTCGTCTGGCTCCGTGCGCGGAGCTCAAGGACCTGCCCCAGCAGGATCAGCGTGACGATCACCCCGGCGGCTTCGAAGTAGACGGCGACCTCGCCGTCAGCGCCGCGGAACGAGGCGGGGAAGATCTCGGGAATCGCCGTCGCGAAGGCGCTGTACAGCCACGCGGCTCCGGTCCCGGTCGCGATCAATGTGAACATGTTGAGGTGAAGCAAGCGAACCGACTCCCAGCCGCGAACGAAGAAGGGGCGGCCTCCCCACAGGACGACGGGCGTCCCCAGGGCGAGCTGCGCCCAGGCCAGGCCGTGCGACGAGAAGCGCGCGGAGAGCGGATTCCCGGGGACCATCTCGGCCATCGCAATGGCGAAGACCGGAAGCGTGAGGACCAGGCTCCCCCAGAACCGGCGGGTCATGTCGGCGAGTTCCGGGTTCTCCTGCTCCTCCGCGGTCGGAGCCGTCGGCTCGAGTGCCATGCCACAGATCGGGCACGAGCCGGGCTCGTCGCGGACCACATCCGGGTGCATGGGGCACGTCCAGCGCCAGCGATCGGCCCCCGACCGATCGGGCTCAGTGGCTGTGGTGGTGGTCGTCCTCGTGATCCGCCTCCCCCTCCTCGAACGTGGCGACCAGGCCCGCGATGAGCGCCTCTCGTTCCGCGTCCGAGAGTCGCGCTTCAGGATGGGCTGGCAGATGGAACCACGGCCGCATCTTCCCTTCTCGGACCATCTCGGCTGCCTCATCGCCGTGGTTCTCGTCGCGGCCCCATTCGGAGACATTGAAGTGTGAACGGCCGTCGTGGACGTCGCGCTGTACGAGCCACGAGACCAGGGCCACAACGCTGTACCCCGGCCACTCCGTCTGGTTGCTGTGGCAGTCCTTGCAGCCGCGCAAGAAGAGTTCCCGGGTCCGAGGTCGATCCCAACCCCAATCGGGTTCCCGAAGCATCTCCGGATTCTCGTGGTTTCGCCCGTAGGGAACGACCTGGATCACGAGCCCGAGGCCGAGCAGATCCAAGAGCCCATTGCGGAGCTGGCGCATCCAGGTGCTTCCCTCGCTTCTGGGCTCGTCGAGGTGAAAATCTACCTCTCCGGCGCGGAATACGGATGGGAAGCCGAAACGTGACCAGGGAGTCGCCGCCCGGGTCCCCGGGGGACGCGGCCTCGAGCCCCGGCCGCCCGGGTCCCAGGTTGCGCTATGCCGTTCCGAGGTCCCCGGCGCGGATCCTTTCGACCAGATCCTTCCATTGAGCGTGCGTCAAACGCACTTCGTTGCCCGCCTCACCAATCCGTACGCCCGCGTCCGAGATCTCGACCTCGGGACAGTGCTCGCAGTCCCCACACAACGTCACGCGAATCGGATCCATGGTCTTACCTCCGTGGCTTGAGATGGGTCATTCATCCACCTGCGACAGGCGCTACGTGCAGGAGCCTCCGGCCTGAATCGAGGGGCACGGAACATCCGCGTAGGAGCAATAAACACAGCAATCGCCGGCCTTGGGCTTGAGCCGCACACCGCAGCTCTCGCAGTCGTAGAAGAACTGGCAGGCGTCAACCGGCATCCGCTCCGTCTTGCGATGTCCGCACTTCGGGCAGGTCAGCGTCGCGGACCGCTGGATCTGGCGGGCAGACTCACCCACCCGCCGGCTCCACGAGGGCTGCCGTGTAACGCCCCGCCGACTGGATTGCGGCCACGAGCGACGCGGTGCCGACATCGGGCGAGGTCACCACGGTCACCCTTTCGGCTTTCTGATCGACGCGAACGTCGCGTACGCCCTCGACGCCGCGCAGGGATTTCTCGATCGCCTTTCCGCACAACGAGCAGGTCATGCCTTCCACGGAGAAGACGTGGGTCTCCATCGCCTCCTTCTCGCCGAAGCTCGGCGCTCCCGCGAGCAGAACGAGAGTCAAGATCAGATACCCCAGACTTCGCTTCATGGTCATGCTGTCGTCGCTCCTAGAGAATGATCCCGAGCACATAGGGGTAGGCGATCGCAAGCGCGAAGAGTGCGACCGCAACGAAGTAGAGCCTCCGCGTGAACCGTCGGCTGCGAGAGTCGGACGCGCACGTGTCTTCGCCACAGTTGGTCTCGACGGAGCTGGGCCCGAAGATCCGATGTCCAGCGAAGCCCAAGGCCAGGGCTCCCGCGCCCACGAAATAGGGCTGATACGGCTCCAGGGCAGACAATGCCCCCAGTGCCCCGAAGGACGCGCCGAAGACGAGGAAGAGCGTAGGTGCGATGCAGCACGATGCGATCAGGGCCGAGATCCCGATCGAACCCCCGGTCGCCAGTGTCTCCTTCTTCACGTCACCAACCCTCATTGCCCCCTGCGTACTGACCCCAGATTCGCTCGGGCACAACCGTGAGCCCGCAGAAGATACAGGTTGAACCCAGGTTCAAGGTCAAGGGGCAGAAGAAGTACCCTGACTACGGCCGCTTGGAACGTGCGGAGGCGCTGAGGGTGTCGACGACCCCGCAGCGCCCGGTCGGCTCATGCTCCACGCAGGTCGTGAACGCCGCCTTGAGCACTCGCTGGACGTGGCGCAGCTCCTTCATCCGGGCCGACACCTCTTCCAGCCGCTCCTCGATGAGCCGTTGGACCTTCCGACAGGAAGAGGGCCGCAGAAGCGCGGCCACGTCATCCAGGGTGAATCCGGTGGCCTGGGCGGCCCGGATGAAGCGCACTCGGTATACGTCCTCCTCCTCGTAGAGCCGGTAGTTGGATGTGCTTCGCGGGGGTCGCCGAAGGAGCCCGGTGCGCTCGTAGTAGCGGACGGTCGAGGCGGGCACGCCCGCTGCCTCCGCAAGGTCGCCGATGGTGAGCCGCTGTCCCATCACTCCGGGAGAATAGCCAACCCTGAACCTGGATTCAGGGTGCAAGGCTCCGCTCGCCAATTCGCGTTCAACTCTCGCGATTGGGGGAAACAAGGGCACGGCCCCGAATCCCCGCCGCGATCCCGGCGAAGACCCCTGCGGCGGTTCCGGCGAGCCAGCCCACGAAGACACCCAGCGAGGTGTCAACCGACTGAAGCGCCACGCCGGGAGCGAGCAAGATGAGCAGCGCAGCCGCTGGGAGAAGCGGCTTCACGGGCGGCTGACGGCGATCCCCCAACACCAGGAAGGCCGAAATCCCTCCGAAGAAGAGCGCCGTTACCAGCCCGAAGCAAAGTGCGCTGACCGCGGGCCCTCCGGTCGCGGTCAGGGAGCCCCCGATCCCAGTTCTCGACCACCAGTGCAAGAAATGTTGGTCGGGGCACACCGCCCCGCAGATTCCAGCGAGGCCCAGACCCAGGATCCCCGCGAGAGCCGAGCGGGCCAGGGGTAGCGACGGCGTTCGCACCTGCAGGAAGGTAATCGCGAAGCCCACGACGAGGAGCCCCGCCCACACCGCGCTGAACACCGCGACGTGCCAAGGCGGGTGGTGGCCGAAGGGGTGACCCGAGATCAGGAGAGTCACGCCGAGGGCGCCCACGACCCCCACCACGCCTGCCGCCACGAGAAGTCGTGCCGTCCTTCCGCCGCGCAGCTCCACGTCGTGTTTGATCGAAGAGAGGATTCCGGACCGGACCCCCTCTCGCACCGCGTGCGGCGTCTGACCGTTCTCCGCCACTACACCTGGGCCGATCGCGCAGAGGTCCGAGGATCAACGCGCGTGAATCTGGAGGGGTGAGTTCGGAGGTGGAGCCGAGCGAAGGCGCTGAATCGCGCGAGAGGCCATCTTCTTGACGGCGTCGACAGACTTGCCCAGATGCTCAGCGAGCTCCGGATAGCCAATCCCCTCGACCTTCGCCGACAGCACCACGTAGCGCTCCTCCGGGGAGAACTCGCGTAGGAGCTGGTGAATCTCCTCCCGATCCGCCACTTGCTGTTCGCTTCCGGGCCCCTCAGCGCGGAGCTCGCGATCCTCGACCGAGACCTCGCGGCACCGGAAGGCGCGGCGGTGATCGTCGACGAGCAGCCGGTTCGCGATCTGGAAGAACCAGGGCGTGAACGGGCGCGTCGGATCGTAGCGGTCGCGTGCCCGGTGGATCCGCAGGAAGAGCTCCTGGTAGAGATCTTCGGCGCGCTGTGGGGAGCCGGTCCGCTTGAGGAAGAAGACGTAGGCGCGAGGCTCGTAGCGTCGGAAGAGCTCGTCGAACGCCCCGGCGTCGCCAGCCGCATACCCTGCCATAAGAGATTCATCCGTTGTCTCTTGCTCGCTCGGGCGTCGTTCTGCTCTAGGCATTACGCGCTCCCCTCCGCGAAGTGACAGCGGGGAGCGCTGCATCACGTGTGCCAATCCGCTCAGACGCTCGGGGACATGCCAGCTCGAGACCCCGGGGAAACCCGCCCCACCGATCCAGCGGACTGTGGCTCATTACCCCGAATCCTATCGCGGTCAGCGCGAGCCCGCTCCGGGTCCCGGAGCTCCATGGCGCGGCGTTGGGGCCGATCTTCTTCGTGCTGGTCGGCAGCGCGATCGCCATCGAGAGCCTCGCGGTGCAGACACCTCCCCTCGCCCCTGATGCGCGGTCGCCCTCGGTCACGCTGTGCGGCCCACCTCCGTAGTACACGCCGCAGCCGGCCTCGAGGCCGCACGGGGTGCCCTCGAGTCTCCGGCGTTAGAGTCCTCAGAGGAGGGAACTCGTCATGCGACGCACGATTGCCTTGCTGACCGCAGGAGGCTTCCTGGCACTGGCTCCGGCGGGGGCCTGGGCGGAAACCCCCGCCGCGACCACCGAGCATCTCGAGCACATGGTGGTCGAGAACGCCGATACGCCAGCCGAGTACCAGGCTCTGGCCCGCTACTACCGGATGAAGGCCGCGGACGCGAAGTCGCTCGCCCAGGAGCACCGCGCCATGGCCAAGGGCTATCTCCGTGGGAAGAGCGTTCAGCGCCAGGCGATGAAGAAGCACTGCGACCGGATCGCCCAGCTCAACGATGAGTTGGCGGCCGAGTACGAGAGCCTGGCGAAGGGGGAAGACGCCGCGGCTCAATAGGCCAGCAGCTGGCCAGCAGCTCTCGCTAGCGATTTTTCGTAGCCTGGGCTGCCACGGTCTCGTCTGGCCAACGGCTCTTGATGAAGGCGGCCCGTCTCGTCGTCGGGCGTCGTCGTGGGGCGGCGCTGGATAGCGACCGTCGGGCGGCGCTCCCTCCGATTTCTTCTTGCGCGCCATGCGGCTCTAGCGTGCTCCTGCGCTCAGGCTGGAACCGCGAGCACCGGACAGCGAGCAGCTCTCAGAACCTGCGACGTGGTGCTCCCTCGCAGGGCGTCCCATATCCCGTCCCTCCCCTCGGTCGGCATGACGATCAGGTCCGACGTGCGAGCCGCCGCGAGAATTTCCTCGACCACGTCGCCCTGCGCAGATTCCTGCCGCCAGCTCAGTCCCGTCGCCTCGCCCAGGGAGAAGGACGGCGCAGGACCGTTCACGTGCAGGGCTGTGATCTCCACGTGTTCCAGCTTGAACGCACAGGCAATCCGTTCCGCCTGAGCGAGCGCGCCGCCGGGCAGCGGTCGATCTGCGACTGGAACGAGGATGCGCTCGAGAGTGATCGTGCCATCGTCGAGAGAAACGAGGCCCCGCCCACGCGCCGGCACGAACAGCGTGGCCGCGGCCGTCCGGTATGCAACCGCCTCCGCCACGGACGGTCGCAGCCAGCGGGCAACTCCCTTCCGGCCCTCCGTTGCGACCACCACCAGATCGGGATCAATCTCGCGGATGGCACGCAGACAGGCGCCCGCCGGGCTCCCTCCCCATTCCAGCTTCGTCACCGCCACGCCGAGCCTTTCGAATACGGCGGAGCGCGGACTGCCGGGAAGAAGAAGTCCCCAGCGCTCGAGAGTCTTCCGGACGGCTGGAAACCGCTCCCAGTCTTCTGCGAGCGAAGAGCCCGCGTGCAGGATATCGAGATGAGCTCCGCCCAGCACCGCGATGGCCAGCGCGTCGGCGAAGGCGCGCTCGCTCGCCGCCGAGAAATCAGTCGGATGAAGCACCGACGCCGCGAACGACACCTTGGTCTCCCCAGCCGTTATACGAAGTCGCCCCGACAACGGTGACAACCGCTGGAGGTCCGGATCCTCTGCCAGCCTGTCACGCCGCCTCGGCTGCCCCGTAACCCTGGGGCGTGAGAGAACTCGCCTTCGCGGTGGTCTTCGGACTCGCTGTGGGCTGCGCGGGAGCCCACCCGGACGGTCCAGAGCAGGCGGAGGCCGGTGCCCCCGACCACCTGGGCCACCTCTATGCAGGGGGCGAGGGAGCGCCCGAGACGGGCTCCGAAACCATGAAGTGGCTGCGCGAGGCTGCGGATTCTGGGAGTGCGGAAGCCCAGGTTCACCTGGGACATGCCTACGCATACGGTGAAGGGGCTCCCGCGAACGACGCCGAGGCCGTGAGGTGGTACCGCCTGGCGGCGGAGCAAGGCATCCCGGAGGCTCAGAGAAATCTCGCGGTGATGTACGCCTACGGACACGGGGTCCCGAAGGATGATGCCGCGGCGCTCGCGTGGTACCGCCGGGCCGCGGAGGGCTGGAACCCTGGTCGGCAAGCCCATCTGGGCCACATGTTCGGCTACGTCGATGTGCCCAAGGACGACAGCCAGGAGCTGGAGTGGTTCAAGGAGGGTGCGAAATACGGGCATGACGATCCCAAGAGCAACCTGGGCCACATGTACCCCTGGAACGTCCGCGTTCCCGGCGATGACGCGAAGGCCGTCGCGTGGTTCCGGGAGGCGGCGGAGCGCGGCGATGCCGCTGCCCAGCTGCACCTCGGGCACATGTACGCCTACGGCGAGGGCGTCGCCGAGGATGACGCCGAGGCAGTGCGCTGGTACCGGGCGGCGGCGCAGCGCGGAAGTCACGCGGCCGAGGCGGCGCTTGGCGTCGCCTACCAGCGGGGAGAGGGCGTACCGGAGGACCTCGTTCGCGCGTGCATGTGGTCGAGCCTGGGCGCTGCGGCCATCCCGGAAGCTCGAGAGCTGCGCAAGGAGCTCGAAGAAGCCCTCACCGAGGAAGAGGTTGCAGAAGCGCGGCAGCTCGCGAGCGAATGGCGGGGCCGGCACCCGGAGCCGGGGCCGTCTCGATCACCAGGGAACGGAGGTGCCCAATGATCGTCCGAAGATCGCGGTGGATGGGAACCGTGTGGCTGCTCGGTGCGCTCTTGCCACTCGCAGCGGCTGCCGAGGAGACCGCCGAATGGGATCAGGCGAGGGTGACGGTGCTCGCCGGCGAGCTTCATGAAGGTGTGAAGGGCCTGCGGGGCGAGATGCGGAGCCAGACGCGAGACGTCGGGTCGATGCAGGCGTGGGCCTACTACCGGCTGCTCGACGAGCTGCGTCTGATCGAGCGCGAGAGCCGCTATCTCCACGAGGCTCTCGAATCGGGAGCGAGTCGGGAAGAGACGCTCCCCGCCTACGCACGTATCGCAACGCTTCGGCGGAACTGTGCCGAGGAGATGCGCAGGACGTTCCTCGCGGCCACGGCTCTGGAAAGGATTGATCGAGCCCGATCGATCGTGAAGCAGATGGATCCCTACTACGGCTTCGACCCGGACCGGCCCGACCACGAACGCGTGCTTCGTCGCTGAATGGAGAATCGGTCCAGGCCGGTCTGCGGCTCTAACGCGAGACCGCGCCGGACATTATTGCTCGTCTCTGGGCTCGCGAGCATCAAAGCGGTCTCGCCGCACGACGGCGAAGCGGGCCGTGATGTGCTCGGAGCCGTAGGCCCGACTCACGCCGCAGAGGTCGTCCGCCCCGCCGAATTGAATGTCTCCCCCCACCAGGGCCTGGAGCTGCAACTCTCGGGTGACCTGGTAGCCGTCGAAGTGGGTCCACAGCCGCTGGGCACCCCACCCGTTGCGATCGGCCAGCCGGTTGTAGGCATCGAAGGGGATGCACGTGATCCGGTAAGCGATCGGATCGAGACCCAGGTCCTCGCATAGCTGGGGCCCCCTGGAGAGGAGCGCGTCCTCGATGGCAAGCCGCGCCAGCCCTCGCCGGCGAGGGAGCGATAGCGCCTCCAGAATAGGGGTCCGAGCGTCGGGCTCTTCCTCGGGGAATGTTTCTACGAGGAGCACCTCGGCCCCGAACCACGGCAGGTATCGGGTTCCCCCCGATGTCACGAACGGGTGGACCATGAGGACGTCGAGCCTGCTCTTCAGGCCCTTGGAAACCTCCGGGGGGCAGGCGTGACCGCAGGTGCAGGCTTCGAGCTCGCGCCGCTCCTCCGTCAGCGGGAGCGCGGGGAGAACGGCACGGTCCGCACAGCAGCAGCTCAGGTAGGCGTTGAACGCAGCCTTCGGCTCGAGCGTCGCGAGCTCGAGCCCCAGGCGCCGCGCGCGTTGGGCAGCTTCCTCCGGCATCGGCTCCGCGAGCCGCTCGACCCACCCCGAGGTGGGACGCAGGGCACGGACGCGCCCCACTCGATCCTCCCCGCGCCGCACCGCACTCCGAGCCATCCGCAGGACGGCCGCGAAGTCCGCGCCGTCCGCAGCGGTGAGAGCGGCCTCGCGCAGCTCGGAGGGATCGACGCCAGGGGGCGGGTCCTCTGGGAGATCGACGACCACGCGGTCGAGATCCGCAGCGCGGCGATCGTAGAATTCCCGGTGCGAATGATCGTGCTCCGCGAGCGTGCGAAGGTCGCTACTGAGGCGGGAAATCCCGCGCTCCAGCTCCCGCGCCGGCTGGACCACGGCACCACCCAGGGCGAGGGCCAGGGTGCTGGCGTCGAGCGCCCTCTTCCCGTAGATCTTCTCCGCCAGGGAGAGGAGACGGCTGTTCTGCTCGACCCTTCTGCGAAGCTCGCTGCTCTCACCCGCGAGCTGCTCGGCTCTCGGCCAGTCGCCCTGCTGGATCGCGTGTCGGAGATCCGCCGCAAGCGCCCCGACCCGGCTGCGCTGGACCACCAGCTCGCGGAACTGCGTCCGCGTGCACAGCGGCTCCATGGCAGCTTCGGCCTCTCGGACGTAGAGATCGGCGTACTTCCAGTCCGCCCGACTCAGGCCCACCAGCTTCTCGGCGATCAAAAACTGTGCGGTGTTCTCCATGCTCATCCTCAGCGAAGCCCGGCCACGTGCTGCATCCAGCGCACATAGCCGACGATGGCGTCGACATCCTCGGGACTCAGATCGTCGACCGGCGGCATCGATCCGAGCTGGTAGTGATGCGGCCGAACTCCCTCTCGCACAGCCCGCTCGAATGCGAAGTCGCCATGCATCGCTGCCTGGAGTGGATGCAGCATCGGGGGCCCCTGCTCGCTTCCCTCTCCATAGCTACCGTGGCAGGAGGCACACGCCGCCGAGTAGAGAGCGCTGCCGCGTTCCTGCTCGGCAGGAACCGGACGCGCCCGGACTCGCGCTGCCGCCTCCTCCACGGGAACCGTCTCGTCCGGGGAGCAAGCGACCGACAGCGCGCAGAGGGCGGCCGCAGCGACGGATTGCGACCGTCGAATCATCGGGTTGCGCCCTCCTCGGCAACGCATCTCAGCTTCGTGGTGCCTTCAGCATACGCGTCAGGGCGCATCGCGTGACAAATCATGCCTGGCCCTCCGGCATCCGTCACGCTTCCCTGGCGGCTCCCGTAGTACTCCGCAGCCGAGGGCCGCCGTGAAAGTCGAGACCCGACACATGTGGGGAGCTGCGCTTCTCCTCCTGGAGATCGGCTGCGGAGGAGTCGGTCCCGGGACGGAGCCCGACGCCATGAGCGCAGAGGCGCACCGGGAGGAGGCGAGCGAGGAGGCGGGCGACGCGCGAGCCCACGAGCGGCGATACGAGGCGTGGGCCAGGAGGTCGCGCGGGGGGCATCGCCGCGATCCCCAGCAGCTCGAGCCGTACAATCCCGCCGCGGTGTACCGCCGTCTCGCGCGGCAACACCACAGGCAGGCGCGCGAACACCTCGAGGCGGCTCGGATCCTGGGGGAGTTCGAGGAGGCCGAATGCGGGGCCTTTCCTCCTGACATCCGGGTCGTCTGTCCGCTGATCGGCCAGGTCGATGCAGTCGAGGACGTCTCCACCGGTGTGCGTGTCCGCCTCGCGGAGGGCATCGATGTCGATGCCGCCATCGCCCACATGCGCTGTCATCTGGCCTTCGCCGGTACCCAGGGTCGCGTGGGCATGGACACGTGCCCGCTGTATCTGCGAGGGATCCGCGTCGAGCGGGTCGCGCAGTCGCGCAGCATCGATCTGGTCCCCGGCAATCCCGATGACCTCGAGGCACTCCGGCTCCGAACACACCTGCACGTGGCGGAGTAGCGACTTCAGCCCGGCCTTTGCATGGGGCCTGCCCGCTCGGGGTACGGGCGAAGGGCCTCTCGCGTGACACAGCCTGGAGGCCGCGAGCGACATCGCGACGGCCGTGTCACTCACGGGCGGTTTCGCGCGGCTGGAAGACCGCGAGCGTCGCCATCCCGGCCGCGCAGCTCTCGAACGACTCCAGGCCCGGCAATGTCCTGATCGGAGTCGCATCGACGAGCCGATACTGGAACGGCCCGCCCAGGCGCCGGAGGACGCCGCGCAGGAGAGCGCTACGTGGCGCTGTGAAGAAGATGAAGGCGGCCGTCCCACCGGGCGAGAGCTTCGAGAGGGCACCGCGGACGGTCTCGGCAGGTGCGTCCAGGTGCGAGAGAAGCCATGTGCACGCGATGAAGTCGAAGCTCCCTTCGATGGCACCGACGGCGGTCGCGTCACCGACGCGCAGCTCGATGCGGGCATCAGCGCGTGCTTTGGGCCGCGCCCGCGCCAGCATCTCCTCGCTCGAGTCGATTCCCAGATACGACGCGAACTCGGGAGCACAGCGGAGCAGCCGCTCGACGTTGATGCCCGTCCCCGGCGCCAGCTCGAGCACCCGGGTCTCGGGCCCGATGCGCTCTCGGAACAAGCGGTCGAGCGCCTCTTCAGCGGGGCGCGTCCAACGGCTCCAGAGCGAGCGGAACGAGTCGTAGAACGGCGCCACCCAGTGGTAGAGCCGGCGCGTGCGCTCTACCTCCGCAGACGTCTGCAACGCGGCAGGGCCGCTAGGGCTGTCCACGGCGCCGCCCCAAGCACACCGAGAAGTAGTGTCCGAGTGCCACGCCGACGAAGCCGATGCCCGCGAGCCCCTCGACGGCCGTCAGGATCCTGCCGAGACGCGATACCGGCGCGAGATCCCCGTAGCCCACGGTCGTGATCGTCATGACGCTCAGGTAGAGCGAATCGAAGAAGACTTCGTGGAGACGGGCGACGTGAACTTCGAGGCTCGCCGGCTCGCCTGCCGACCAGACAACCGGCATCCCCGTGAAGGTCGGGTCGACAGCGCTCGCCTGGACGATCGCGTAGGCACTGGCGAACAGGAAGACCAGCGCGCCGTAGGCTTCGAGCAGACCGGACAGCCGAAACTGAAGCTGGTCCTTCAGGACCCACCGCACGATCCAGATCACACCGGCGCTCGGAACGAACACGCCCAGGATGAAGAGGACCACGAGGAGCCAGCGCTCCGGGAGATCCGCCTCGATCGCCGATCCGTGCATCCCCACGGAGAGGTATACCCAGAGCCCGAGGTATGGGACGGCGCAGAGACAGAACGTCAGCGCCGCGATGCGCGTGTGGGCCGACAGCATGGCGCCAGCCCGTGCGAGGCTGTCTCCCTCACGCACCTTGTGCGGCCCTGGTGGAGAGGCCTCGTGGGATCCATCGCGGCGTGCGTCGGGCATACTCGTCGTACACGAGGCCAAACTCCGCGCGCACTTCCCCTTCCTCGCGGTGTGCGAGGCGCACGTACATGAAGACCAGAACCGGGAACATCACGAGTGTGATGAGCGTCGGCCACTGGAACAGGAAGCCGGCCATGATGGCGATGAAGCCCAGATACTGGGGGTGGCGCACGCGAGCATAGGCGCCCGCCGTCGCCAGCTGGCCGTCCCGCTGCGCCCGGTAGAGCACGGGCCAGGCAGCCGCGAGGATCCAGAAGCCGCCGCCGATCAGCAGGTAGCTCACGATGTGGAACGGATCGAAGTGGGGGTCGCCCTCCCAGCCGAAGAGCGTGTGCCAGAGGTGGCCCGACTCGTGGGAGAAGAGATCGAGCTGCGGGAACTGCTGCCCCAGCCAGCCGGAGAGCAGGTAGATCGTGAGCGGGAAGCCGTACATCTCGACGAAGAGCGCCACCAGGAAGGCCGAGAAGGCACCGAAGGAGCGCCAGTCCCGCGCGGTCTGCGGCTTCGCGAAGCTGAACGCGAAGAGGATGAAGACGGCGGCGTTGATCACGACCAGGGACCAGAGGCCGTACGCGGAATCGTGGCTCACGCCTCCCGCCCTCCCCTTCCAGAGCCAGAACCTGAGTCCCGAGAGCCGTGGCCTCCATGGCCCCGGTGCATGAAGAAGTGCATTAGCGGGCAGAGGGCGAGAATCCCCCAGGGGAGGTACTGGATCACGTGGGCGCGGTGCTCGGTCCATAGGAAGTAGGCCGCGGCGGCCGCAAAGACGGCCAAGGCCACGCGACCCGACGTGCCGAGGCCTCCCGCGGATTCCTGTCGCGCAAGATCGGGATGGAGATCGCCCTCGGGGCGCAGTCCTTCCTTCTCCGGCATCGACCCGTAGTACGGCTCGAATCCGCGGAAGTGACCGCTGCGGGCGAGGGCCAACGATGCCGCTGCGGCGAAGTGCAACACCGGAGCGGTCCGCGCAACCAGGGGAGTGAATCTCAAGACCAGGAGAGCTCGGACCGATGAGGCCCTGCGAGCACCACGTTCGCAGAATCGCCGATCGTCGGTTAGCCTGGAAACACGATGAAGCTTTCCGCCACAGCCGCTGCGCTTTTCGTGTGGCTGCAGTTCGCGCCCTGCGCAACGGCGTTCGCCGAGGCGCTGCCCCAAGGGGACGGACATTGCGGCAAACACCGCCATGCCCAGAGTGCCGATGCCAACCTCAGCGCAGCCGATCGAGACGCCGGTGTGCCCCATCCCAACGAAGACACCGGATCTTGCGAGGACCACTGCGACCTCGTGTCCCGAATGCTGGTTACGGCTTCACCCACAGTCGCGCCGCCCTCCCTTCTGGTATTGCCGGCCTCGATCAGCCTGCAGGCCAGCGGGGTGCCGATTGTTTCGCTCTCCGTTCGGAGATCCCTCCAGGCCCCACCACGACAACCCGACCTGATCCTCCAGAACGCCAGCTTCCTGCTCTAAACCCACGCCTCACGCTCGAGACGGGCCGCCCGCTCCGCGCTGGGGGATCCCCGCGCGAGCGGCTCGCAGCCCGACCTGGCATCGATGCGGCCGGGAGCCCGCAACCCTTCGAATTTCGGAGGCGTGGATGGTTTCGAAATACGCGATCGCGAATTTTTCTGGATGCTTTCTGGCTCTGGTCGTTGATGCGACGAGTGCCGCTACGCTGAATACGACGAGCGACGTGCTCACACCGGCGACTGGCACCGAGGACGAGGCGCCGCCCAGCCCGTTGCCCCTCCGCTGGTGCCTCGATCGCGCCCAGATCACCAACCCCGACCTCGACGTGGCACGTACGGTGGCCCAGGCTGCGGCGGCCCGTGTCTACCCAGCCGGGGCGCTTCCGGATCCGCGCTTCCGCTACGAGCTCAGCAATGTGCCGACGGGCGATTTCGACCTCGATTCGACTCCCCTCTCCGGCCAGCAGCTCGGCTTGAGCCAGTACCTCCCCTTCCCGGGCCTCCTCGGAAACCAGCGCGATGCCGCGCGTTCCGCGGCAGACGCCTCGGAAGAGGACGTCGTTGACCAGTCCCGCCGCGTCGCCGCGGCTGTCGAACGAGCCTGGGTCGAGCTCGGATTCGCTCAGCGTGCGCTCGACGTTACGGTCGAGAACATCGACCTCCTGCGCCAGCTCACCAAGATCGCCGAGGCGAAGTACCGGGTTGGCACAGGGCTCCAGCAGGATGTGATTCGCGCCCAGGTCGCTCTCACGGAACTCCTCGATGAGCGCCTGCTGCGTGATGCCTCGATCCGCACCGCCGAAGCGCGCCTCGCGAAGCTTCTGGACCTGACCCCCGCGACGCCCTTCCCCCGCACCGAGGCTCTGCGGGAATCGGCGCCCCTACCGGACGTTGCTCAGCTTCTCGACCAGCTCGAGCCCACGAGCCCGCGCCTGCGCGCCCTGGCCGAGCGAATCGAAGAAGCCGAGCACCGGAAGCGCGTGGCACAGCTCGAGGGCTATCCCGACTTCGATCTCGGCCTGGGCTACCGCATCCGCCAGTCCGTCGCAGGTGACCCGGTGAATGGCGACGACTTCCTCGGCGCGAGCGTGACGATTCGCCTTCCTGTGAACCGCAAGAAGTGGCGTTCCCGGGTCGTGGAACAGGATGCGCTGCTGCGACAGAGCCAGGCAGAGTATCGGAGATCCCGCGCAGCTCTACGCGATTCCGTGCGAGCGCACTATGCAGATCTCGAGCGCGCGGATCGGGAGGTCGGACTCATAGAGCTGGGGCTCCTCCCGCAGGCGCGTCAATCCCTCGATTCGAGCCGATCGGGTTACGAGGTCGACAAGGTGGACTTTCTGAGCCTGATCGACAGCCAGGTACGACTGCTGAACGCCCAGCTCCGGCTCGAACGCGCGGTGGCGGACCGACGCAGCGCCTTCGCGGCCGTCGAAGCCAGCCTGGGAGCATCGCTGCGATGAAGGCCACACACTGGATCGCCGTGATCGGACTCGTGGTCGCTGCAGCAGTGGGTGGCTGGTGGGCGGGAACGCGGAGCGGTCCCGGTGGTACCTCACCTCCTGGCAGGACAGCAGGAGAGGGTCCCTGTCCGGGAGGTGCCGAGGCCCTGTACTGGAAGGCGCCCATGGACCCGACCTACGTCCGCGACGAGCCCGGCAAGGGCCCGATGGGCATGGATCTGGTGCCCGTCTGCCCGGGCGAGGGCGCGGTGGTCGGGGGCGGAGGCGTGCAGATCGACTCCGCGCTGGTGCAGAACATGGGGGTTCGACTGGCGCCGGTCACACGTCGCGATCTCGCGCGCCAGGTGCGCGCGGTCGGCCGCGTCGGCTACGACGAGCGCCTGGTCGACCATGTGCACACGAAGATTCAAGGCTGGGTCGAAAAGCTCTACGTCGAGTACGAAGGCGAAATGGTAGAGAGCGGCCAGCCCATGCTGGAGATCTACTCACCCGAACTCGTCTCGACCCAGGAAGAACTCCTCCAGGCAGCACGCTACCGCGACTCCACGGCTCGGAGTTCATTCGAGGACGTCGTTCAGGCAGGCGAAGCACTCTTCCGAGCGAGCAGGCGCCGACTGGAACTCTGGGACATCCCCGAGCGGGACATCGAGCGCCTTCTCGAAACGCGCCAGGTCCGCAAGAACCTGACCCTCTACGCGCCCGGCCCCGGCGTGGTGGTCGACCTGATGGTTCGCAAGGGCATGGAGGTCGATCCCAACATGCGGCTGTACACGATCGCCGATCTTTCCCATATCTGGATCTACGCGGATGTGTACGAGTACGAGCTGCCCTGGATCGCCGCGGGCCAACGAGGTGTTGCGAAGCTCAGCTATCTCCCCGGAAAGAGCTTCGAAGGCGAAGTCACGTACGTGTATCCCTTCCTGGATCCCAAGACCCGGACGGTGCGGGTTCGCCTGGAGTTCCCCAATCCGGGGATCACGTTGAAACCGGACATGTTCGCGAACGTGACAATCGAAACGGAGACCCTCGAAGATGTCCTCGTCGTTCCCGAGGAGGCCATCATTCGCTCCGGGCAACGCTCGCTGGCGATCGTGGCACTCGGGGAGGGGCGATTCGCGCCGCGAGACGTGTTGCTCGGAGTCGATTCCGGCGACGGCTGGGTGGAGGTGCGGGATGGCCTCGCGGCGGGTGAGCGCGTCGTCACGTCGGGTCAGTTCCTGATCGACAGCGAGAGCAAGCTCCAGGAGGCCGTGCAGAAGCTGGTTTCGGCGAAGTCCGCGCCGGACGCGGAGCACGAGGGGCACGCCGGCCACGCGATGGATGGCCAGGCCCAGACGCCGGGGCCGCGCGAAGCGCCCGCGGAGGAGTAGCCGATGCTGCGACGCATCATCGCTGGCTCCGCCCGCAACCCGCTGCTCGTCGGTCTCGCGACCGTGGGGCTCATCCTCTGGGGCAGCTACGCCGTCTACAACATGCCGCTCGACGCGATTCCGGACCTCTCCGACGTCCAGGTGATCGTCTTTACCGAGTATCCAGGCCAGGCGCCCCAGGTCGTCGAGGACCAGGTCACCTACCCGCTCACCACGTCGATGCTCGCGGTCCCCTTCGCCAAGACCGTGCGCGGATATTCGTTCTTCGGGTTCTCGTTCGTCTACGTGATTTTCGAAGACGGGACCGATCTCTACTGGGCGCGCTCTCGCGTGCTCGAGTACCTCAACTTCGTGTCGGGGCGGCTTCCGCCGGGCGTCACGCCGTCGTTGGGCCCCGACGCCACCGGGGTCGGCTGGGTCTACGAGTACGCCCTGGTCGATCGAACGGGCGAGCGCGATCTCGCCGATCTCCGTTCCATCCAGGACTGGTACCTGCGCTACGAGCTCCAGACGGTTGCGGGGGTGTCGGAGGTTGCCTCCCTCGGGGGCGTCGTCCGCCAGTATCAGGTCGAGGCCGATCCCAACGCCCTCGCCTCCTACGGCATCCCGCTGGCGCAGGTCCACCGCGCGATCCAGCGCAGCAACAGCGACGTGGGCGGTCGCCTCATCGAGATGGCCGAGACCGAGTTCATGGTCCGCGGGCGGGGCTACATCGAATCCATCCAGGACCTGGAGCAGATCGCCATCGGGACCGATGGGCGCGGTACACCGGTGCTGCTCAAGGATGTGGCTCACGTCCACACGGGCCCGGAGCTTCGGCGCGGCCTCACGGACCTGAACGGCGAGGGCGAGGTCGCAGCCGGCATCGTGATCATCCGCTTCGGCGAGAACGCGCTCGAGGTCATCCGGAGGGTGAAGGAGAAGCTCGAGACGCTGAAGGCCGGCCTGCCTCCCGGCGTCGAGATCGTCGCGGTCTACGATCGTTCCAGCCTCATCGAGCGCGCCGTCGACAACCTCCAGGAAAAGCTCCTCGAGGAGATTGCCATCGTCGCCCTGGTGTGCGTGGTCTTTCTGGTCCACCTCCGCAGCGCCTTCGTCGCCATCCTGACGCTGCCGCTCGGGATCCTCATCTCCTTCATCGTCATGTACCACCAGGGGCTCAACGCGAACATCATGTCGCTCGGCGGAATCGCCATTGCGATCGGCGCCATGGTCGACGCTGCCGTCGTGATGGTCGAAAACGCGCACAAGCACCTGGAGCGCGACGAGGGGAAGAAGCCGCGAACGGAGATCCTGATCGACGCCGCCAGCGAGGTGGGCCCCGCGCTCTTCTTCTCGCTGCTGATCATCACCGTCTCGTTCCTCCCGGTGTTCAGCCTTCAGGCGCAGGAAGGACGCCTCTTCTCCCCGCTCGCCTTCACCAAGACCTACGCCATGGCGGGGTCTGCGTTCCTCGCCATCACCATCGTGCCGCTCCTCATGATCGTGTTCATCCGGGGCAAGATCGTTCCCGAGCACCGCAACCCGCTGAACCGACTCCTGCTTTGGCTCTACGCGCCCGTCATCCACTTCGTTCTGCGGCGCAAGCTCCTCGTGATCGCAGGCGCCGTCGCGGTTCTCGCAGCCACGGTAGTCCCCTTCCGGCAGCTGGGATCGGAGTTCATGCCGCCACTCAACGAGGGCGACCTCCTCTACATGCCCACCACCCTGCCAGGCATCTCGATCACGAAGGCGCGCGAGATCCTGCAGCAGACCGACCGCATGATCCTCCAGTTCCCGGAGGTCCATCACGTCTTCGGCAAGATCGGCCGAGCCGAGACCGCCACCGACCCGGCACCGCTCTCGATGATCGAAACCACCATCACCTTGAAGCCACCCGAGGAGTGGCGGCCGGGCATGACGATCCATAAGCTGATCGCGGAGCTCGACCAGGCCGTGCGACTGCCCGGTGTGACGAACGCCTGGACGATGCCCATCAAGACGCGCATCGACATGCTCTCGACGGGAATCAAGACACCGGTCGGTATCAAGGTCGCCGGGCCGGACCTCGCGATCCTCCAGGAGCTCGGCGCGCAGATCGAGGCGATCCTCCAGAACGAGCCCGGCACACTCAGCGTGTACGCCGAGCGCGTCGTCGGCGGCAACTACCTCGATTACGACATCGACCGCCGCGAGATCGCCCGCTACGGCCTCACGATCGGTGACGTGCAGGACGTCATCCAGTCGGCCATCGGCGGGAAAAATGTCACCTTCACCGTCGAGGGGCGCGAGCGCTACCCCGTGAACCTGCGCTATCCGCGGGAGCTACGCGACAACCTCACGAGTCTGCGGCGGGTGCTCGTCCCGACCCCCACGGGCGCCCAGGTTCCCCTCTCCCAGCTGGCGAATATCGTGATCCGAAAGGGCCCGCCGTCGATCAAGAGCGAGAACGCTCGGCTCAACGCCTGGATCTACGTCGACCTGTCCGGCGTCGACGTCGGGACGTGGGTCAACCGGGCCAAGCAGACTCTGGAACGCGAATTCGAGCTTCCGGCCGGCTATAGCCTCGTATGGAGCGGGCAGTACGAGTACATGGAGCGCGCCGCGGAGCGCCTGCGGGTGGTCGTGCCGATCGCGCTCGGAATCATCTTCCTGCTGCTCTACCTCAACTTCCGACGGCTCTCGGACACCTTGATCGTGATGCTGTCCCTCCCCTTCGGGCTGATCGGAGGCGTCTGGCTCCTCTGGCTCCTCGACTACGACCTCTCCGTCGCCGTGGGCGTCGGTTTCATCGCCCTGGCCGGCGTCTCGGCGGAGCTCGGTGTCATCCTGCTCGTCTTCCTCGAGGAGGCCGTCGCCCGCTACCAGCGCGAGGACCGGCTGCAGACAAAGGCCGACCTGCTCGCGGCGGTCCGCGAAGGGGCCGGGCTCCGCCTGCGCCCGATCATGATGACTGTCACGTCGACGATCGTGGGCCTCCTGCCCATCATGTGGGGGACGGGCACGGGCTCGGAGACGATGCGCCGAATCGCCGCCCCGATGGTTGGGGGGCTTGTCTCGGCGACAGTGCTGACCCTCGTGGTCATCCCCGTGATCTTCGCGCTGGTGCGCGGCGCGAAATTGCCGAAGGAGACGAGGGGAAACGCCTCCTGAGGGCAGGACCACGGGAAGGCCGGCCTCGGCGAGCTTCTGGGCGACCAATCTCCGGACGACCAATCGCTCATAGCCTCCGGTCGACTTCACGACAATTCGCTCGGGATCGGGTGTCGTGATGCTTCTCGATCTGAGGCTTGCTCACCGCGAGCGGGAAGCGGACGGCACCTGCCATTTGGAACGGGCGGAGCCTCCCGCGTTCTGGCTCCGTAGGGTGCGCACTCCCGAGCGCCCGTTAGGCTGCGAAAAGGGAGACACGACCGCCGTCTCGATTCACGGGCCGCGCCCGGTGATAGGACTTGACCGTTCCGTGCGTCTATGGCGGGGAAGGGACCGTCTGCGTCTACTCTTGACTCTGGACTACAGTCCACGGTCTATCCTCCTGACATGAGAGAGGGCGACATGAAGATCGGTGAAGTGGCGAACGCGGCGGGCGTGGGCATCGACGCCATCCGTTTCTACGAGCGCGAGGGACTGATTCCGAAGCCTGCCCGCCGGCCATCCGGCTACCGGGTCTATTCGCCGGACGTAGTCGTGAGCCTTCGGTTCATCAGGCGAGCCAAGGAGCTGGGGTTCTCGCTGAAGGAGATTTCCGAGCTCCTCTCCCTCGAACGGAACCCAGCTGCGACCGCGGGAGACGTGAAGGAGCGCGCGGAAGAGAAGCTTGTCGACCTCGAAGGCAAGATCCGCGCTCTCCAGCGGATGCGAAGAGCGCTTCGAAAGCTCACGGAGGAGTGCCCCGGTCGCGGCCCCAAGAGTGGCTGCTCGATTCTTCGCTCACTCGACGTCGAGAGAGGCGGATGAACTGGAGGGACCCATGAGCGAAAGCACGATTCGGTCTGTCGTGGGCTCGGGCCTCGCGGCGCTCCCTTGGTGCTGTATTGCGCCCGCTGCGTTTGCGCTCTCCGGCGTCGCCAGCGCGGGGGTCGGAACAGCCCTCGAGTCTGCGACGCCGCTCTTTCTGATTGCAAGCGTTGCGTTTCTCGCCCGGGGTCTGTACCTGGCGCAGGTCGAGCGACGCGGGCCCTGGTGGGTGCGGGCAGTGGTGTGGGTGTCGGCCCCGCTCGTTGGGGCGCTCTGGGCGTTCCGCCTGGGCTGGTGGCCTGGTTGATCCGGCGGGCTGGAACAGCCGGCTGCACTCGCCAGCGTGCACAAGGGAACAAAAAGGAGAAGCCCGAATGAACAAGGGAGCCGTACTCACGATCGCGCTCGGGATTTCGCTCGCGGTGCTTCCCGCCCGAGCAGAAATTCGCACGGCAGAGCTCCGCGTCAACGGTCTTACCTGTCCTTTCTGTGCCTTCGGCATCGAGAAGAAGCTCCGCAAGGTCGACGGGGTGCACGAGATCGAGATCCTCCTCGACGAGGGGCAGATTCGCCTGGTATTCCTGGAGGACAACGCCGCGACGGTCCGCGACCTCGAAGGGGCCGTCGGCGCTTCGGGGTTCGAGCTGGCGGGCCTCCAGCTCGTGGCGCGAGGCACGCTGGTTAGGGAGGGCGACTGGGAGACCCTTCGGGTCGGTCCGACGGAACGCTTTCGGCTGATAGAGAAGGGAGATGGAACCGCGCGGCTGCTTTCCCCAGAGACCCTGGAGCGCCTCCGAAGCGCGGCCGCGGGCGGGGCCGTCCTGATCGGGGGCGAGGTTCACTCACACCGCGACGGTCTTCCGTCTCTTACCGTGGAGCAGGTCGAGCCGGTGGAGTCGCCAGGCGAGTGAGACGCGGTGTTCATCTCCTCGTACTTCCGGCCTGTGCCGTGGTGGCGAGCCTGGGCTGCACGGGCGCAGGCGTCGACGGACCCACGGTCCTAGACGTCTGGGGGACGAGCGGGACTGGGCCGGGAGAGTTCAGTCGGCCGACCGGCCTTGCCGTTGCCAAGGACGGCACTGTCTTCGTTGCGGATGCGGGGAACGACCGCGTTCAGGCTTTCTCGCCGCGCGGGAAGTTCCTCTGGATGTTCGGGACCTCGGGCGAGCGCCCAGGCGAGTTCCGAAGGCCGATGGACATCGACGTCGATGACGGGGGAGTTCTCTACGTCTCGGAACTCGGCGGCGACCGGGTCCAGCTGTTCTCCCCGGAGGGAGAGCTTCTCCGCGAGGTCCGGGGTGACGGCACTCCGGCTGGGAGCTTCGACGGCGCGGCGGGCGTTCTTGTTGCTCCGAATGGGGATATCTACGTTGCGGACTTCTACAACCATCGCGTCATTCGCTTCGGCCAGAACGGGAGCTTCCGAAACCTGATCGGCGTGCCCGGGCGACTCCTTCCCGGGCGACTCCACTATCCGACTGACCTCGATTGGATCGAGGGGCGGCTCGTCGTCGCCGATGCCTACAACCATCGAATCCAGCTCTTCACACCCGATGGGGAAGCCCTACTCCGTTTCGGTGGCGTATGGGGCTCTGGCCTCCCCGGCTCCCGCCCGGGCTCGTTTCGAATCGCCTCCGGGGTGGCGACGGACGGCGCTGGTCGAATCTACGTGGCCGATTTCGAGAATCATCGAATCCAGGTGTTCGGTGCGCAGGGCCAGCTTCGTTCCGCGTTCGGCTCGCAGGGAAAGGGTCCCGGTGAATTCGAGCGGCCCACAGACCTCGACATCGGGCCCGACGGTCGAATCTTCGTCGTGGACTTCGGGAATGATCGAATCCAGGTCTTCGAGCCCTTCCAGGACGCGAGGCGATGAAGGGGAGGTTCTTCGGCGTCTTGTTCCTATTCCTCCTCGTGCCAGCGGTTGCTAGGGCGCAAGGGATCAACACCAACGTTGCGCTTCCGGTCAGCCAGGGAGAGGGCATCTGGCGCTCTCAGCTTCGAGCGACCGTCGCCACCGACGACCCGTCGCCCATGGACCGTGAGGTCCATGCGTACGTCCTGCCGCAGACGCTCGTGTACGGCGTCACGCCGCGTTTCACCACGTTCCTGACGCTTCCGATCGTCGCGCACCGGCGAGTCGAGACGGCCGGATCGAGCGACGAAGACGCGGGGCTCGGCGACCTTCGCTTGCTGGGGCGCTACATGGTCTTCGTGGACGACTACGCGCCGCTCTCGACCCGCCGCGTTGCTGTGCTTGCCGGCTTGAAATTCCCGACCGGGACGGACGATTTCGGAACGTCGTCCTTCGATCCGATCATCGGCGCCGTGGGAACGTGGGCCGCGAATCGGCACGAGCTCGATGTGGATGCGCTCTACACCCTGACCACGGAGCGCAACGATCGCGAGGCGGGCGACCGGTTTCGTTACGACGTCGCTTACCGGTACCGCCTCTGGCCTCAGCGCTTCGAGGGGAAACTCCTTCAGCTGAACGGCGTCCTCGAGCTCAACGGGTTTTGGGCGGGGCGGACGCAGGTGAATGGCAGCACCGTTCGGGGCTCGGGCGGAAACGCGCTCTTCCTCTCGCCCGGTGTTCAGCTTGCCATGAAGCGCCTGATTCTCGAGGCCTCGGTCCAGGTGCCCGTCCTGCAAGACCTGAACGGGTCCCAGCTCGTGACGGACTTCGTCGCAGTGCTCAGCGTGCGGGTTCCATTCGAGCTGAGCCCATGGTGACGGGGCGGCGACCATACCGAAACGGAAACGCAGAAACGGTCGTCTCGGTCGAGCGACTGCGTCGCGAAGTGGCAGCGCAGCGCGGTTGGGCGGCCGCGGAGCAGCTCGTGCGGACGTCCGTGATCCCGAGGGTGGGACACACGAGCCTGTATACGCGGAGCGACATGCAGTCATTCCTCGATGAGATCGTCCTACAGCTCCGCGACCGCCGTGCGGTCCCTTGACGGGTGGCCAGTCGCGTGGCGATCACCTCAGCCCCAACCGAAGGGATCGCGGACCGCGCGTCAGCAGCGAAGGCATCCGCTCCGCCTCGGCGAGGATCTCGAAGTGGCGGACGCGGCTTAGCAGCGTCTCGAGCGCCACCCGCGCCTCCAGCCGGGCGAGGTGCGCACCCAGGCAGAAGTGGGTGCCGAAGCCAAAGGCCAGGTGGTCGCGCCGGGGGCGCAGCCGGTCGAAGCGATCCGCGTGCGGGAAGTGGCGCTCGTCCCGGTTTGCCGATCCGATCAGCACCGCCAGCAGCTCTCCGCAGTGGATCTTCTCGCCCGACAGTTCCGCGTCCTCGGTAGCGCGGCGCAGCGTCAGCTGCACCGGGGAGTCATGGCGGAGCGTCTCCTCGATGACGGCCGGAACGAGCGCGGGTTCCGCCGCGACGGCTGCGAGCATCTCCGGGTCCTCGAGAAGCGCGAGCACCGCGTTTCCGATGAGGTTCGTGGTCGTCTCGTTGCCGGTGACCAGAAGCAATACGATGAAATTGCCAACTTCGCCCTCGGTCATCACCTCCTCGTCGCGCTCGGCCTGGAGCAGCTCACTAAGCACGTCGCTACGGGGATGGTGACTGCGCTCGGCGATCAGGTCCTCGAGATAGGTGAGGCGCTCGGCGCCGGAGCGCGCAAGTGCGGCACGAAACTCCGGCGTCGGCGGCCCCGCCGTCGCCGCGATCTGCTCTTCCGTCCAGCGCTTGAAGTCGTTGCGGCGGGCGGGGTCGAACCCCAGGATCTCGGCGATGACCATCACCGGGAAGGGAACCGCGAGATCGGCGACGAGGTCGCACTCGTGCCGTCCCTCGAAGGCGTCCACGAGCTCGGCGGCCAGCGCACGGATGCGCGGCTCCAGAGCGGCGATCCGGCCGGGCCGGAAGGCCCGGTTGACGATCTTGCGCAGCCGGGTGTGGACCGGGGGATCGGTGCCCAGCAGGGTCTCGCCGCCTTCCTCCGCGTGCGCCATCGACTTCAGGCCGTTGATGACGTCTCCCATGGCGGATGACGAGAACGTTCCGGGGTGCCGCAGCACGTCGAGCACGTCGCCGTAGCGGCTCACCGCTGCGAACCCGCGTGGCGTGCGATGGACGGGCGCCTCGCGGCGCAAGGCCTCGTAGAAGGGGTAGGGATTCCGGGCGACTCGGGGGTCTAGAGGATCGTACTCCATGCGCTAGACTTTACGAGTAAATATTCGTGTTTTCTACTCGCATTCCGAGGAACCTCTCCGATGTCCGAAGATCTATCTATCTGTCCGAGAAAACTACCGAAACAGGACAGATCCCAGATCATGGTCGAGGCCATTCTCGAAGCAACTGCTCGCATTCTTTCGCAGGAGGGCCACGGGGGCCTGAGCACCAATCGGGTTGCTGAAGTGGCCGGTGTCTCGGTCGGCTCGCTCTACCAATACTTCCCCAACAAGGAGTCCCTGGTGGCCGAGGTGCGGCGCCGCTACGACCGCATGTTCATGGAGCGCATGGTCAAGGCAAGCGGTCGCATCGCCGCGCTCCCCCTGCGCGAGGCGATTCGCGAGTTCCTGCGGTTCATGATCGATATCCACGCCCATGATCCGGAGCTCCACAACGCGCTGGCCGCGGAGATCCCGGGCGAAGAGCGCGCGTACCTGATGGAGTTCGTGCGCGGCTATTTGGAGGTTCACCGAGAAGAAATCCGCCGGCCGGACCTCGACCTGGCGGCCTACGTCTGCCTCGAGGTCGGGGAGACGCTAACGCACGGGACCGCACTCAAGCGCCCAGAACTCCTCGCGGATGACCGCTTCGAAGAGGAGGTGACCGACCTCGTGATCCGCTACCTGCTGAGGGGCGAGCCGGACTGAGTCTTGCCGACGTGGCTTCAGCGCTCTCGACGAAGCGGTCGAGCGGGCCCGGTGATGTTTGACCAGGCCAGATCGACTCTACCTGGCGAAATAGCGTGTACCTGACTCAGAGACCGCCTCGGCGATCGTGGCTTCGGCCGCTGTGGCCCCCGGCCGAGTGGGTAGCGTCGTGCCGCGCCGTTCCGAAGTGATGGGTCGTGGCATCGACTCCGGCCGCGTGGCCTTGGCTGCGATCTGCGCCCGGGCACGGGCTTCCTCCGAGTCCACCGCCAGAAGCGTCTCGAGGACAGTCAGCTCCATGGCCACACGGCGCAGCGGCTCATCGAGTTCGCGGCGAACTCGTTCTGCGACCCTGTGCGCGGAGCCGTAACGCCCGTCACGCACCTCTTCAACGCGACGTCGGATCATCTGCGCGGAATGACCTTCCAGATCGCCGATCTCGTCCCGCCGCCGTCCCCTTGGAGTGATTGGTTCCCACTGCCCATGCTGTGCGATTTCGTCGGTGGCGGCCGGGATCTCGCGCACGGGACCGACCACGAGACGGTGAACCAGCATCCCCGCCGCCAACATTGCGATCCCCACCACACCGGCCCCGAACCCGAGGTGTCGTATGAGGCTGGCTCGGAACATTTCCCCTACGTGGGGCAAGGACTCGGAGAGAACGAGCTGTGCCGGTGCCCTCGTCTGAGATTCGCCCGGATTCCAAGAGGATGCGGCGTCATTGATTTATCCCTTTCTGATATCCATCGAGACACACCCCGCAAAGCGTCACCCGCCTTCGCCGGCGGCGGACGAACCGTCGGTCACCACGAGTTCGCCGATCATCCCGATCTCCTGGTGACCGGGAATCGTGCAAACGACCACGTAGCGTCCCGGCCCATCCAGACGCACGGTTGCGGCGTCAGTCTCACCCGGCTGAGCGTGGAGGTGAACCGCATCGGTAGCTCCGTTCAGGGTCTTCACGATGAGCACGTGCTCGACGGCCCCTTCGTTGCGAAACTCGAGCCGTGTGGGCTCGCCGGCGCGCAGCATTAGCTCGCGGGGTTCGAACGTAAAGTCGCTCGCCACCACCTGCACCGTCGCTTGCGAGGCATCAGCGACCTCGGCGATCGTGGCCCCGTGTGCATGCTCACCGCCGTGCGATGACCGCGACGCGCCCTCCTGATGGCTGGGCTCAGTGGGAAGGGCACCGCTCGGGTATTGGGCCCGAATGAGCTGGAGAAGCCCATCGAGCCGCTTCAGCTCGCGGCGCGTCCCGTCCAGGTCGCCGCCGTCTGCGGCGTCGTGGAGCGCGTCGGCGACCTTCGGAAGCTGGCGGACGGCTCCCTCCACCCGCTTCCGCCTCACGGGATCGAGACCATCGGAGTGTTCGAGAAGCTCTTTGGCGAGCCCGGGTACGGGCTCGGACTTCTCGTGGATCGTCTTCAGGAGCCCCGCCGCGACGTCGGCGGCGATCGCGTCGCGTGCCGCTTCGAGAGCGGCCCAGGCGCCGGCGAGGCCCTCGGCCTGCGCCGCTTCGCCAGCGTGGCCACCGTGGCCTGGATCATGGTGACCGTGCCCCTCGTCGGCGGGGGCGGCGGAGCCCATGAAGAGGAGTGCGACAGTCCCAGCCATGGTCATCGGTATTGCGAATCTCATCGGGTTCTCCTTTCGAGTGGTCCGCTCAAACTACCGCGGTGATTCCGCGGCGGAAGCGGGAACGAGAATGGCGTCCAGGGGATCGACCGCGTCACGCGCGATCGCACGCTCGGCCGCGCGGCGACCGAAGGCGAAGAAGACCGCCGGTGTCACGGCCATGTCGAGGACGGTCGAACTCAGGAGCCCTCCCAGGATCACCACCGCCACCGGGTAGAGAATCTCCTTGCCCGCCTCCCCGGCGGCGAGGACCAGCGGGATCAACGCCAGGCCGGCCACGAGGGCGGTCATGGTCACGGGGACGAGCCGCTCGAGGGATCCCCGCACGATCATCTGCTCGTCGAACTGCTCTCCCTCGTGCTCCATGAGGTGGAGGTAGTGGGAGATCATCATGATCGTGTTGCGGGATGCGATGCCGGCCAGGGTGATGAGCCCGACCAACGTGGCGACGGAGACCGTTCCGACCATGAGCCAGGTGAGGACGAGCCCACCCATGAACGCCAGGGGCACGTTGAGCAGGATCTGCGCCACGATCACGATGCTGCGGAAGTGGGAATAGAGCAGCAGGAACATCGTGGCGAGCGTGAAGAGGCTCAGAATCGCAATCAGTCGAGTTGCAGCCTGCTGGCTCTGGAACTGGCCCTCGAAACTGACGGAGTAGCCGGGCGGGAGATTCATCGCTGCCACGGCGGTCTGCATATTCGCGACGGTCGAACCCAGATCGCGACCGGAAACATTCGCCGAGATCACGATACGCCGGCGTACGTTCTCGCGGTTGATGATGTTCGGCCCCTTCGCCTCCCGCACGTCGGCGAGCAGCGAGACCGGCACCTTCTGACCGGAGGGCGTGTCCACGAGCATGTTGCGGATCGCCGCCACGTCGCCGCGCGATTCCTCGCCGTAGCGCACGAACAGGTCGAAGGTCCGCTGCCCGTCGAGCACCTGACCGGCGACGCGGCCGTTGAGGGCCGTCTCCAACAGCTCCGCGAGATCCCCCACCTGTACGCCGTAGAGCTGCGCGCGCTCGCGATCGAGCACGATCTTTACCTGGGGGATCAGGACTTGCTTCTCGATCTGGAGATCGACCACCCCGGGCACATGCGCAAGGGTGGCTTCGATGTCGGCTGCCTGGGCGCGCAGGACGCCCAGGTCCTCCCCGAAGAGCTTGACGGCCACCTGTGCCCGCACGCCCGAGAGCATGTGGTCGAGACGGTGGGAGATGGGTTGGCCGACGTTCATCGCGATGCCCGGGATCTGCCCGAGCTGGTTGCGAATCTCCTCCAGAATCTCCTCGCGCGAGCGCTCGGACGGCGCGAGGTCGACATCGATCTCCGTGTAGTGGACGCCCTCCGCGTGCTCGTCGAGCTCCGCGCGGCCCGTGCGCCGGCCGGTGGAGAGGATCTCGGGGATCGCGAGCAGCAGCTTCTCGGCAATGGTCCCGATCCGGTTCGACTCTTCAAGAGACGTGCCCGGCGCCACGAGCACGTTGACGGTCACCGTACCTTCGTTGAACTCCGGCAGGAACTCCTTCCCCATCATCGGGTAGAGGGCGAAGGAGCCGGCGACGAGCACGATCGCCCCGCCGATCACGACGTAGGGGTGGCGCAGGGTGTGGGCGAGGATCACGCGACGGTCGAACTCCTTGAGTTTGCGGACGAGCCAACCGTCGGCCTCTGTCTCCATGCGCTTCATGCGGGGGAGCAGGTAGGAGCAGAGTGCCGGAATCACGGTGAGCGACACCACGAAGGAGGCCGCCATCGCCACGATCGTGGCCACGCCGATCGGGGCGAAGAGGCGACCTTCGATGCCCGCGAGGCCGAAGAGCGGAACGAAGACCAGGATGATGAGCAGGGTCGCGTAGAGGATCGAGTTCCGGACCTCGGCCGAGGCGTCGGCAATGACACGCAGCACCGGGCGCGGTTGCCCGGCATGGCGGTTCTCGCGCAGGCGGCGGTAGACGTTCTCGACATCGACGATGGCGTCGTCCACCACCATGCCGATTGCCACGGCGAGGCCTCCGAGGGTCATGGTGTTGATGGAGATTCCCGCCCAGGAGAAGAAGATGGCCGTAACGACGAAAGAGAGTGGAATCGCCGTGAGCGTGATGAGCGTGGTGCGGACATTGAGCAGGAACAGGAAGAGCACGATCACCACCATGATTCCGCCGTCTCGGATCGCCTCTTCGACGTTGCCAATCGCGGCCTCGATGAAGCGCGCCTGCTTGAAGAGGAGCTGCATCTCGACGTCCGAAGGGAGGTCGTTCTCCATGTCGGCGAGCGCGGCCTCGATCTTCTCCGTGAGGGAGATGCTGTCGACGCCGGGCTGCTTTTTCACCGAGACGATCACCGCCGGCTCGCCGCCCACGCCCGCGTCGCCGCGCATCACCTGCTTGCCGAAGACCACGTCGGCCACGTCGCGCAGCCGCACGGGCACTCCGCCGCGATCAGCCACGACTGTCGAGGCAATCTGCTCCAGGGACACCGTGCGCGCGATGTTCCGGACCAGGGCCTCGCGTTGACCCGCTTCGAGGAAGCCGCCGGGTGTATTGATCTGGGATCGCTCGGCCGCCTCGAAGACCTGCTCGAGACTCACTCCGTAGGCGGCCAGACGCTCGGGAATCGCGCGAATCTGGTACTGCTTGACGCCGCCGCCGATGGGGATCACCTGGGCCACGCCCCCGATCGTGAGCAGGCGCTGTCGGACGACCCAGTCCGCGAAGGTGCGAAGCTCCCTGGGCGGCGTGGTGCCGTCCCGGCTCGAGATTCCGATCAGCAGGATCTCGCCCATGATCGACGAGATCGGTCCCATCACGGGTGAGATCTCCTCCGGGAGCTGCTCGGCGGCGAGCTGAAGGCGTTCCTGAACGAGCTGCCTTGCGCGATAGATGTCCGTCCCCCAGTCGAACTCGACGAACACGATCGAGAGGCCGATGCCGGAGTTCGAGCGCACACGCCGCACGCTCGGCGCACCGTTGACTGCGGTCTCGAGCGGCCAGGTGACCAGCATCTCGACCTCTTCGGGCGCCAGGCCCGGGGCTTCGGTGAGGATCGTGACCAGCGGGCGATTCAGGTCGGGAAACACGTCCACCGGAAGGTCCCGGATCACGATTGCGCCGTAGACGAAGAGGAGCGCCGCGGCGGCGACGACGAACATGCGGTTGCGCAGCGAGAACGTGATCAGTCGGTTCAGCATGGCCTAGTGGGCTCCGCTCGGAGCGCGCCTGCGGATGCGAAGGCGCAGCACGACGGCCGCGCTCGCAATGACGGCGGCCGCGAGCCCGAGCGTCCAGGGCCACCGGCTCGTCGCTTCGTGGGCGTGACCTTCCTCGCTGGCGATCGACTCGGATTCCGAAGCGGGCTCGGCAACCGGCGGCAGATACTGGAGCGAGTAGTTGCCCTCAGTGACCACGCGGTCGCCTGGGAGGACTCCGTCTGCGATCTCGACGTAGCGATCGTCCGAGAGCCCCGTCACCACGGCGCGGCGCTCGAAGAGGTCGGGCTCGTCTTCGCGCTGGACGAAGATGAAGGGATTTCCGAACTCGCCGAGCAGCGCGCTCTTGGGGACCGCCAGGGCGAGGTCCGCGCGCTCGGTCACGAGGCTCAACGTGGCGCGCATGTGCGGGCGGAGCTCCTCGTCGGGGTTGGCCACGCGGACGTACACCGGGAGAGAGCGGCTCGCGGCGTCCAGCTGTCCGGCGAGGCGCTCCACGACACCCTCGAAGACCTTCTCCGGATAGCTGGGGACCCGCACGCGAACGTTCTGTCCGATGGCGACGAGACCGATCTGGCCCTCGAAGACGCGGCCCACTGCCAGCAGCTCCGCGAGGTCTGCGATCTCGAAGAGGTGGCCGTTCCGCGCGACGTCGTCCCCCACCACGACGTGGCGATCCACCACGGTTCCGGCGATCGGCGCCGCGTAGCGAGCCCTCGGCGGGGGATCGCCAACCTGGAAGCTCTCGACCTCTACGAGCCGCTGCCCGCGCTCCACGCGCTGGCCCTCCTTGGCGTAAACAGCGGCGACGCGTCCGGCGATTCGGCTCGAGACGGTGGCTGACCGGTCGGGCTCGGCTCGGATTTCGCCAATCACGGTCAGGGCTCGCTCGAGGGTGCGAAGCTCCGCCTCTTCGGTCTGCAGGCCGAGGTTGCGGCGCGCGGCCTCCGAGACGCGCACGGGGCCTCCGGCGTCCCCGCCTCCCGTCGTTGCACCGGGCGCTTCATCGTGCCCCTCGTGCGCGCGACCCGCGTGGGGCGCCGCAACGAGAGGGGTCGCGAGAGCGGCGATGGCCAAGAAGAGTCTGATGGATCTCACGGCTTTCCCTCCGTGGAGAGTCTGGTTTCCAGAAGCGGACTGGCCGCTGCGGCGGTCTCGAGGTCGACTTCGGCCCGGCGCAGCTCGCCCAGGGTTCGCGCGTAGCGGATGGCGGCCTCTGCATACTGCTGCTCCGCCTGCACCAGCGCGGCGACCCCGACGAGGCCTTCGCGATAGCCCTTTTCGAGCAGGCTCACGTTGCGCGTGGCGCGCGGGACGATGCGGTCGCCGTACTCCGCGGCGATCCGCGTGAGCTCCTCGACCCGGCGCAGCTCGATCGCGACCTCCATTTCGACGAGGCGTTCGCGACCTGAAACCCGGGCTACAGCCCTCCGGCCCTGGGCCTCCGCGGCTGTGATGCGGCCCTGGTTGCGGTTGAACAGCGGCAGTGGGACCGTGAGCCCGACGCCGAGAAAATCGTCGCGCTTCACACCGATCGGACTGCTCTCGAATACCTGGCGGTCGAATTCCCAGCCGAAGCCGAGGGTCCAGTCCTCCCAGGCCTCGGCGCGCGCCAGCCGCACCTCGGCCCCGGCGCGATCCTGCTCCAGCCGAATGCGGTGGAGATCGGGGCGTCGAGAGATCGCGTCCTCGGCCAGCCGCGCCAGGACGCTCGGGTTGAAGAGCGGGGCATCGAGGTCTCCCGCCACCGCGATCGGCGGCTCGGGCGGAAGATTGAGCATCTGGTTGAGGCGTAACCCCTCCGTGAGGCGCTCGAGCTCGAGAAGGCGTAGATCCTGCTGGAAGCGCGCCAGCTCGATCTCGAGCAGATTCACATCCGCCTCCGAGACCTCAGCCACTCGAAATCGCCCCGAAGACGCCTGCGCCAGCGTGCCAGCCGCTTCGATCACCCGGCTCTGCTCGACGATGGCTCGATCGAGGGCGAGCAGGGAGACGACCGCGCCCTCGACCTCTCCGATCAGCGTGCGCTCGAAGTCGCGCACCTCGGTGACGGCCAGCGCCACGTCGACTCGTGCCACATCGCGAGCGCGCGCCAGGCGTCGGGCGATCGGAAAGCGCTGTGCGAGGCCCACGCTGGCCCCACGTTCTCCTGCGTTCTGGAAGGCGGAATCGTCCACTCCCGAGAGGTTCAGCTCGGGGTTGGGCCACAGGCCGGCTTGCACGAGTCGGCCCCGCGCAATCTCGATCACCGCGTAGGCGGCACGCAGGTCCGGGTTCGTGCGAAGTGCCTCCTCCGCGGCGATCGCCGGTGTGAGCACACCGCTTGTGATGTCCAGCGCAGCGGCACTCGTCGCATCAACGACCAGAGCCAGAAAGCATCCAGAAAAACTCGCGAAAGCGTATTTCGAAACCATCCACGCCTCCGAAATTCGAAGGGTTGCGCGCGTTCTCGGACGCGCCGGTGCCAGGTCGGGCTGCGAGCCGTTCGCGCGGGAATCCCCGAGCGCAGAGCTGGCGGCCCGTCTCGAGCGAGAGGCGTGGGTTTAGAGCAGGAAGCTGGCGTTCTGAAGGATCAGGTCGGGTGGTCGTGGTGATGCTCGGAGGGATCTCCGAACGGACAACGAAACGATCGGCGCCTCACCGGCTTGCAGGCTGATCGAGGCCGGGAATGTAAGAAGGGAGGGCGGCCCGACCGTGGGTGAATCCGAGACCAGCGTCCGTGCTACGAGGTCGCAGTGGTCCTCGCCCGATCCGGTGTCCTGGTCGTGGGAATGGGGCGCACCTTCCTCTCGATGGGCTCCGGTGGAGTCGACATCCGCGGGCTGGGCATGGGGGTGCTCGCTGCCAAGTTCGTCCCCGTGGGGGAAAGTCTCGGCGAATGCGGGCACGCAGAGCGCGAACTGGAGCCAGATGAAGAGCGCGGCGGCTGTGGCTGAGAGCTTCATCGTCCTTCCAAGCTAACCGACTGGCTGTCCCTCTGCGAGCGAGGCGCCGGCAGGAGTTCTTCGGTCCCACGTCTCCACCACTTGAGGAGCATCCCCCGCGGCCGCAAGCCTCTTCGGGCAGGTCTTCGACGCGTGGGAGCCACAAAAGGTTCACGAAAGGGTTCCTGAGAGTCGGTCGCTGATCGAGGCGAGACGCTTAGTGCATCAGCGTGATCGAGCGGTGGACTGAGGAGGGAGCGATCCCGAACATGCGGCGGAACGTGCGGGTGAGGTGTGCCGCGTCCGCGAAACCGGCAGCGCAGGCCGCGTGGGTGAGGGTTGCGCCCTGCGCGGATTCACGGATTGCGGCTTGGAGACGCACATGACACCCTCCCGGGGATGTGGATCTCTGCGGCGTGATACCGGAGCGCCGCCGGCGCAGGGGCAGCGGATCTCCCCGCCGCACACAGTGCCCTTGGCCGTGGGAAGGAGCTTCTCTGCCCGACGCGGCAACGCCGACCGGCGATTCGCGATTTCGCTGCGGGGCGAACCCCCTCCCGGGCGGAAATATGAACGGCCTGTGTCCCCAGCGTCCATCACTAAAATCATGTGAAAACCCGCCGCTGATAGCCGATTTGGGGGTTGAACAACGCGCCTAGATGACGAAAAAGACCAGACTTTTTCAGGAAATCATCGTCCTCCGTTTCGCCTCAGCCGTTTCGTTCAAGACGACGGTGCCTGAACGCGAGTAGGCTCGAATCGGGGAGGACTCACCCATGACAGTGCACCGGACGACCTGCAAAGTGGGCGCCTGCGAGCCGTTCTGCGGGCTCGAGGTAGAGGTGGAGGGCGGAAGCATGGTCTCCGTGCGCCCCGACCCGCATCACCCGGTCACGAAGGGGTACGTCTGCATCAAGGGAATGCACGTACCTGATTATGTGAACGATCCCGAGCGCCTCCTGCATCCTCTCCGGCGGGGCCCAGCCGGGCTGGAGCAGGTCACCTGGAACGAGGCCACCCAGGAGATCGGCGCCCGCCTGCAGGCGCTCCGCAACACCCACGGCCCGGGGGCGATTGCCACCTACTGGGGCAACGCCGCCGACAGCATTTCGATCACCCTGGCCAATACGTTCTGCCACGCCTTCGGCTCCCCGAACTCCTTCAACGTCCTCTCCTTGGAGTACACGGATCGGGGCGCGGTGGCGGAGCAGGTGCTGGGCAACGAGAACCTGATCCTCCAGCCCGATGCGGGGCGGGCTGGCTTCGCGCTTCTCCTGGGGACGAACCCGGTGGTCACCCAGGGCATGACGCTCCTGCAACGTCGCCCCGATGTCGGTGGAGACCTTCGCGGCATTCGCAAACGCGGTGGACGGGTCGTGGTGGTCGATCCCCGTCGCACGGAAACCGTGAAGATCGCGGACGAACACGTGGCCATCCGCCCGGGAACCGATCTCTTCCTGCTCGTGGCGATGGTCCGCCGGATCCTCGACTCCGGGGGCTTCGATCGCGCGTTCGTCCGGCGTTACGCCAACGGCGTGGAGGCCTGGCAGCAGGCTGTGAAAGATCTCGATTCCGATCGCGCGGCCGAGGTGACGGGAATCGACCGCGATCGCATCGAGCGAATCGCCGACGCTTTCGCCGCCGCAGACGGTGCCTTCGCAACCACGCGAGTCGGCGTGCAGACCAGTTACAACACGGTTCTCACCGAATGGGCGGTAATGACCCTGAACGCCATCACGGGGAACATCGACCGGCCCGGTGGCGTGTACTACAACCCCGGAGCGTTCGACGTGCCAGCGCTGATCGAGCGCTTCAGCAAGCGCCGGAATCCCGCCCCCTCCCGCGTCGGCGGTTACCCTCAGATCTTCGGCGGCCCTCCTGCGCCGGTCTTCGCAGACGACGTTCTCTCGGACGACCCGGATCGGATCCGGGCACTCATCGTGGTGGCCGGCAACCCCGTGATCACCTTTCCGAACACCGAGAAGATGGAGGCCGCGCTGCGCCGTCTGGACCTGCTGGTCTGCATCGACATCTACCCCTCGGACACGATCGCCTTCGCCGACTACGCGCTGCCGGCCGCGACGCTCTACGAGAAGGGCGGGCTGCACTTCCTCACTTCCACCTTCGAGGCCCGCCCTTACATGGAGTGGAAGCCAAAGATCTTGGAGGCCCGCGGCGAGGCCCGGAACGAGTGGGACATCGTCAAGGACCTCTCGCGAGCGGCGGGGGTTCCGTTTCTCAACGATCCCTGGGTCGACCGGCTCGCGCGGTGGATCGATGCGGTGGGCATCGGTTTCGGAGAGGAGTTCCTGTATCGCCTCCTCCTGTTGGGAAAGCCCGGTCTGCGTCGCTTGAAGCGAAGCCCCGGTGGCATCGAGCTCGGAGACATCCACTTCGGCGAGTTCCTGAAGACTGGTGTCCGGACGCCGGATGGCCGACTGCATCTGGCCCCTCCCGAATTCGTCTCTGCCCTCGGAGAGGCTCTGGCCGCTGCGCCGCTCCCCGATGAAGAGTTTCCGTTGCAGCTGATCTCCGGAGCGCGTCGGCTGGCGAGCTACAACAGCTGGACCCACCACATCCCGGCACTGGCCGAGAAGCTCAAGGGAAACTGGGCGACTCTCCACCCGGAGGACGCTGCCCGCATCGGGATCGAGTCCGGGCAGCGCGTCCGCGTGACCTCGCGGACCGGGGAGGCGGAGATCGAGGCGCGGATTTCGCCCGATATCCGCGAGGGGGTCGTGGCGATCCACCAGTTCTGGGGTCACGTATACGACAGCGGGACGACCTCCAGTCGCCGCTATCCCGGGGTCAACGTCAACCTCCTCCACGACGATCGGGTTCGGGATCGCTTCTGCGGGATGCCCGTGTACAACGGTACGCCGTGCCGGGTCTCGGCGGTCTCGAGAACGACCGAGCAGTCCTAGACAAGCCTGGGCATCGAGACCGGTCGATGGAATCCCCGCGTGGAACGATTCAGAAGGTTTTCACCCCTGAACTGCATTAGGAATCTCGGACCGATCGGAGTGTGGGTTTCCGGCAAACCAGGCCGCTGAGGCGGTGGGAGGGGGTTGCCGGTGGCGGGCCTGATCCGCCAGGTGGGAATCTCCGAGCAGACGTTCTACCGCTGGAAGAAGAAGTACTCGGGCCTCGAGCCGGACCAGGCGCGCGACCTCAAGCAAGTGCAGGACGAGAACGTACGGCTCGAGAATCTCGTTGCTGAGCTGAGCCTCGACAAAGCGATTCTCCAAGACATCAATTCAAAAAAGTGGCCCGGCCCGCGCTGAAGCGCCCGCGGAGGGCACGCCAACGACGCCATCTCAGGAGGCTCAGAGTTAGTCGCCCCGACTGGTCGGATTGGACTCGTCGCGCACGCCGCCGCCAACAACGACAGGAGCCCCGATCCCAGGATCACTCTCGTTCCGTTCAGTTCATCCCCTTCGTCTCGGCCCCTCGCTCGGTTCGTCGTGCCGGTCGAATGCTAACCCAGCCCTGCTCCTGGCCGCGGCGATTGCCGCAGACGACGGCGGGGGTAGCCTCGGCAAGCCTGCCTAGCGTCTCGGGGTTTCGCAGCAGCAGAGACCCAGCTTTCGGGCCTATCTGCGCGGGTGTAGAATGGTGCGGCCTGGGAAGGGGATCGCGAAAGGACCCGTATGCTCAGGCAACTGCTTTCTTTCCTCATCTTTTTTGGCGCGGCCAGCAGCGCGGATGCTCTCGTCTTGGGCGAGCTCAACCCGGGCCCCAACGGGGGCGGTAGCAGCAATCTTGGCGATGGGTTGACAGTCTATCTCGCGTTCTCAGATGAGTTCCACACACCGGGCAGCAACCCCAACGCTGAACTCTTTGAAAGTGTCTTCTTCACGCCTTCCGACGTAGGGAAGACGTTTGTCGCAGACGCCTCGAACGAAGTGGATTTCGCGGATGCTGTTGCGGTACTAGTCAACGGAACCGACGATTTTCTTAGTGTGGCCGTTCAGATCACGGATTCACAAGACCCGGGGTCGCGATCAGGCGGAAACGACCGTACCCGTGACGAGTCTATTTGGTTCCCAACCACGCCCTGCGGCAGCGGACCGGACTTCGCCGGTTGCCGGGTCAGTAGCGTCGAACTACGAATGGACTCAATGATGCTTCGGAAATTCGACCCGCCGAGGGGGGGTATCCGCACTGAGTACTCAGCAGCGATCACGGTCTTCGTGAATGGCCACATCGTCCCCGAACCCTCCACCGCCCTGCTCCTGGCCGTGGGGCTTGGGGCGATGGCAGTGGGGCAGAGGCGAAGGGTTCACTGTATGTCGTCAGAGGTTCTTGGACAGTCGAGTCGTTCTGCTTAGAGAGGGTTTCGCTCTCACCTGCGGCTTGGCCGCGTCGCGTTGATTCTCTTTCTCCCGTCGTTCCAATGTCAAGCGTTTGATTCGATTCCTGCGGCTCAGGATGTCATGCTGGCGCCCGTGATACATGTCGTCCGGGGTCACGTTGCCGATCGATTCGTGGACGCGCTCAGTGTTGTAGTGGCTCACGAAGCGAGCGATGGCGCGCTCCAGCTCCCAGGGGCTGTAGTAGTTCTCGAGGCGCACCACATTCCCAGCCCACCACCGGCAGGTACGTGAAATCCGTCTGCCAGAGTTCGTTGCGCCGGCGTGTTGGATTCTGGAAGCGGTCGGCTGCCTGCAGGAGGATGTAGGCGGGCTTTCGATCAGGTCGGCGGCCTTCAGGATCCGGTAGACGCTCGATTCCGAGAGGAACTCGCCGTCTCGGTCCGTGATCCGACACGCGAGCTCCCGAGGTGAGAGTTCCGTGTAGGTCAGCGCCGTCTCGATCCCCTTGTCACGGACCCGACCGGGGATCTTGTTCCAGACCGCCGGTGGCCGTGGCTTGCGGTCTTCGAGAGCCTCGAATCCCCCGTCGAGATACCGCTTGTACCCGGCGTAGAAGGTCGAGCGGGCCAGACCGATCTCGGCCAGGGTCCGCCGCACCGATAGCGAAGAACCTTCGGTTAGATGGATCAGTTCCAGCTTCTCCGAAGCGTTCACCCTCACGCCTCGTCCTCGGGCGAATCGCAGGCCGTCACGCTTTTTTTGAGCAGGCGGTTCTCGAGGACCGTCTCGGCCACCAGCTCCTTCAGCCGAGCGTTTCCCTGGCGGAGATCGGCGACTTCGCTCGTGCTCGCCTCTCGCTTGGTGTCCCCCAACAGCCGCTTCTTGCCGGCTTCGAGAAACTCCTTGCTCCAGCGGTAGTAGAGGTTCGCGGCGATCCCCTCGCGGCGGGAGAGCGACGCCATGCTCTCCTCGCCTCGGAGCCCGTCGATCACGACGCGGATCTTCTCTTCGGCCGTGAACCACCGTCGTGTCCTCCTGCGAATCTCGCGAACCGCCTTCTCGGCAGAGTCCTTCTTCTCCATGGGTCCTTCTCCTTTCGGAGCCAGAACCCTCTCCTAAATCATCCCTCGATTTTGTCCAGACTCAGCTGACGGGAAACAGTGGTGACCCGGGCGCGATTCGAAAGCACGACAACCAGCTTCGGAGGCTGTTCGGAAAATCTCGTAACTTTATGATATTGCGCAGCTATTCGGAAATCGTGGTTCCGTCTGGAAGTGCCATGAGGTGCCATAGGGTGACACGGAGACCGGGGCGAGAACAGTGCTCGGCTGCCTGATTCCAGCCCGCAGCACAGCATATATTGACACGCAATCAATTGATTGATTCCATATGTTCATGCCCGAATTCGACCTGGAGACAGCACTCGACCGCGCAAAACAGAATCCCGGTCAAACCCCCGCCCGGCTACTCCGCGAGGCGGAGACATTATTCGCCAGGCACGGCTTCGAGGGAGTCCGAACGCGGGATGTCGCGAGCGCTGCCGAAGTCAACATCTCCACGCTGCACTTCCATTGGAAGAACAAGAGCACCCTCTACGAAGCCGTATGCCGCTGGCACGCACGGCTGGTGCGCGCCGTCCTCGAACGAGCGACCGAAGAAGTCGTCCCGAACGTGCGACCAGATCAGAAACAGATCGAAAGTTGGATCGACCAGGTGGTCTTGCTTCTCACTCAACATCCCGCGATTGCCCCCTTGGCGCTACAGAGTGTATCTGACCAATCGCCGCCCGAGCTTCCGTCTCTACTTCAGCACGATGTCGCGCTGTTCCGCTATGCCGAGCAGAAGGTCGAAGAGACGATGGAAAAGGGCGGCGGTGATCCAATTTTCTCGATGCTGTCCGTCTTCTACTTCGTCATCGTCGCCTTCGGCGATTCGTCGCTCCAACGTGCTGCGTTGGGCGGTTCGCTTCTCGAAGAGCCTGAGATTCAGGATCGCTTCAAGCGCTTCCTGAGTCGGCTGGTGATGAGCCTGCTTGATGGCTGAGGCGAAAGAAACTCCTCCCGGTAGGAGACGGCTCGTCTTCGGTTGCGCTCTCCTTGTCTTCTCGATTGTTCCCTGGGCCGTCGCGCCGTTCACCCCACTACTCGGATTGCCCGCTGGTCAGCTTGCGACCGTCATCGCTGCCCTGGTGGTCGGGGCCGAGATCATCGGTGCTGCCGCCATGGTCGTCCTGGGAGGGGAGGCCTACGCCCGCATCACCCGGCGATTTCGCCTATCCAAGCACACGTCACAGCAATGCTCTGGATCTTCGAATGACCGACACGCACGAGAAGGAAATCTCGAATGAATGAGCTGACTGGCCAAGTTGCGATCGTTACCGGGGCTGCCCAGGGTATTGGAGAGTGCATCGCCCGCAACTTGGCTGCGGACGGCGCCCGCATTCTTCTCGCCGACATCCAAGAAGACAAGGTGGAATCCGTCGCGAATTCCCTGCGCGACGAAGGAATGCACGCTGAATCCTTCTGCGTCGACATCGCCGACCCCTTACAGGCGGCGAAAATGGTGGCGCGAGCGCTCGACGCATTCGGTCAGGTTGACGCCCTCGTCAACAACGCTGCCCTCGACGCTCCGCCCGGCAATGCCTGGGAGATCGGTGAAGCCCACTGGCGCGAGGTCATCGACGTCAATCTCTCCGGCGCCTGGTGGTGCACCCAAGCCGTGCTCTCCCACATGCGGAAGCGTCAATGCGGCAAGATCGTCACGATCAGCTCCGCTTCTGCGCGCACGGCATCGCCTGAGACCTCTCCAGCCTATTCGGCCGCGAAGGCAGGCTTGATCGGGTTGACGATCTCCCTGTCAGTCCAGCTCGAGGGCCAGGGGATTCTGGTGAACGCCATCACCCCGGGTGCAACGGGTAATACGGGAACGCCCCTCTCCGAGGCCGAGGGCAACCTTTACTCCTTCGCGTTTCCACTCGGCACCGGAGGCCCACAGCCGACGGCAGAAGCCGTGCGCTTCCTGCTGCGTCCGTCGGGAGACTGGATCAGTGGAGCGGTACTCAACATCAGCGGGGGCTTGCTCCGGGGAATCTGAACCCTGTGCCAAGAACGCCCGCTTCAAGTAATAGAAAGAGCGAGGGCGTCACCGCACCGGCAGCGAGATTGGTTCGGTCTGGTTCGGTGATTCGATGCGCAACGCTCGCAGGAGCAAGTCCGCTAAGTGCGCGAAAACAAATGGTGACCCGGGCGCGATTCGAACGCGCGACCCCCAGCTTCGGAGGCTGGTGCTCTATCCAGCTGAGCTACCGGGCCACTCTAGAGAGAAGACTAACTGATGGGGCTGCGGCTTCGCCTCGCCCCCGTCTGTTGAACGCTATCGCTGGGATGGTGGGACGTACTGGACTCGAACCAGTGACCTCC
>JAQBHB010000064.1:0-23384 GCA_032128115.1 Deltaproteobacteria bacterium | reverse complement strand
GTCGAGCGAGTTGTCGACGCCCTCCTTCACGGTGGTCAGGAGCGCCTTCGAGGGATTATCGAAGCCCAGCAGGTGGCGGTTCTTGGCGAAGAACTCGGAGACGGAAATGTCCCGCTGTTGCGTGGCGAGATCCGCCGCGGTCGAGCGGCGGCCTTCGCCGCCTCCCTCGCCCCCCGCCGCGGCCGCGGGTTTGCGCGCGCGCGCCGCGCCCCGGGCGGTTCGCGCCGGGGTCTTCTTGCGGTCTGCCTTCTTCTTGGGATCCTTGGGTCTCTTGGGATCCTTGGGTCGCCGCGCGGATTTGCGGCCACCCGCGGCGGCGCCCTGGGCTCCGGTCCGGGGCCCGAACGTGAACTTTTCCTGATCAGCCATGATGGGCCACCCCCCCCAGCCGCGTGATTCTCCCCGAGGAGGCCCTGCGGTCAAGCGGGGAGGTTTCGCGCGGTTCAGCGCAGGTCGTCCAGCGGGGTGTCTCGGAAGTTTCCGCACAGACGGATGCGGCCGGTGGACAGCATCCGCAGGACCGTGGCCACGACCTCCCGGTCGTTCTCGGCGACCTCCGTCACGGCCTGAACGAGCTCGAGCAGTGTGACCGGTGTGGCCTGGGCGAGCTGTGCACTCGGAATGGGCGGTGCTGCACTCATCGTCTCTCCCCCCTCGCCCACGAAAGGAGCATAAAGCGTGCCAGAACAGTCTAGATTAAAGAAAATCAATGATTACAGTAGGTTGTGGAATCGCCCGCATCCCGGTGATGCATCGCGGCAACGGCCCAGGTGACAGATTTCGGACGCCCGGTGTCGAAATTCGGCCCTTGCCTCCAGGGCGGCGCGGCGCCAGGGGATTCAGCGGCGATCTACATCGTCGCGGTAGCCCAGGGCCTCGGCGACGGCGTCCGGGCCCGTCTTCGCGTCGCCGGCCAGGTCGGCGATGGTTCTCGCCACCTTGAGCAGGCGTCGGGCGCTCCGAGCCGATAGACCCAGGCGCTCCACGGCCCGGCCCAGCAGAAGTCGGGCATCGGGGGTGGCGGCCACCCATACGTCCAGCTCGGCATCCGGGATGTCGGCGTTGGTCCGGACTCCCCGATCGGCGGCGCGCAGCTCCTGACTGCGGCGCGCCTCGATTACGCGGGAGCTCACCTCGCCGCTCCCGAGGCCCGGGTCGGACGCATCCAGGTCCTTCCACGCCACCGGGCGCATGCCCACGTGCAAGTCGATGCGATCGAGCAGGGGGCCCGAGATCCGGGCTCCGTAGCGGGTGATGGCGGCGTCGTCGCAGCGGCACTCGCGCGTGTCGCTGGCCCGCCATCCACAGGGGCACGGATTGGCCGCTGCCACGAACTGGAAGTTGGCTGGGAAAACGCAAGACACGCGCGCTCGGACCACGAAGACCCTGCGCTCCTCCAGCACCTGTCGCAGGGCTTCGAGGCTGCGCCGCTCGAACTCGGGAAGCTCGTCCAGGAAGAGGACACCCCGGTGGGCCAGCGACACCTCGCCCGGGCGCGGCGGGCTGCCGCCTCCCAGCAGTCCGGCGGTGCTGGCGGTGTGGTGGGGCGCACGAAAGGGCCGGGCCCGCACGATCGACATCCCCTCGTCCAGCTGCCCTGCGGCGCTGTGGATGCGCGTTACCTCCAGTGACTCATCGAAATCGAGGGGCGGAAGCAGTCCCGGGAGGCGCCGGGCCAGCATGGTCTTGCCACACCCCGGGGCACCGCGCAGGAGCAGACCGTGTCCCCCGGCGGCGGCCACCTCGAGTGCGCGCTTCCCTCGCGCCTGCCCCCTCACCTCGCAGAGGTCCTGCAGGGCGGCTGCAGGGGGCTCGCCGCTGCCGATGTCAGGGCGCACCAGATCCCCGGCGCCGTGCAGATAGGCCACCACCTGGGCCAGGTCATCGGCGGCCAGCAGCTCCACCCCTGGAGCCAGGGCGGCCTCCGCGCCGTTGGCCATCGGTACGATGACGCGCGTGCAGCCGGCGTTGCGCGCGGCGAGCGTGAGGGCCAACGCGCCACGCACGGGTCGCAATCGCCCGTCCAGGGCCAGCTCACCCACCAGGCCCAGGCCGGACATGGCTTCCGGGTCGACGGCACCCGAGGCGGCCAGGATGCAGACGGCGATGGGCAGGTCGAGACCGGCTCCACTTTTGCGCAGGCCTGCTGGGGCCAGGTTCACCGTGACCCGGCGATCGGGGAATCGCAGGCCTGCCGTTGCGATGGCGGCCCGCACCCGGGCGGCGCTCTCACGTACGCTCGCCTCGGCCAGGCCGACGATGTCGACCCGCGGCAACAGCGAACTGATCCGGACCTCGACCTCGACGGCCACACCGTCGACGCCCACCAGGGCAGCTCCAAACAAGCGCGACATGAAACGCGCTCCGCGGGACCGGTGTCTGAGGGGGAGGGGGCAGCTGGATTGAAGGCAGGACCCCACACTGGGGCCCTGCCTTCCACTCTTGGAAAGCCCGCCAGGGAGGGCTCTCGACAGGAAAGTGGCCTCCAGCGCCGGGAAGTGTCACGAAGGTGCAGGAAATTCCCGAATCCCATGCTTCATTGAGACCCCCGGTTGCCCGACGGAGGCGATAACATGTTGGGCGTCAACCGGAGTTCTGAATGGTTTTCCGCACGGGGATCCTCTACATCCCACTGATTTTGATAGGGTTCTCGATCGGATGCGGGGCATCGACGGGCGTCCCGTCCCAACCTCGGCCCCCTGGGGACGTGCGCTCGTTCTCTTCGGAGCCGGCCTGGAATCACCTGGAGGCGCTGGAGAAGATCGGCGCCCGGGCCGCGGGCACCGAGGAGAGTAAGCGCGCTCGCGGCTACATCCGGGACCAGCTCTCCCAGCTGGGAATCCAGGTCGAGACCCACGAGAGCACGGTTCCCGTACCGCCCAGGTTCGAGGAAAAGCTCTCCGTCGTGAACCTGATCGGCATCATTCCGGGCGCCTCGAGCGACCTGGTGATCCTGGCTGCTTCCTACGACTCGCCGGTCTCCGAAGACGGTGCTTCTGGCGGGCCGGCCGCAGCCTCGGGTGCGGCCGTGCTGCTGGAGCTGGCGGCGGGATTGGCGAACAACCCGCTTCCCTTCACCACCTGGCTCGCGTTCTTCGATGCGGAAGCCGTGCGCGCGACAGGGGATCCCCGGCAGCCGAACGTGGCACTTCTGGGCAGCACGACGTTCGCGCTGAACCTGGCCCAGAGCAACGTGATCGATCGGATCCGGCTGATGGTGGTGATGGGCGAGGTCTGTGATCCGCAGCTGCAGATCGCGCGTGACCTGAATTCCCACCGCCCCTACCGCGAAGAGTTCTTCCGCGCCGCTGCGCGCACCGGCCACGCGGACAAGTTTCCGCCGGATCAGGGCTTCGAGACGCCAACCGCGAGCCATCGCTCGTTCCTTCCCTACGGCCTTCGTCGGGTGGTTGCCTTGAGCGAGGTGGAACTCGTGGTGGAGCCCGAGGAGGCTCCCGAAGACGCGGCGAGCGCCGAGGATGCCGAAGTCGCGGAAGCACCGGCACCGGCCCAATGCACCCGCGAGAGTCTGGAGTCGGTGGGGATCGTGGTTCTGGAGGCGATGGACGCCATCACGGCTCGGCTTGCGAAGGTCGATCGCTTCGCGAAGACACCGCTGGCGTCCACAGAGGACGTCGTCGCCGTTCCCACGGGCGCGGCGGCCGTAAAACCCGAGGGAGAAATCGGACAAGAGCCAGTCACGACGGAGGAAGCCGAACCGCCGCTCCCTGAAACCGAAGCCGAAGCCGCGGCGGCCTCGACCCATGAGACCACGCTTGCGCCTCCTTCGGAAACCGGCGATGAGCCGGCAAGTCAGGTGCAAGAAGCCGCGAGCGAATCCGATCCCTGGGCAGAAGACGAGAACGAAACGCCGGAGGAATCTTCCTCGGATTGTGGCGGCCGCCCCTGTGCCATTCAGGGATCTCCCAAGTAGACCCCCCCCGGCCCCGGCGCATCACATATAATTGGTTCGATCGGGGAGTTTCCACCGCAAGGGATGTGTCTGTGTTCAAGCGTCGCGCGCTCGCTCTACTCCAGTTCTCGTTGTCTGCGCTTGCAATCCCGCTGGCCTTCGTGGTCTCGGCCCCGGTGGCTGCGGCCACTGCCGCCCAGGCCGCCACGACCCCGGTCCGCATCCTGATCGAGTCGCCTCGGTCGGGTGACGTGGTGACGAACAAGGTCCACCAGGCTCCCATCCGCGGAAACGCCGCCGCCGAGGGCGACCGCCCGGCCCAGTTCGACGTGATCATCGCCATCGACGTCTCCGGCTCCACCGACGAGGCCAGCGGCACGGACGTGGACGGGGACGGCGAGGTGGGGTTCAACCCCCAGCTCGAGCTGGTGGAACCCGGCCTGTATCCGGCTGGCACGCGCTCCACGGACCCGGGCGACAGCATCCTGGCGGCGGAAATCGCTGCCGCCGATGCGCTGGTAGCGAGCCTCGACCCCGGCCGCGTGCGCGTCGGTGTCGTGACCTTCGCGGGCGAGATGAACGACGTGACCGGAAAGCGCGCCCGCTATGACCAGCAGGATGCCTGGGTGGAGGTGCCCCTCACCGCGTCGCTCAATCGCGTTCGCGCCATCCTGCCCGCCATCCAGGGTCGCGGCGCCTACGGCGCCACGAACTTCGCCGCCGGCATTCGCATGGCCATCACGGAGTTGGCGGGTCTCTCGGGAGCCAAGAGCCGACCGCGTCCCGACGCGAAGAAAGTGGTGCTTTTCCTCACCGATGGGGTTCCCAGCTTCCCCTTCGGCCTCGGCAACGCCATGGACGAGGGCGACGTGGAGGCGGCGCTCAATGCGGCGCGCCTGGCTCACAAGGCGGGCATCACCATCAATACCTACGCCCTCGGGCCCAGCGCGCTGTCGAGCCCCTACGCCGCGACCGAGATCGCGCGCATCAGCCTGGGCACCTTCATGCCGGTGCAGAATCCCGGAGACATCGTCTCGTTCCTCCAGGCCGTGTCGTTTGCGAATGTGGACGACGTGGTTTTCACCAACCTCACCACCAGCGAGGTCTCCTACGACGTGAATCTCGCCCCGGACGGCACCTTCTCGGGCTTCGTCCCGGTGCGGGAGGGGCTCAATCGCGTGCGCGTGACGGTGCTGACGTCGGCCGGGTCGAGCGGCAGCGTCGAACTCGAGCTGCAATTCGCCACGTCCTCGCTCTCGGGCCGCGAGTTGGAGATCGAACTGGAACGCGTTCGCCAGCGCAACAAGGAGTTGATGCTCCTGATCGAACGTGAGCGGATCCAGCGCTTCCGGGAGCAGCAGCGCAAGGTGATCGAGATCGAGGCGCTGGAAGACGGCGCCGGGGATTAGCCCGTCCCACGGCCCTCGTCCCCGCTTCAGCCGGGGGGCATCAACGACGGGTCCAGGATCTCGCGCCGCACGAGCTTGCCGTTCTTGTAGATCGACGTCACGTCGATCTTCCCGTCGCCGTTGACGTCCTCTTCGCGTTTCGCAACCACCGGCTTGCCGCTCGCCGTGTCGAAGGTTTCGAAGACGTCCGGCTTGCCGCGATTCCTGCTGTCGCGCTCGATGCGCGAGATCAGCTCGACGCCCTTCACCGACGTGAAGGTGGTGAAGGTGTCCATCTGGCCGTTGCGATCGCGGTCCTCTTCGGATCGTACACGCTGCCGGCGCTCGTAGAACACCACCAGGTCGATGCGTCCGTCGTTGTCGGCGTCGTGGCGCTGTTCGACGAGCGAGTCGCCCACGTATTTGAAGAACGCGTCCTTCACGCCATCGGCATCCCGGTCGATCTCGCGCCGGACCATGTGCTGGTCTTCGTAGCGCTCCCAGGTGTCGTGCTCGCCGTTTCCGTCCTCGTCCAGGGCGCGAAACACCATCACACCCCGCTCGTAGGTCTGCCAAGCGTCCAGGTTGCCGTCGTAGTCCCGGTCGCGCTCCATGCGCAGCAGCTCGCGAGTCTCCGGGTGGTGGTAACGGATCTCTTCGGACTTGCCGTCGCGATCCGCGTCCAGGCTGTAGCGCACCACCTCCATGGGGCGCGCGTTGCCCCACTGGCCCTTCGGGATCGTCACCACCTCGCGATCGAAGATCGCGAGCGGGAGATCGCGGTCCGCGGGGACGCGCGGTGCCGCTCGCGGGTCGGCCCGGTCGGCCAGGCTTCGCGTGTCCGTGTCCGTGGGTGTGGGCGCGGCATTCGTCTCCTCGGATTCCATCCTCCGCATGAGCGCCTCCTGACGGTCGACCTCCGCTTTGATCTGGCGTTCGAGCTCGAGGGTTCGCTCCACCTCGGCTTCGATCTGGCGCAGTCTCTCTTCCTGGCTCTGGGGGAGGTCGTCTGCGGAAGCCACGGGCGTCCACAGGGCGAGCGCGATTGCAATTGCGATCCAACCAGGCACGGCATCCTCCCGGGCGGGGAGTCAGGGTAGCCCCCACGGCCGGCCCGGGCCGAGGGTCTCGATTCGGGCCCTGCTGCGCGCTCATCCGACGCGGCGCGGCATCTCGCCCGGAAGGAATCGCGCTTCACGACCCTCCAAGCGCGGGAGCCCACCGCGGGTGAAACCTCATTCCCGCTCTGATTTCCAGGGGTTCGGCCCTGGTGCGCCTGCTCGAAACCCGGTGCTCGACGCTGCCTGGGCCCAGGGGTATCCTAACGCGGTGCATCGGGAGACCTCCTCCGATCGCAACTCCCCCCTGCACGGGCGAGATCTTCGCCCGCTTCGGATGCCCGTGAAGCGGTCACAGCCGCTTCGATCGAGGGGCGGAGGATTCGCGTGGGGCTGACCCTGATCCGGAAGAGCGATCCCGCGCGGCCCAAGCGCAATCCCAAGGTTGCACTGGTGCTGGCGGGAGGAGCGGTCTCGGGCGGCGCCTTCAAGGTGGGGGGGCTCAAGGCCCTCAACGATTTCCTGGTGGATAGGCGAGTCACCGACGTGGACATGTACGTCGGACTCTCCGCCGGCTCGATCCTGGCGGCGTCACTGGCCGGTGGCATCTCGCCCGACGAGATGATCGAGGTGCTCCACGGAACCAGCAAGCGCTTCGACCAGCTGCGCCCGATCGACTTCTACTACCCGAATCTGGCGGAGTTCGTATCGCGGCCGGCGAAGTTCGTGTACGACCTGTGCACCTACCTGCCAAGTGTGAGCCTCGACTTCGCCCGCGGTCTTCCGGGGCTTCCGGATGCAGTGGGCCCCTCGATTCGCGACTTCGCCAGGGATCCCAGCTACACACGATTCGAAATCATGGTGATGGAGCTGCTGGATCACGTTTCGCCCAAGCGGGAGGTTCCGGCGCTGGGGAACCACGTGCCCAGCGGCTTCTTCGACAACAAGACCCTCGAGCGCTGGGTGCGCGCCAGCCTCGAACGCATCGAGACGCCCAACGATTTCCGGGCCTTCGAGCGCAAGCGCAAGTGCAAGCTCTACATCACCGCCTGTAATCTGGACACCGCCGAGCGCGCCATCTTCGGTGCGGACGAGAATTCGGAGCTCACCATCTCCCAGGCGGTCCAGGCCTCGTCGGCGCTCCCGATCTTCTACAAGCCGGCACGCATCAATGGCGTCGACTACGTGGACGGCGGCGTCCGCCACACGGCCAACATCGACATCGCCATCGAGAAGGGCGCGGATCTGATCATCTGTTACAACCCCTTCCGCCCCTTCCTCAACCGGGTGGACGCCGAAGACGGGGAGGCCTCCTACTTCGCGGACGGTCGCTACCTGGCGGACCGGGGCATGAAGGTCGTGGTGAACCAGGTGTTCCGCACCCTGCTCCACTCGCGTCTCAAGCTCGGCATCCAGCGATATCTGAACGATGACCGATTCCGCGGCGACATCGTGCTGCTGGAGCCCCGCGAGCAGGATGCGACCTTCTTCGGGCTCAACCCGCTGGCCTTCTGGAAGCGCGAAGAGGCCATCGAGCACGGCTTCGAGTCGGTCCGTGACACCATCGAGCAGAATTTCGACCAGCTGAGCGAGATCTTTGGGCGCTATGGTCTGCGGATGGACCGGGCGGCCGCACGCCGCCGGGCCGATCGTGCACGGGCCGCTAAGGGCTGGCGGGGCGAAGAGCCCCCGGAAGACGGGGAGTCGGAGCCCTCGCTGCGCCTGGTCAGTCGCAAAAGGGCGTGAAAATCCGCCCCAATGTGGCGGTTCTCCCCCTATCTGCTACCCTTCTTCGTTCCCCATGTCGATCCCCCGAGCGCTGATCCACGCACATCCCGGTGAAGCGACCGACATCTCCGCGGGCTCGCGATGTGCACGCTGATCGTTCTTCACTGCTGCCTGCCCGGGGCACCGCTCGTGGTGGCCGCCAATCGGGATGAGTTCATGGATCGGCCGGCGGAGGGGCCGAAGCTGCGGGAGACGCCACACGGTCCGATCGTTGCCCCCCGGGATGTCCGGGCGGGTGGCACCTGGCTCGGGGTGAACGGCTCGGGCGTGTTTGCCGCATTGACCAACCGCCGCTGTGAAGATCCGGATCCGCAGCGTCGCTCCCGGGGGCTTCTGGTGATGGATGCCCTGGCGGCGAGCAGCGCGGCCGACGCCGCGAAGAGGATGAGAGTGCTGAACCGCCGTGCCTACAACCCGTTCAACCTGGTGGTGGCCGATCGCTTCGAGGCCCACGTGGTGACGTATGACGAGTCGCCGCACCATTGGGCGCTCGACCCGGGCGTGCACGTGGTGGGCAACGTTGCGCCCGGGACTGCGACGCCCAAGATCGACCACCTGCAGGAGGCGGTGGAAAAGGCCGCTGCGGGTAGGCCCGACACGCTGGTCGATCGGCTGGCAGAGATCTGCCGCGGCCACGACGGCGGCGGCGATGCGCTGCGCGACACCTGTGTTCACGCTGGCCCCTACGGCACCAGGAGTTCCACCCTGTTGTGGCTGGGCCGCGAGGCCGGCGAGAGTGTTCTGCGGTTTTCCGAAGGACCGCCCTGTGAGAACGAGTACGAGGATTTCACCCCCCTTCTTCGCCGCCTGGAGAGATCCAGCGCGAGCGAGGGAGCAAATACGACGAGGGAAGCCAGTTGAGACGCATCGGCAGCAACATCCGCAAGCAGAATTCCGAGGCCAAGGCGAACCGGATCACCAAGAACATCATCCGGTACAAGGACGACGAGAAGCCGCGAAACGACTACCCGCGGCGCATCGTGTCGCCGGTGCGCCCCTCGCCCTGCTGCAGCGAAGAGTCGCGCACCATGGTGGGGACCATGCGCGAGGTGGACGGCTTCAAGTTCTGTTACAAGGTCTGCGATGACTGTGGTCACGCGGTGCGCTTCTACTTCCCCGCGACGGATTCCACGAGTCCCGCGGTGAAGGAGTACCGCCAGTGGAAGCGCTACATGGTCCAATGACCGGCGCACGTTCTTGACCCCACGAGGCGGTCTTCGGGCCGCCTCGTTCTTTTTGGGGCGCCCGCCCAAGGTATCCTCCGCCCATGGCCCCGTATCCTCCGCCCATGGCCCCCAGTTCGAGACCGCGATCCGTCGAAACCGCCACAGAGGCGGGCGCCTGGCTTTCGGGGCTCATCAACCTGGAGAAGCAGCCGGACCTGCCCTCGTCTCGCATCGACCTGACGGCGATTCGCGCGCTCATGCGTCGGCTGGGGCATCCGGAGCGGGGACTGCCGGTCATCCACATCGCCGGCTCCAAGGGCAAGGGCTCCACGGCCCTGTTCGTCGAATCGATCCTGCGGAGTACGGGCCACCGCGTTGGCACGTTCACTTCACCCCACCTGGAGTTCTGGACCGAACGCTTTCGCCTGGACGGGGCCGACGTGTCGGGACCGCGTCTGGCGGCTGCGGTCGATCGGCTCCGACCGCACGTGGAGGCTCTTCGCGAGGAGATGCCCGACCGCGCGCCGAGTTTCTTCGACGCCACCACGGCTGCCGCGCTCCTGCTCTTCGTCGAAGCCCGTGTGGACTTCGCGGTGCTCGAGGTGGGCCTGGGCGGAAGGCTCGATTCCACCAACGTCTGTGAGCCGATCATGACCTGCATCACCAGCATCGAGCTCGAGCACACGGACCGGCTCGGCACCACGCTGCCGGAAATCGCCCGGGAGAAGGCGGGCATCCTGAAGCCCGGAGTGCCCGCGGTCCTGGGCCGACTTCCCGACGTGGCCCGCGCCGCGATCCTCGAGCGGGCCAGGGAAGTCGGGGCCCCATGTGTGGAGCTGGGCCGCGACTTCCAGTCGCGGCTCGAAGACGGGGGTTCGGGCCGACCCCTGGTCCGGGTGGAGGACGGTCCGCTCCGGATCGAAGTGCACCTGGACGCGCCAGGCGAGCACCAGGCCGACAACGCCGCACTGGCCGTGGCCTGCGTGCGGCGCGCTCTCCGTGCGTCCTCGGCTCTGGCAGAAGCGGTCGCGCGTGGACTCACGGACGCCCGTCTTCCCGGACGCATCGAGGTGTTGAGTCGGCGTCCCACCCTGGTGGTGGACGCGGCCCACACGGCCGCCTCGGCGAGGGCGCTGGCGCGCACGCTGTGTTCCCTCCCGCGCCGTCGCACCCGGCTGGTGCTCTCCATCTCGGCGGGCAAGGACACCGACGCGATCCTGTCCGCCCTGCTGCCCCTGGCCGACGAAGTGACCGTGACCCGCGCCGAAGCCACGCGTTCCCTGGCCCCGGAATCCGTAGCGGAGGCCGTGCGCCGGGCGGCGCCAGATCTTGCCGTGCGCGTGGTGCCCAATCCCCACCTGGCGGTGCGCGCCGCCCGCGACGGACTCGGGGAGGACGACCTGTTGCTGGCCACCGGCTCGATCTACCTGGCGGGGATCGCCCGTCGCGTGCTTCTCGAGTACGACGGATCGCAGCGCGTGTCGGTGTCGCGCCGAGGCGATCGGGGCCCCGTTGCCGAGCCCTGAGTCGGCGGGCGAGGCCGCCTTCCAGGCCCATGTCCGGCGATCCCTGCGTCGAAACTACCTGGCGCATCTGGGTCACGGGCTCCTGGGCCAGACGGGCATGCGTCTCATCAACGCGCCCACGTTCATCCCGGCCTACGTATTCGCGCTGTCGGGTTCCGACCTGGTCGTGGGCGCCGTTCGCGGCCTGCAGTACTTCGGGATGTTCCTGTCGCCGATCTTCGGCGCAACCATCGTCGAGCACCGGCGCCGGGTTCTTCCGGTGGGATTCCTGATCGGGGCGCTCATGCGCGTTTCGATCCTGGGCATTGCCCTCGGCGGGCTCCTGTTGGCCGATCCCTGGCCCCTGTGGACCGCCTTCCTGTTCCTGGGGCTGTTCGGGGTGTTCCTGGGAGTGCAGGGCGTCGTCTTCAACTTCCTGATTTCGAAGGTCATCCCGGTGGAGGTGCGCGGTCGCCTGATGGGGCTGCGCAACGCGCTAGCGGGTCTGACCGCAACCGGGGTGGCCCTGTTCGCCGGCAGCTACCTGATCGACGGAAACATCCTTGGCAACGGCTATGCGGCCACGTTCCTGCTGGCCTTCGGGCTCACCTCGGTGGGCCTGTGCCTGCTGCTCTTCGTGCGCGAGCCCGAGTCGCCGGAGGTACGCGAGCCCTCGGGCTTGCACCGGCGCTTGCGCGAGCTTCCCGCGCTGCTGCGATCCGACCGCTCGTTCACGCGCTACTTCCTGGCGCGTGCACTGGCGGTGATGGGCCGCATGTCCATGCCGTTCTACATCCTCTACGCCGGCGAGATCATACCGGTCACGGGGTTCGCGCTCGGCCTCCTGAGCGGGGCGTTCGTGCTGTCCCAGAGCGTGAGCAACCTGGCCTGGGGCGTGATCGCGGATCGGCGCGGATTTCGGATCGTGTTCCTGGCAGCGCTCACCCTGTGGGTCCTGTCGGTGATGCTGCTGATGACGAGCCAGGACCTCAGCGCGCTCACGGTGGTCTTCGCCGGGATCGGCGCCGGCCTGGGCGGCTTCCAGATGTCGGCTCAGAACATGGTGCTGGAGTTCGGCTCCCGGGAGAACCTGCCCATGCGAATCGCCGTGGCCAATTCGGCCTCGGAGCTGGTGGGTGCCGTGGGGGCGATCCTCGGTGGGGTGCTGGCGGCCTGGCTCTCCTACGTGGGCGTCTTCTGGGTAGGGATCGCCTTCCAGGTGATGGCTCTGGCGGTGGTGGGGTTGTTCGTGGAAGACCCCCGGCGTCGCACGCTCCAGGAAAAGGAAAACGCCCGGGCCGGCTCACAACGCAAAAAGCGCGGTGGGAGGGGTAGCCAACCCGGGCGTTGAACTTCTCGATACGAGCGATGGAATAGCAAGCCGCGTGCCAGACGGAGGCGAGTGCGAAAGGCCGCCCTAAGTCCCCTGAAAGGCTGTGGTCTTGCTCACAGGCCTCCCCAAATGGCGGCAGGCGGCGCGCAGGTGTGGGTGGTGCGGTGACACAATTTGTGTCGCGCTCTGCAACCCCGCGCAGGAGTTTGCGCATCGGTTGCGGCGATTGTGCGCAGTGCCGGCGCGTTCGGGCGGGTCGGTCTACGTTTGCGCCCATGGCAAGCCCCAGAGTTCTCGCCAGACACGATCGGGCCGGGTCCGTGGAGCCCACGCGGCTCGCGGTGCGTGCCGGGGAGGCCGAGCCCGGGCCCGATGAGTCCCTCCCCCCGGGCCCGGCGCTGCCCCTGGTGTCGGGGCGGCATCGCACCGGCGCTCTCGAGCTCGAGGTCGACCTGGCCTCCGACACCGACGCGGCCACGGCGCGCATCCAGGTGCGCAACGTCTCGGACGGCCCCGTCCATCTGGAGAGCGTCATCGTGGGCTTCCGCTGGCTCGGAGCCGGTGCCTCGTCGCTGCGCTTCCTCAAGCACGGCTGGCAGTCCTGGTCGTTCACCGGCGCGCGCGATCTGGATCCGGCCGGCGAACCCGAATTTCCCTCCGGAGCCTGGTTGCGCGGGCTGCACCACGCGCGGGGTGCCGTGCCCGCGGATCGGGCCGGCTGGCACGAGTCGGATCTCGTGACGGTGGTGGGACCGACCCGGCCCGGCGCCGCGTGCCTGCTTGGCGTTCTGGAAGAGGGCGCCTGCTTCGGCGTGCTCTATGTGCGGCGCGACGGACCGGATGTGCTCCTCGAAGCCGAGCTGTGCATCGATGCCCGCCTCGCGCCAGGGGAGACTCGCGGTCTCGAACTCGTTCGAGTGGCCCTCGGTGTCGAACCGGTGGCGCTGCTGGAGGAGCAGGCGCGTCTGCACGGTCTCATCAACGACGCGCGCACCGCGCGTCCCTTCATGGCCGGCTGGTGCAGCTGGTATCACTTCTTCCACGACGTCAGCGAGGACGACGTCTTGCGCAATCTCGAGGCCCTCGCCGTGTCTCGCGACGAGGTGCCGGTGGATGTGGTCCTGATCGACGACGGCTATCAGAGCACCATCGGCGATTGGCTCGATACGAACGCGAAATTCCCCCGAGGCCTGGCGCCCCTGGCCCGCGACATCCGGGAAGCGGGCTTCATCCCCGGCCTCTGGACCGCCCCCTTCTGCGCCGTTCCCGAGAGCCGGCTCGCCCGTGCGCACCCGGACTGGCTGCTGCGCCGCGAGGGTCAGCCGTTTCGCGGCCTGCTGCACCCGGAGTGGAGCGCGGAGGCTTCGGTTTTCGTGTTGGACACGAGTCGTGAGCCCGTGCTCGACCACCTGGCCCGCGTTTTCGCACGCCTGGTCGGCCTGGGGTTCGGCTATCTCAAGCTCGATTTCCTGTACACGGCGGCCATGCGGGCCGACGCGGCCGATCCGACCGTGAGTCGTGCGGAGCGGCTGCGTCGCGGGCTTTCGGCCATCCGCCGCGGCGCGGGCCCCGCCGCCACCCTGCTGGGATGCGGGTGTCCGCTGGGTGCCGCCGTCGGCCTGGTCGACGCCATGCGCATCGGCCCCGACGTGGCGCCCAGCTGGGACGTCGATCCGAATCTCGCCATCCCCGGAATCGAGGCCACCCAGCCCTCTACCCGCAGCGCGCTGCGCAGCGTGCTGGCCCGGTCGTGGATGCACCGGCGCCTCTGGGTGAATGATCCCGACTGCCTGATGGCTCGCGGCGACGACACCGGGCTGGGACCCGGCGAACGCAGGGCGTTGGCGGCCGCCATCGCCGTCACCGGTGGTCTCCCGTTTCTTTCGGACGACGTGCCGCTGCTTTCGGAGCCGGACCGCAGGCTGTATCGGGAGACCCGGGCGCTGGCCGCTCGCGTGGATGCCCTGGGCATTCCCGGCGCGGCGCGTGCCATCGATCTGCTTGCGGGCGAAACTCCCCGAGGTGCCCATGCCGCGGCTCCGGAAGGGGGCTGGGTCGCGCTCCTGAATACCGGTGACGAGGCGGTGAAGCTCCGGGTGGATCTCTCCGCAGGGGGTGTGGCTGACCTGGCGTGCGCGCCCGAGCCGGCCCTGGGCTCCGGCGCGGCAGTCGCGGATGGGCGTGGATGCCTGGAGGGGGAGCTCCCGGCCCGGGATGGGGGGATCTACCGGTTGAAGCGCAAGTTTCCGATGGCCGTCTTCTGTGATTTCGATGGCACGTTCTCGGTGCAGGACGTGGGAGCCACCCTGGCCCAGCGCGTCGCTGGCGATCGCCGGCCCGCGGCCTGGGCGCGCTTCGAGCGCGGCGAGATCACGGCCTGGGAATACAATCTGGAGATTCTCGACGGGTTGCCGCTGCCGGAGAGCGAGCTCCAGGATTTCCTGCGGACCATCCAACTCGACCCGGGCGCCCGCGACCTGGTGGCCTGGTGTGAGAGCCACGGTGTCCCGTTCCGGGTGCTCTCCGACGGGTTCGACTACAACCTGAGCCGCTTGCAGGTGTTGAACGACGTGCGCTTCCACTACGAGGCCAATCGACTTCGCTACGAGAATGACTGCTGGCGCATCGAGGGCGCACATCCGAGTCCAAGCTGCGGTTGCGGCACGGGGACATGCAAACGGGGACGCATCGACGAATTCCGGGCCGAGCACCCGGGTGTGATCACGGTGCATATCGGCAACGGCCGTGTGTCGGACACCTGCGGTGCCCTGGCCGCCGATGTGGCGTTCGCCAAGGACTCCCTGGCGGAGGAGCTCACTCGGCGCGAAGTGGAATTCGAGGCCTTCGACACGCTTCACGATGTGGTGAGTCGGCTCCAGATTCTCCTGGACGAGGGCGGACGCAGCGGGCGGGCGTCGGCGTAGATGGAGCGTGCTCCCCGAGTCGCGGTGATCGGCGCCGGTCTGGCAGGCCTTTTCACGGCGAGCCGGCTGGCCCGTCGCGGCTTCAACGTGGCGGTCCTGGAGCGCGAGTCGCGCCCTGGAGGCCGGGCGGCGGCTCACTCCCAGCAGGGATTCGCCCTGGAGGCCATGAGCCCGCTGCTCTCCAGCGCCGATCGTGGAGTGCTGGACTGGATCTCGGAATCCGGGTTGCGCGACGAGCTGCTCCCGCTGCGACCGGTGGTGGTGTCACAGGTGCACCAGGAACAGGTGGGTCCGCTTCACCCGCGCGGGCTGCTGGAGATCGCCCGGATTCCGGGCATCCGCTGGCGCGAAGCCCTGCGGCTGATGCGATTGCCGCGCCTGCTCAGGCGCTACGGCGCACGCCTCGACTTCGACGCCCCGGAACGCGCCGCCGATCTGGACGACCGCAGCGTCTACGATTTCGGCCGCCTCTATTTCGGGGAATCGGTGGTAGACCGCTGGATGGCGCCCCAGGCCGCCCGCCAGTCCCTGGCGGAGCCGCGCCAGACGAGCCGCGCGCTGTTCCTGCGACGCCTGCGCCGCCACCACCGGGCGCAGACGGGGCTTCCGCGAGCGACGCTTGGGATGCTGGCCGAGACCGTTGCCGAGGGGCTCAGCGTGCAGTTTGATGCGCCGGTGGTCCGCATCGAAACCAGCACCGGCGGCGGACTGCATGCGCTGCTGCACGACAACCGCGCCTTCGAAGCCGACGCCATCGTGGTGGCCACCGACGCCCACGAAGCCGCGCGCATGACAGCCGCGGTGTTGTCCGGTGCGGAGCGCGACGGGCTGGCGCGGATTCGCTACGCGCCTTCGATCTCGCTGGCGATCGGACTGCGCCGCCCGTTTTCGCCGCATCCCATGGAGATCCACCACGCGCCATCCGACGACTCGCCCCTGGCCACCACGCTCCTCGAACCTGGCGTTCCGGGGGGTCGCGTGCCCGAGGGCCACGGCCTCGCCACCCTGCGCGCCACCGCGGCCTTTAGCCGCGCCAACGCCGCTGCTCCCGACGCGGCAATCGCCAAGGCCCTGCGCGACACCTACATCCGCATCCGTCCGGATCTTCCCAAGGCCATGGTCTTCGAACGCGTGCTGCGACTCGAACGCGCCCAGCCCGAATTCGGCGTGGGCCGTTACCGCGACATCGCCCGCTTCCAGAAGATCCAGTCCGACCAACGCCAGCGCGGCCGCCGCCTCTACTTCACCGGCGACTACCTGGTCGACCCGTCCTGGGAAGGCGCTCTCGCCTCAGCCCATCAGACGGTCGCGGCTCTGGTGCAGGATCTGATTTGAGCGGATCAGTCGCGGCGGCGGGGGCGGCCGCTCCAGGAGAGGCCCGTGAGGCCGAGGCCTACCAGGGTTCGGAAGGTTTCATCGGCTGTGCGCCAATCGGCGCACTATTCGAGTTCGGCGGTCGTCACGCCGGCGCCGCCCTCATCGGGGTTCGCCTGCTGGAATCGCGTCACGTAGGGCGACTGGGAAAGATGCCGGCGAACTGCGTCGCGAAGAGCTCCCGTTCCCAGTCCGTGCACGATGGCGAGGCGTCCCCGGCCGGCCGAGGCCGCCCGGTCCAGGGCGTAGACCAGGCGGTCGAGGGCCTCGTCCACGCGCAGGCCGCGCAGGTCACAGCGGCCGGTGTCGCTGCCCCACTCGCCGGACTCGCCGGCTTCGAGCTGGCGTGATGCCTCGGTGTCCACCCGAACGCGGGTCGACGTCGCCACCGGAGGCGGAGCGGGTGGCTCGGCGCGTTCGATGCGGTCGGCCGACACCACCACGCGCGCGCTGCCCACCTGCACCTCGCAGCGGCCGCGCGAGTCGGGCAGGGCGATCAGCAGGCCGGGGCCGGCGTTGCGCACTCGCACCGGATCGCCGGGCTTTGCAGATCGCCAGTCGATCGGGTCGCTGGGCTCCTCGGGCGCGGGCGTCAGCCCGGCCTCCTCTTCCACCCGCTGGGCTTCTTCGGCAAGGGTCTCGAGCTTCTCGCGCGCTCGCGCCGCCTCCTGGGCCGAGCCCTTGCGCTGCAGCTCTGCGATCACCGCCCCGATCTGCGTGTGGGCGTCGCGAAACGCGGAGTCGAGATCCGATCGCATGGTCCGATACAGGGCATCGCGCCGGTCGCGCAGGGCCTCGAGCTTCGTGCGGTACTCGTCGCGCGCCGCCTCGGTCTCCAGGCGCAGCTTCGAGGCCTCGCGCTGTTCTCGGTCGAGTGCCGCGCGCGCCGTGGCCAGCTCGGTGAGGGTTCGATCCAGGGTGCGGTCTTCGCGCGCCAGCAGTTCATTGGCGCGGTCGATCACGCGCCCGGGCACTCCCATGCGCGCCGCCACGGTCGTGGCCGACGACGCCCCGGCAAAACCCATGCGGATCCGGTAGGTGGGCATTCCGGTCTCGGGATCGAACTCGACGCTGGCGTTGGCGAAGCGCGGATCGACCGCCGCCATCTCCTTCAACAGGTTGTAATGGGTGGTGGTCACGACGCGGGCGCCCGCGTCGGCCAGTGCTTCGAGAGCCGCCTGGGCCAGCACCGCACCCTCGCCCGGGTCGGTTCCCACCCCGACCTCATCCAGCGCCACCAGCGACCCGTTTCCCGCCTCGCGCAGGGTCGTCGCCAGGTTCGCCATGTGGGCGGAGAAGGTCGAGAGGTTCTCGCGAATGTCCTGCTCGTCGCCGATGTCGGCGTGCACGGAGTCGAACAGATCCACTCGCGCGCCCGCGCCGGCCACCACGTGCAGGCCCGCGCGCACGAACAGCGCGGCCAGGGCCACCGCCTTCAGGGTCACGGTCTTGCCGCCTGCGTTGGGGCCCGAGATCACCAGCACCCGGAAGCTCTCGCCGAGGCGCACGTCGTTGGCCACGGCCCGCTCCCGCGGGATCAGCGGATGGCGCAGCTGGGGAAGCCGCAGCACGCCCTCGTTGCCCACCTCCGGGGCCGACGCCCCCATCTCTTCCGCGAGTTCGGCGCGGGAGAACGCCACGTCGATCCGCCCCAGGGCGCCGAGCCCCGTTTCCAGGGCGTCGCCGGCCCGGGCCGTGCCGGCCGAGAGATCGCGCAGCACGCGCAGGGTCTCGCGCTCGATTTCGAGTTCGGCGCGCTTGTGCCGGTTGTTGAGATCCACCAGCTCTTCCGGCTCGACGAAGAGCGTCGTCCCCGAACCCGAGGCGTCGTGAACGATGCCCCGCACGCTGCTCCGCGAGTCCGCGCGCACGGGCAGCACATAGCGATCGTTTCGCACCGTGTAGTAGTGATCCGACAGGTGGGGCTCGATCCGGGGATCGCGGAGGCTGCGCTCCACGCGCTGCTGGATCTCCGAGGCCATACGCCGGCTCTCGCGCCGAGCAGCAGCCAGGGCGGGAGACGCCGCGTCCCGCAGCTCTCCCGAGGGATCGATGCAGCGCTCGATGTCCGACTCCAGGTCCCGGGGCGTGTCGATCGCCCGGGCCACCTCCGCCAGGCGCGGGGCCAAGTCGTGTCGCAGTTCGAGGAAGCGCGCGAGGTTGCGCAGGGCCACCAGCGTGGTGCCAACGTCCAGGAGCTCCCGGGCCGAGAGCACGCCACCCTTGTGGGCACGCTTCAGGGAAACATCCACGTCGGGCACGCCCGAGATCGGGGGACCGTCGCCTTGGTGGAGGATCGCGCGCGCCTCGCCGGTCTCGGCCAGTCGTTCCCACACACCCGTCTGCGAGGCCTCGAACAGGCTCGCATCGATGGTTTCACCCCCGGTGGCGAATCGAGCCCGTCCCCGCGGCGTTCGTGCCAGGCCCGCAAGACGCCCGAGAATCTCTTCCCATTCGAGACGTTGGAGCGTCTTTTGCGATACGCGGAAGCTCATGGGCCGATTCTACGCGGTTCATGCTGCCCGTCCGGCCGCCGAAACGGGATCGGATGGCAGACAACGGACCCACCGAGGAGATTCTCGAGGAGACGCGGGATCTCGACCAGTGGAGCATCTCCAGGATCCTCCAGGCGATCCACGCCCAGGACCGCCTGGCGGTTGCGGCCGTGGGGCGCGTGCTCCCGGATGTGGAGCGGGCGGTGGGCGTCCTGGTGACCACCCTGGGGGGAGGCGGTCGCTGGTTCAATGTGGGCGCCGGCACCAGCGGGCGCATGGGCGCGCTGGATGCCGCCGAGATCCCGCCCACCTTCGGGCTGCGACCCGACCGGGTGCAGGCCGTGGTGGCAGGGGGCGAGCGCGCCATGATGCGCGCCGTCGAGGGCGCGGAAGACGACGCGAATGCCGCCGGCGAGGAGCTGCGTCGGCGCGGCCTGTGCGCCGGCGACGCGGTCCTGGCCATCTCGGCCAGCGGTCACACGCCATTCGCACTGGGTGCGCTCGCGGCGGCCCACGCCGCCCGCGCTCGCAAGCTCTGCATCACCTGCAATCCGCACTCGGCTCTGGCTGAGGCGGCGGAGATCGCCATGGTGCCCCACGTGGGGCCCGAGGTGATCGCCGGCTCCACCCGTCTCAAGGGGGGGTTGGCCCAGAAGATGCTGCTGCACCTGCTCTCCACCACCGTGATGGTCCGCCTGGGCTACACGGAGGGAAATCTCATGTCGCACCTGAACCCAGGCTCGCGCAAGCTGCAGCAGCGGGCCGTGCGCATCGTGATGGCCCTGGGGCCCACGGATGAGAGGCGGGCGCTCGAAACCCTGGGCGCCTGCGACGGCGACGTGAGCGCCGCCGTGGCGAGGATCAGATCGCACGCACCCCGGTGATGTGTTCACCCAGCACGAGGGTGTGCACGTCGTGGGTTCCCTCGTAGGTCCTCACCGTCTCCAGGTTCACCATGTGCCGCATGGACTGGTAGTCGTCGACGATGCCGTTGGCGCCAAGCAGGTCGCGGGCGAGGCGCGCGATCTGGAGGGCGACGTCCACGTTGTTGCGCTTGGCCATGGACACCATGGTGTGGTGGAGCTGGCCGGCGTCCTTGAGCTGCGCCACACGCAGGGCCAGCAGCTGGGCCTTGGTGATCTCGGTGAGCATGAAGACGAGCTTGTCCTGGGTGAGCTGCTTGCCCGCCAGGACGCCGCCCTGTACCACGCGCTCGCCCACATACCCGACCGCTTCCTCGTAGCACGCCATGGCCGCACCGATGGCGCCCCATGCGATTCCGTAGCGCGCCTGGGTGAGGCAGCCGAGCGGTCCCCGGAGGCCCTCGGCGCCCGGCAGTCGGTTGTCGTCGGGAACCTCTACGTCCTGCAGGAAGAGCTCGGAGGTGATGGATCCACGCAGCGAAAACTTGCCCTTCATGTCGCGGGCCTCGAAGCCTGCGCGGTCGGACTCCACCAGGAAGCCCCGGATGCCGTCCGGGGTGCGGGCCCACACCACGGCTACGTCGGCGACGGAGCCGTTGGTGATCCAGCGCTTGGTTCCGTTGAGCAGCCAGGACGAGCCCCGGGGCTCGGCCCTGGTGACGAGCCCGCCGGCATGGCTGCCGAAGTCGGGCTCGGTGAGTCCGAAGCAACCGATGGCGTCGCCAGCCGCCATGGCGGGAAGCCACTGCTGCTTCTGGGATTCGGACCCGTAGGCGTGGATCGGGTACATCACGAGCGAGCCCTGTACCGAGGCGAAGGAGCGCAGCCCCGAGTCGCCGCGCTCCAGCTCCTGCATCACGAGTCCATAGGCCACGTTGTTCATGCCGGCGCAGCCATAGCCCTGCAGGTTTGCGCCGAAGAGTCCCAGTTCCGCCAGCTGGGGCACCAGTTGCATGGGAAACGAACCATCCTGGCGCACGTGTTCCTGGATTAGGGGCAGGAATTCCTTGGACACGAACTCGCGCACCGTGTCGCGGGCCAGGCGTTCTTCGTCGCTCAGCAGCTCATCGAGCCGGAGGAAGTCGGTACCGGTGAAATCCGCCATGGGGAGCCTCCGGGCGCCAGCCTAGCCTTGGGAACCGCGGGCTGCAGGAAGCAGAGGACCCGGTGGCGCGGGCCACCGGGTCCATCGGTCGATCGATATTGCGAAAGGGCTGATCAGATGTGTGCGGCGTCGCCGTTGGCCTTTTTCCCGCGCTCCATGTCCTTGAGCTTGCGGGAGATCTGCCCGATCTTGCGGTCGAGCTTCTGGACGTCGCCCTTGCTGGCGATCTGTAGAACGCCCAGGACGCTCTCGATTCCGCGCTCGATCTGCTTCTCCGCGTCGGACCGCAGACTGCTCGCTCGCTTGCCCAGGTCGCTCTTCTTGAGTTCGGTCTCGATCTTGCTCACCTGTTTGCGCGTGCTCTTCTCGAGCTTCTTGCGCCGGGCCGAGAGCTGGCGCTCAAAAGCCTTGCGGCGCGTCTGCAGCTGCTTCTGTACGCGCTGCACCTCGTCGCTGACGGATTCGAACGCGGCGTTGAACCGATCAACCCGCTCCTGCACGAAACTCGCTTGTTCGGGCATCTGCCACTCCTCGCTTGACTCGCTTGATTGTATTCGTCCCGGCCTGGGTTCGATGCTTCATGGGACCCCCCCGGGTCCGAGCGGAACACAGGCACGGTAACACAGTGCGTCAGTGCGTCAAGAAGCTCGACGCCGATTTTTTTTCACGTCTCATATAGTCTTTTTATGACAGCATCTTACGTGATAAATCTGCGTATCGGGGCGATCGACGCAGTGCGGCATCGGGGTCACCAGCGGAGCACGGCGCTGGTCCACGAGAAGCCGGAGCCGAAGCTCGTCATCGATACCAGCTGGCCGGGCTTCAGGCGGCCGTCGCGCACCACCTCGTCGAGCAGCATGGGAATCGAGGCGGCGGAACAGTTGCCGTAGCGCTGGATGTTGTTGAAGCACTTCTCCGCCGGAATCTCGAGAGCCTGGGACACGTACTCGTTGATCCGCAGATTGGCCTGGTGAAACAGGAACCAGTCCACGTCCTGGAGTTTCAGGCTCGCTGCGTTCAGGGTTTCGAGCAGCACCTCGGGCATGCGGGTCACCGCGTGCTTGAACACGAAGCGGCCCTGCATCTTCGGGAACTGGGCGCGCCGATCGAACATCTCCTGGGTGATGCGTCCATCGACCGCCGAGGTGGGCGCTTCGATCCAGAGGCGATCGGCGTGCTTGCCCTCGGCGTGGAGGCGCACCTCCAGGATGCCGGCCGGATCGGACTCGTCGTCGTTGGCTTCGATCACCACGGCGCCGGCGCCGTCTCCGAAGATCACGGCCACGTCGCGACCCTCGGTGGTCTTGTCTATGCCCGTCGAGTGGATCTCGCAGCCAACGACAAGCACCCGACGGAACATGCCCGAACAGACGAAGCCATTGGCCACGGCCAGGGAGTAGACGAAGCCGCTGCACTGGGCGCGCAGGTCGAAGCACGGCACCTCGCCCACGCCCAGCCGCTCCTGCAGGAAGTAGGATGTGCCAGGGAAGTCGGCCTCGGCCGACAGGGTCGCCAGCACGATGCAGTCCACGTCGCCGGGCTCGAGGCCCGCGGCCTCGAGGGCGCGCCGGCTGGCCTTCTCGCCCAGCTCGGACGGCCGGGTTCCCGGCGCAACCCAACGCCGCTGTTCGATCCCGGTGCGCTGGCGGATCCACTCGTCGTTCGTGTCCATCAGCGTCGACAGGTCGTCGTTGGTGACGACCCGCTCAGGCACATACATGCCGGTTCCGGTGATCTTCGCGCGCGTCATGCGTTTCCCCCCTGTGCGATCCGCTCGGCCGCGTCCGTCCGATCGTCGTCCCAGAGTGTGCGCTCGGCGCGGGTCAGAAGCTCGGCCAGGCCCTTTCCCTCCAGGGCCGATATGGCCACGCCCCCCATCCGGGACGCGATCGACTCTCCCACTCCTCTCGGCAGACGGTCCACCTGGTTGAATACCAGCAATTCCCTGGCGTCTTCCAGGCCGATTCCGCTCAGTACCTCGCGGACCGCGGCGATGCGCCGCTCCGGGTCCGGGGCCGCGGCGTTCACCACGTGGAGCAACAGGTCGGCGTCGGTCAGTTCCTCGAGGGTGGCCCGGAAGGCCGTCACCAGGTCGGCCGGCAGGTCGCGGATGAAGCCCACCGTGTCGGTGATGATCACCTCCCGTTCGCGCGGGAAGCGCAGGCGCCGCGACGTGGGGTCCAGGGTCGCGAACATCTGGTCGGCCACGTGGACGTCGGTGTGGGTGAGAGCCCTCAGCAGGGTGCTCTTCCCGGCATTCGTGTAGCCCACGATCGAGAGCACCGGCACCGAGCGTTTCTGGCGGCGCTGGCGGCGCTGCTGGCGCTGGGAACCAGACTCCGAGAGGCCGTCGATCGGGCCCACCGTAACGCGTACGGGCTCGACCGCGGCCTGCACGCGGTATAGACAATC
>JAQBHB010000063.1:0-13923 GCA_032128115.1 Deltaproteobacteria bacterium | reverse complement strand
GCTCGAGGTGATCGAGGCCCGCTGGCTGTTCGACATCCCGCCGGAGCGGGTCGACGTGGTGGTGCATCCCCAGTCGATCGTGCACTCGCTGGTGGAATACTGCGATGGCTCGGTGCTGGCCCAGCTGGGGCTGCCGGACATGCGCGTGCCCCTGGCCGTGGCGCTGGCCTACCCGGAGCGCCTGCCTCTGGATCTGCCGCGGTTGGATCTCGCCGCACTGGGTCGGCTCGACTTCGAGACGCCCGACCCGAAGCGCTTCCCGTGCCTCGACCTGGCCTACGCCGCCCTGCGAGCGGACGAGGCGGCGCCCGCGGTGCTGAACGCTGCCAACGAGGTGTCGGTGGCTGCGTTCCTGGCCGGGCAGGTGGCCTTCCCCACGATCGCCCGCGTGAACTCCGCGGTGCTCGAGGCCCACGCGGGCCGCAGCGGCGCCGGCGCGCTTCGCGATCTGGACGACGTGGCGGAAGCCGACGCCTGGGCCCGGGCGCGCGCGCTGGAATCGCTGGCCCGGGTGGGCGAGGCGGCCTGATGGCTCTCGAGTACCTGTTCGCGTTCGTGATGATGCTGAGCGTGCTGATCTTCGTGCACGAGCTGGGGCACTTCCTGGTGGCCAAGGCCTGCGGCGTGCGTGTGCTCAAATTCTCCCTGGGCTTCGGCAATCCGATCGGAATCGGGCGCTATCGCCTGCGCTGGAAGCGCGGCCACACCGAATACGTGGTTGCGTGGATCCCGCTGGGCGGCTTCGTGAAGATGCTTGGCGAGTACACGGAAGACGCCAGCGACGAGGAGGCGGTGGCGCATCCCTCGGAGACCCTGCCCGGGCGTCCCCTGTGGCAGAAGCTTTCGATCGTCTTCGCCGGTCCGGCCATGAACCTGCTGCTGCCGGTGTTGGTGTTCATGGTGATCCTGGCCATCGGGCTCGACCGACGCGGCACGCTGGTGGGAACCGTGGAGGCCGGCTCGCCCGCTGCCGTGGCCGGGATCGAGGCCGGCGATCAGATCGTCCAGGTCGACGACCAGCCGGTGGATTTCTGGGAAGATCTGGAGGGAGCCATCGTCCCCAACCCGGGCGGGACGGCCACACTGGTCTACCGGCGCGATGGTGCGGAACAGCGCACCCAACTCGAGGTCGGAGCGCGCCAGGGGCTCGACGAATTCGGTACGACCCGCGACCTGGGTTGGATCGGGCTGGAAGACTCGCTGCCGCGCGCGCAAATCGCCATCGCCGGGTCCGACGCGCCGGCGCGGGCGGCTGGCCTGCGCTCCGGCGATCGCGTGATTTCCGTGGCCGGCGAGCCCGCGGACGACTGGTATCGCTTCGAGGCGGCCTACGCGGCCGCTGGGACAACCGGTCGAGTCGAGTTCGGGATCGAGCGCGGCAGCGGCGATCCGCCCGAGAAGCTCACGCTCCGGGTGCCGGCACTGGGCAGCGCCGCCGCCCTGGGCGTGGGGTACGCCAGCGTGGTGATCACCGGCGTTACGCCGGACTCGGCGGCCTCGCGCGCGGGACTCGAAGCGGGCGACGTGGTGCTGACCGTGGGCGGAGCGCCGGTGGCAAGCTTCGGCGCGTTCGCCGAGGTGGTTCGCGACAGCGAGGGCCGCACGCTCGAACTCGATGTGGCGCGCGATGGCGTGCAGCGCAGGGTCGACGTGACCCCGGAACTCACCACCTACGAACTCGGCATGGGTCTCGAAGAGACCCGCTACATGGTGGGCATCACCGCCGAGCGTGCGCTCCCGGGTAGCATCGCCATCGACCGCGTGCGCAACCCCCTGGTGTCGCTCCCGCGAGCCGTGGGGATGACGGTCGACCTCACCCACGCGTTCCTGCGCGGCCTGGGCAAGCTCGTGACTGGCGAGGTCTCGCGCAAGCAACTGGCCGGGCCCATCGGGATCGCCCAGCTGGCGGGTGACGCCTACCGGCGCGGCTGGGAGAGCTACCTCAAGGTGATGGTGCTGATCAGCATCAACCTGGGAATCCTGAACCTGCTGCCGATTCCGATTCTCGACGGGGGGCAGGCCCTGGTATTCCTCGTGGAGGGAGTGCGGCGCGGTCCGTTGTCCCTGCGCACCCGCGAAGTCGTGCAGCAGCTCGGCCTCACCGTGCTGATCCTGCTGATGGGACTGGCCTTCTGGAACGACATCTCGCGCAACTGGTCGAGCGTGGTCGACTGGCTGCGACGCGGCGCCGGCCTGTAGGAACGCGAGCCCATGGGCGCCCCCGCGCCGCTGATCCTCGCTGTCGAGACCGCGACCCGCACCGCTTCGCTCGCGTTGCTGCGCGGTGGCCAGGTGCTTGGCGAGGCGTGGACGACGCCGGGCGTGGCCACGGCCGAAGCGCTCCTGCCGGCACTCGACGCTTTGCTGGCCCGCTGCGACGTGCCGCTCCTGAGCCTGGACGTCTTCGCCGTTTCGATCGGCCCGGGCTCGTTCACGAGCCTGCGCGTCGGCATCGCCAGCGTGAAGGGTCTGGCCTTCCGAACGGGACCCTGCGTGGTGGCGGTGCCCACGCTGGCGGCACTGGCCCGGACCTCGTCCGACCCCACGCTGCCCGCGGTGGCCATGCTCGACGCCCGCCGTGGCGAGGTCTACGCGGCGGCCCGCAGCGAGACACCCGGGGTGGCGGCCGACTGGCTGCCGGAGGGCGTCTACACCCGCGAGGCACTGGCCGAGCGCATCCCCGCGTCGTGCGTCCTGGTGGGGGAGGGCGTCGAGATCTGTGGCGACTGGCTGCAGCAGCGCCTGGGGGTGGGAGTGCGCGTTCAGGCCCCCGCGGCCGAGCCGCTTGCGCGCCAGGTGGGCCTGTTGGGGGCCGAATTGTGGCTCGCGGGCGCGGGTATCGAGGCCCAGACCCTGGTGCCCCGCTATCTGCGGCGCGCCGAGGCCGAGGTCGTGCGGACCGGCGTTCGCTTCGAGGGCCCCGACCCGGCCTGAGCCCGCGGCACGCGAATCCGCTGGAAATTCGATACGTTCGGGAGACGCTCCGGGCCTGGGACGGGGTGTCCACCGCATTCGTCGGATCCGGAGGATCCCTGGATCCACACAGGGAGCAGCGAGCCGCCATGGCATTGAACATCTACTACGACAAGGACGCCGATCTGGGACGCCTCGGGGGCAAGACGGTGGCCGTCATCGGCTACGGCAGCCAGGGACACGCCCATTCCCAGAACCTGAACGCGTCTGGCGTTTCGGTGGTGGTGGGCCTGCGCAAGGGTTCGCCGTCGTGGGCCAAGGCCGAGGCCGCGGGGCTCCGCGTGATGACGCCGGCGGAGGCCGCGAGCGTTGCCGATATCGTGATGCTGACCCTGCCCGATGAAACGGCCGCCGACATCTACCGCGAGGAGATCGCTCCCCAGCTCAAGTCCGGCAACTACGTGGCCGTGGCCCATGGCTTCAACATCCACTTCGGTGGCATCGTGCCCACTGACGACTTGAACGTCTTCATGGTGGCGCCCAAGGGTCCTGGCCACACCGTGCGACAGAACTACGAAGAGGGCCGTGGCGTGCCCTCGCTGGTGGCGGTGGCGGCGGATCCCTCCGGCGACACCCTGCAGGTGGCCCTCGCCTATGCCAAGGGCATTGGCGCCGGCCGCGCCGGCATCATCGAGACCAGCTTCCGCGAGGAGACCGAGACCGATCTGTTCGGGGGAGCAGGCGGTGCTCTGCGGCGGCCTCACCGCGCTCATGGCCGCCGGCTACGAGACCCTGGTGGAGGCGGGCTATTCGCCGGAGATGGCCTACTTCGAGACCATCCACGAGGTGAAGCTGATCGTCGACCTGATCTACGAAGGCGGCGTGGCCAACATGCGCTACTCGGTGTCGAATACCGCGGAGTACGGCGACCTCACCCGCGGACCGCGCATCATCGACGATTCGGTGCGCGAACGCATGCGCGAGATCCTGAAAGAGATCCAGGAGGGCAGGTTCGCGCGAGAGTTCGTGCTGGAGAACAAGGCCGGCGGCATCTCGTTCAACGCGCTTCGAAAGCGCGCCGAGGTGCATCCCATGGAGGCGGTCGGCGCGCGGCTGCGGGGCCTCATGCCCTGGCTCAAGGAAAAGCAGCTGGTCGACCGCTCCCGGAACTGACATGGCCGACCACGGCGATACGACCGCGACGGAGCCGCATCTCTTCGAGGAGCGCCCCACCGAACTCGTCGTTCGCGACGCCTTCGTGCTGGCCATCGCGCCCCTGGTGCTGGCCGGCTTCGCGGGGGTGCTGGGCTGGCAGGTCGTGGGCTTCGTGCTGATGGGCCTGACGGCGTTCGTGGCCTTCTTCTTCCGCAACCCGCCGCGCGAGATCCCCGGCGACGAACGCGATGTGGTGTCGCCCGCCGACGGCCGCGTGCTCGAAGTGGGCGAGATCGAGCAGCCCGATGGATCGAAGGCCCTGCGCATCGGGATCTTCCTGTCGGTCTTCAACGTCCACGTGAATCGCTGCCCCGTCGCGGGCCGCGTGCGATCGCTTACGTGGGGGGGCACGAAGTTCCTGGCCGCTTTCGACCGCAGGGCCGAGGCGCAGAACGTGCGGTGTACCATGACCCTGGAAACCGCTCTCGGGGAACGCATCCAGGTGGCCCAGATCACCGGCCTGATTGCCCGTCGTATCGTGTGCCATCCCCAGGTGGGGGAGTGGGTGGGCCGCGGCGTCCGCTACGGGCTGATCCGCTTCGGGTCGCGCACGGACGTGGTGCTGCCCCTGGGCACCCAGGTGTGCGTGAAGCGGGGGGATCGCGTACGGGGTGGCAGCAGCCTGCTGGCGCGCCTCGAAGATGCGACACGAGAGGCTGACGAGTGACGGAACCGACAGACGACGTTCCCCGCAGGGGACGCTTCGGAATCGGCCGCAAGCGCAGGCGGCGACGCCGGGGGCCGCGCCGTGGCCTCTACCTGCTGCCGCATCTGATCACCACCGCGAACCTGTTCTTCGGCTTCTACGCCATCGTGCAGGCCTTCACGGGGCGGCCCGATCGGGCGGCCGTGGCCATCGTGCTGGCGATGGTGTGCGACATCCTGGATGGCCGGGTGGCGCGTCTGGCCAAGTCCGTCAGCCGCTTCGGCGTCGAGTACGACTCCATCGCCGACACGGTGTCATTCGGCGTGGCCCCGGCCATGCTGGCCTTCAGTGCCGGCAACCTGCAAGTGCTTGGGCGCACGGGCTGGATCATGGCCTTCCTGTTCTCGGCCTGCGCGGCCCTGCGACTGGCGCGATTCAACGTGAACAAGCCCCGCTACCGCGGGCGCTTCGAGGGGCTGCCGAGCCCCGCGGCAGCCGGAGTGGTGGCTACTACGCTGCTCTTCGGGGACTTCCTGCGCGAGCGCGGAGTGGTGCTGGAGGTGCCCGAACTGGCGCTCGCGGCCGGGGTGGCCGTGGTGGGACTGCTGATGGTGAGCCCGATCCCGTATCGCAGCTTCAAGGAGGTCGATCTGCGCCACTCGTTCGGGACCCTGGTCTGCGCGGTCTTTGCCCTCGCCCTGATCGTGCAGGAGCCGGCACCGAGCCTCTTCCTGGTGGGCGTGCTCTACACTGTGTGGGGCCCGGTCGAGTGGCTGTGGCGGTGGCAGACCAAGCGCCCGTTGGAGGAGATCGTCGAGACCGCGCCGCCGACGCCCGCCGAGAGCTGAGGGCGGGCCGCATCGCATGGACCGCAGGGACCCGCGAGAAGGAAGACCATGAGCAAGCACGAGACCGACTTCATCCGCATCTTCGACACGACCCCGCGCGACGGGGAACAGGCTCCCGGCTGCAGCATGAACCTGACGGAGAAGCTGGCCCTGGGGCGCCAGCTGCAACGCCTGGGCGTGGACGTCATCGAGGCGGGCTTCCCCATCGCCAGCGAGGGCGACTTCGAGGCGGTGCGGGCGGTGGCCCGCGAGCTTCGCGAGTGCAGCGTGTGCGGTCTGGCCCGCACGTCCAGGGAAGACGTGGAGCGGGCGGCCCGGGCCCTGGAAGACGCAGCCCGGCCGCGGATCCACACCTTCATCGCCACCAGCGACATCCACATGGAGCACAAGCTGCGCATGAATCGCGAGCAGGTGCTGGCCGAGGTGGAGCGGGCCGTGAGCCAGGCGCGGGGCTACTGCGACGACGTGGAGTTCGCGGCCGAGGACGCCACCCGCTCCGACTGGGAGTTTCTCGTGCAGGTCTTCGACGTGGCGATCCGGGCCGGGGCCTCCACGCTCAACGTGCCCGACACCGTGGGCTACACCCAGCCCGCCGAGTTTGCCCAGCTGGTGACCTACCTGCGCGAGAACGTTCCCGGCGCCGACGGCGTGGTCTTCGCCGTTCACTGCCACGACGATCTGGGGGTCGCGGTGGCCAACAGTCTGGCCGCCGTGCTGGCGGGCGCTCGCCAGATCGAGTGCACCATGAACGGAATCGGCGAGCGCGCCGGCAACACCTCCATGGAAGAGGTGGTGATGGCGATCAAGACCCGGCCGGACGTCTTCGCCGGGATCGCCACGAGGGTCAATACCACCGAGATCTATGCCACGAGCCGGCTGCTCTCGTCCATCATCGGCATCCCGGTACAACCCAACAAGGCCATCGTGGGCGACAACGCCTTCGCCCACGAGGCGGGCATCCACCAGGACGGGGTGCTGAAGGCCCCCATCACCTACGAAATCATGTCGCCGCAGTCGATCGGCCGGCCCTCGAACGAGCTGGTGCTTGGCAAGCACTCCGGGCGCCACGCCTTCCGGGATCGCCTGAGCGAGCTGGGGCTGGAACTCGAGGGCGAGGAGTTCCAGCTGGCCTTCCGGCGCTTCAAGGACCTGGCCGACAAGAAGAAGACGATCTTCAACGAGGACCTGGAAGCCATCGTGGCGGACACGACGATTCGCGGCGACGACCGCCTGGCGGTCGCTGAGGTCTCGGTCTTGAGCGGAACCTTCGCCAAGCCCACCGCGACCGTGGCCCTCCTCATCGACGGCGAGTCCCACAAGGCCACGGCCCTGGGCGTGGGCCCCGTGGATGCGGTCTTCAAGGCCATCGCCGAGATCACCGAAACCAAGAGCGATCTGCTGCGCTTCCAGGTGAATGCCATCACGGGCGGCATGGATGCCCAGGGCGAGGTGTCGGTGACCGTCTGCGAGGACGGTCGCCGCGTGATCGGCCACGGCGCCGACCCGGACATCATCGTAGCCAGCGCCAAGGCCTACGTGCACGCGATCAACAAACTTGCCTGGCACAAGCGCCGGCACGATGTCTCCGAGCCCAAGGGTATCTAGCGGGGAACGGAAACGGCCTGGCCGGGGTCCGCATACGCGCGACCCGCGGCCCCGGGAGACCATGCATCGAATCCTGATTCTCCCCGGTGACGGGATCGGTCCCGAAGTGACGGCCCAGGCGCGGCGCGTTCTCGAGGCTGTGGCTGCGCGTTTTTCGCTGGGCCTCGGGTTCGAGGAGGGGCTGATCGGAGGCGCCTCCATCGACGCGTGCGGCACGCCACTCGCCGACGACGTACTCGACCGGGCGCGTACCTGCAGCGCGGTGCTTCTGGGCGCCGTGGGCGGCCCGAAGTGGGACGCCCTGTCGGTGGACACCCGGCCGGAGCGGGGACTGCTGCGCATCCGCAAGGAATTGGGCCTGTTCGCCAACCTGCGGCCGGCCACCGTGTTTCCGGCCCTGGCCGACGCCTCGACCCTGAAGCGCGAGGTGGTGGAAGGTATCGACCTGCTGGTGGTGCGCGAACTCACGGGCGGTCTCTACTTCGGCGAGCCGCGCGGCATCGCGCTGGTGGATGGGCGCCGCGAGGCCCGCAACACCATGGTCTACGACGAGGTCGAGATCGATCGCATCGCCCGCGTGGCCTTCGAGGCCGCGGGCCGTCGCCGGCGCGAGCTCTGCCACGTGCACAAGGCAAACGTCCTGGAAGTTTCGCAGCTTTGGGTTTCGGTGCTCGAGGAGGTCTCGAAGGATTATCCGGACATCGAACTCAGCCACCAGTTGGTGGACTCCATGGCCATGCTGCTGCTGCGCCAGCCTCGCGACTACGACGTGATCGTGACCAGCAACCTGTTCGGCGACATCCTGTCGGACGAGGCGGCCATGATCACCGGATCCCTGGGCATGCTGCCCTCGGCAAGCCTGGGCGAGGGCGGCATCGGTCTGTTCGAGCCCGTGCACGGCTCGGCCCCGGACATCGCCGGGGCCGATGTCGCGAATCCCCTGGCGGCGATCCTGTCGGCGGCCCTGTTGCTGGAGCATTCGCTCGAGGCACCCGAGGCGGCTCGCGCCGTGCGCGACGCGGTGGAGGCGGTGTTGGACAAGGGCTACCGCACGGCCGATCTGGTGGCGCCCGGAGACGACGCTCCCATTACGGGCTGCGCGGCCATGGGGGATCACGTGCTGGAACAGCTGGGGGCGAGCTGATGGCAACCATGGGAACACGCATCGGGCTGGTGGGAGCCACCGGGGCCCTGGGCAGCGAGGTGCTGCGCGCACTCGAGGCCTCGGACATTCGGGTGCGCGACCTGGTGGCCGTGGCCACCGATCAATCGGTGGGAAACGACATCGATTTCCAGGGGGAGGTCTACCCGGTCTTCGGCGAGCCGCCGAGCCTGCGGGGGATCGACCTGCTGCTGCTGTGCGCGCCACCGGCGGAGTCGCTCGAGTTGGCGCGTCAGGCGCTCCACGCCGAGGTGCCGTGCATCGACTGCTCGGGAGCATTGGCCACGCAGGGTGACGTGCCCCTGCGGGTGGCCGCCCTGGAAGAGCCCGGCGCGGCTGCCCGGTCTCCGTTGGTGGCGGCCGCCGGCGGTCTGGCCCTGGCCTGGAGCCTGGTGCTGCGTCCATTGGCTAGTGCCGCGGGCCTGGTGCGCGTGAGCGGCACGGGTCTCGAGGCCGCGTCGGTGGGTGGCCGCGACGGGATCGAGTCGCTCTACCGGGAAGCGCTCGCGATCTTCAGCCAGACCGAGTCTCCGGCGCCGGACGTCTTCGCCCAGCCCGTGGCCTTCGACTGCCTGCCGGCGGTGGGAGTCGTGGGCGAGGCGGGGGGCCCCAGCGCCCACGAGGCCAGCCAGTCCCGGGCGTTGTCGCGCTTGCTCGAGCCCGATGTGCGCCTGGGAGTGACCTGTGTCCAGGTGCCGGCGTTCGTGGGTCATGGCGCCGTGCTGTCCATCGAGACGCGCGAGGCGCTCGATCCGAACCAGGCGGCGGCCGTCCTGGACGGGGCGCCGGGCATCGAGTTCTGGAAGGACGGGGGCGAGCGCCTCAGCACCCGCAGCGCCTCGGGGCGCGATGTCGTGCTGGTGGGGCGCCTGCGACGCGATCCCTCCAGCGACCGCGGCCTGCTGCTGTGGCTCGCCGCCGATCCCCTGTCGCTGACGGCCGCCAACGTGGTCGGGCTCGCCGCGGCGCACGTGCGGAGCGACTGAGCGCCCGCGACGGTGCCCTGCATCCGGCTCACTCTCGAGTACGACGGACGGGCATTCGCCGGCTGGCAGGTGCAGCGGGGCGGCGTGCGCAGCGTGCAGGGCGCCCTGGAAGACGCCCTCGCGGCCATCACCGGAGAGCGGGTGCGGGTGATCGGGGCCGGCCGCACCGACGCGGGGGTCCACGCCGAGGGCCAGGTGGCGAGCGCTCCGGTTGCGTCGGAGCTCTCGCCCCAGGTCCTCTACAAGGCCCTGAACGCCCACCTGGGGCCCGACCTGGTGGTGTTGCGGGCCGAGGCCGCGCCCGATGGATTTCACGCCCTGCGCGACGCCCGCGCGAAGCTCTATCGCTACGCCGTCTGGAACGGAGAAGACCGCTCGCCCCTACGGAGCGCCCGCTTCTGGCACGTACCGGCCCCCCTGGATGTTTCGGCCATGCGACAGGCCGCGACGGCTCTGGTGGGAAGACACGACTTCGCCTCCCTCCAGACCACGGGCTCGTCGGTGACCAGCACCGTTCGGACGATCTCGCGCCTGGAGCTGGAGGGCGAGGCCCGCGGGGAGATCCGGCTCTGGGTGCAGGGCGATGGCTTCCTGCGCCGCATGGTGCGAGGCCTGGCCGGGACCCTGGTGGAGGTCGGACTGGGGCGGCGCTCGCAAGACGGCATGGCGGCTCTGTTGGCGGCCCGCGATCGCAGCCGCGCGGGGCTCTCGGCCCCCGCCCACGGCCTGACCCTAGTCCGGGTCGAGTACTGATTCCGAAGAGAATTCAGAGCCTTACCCCAGCACCCCGCTTGACGCTGGGCGGGGCTTCGGGTACCCATTGCCGGTCTCGAAACCGCCTTGCGAGGAGTCCGGCGTGGGAGTGCAAGTGCATGGCGCAACGCGCAGCGCCCGACCCGGCGATGTGGAGAAGCGCTGGTACCTGGTGGATGCCGACGACCAGGTGCTTGGGCGCCTCGCCACCGCCGTGGCGAGCCGCCTGCGCGGCAAGCACCAGCCGCTCTTCACGCCGCATGCCGACACCGGCGACTACATCATCGTGGTCAACGCCGAGAAGGTGAAGCTCACGGGACGCAAGCGCGAGCAGAAGATCTACCAACACCACACGGGCTATACGGGCCACGTGAAGTCGATCACCGCCGACAAGTTGCTGCAGTCGGCCCACGCCGACCGGGTGGTGCGAACCGCCGTGCGCGGCATGCTTCCCCATAACTCGTTGGGGCGACAGATGTTCCGCAAACTCAAGGTCTACTGCGGGCCGGACCATCCCCATGAGGCCCAACAGCCGGAGGTTCTCGAGGTTGGCTGAAGTCCAGGAATTCGCCGCGACCGGCAAGCGCAAGACCGCGATCGCGCGCGTTCGAATGCGGCTGGGGACGGGCCAGGTGCTGGTAAACGGCAAACCCATGGCCGAATACTTTCCGCGCGAGGTGTTGCTCATGCGCCTGCAGGAGCCCTTCGAGGCCGTGGGTGCCGAGTCGCGTTTCGACGTAACCGCCAAGATCACCGGCGGCGGCGTGGCCGGGCAGGCCGACGCCCTGCGCCACGGCATCGCGCGGGCACTGGAGAAGAACGACCCGGAGATGCGGGGAGCCCTGAAGCGCAAGGGTTTCCTGACCCGCGACGCCCGCAAGAAGGAGCGCAAGAAGTACGGTCAGCGAGGCGCGCGCGCTCGTTACCAGTTCTCCAAGCGCTAATCGGCCGATCATCCGATGTGGGTACGGGAGGCCGAGTGGCCTCCCGTTTCTTTTTCGGGGAGATGACATCATGCGCGTCGCAGTCGTCGGAGCCAGCGGGTACACGGGCCTGGAGATCGTCCGGATCCTGCTGCGTCACCCCATCTTCGAGCTGGTGGCGGTGACTTCAGAGCAGCGAGCCGGACAATCCGTGGGCGACGCCTTCCCGGCCCTTCGCGGCCAGTTGGATCTGGCCTTCGAGGCCAACGACCCGGAGACCCTGGCCCGCAAGGTGGACCTGGCATTTACGGCACTGCCCCACGCCGCCTCGGCCCCCACGGTGGCCACCCTGCGCCGGGCGGGTGTGCCCGTGGCCGACCTCTCGGCGGACTTCCGTCTGGGGAGCCTTGCCACCTACCAGGCCTGGTATGGCGAGCATCCGGCCCCGGAACTGCTGCCCGAGGCCGTCTACGGCCTGCCGGAGCTCCACCGCGAAGCCCTGCGCGGGGCTCCCCTGGTGGCGGTGGCCGGCTGCTACCCGACCGGGGCGCTGCTGCCCCTGGTGCCCTTCCTGCGGGCCGGGCTGCTGGAGACCGGGCGCGTGCTTGTGGATTCCAAGTCGGGCGTCTCCGGCGCTGGGCGCAAGCTGGCCGCCGAGTTCCTGTTCGCCGAGCTGGACGGGAACTGCATGGCCTACAAGGTGGCCGCGCATCGTCACGGACCGGAGATCGAGCAGGAAGCCAGCACCGCGGCGGGAGAACCGGTGCTGATCACCTTCGTGCCCCATCTGATCCCCACCACCCGGGGTATCGCCACGTCGGTGTATGCCCAGCCCCGGTCGCCGCTCTCGGCCGCCGACGCGCGGGCGGTGCTCGAGCGGGCCTATGCCGACGAGCGCTTCGTGCGGGTGCTGCCGGCAGGGGCCACTCCGAATCTGGCCTCGGTGCGAGGCACCAACTTCTGCGACGTGGCCGCCTTTTCCGACGAACGCACGGGCACGCTGGTGCTGCTCTCGGCCCTGGACAATCTGGTGAAAGGTGCCGGAGGGCAGGCAGTTCAGTGTGCAAACCTCATGCGGGGACTCCCGGAAGAGCTGGGACTTCTCGAATCCGCGCTGCTTCCGTAACGGCGTCTCACGCCCGCGCAGTTTGACGGCGCGGGAGGGGCACGCTAAACACCGTCAAACCACTCCGGGTCTGGATGGTGCCCCTGAAAGCCTTGCTCTTGCGCTCGACCTGCACCCGCTGTGCAGGGGTGTCGGGCATGTACGGCCCGCGCTCGCGCCCGTCGTGACCACGCGGTACCTGGCGACGGATCCCACCGAGGTCCGGCTCTCCGTTTCGGCGGTGGTCTGGCGCGAGCGGGGCGCGCGCCATCTGCTTCTGATGCAGCGCAGCGACAACGGCTGCTGGGGCCTGCCCGGCGGCTACGTGGAGCCCGGCGAGTCCGTGCTCGAGGCCACCCGACGCGAGGTATACGAGGAGACCCTCGATACCCGGTTCTTTCCGCATGACTCGCTTCCCGAGCCGTTTGTTCCCATCCACGGCGTGCGTGTGTCCGACGCCGTGCGGGACGAACCGGCGGCCCGGGTGCGCTGAAGGGGGATTCGGTTGTCCAGGCAGACCAAATACATCTTCGTGACTGGCGGGGTGCTCTCCTCGCTGGGAAAGGGGCTCGCCTCCGCATCCATCGGCGCGCTGCTCGAGGCCCGCGGGCTTCGCATCACGTTCCTGAAGCTCGACCCGTATCTGAACATCGACCCGGGCACGATGAATCCCCTTCAGCACGGTGAGGTCTACGTGACCCACGACGGGGCGGAGACCGACCTGGACCTGGGTCACTACGAGCGTTTCAGCCACGCCCCCATGGGCCGGGTGAACAACGCCACCGCGGGTCAGATCTACGACTCGGTGCTCTCCAAGGAGCGCCGCGGCGATTACCTGGGCGGCACCGTCCAGGTGATCCCCCACGTGACCGACGAGATCAAGTCGCGGATCCATCTGGCCGCCGATGACGTGGACGTCCTGATCACCGAAGTGGGCGGCACCGTGGGCGACATCGAATCGCTGCCCTTCCTGGAAGCCATCCGTCAGGTGCGCGCCGACGTGGGCCGCGACAACGTCTGCTACATCCACATCGCGCTGGTGCCCTACGTGGCCACGGCCGGCGAGCTCAAGACCAAGCCCGTGCAGCACTCGGTGAAGGAGCTTCGCACCGTGGGCATCGGGCCCGACATCATCCTGTGCCGCACCGACCGCTTCCTGCCGCGGGCCGTCAAGGCCAAGATCGCGCTCTTCTGCAACGTGGACGAAGACGCGGTGATCACCGCCAAGGACGTGGAGACCATCTACGAGGTGCCGCTGATCCTCCACAACGAGGGCCTCGACGACAAGATCGTTCAGCGCCTGAACATCTGGACCGGCGCGCCGAACCTCAAGCCCTGGCACGAGCTGATGCAGCGCGTGGCCAACCCGGAGTGGGAAGTCACCATCGGGATGGTGGGCAAGTACACGGATCTCACCGAGTCGTACAAGAGCCTGAACGAGGCGCTCTACCACGGGGGCTTCGCCAACCAGGCCCGGGTGCGGATCGAATATTTCGACTCGGAGAAACTCGACGATACCACGCGCCTTTCCGGCGTGGACGGCATCCTGGTGCCCCACGGCTTCGGTGGCCGTGGCGCCGAGGGCAAGATCGCGGCGGTGCGCTTCGCCCGCGAGAAGAAGATCCCGTATCTGGGCATCTGCTTCGGCATGCAGTTCTCGGTGATCGAGTTCGCGCGCCACGTCGCCGGGCTCGCCGGCGCCAACTCGACCGAGGTCGATCCCAACACACCGCATCCCGTGATCGATCTGCTCCCCGAGCAGCGCGC
>JAQBHB010000062.1:0-34563 GCA_032128115.1 Deltaproteobacteria bacterium | reverse complement strand
GGCTTCCTGGTTCCCACCGGCGAGATCCCCGGCGACTTCGTGGTGAGCCAGCGCATGCGCGTGACCTCCGGCTCCGTGAACGCTGGATTCGACCTGGCCGTGCAGAAGAGTGGCGACGAGCTGGTGGTGGTGGGCTTCACGACCCTGGGCGCCAAGGCGTTCGTGCTGACCCAGCGGGGAACCCGGGTGGAGGTGCACGATCTGCTGGGGCGGGCTTCGCCCCTGCCGCCGCGCAACATCCTGCGCGACATCCACCGCATCGAGTTCGCCACTCTCCAGTCCGCACCCTTCTACGAGAGCGCGACCCAGGCGGTTCGCGAAGGAACCCGGATCACCGAATTCTGGTGGGGCGGTAGGCTCACCAGTCGCGTCTTCGAGCGGGTCCGTGGTCGTCCGGAGGGCGCCGTCTCGGTGGAGTTTCCCGCGGCGCCGGGCGGCGAGATCCACCTGCGCAACGGATGGTGCGATTACGACGCGGTGGTGGTGACGGTCTCCGATTCGCGTAGTCAGGGCTACTGAAGCGTACGCCTCAGCTTGCCGGTCTCGGTCCGCGCGAGATCGTCTACCACCACGAATTCCCGCGGGATCTTGAAGGTCTCGAGCGCCTTGCGGCAGTGGGCATTCAGGTCCCGACGCGACGGCGCGTGGCCCGGATTGCGCAGCACGATCTCGGCCACTGGGATCTCTCCCAGATGGACATGAGCGCGACCGAAGACCCGACTGCGCCCGATGGCCGGGTGGCGGTCGAGCACGGCCTCCACCTCCTCACTGAAGAATTTCATGCCGGCCATGTTGATTCGGTTCGCGCGTCGACCCACCAGGTGGAGATCGCCATCGGAGTCGAACCAGCCCTGGTCGCCGGTGCGAAAGCCGTCGGGCTCAAGCAGCCGCGGCGCCGGCGTCCAGGGATCCAGGTAGGCGTCGAAGAGCCCAGGGCCGCGAATGCAGATCTCGCCCGAACGTGTGGGCGAGGTCTCTCCCTCGAGTCGGCGGCCGTCGTCGCCGCGGAGCCAGATGTCGAAGTCTGGGAGCGGTCGACCCAGGGCTCCTGGCTTGGTGTCGGCGTGCTCGAGATTCATCGCGGGCAGCCCCACCTCGATGATGCCCAGGGCCTGCCCCAGCGGGAATCCGAAGCGTTCGCGAAAGCGCCCGGCGATCTCGACGCGCAGGCCGTCGCCGGTGGAGATTGCCAGACGAACGCCGGGGAGCTTCGCGTCCGAGATGTCCTTTGCCAGGAGGTTGAAGTGATAGGGGGAGGCGTAGAGCACGCTGGGAGCCGAGCGCTGGCAGAATTCCAGCACGGTTCGCGCCAGCGGCCCGCGCGGCAACAGCAGGCTGGCGCCGTAGCGCAGATAGAGCAGGATCGACACCACGAAGTGGTGGGCCATGGGAAGTAGCCACAGGATGCGATCGCCAGGTCCGATGGCCAGGCCCCGGTTGGCCGCCGCCAGTCGAGCCTCGATGGTGTCGTGCCCCAGGATCACCCCCTTGCGCTCGCTGGTGGTTCCCGACGTGAAGCGGAGATACGCCGGGTGCAGCGCCCGGAACGCCTCGTCCCCGTCTCCGTCCAGGGGCGGCACGCCGGCGAGCGTGCGGCACTCAAAACCCTCGTCCTCGCGCAGCAGATGCTGCAGGTGGGCGCGCCTGGCGAACTCGTCGAGCACCGGGCCCTTGGCGTCGTCGGGAATCGGAACCACACACGCGTCGGCCGCCAGCACGCCCAGCGCCGCCTCGATGAAACCGGAGCCCTGGCGCGCCATGAGCCCCACCCGGTCGCCGCTGACGACGCCCGCGCGGCGAAGGCGATCCGCGTGGTCGTCGAATCTAGCCACCAGGTCCGCGTACGTGACAATCGCGTCTCCGCGTAGGTCTCCGTCAACCTCTCCGCGTAGGCCGCCGTCAACTTGTATGGCCGGCCGGTCGCCGGCCTGCGCCGCGCGATCGCGAATCCGGTCGATCACCGTCATCGCCGATTCTCCCGTTCGCCGTCTCGGGACAGGGTTGCGCGTACCTGCGCGGGCGCAATCTCGGCCAGGCTGAGATTTCCGTCGGCGGCCAGGGCGGCCGCGGTTCCGATGGCCTCGCCGGTGGCCATGGACGTGCCGATCACGCGCAGGGCGCCGTGGGCTTCGTGGCTCGCCGAAAGGCAACGCCCCGCCATTCCCAGGCGCGGGTGGGAGCGGCTCACCAATGCCGCGAGCGGAACCGAGCACGCCGACTCGGGATACTCGAAGGTGGCGCGCCGGTGGTCGTGCCAGAGCTCGATGGGCCAGGTCGACACGGCCACTTCGTCGTCGCATCGCTGGCCGCGGAGCACGTGGTCGCGGTCGAGTTCCACGCGCCCGCGCAGGCGGCGGGTTTCGCGAATTCCGATCCGTTGTGGCCAGCGGCTCACCCGGCTCCCGCGGAAGGCGGGCCGCGTTTCCCGCAGGAAGCGTGCCACGGCCTCCGCGCTGCGCCGCGCGCTGGCTTCGAGCGCCTCGCGATAGTCCGGATCGAGAGGGGCGTAGGGACGCTCCGGCAGCTTGGGCACGCCAAGCGTCACGTACACCGCGCCGGGTTCGCCGCTGGCGCGCGCCACCACGGATTCGCAACCCGAGGGCAGGTCGCCGCTGCGGACGGCGCCGGCCACGGCGTAGCTCATCTGGAGTCGCGTGAAGCCCACCAGCTCGGCGGTGTCCACGTCGGCCATCTCGAAGATGTAGGAGGGATGCTGGAGGGCATCGCCCGGATCGACGGCCAGCTCGGCGCCTCCCAGGTCTGCAACCGCCGCATCGCCCGTCGTGTCGATCACGATGCGGGCCCCGAGCCGCTCGTGTCGGCCGTCGGCGCCGGCGAGTTCCAGTTCCGACTCGGAGTCCGCTGCCAGCCGGGCCCCCACCAGCCGGGTTCCGGTGCGAACGTCCAGTCCGGGGCGATTTGCGCACAGCTTTGCGGCGTAGTCCGCGAACACGGGCGGACGCATGGGCAGGAACCAGACCCGACCCGCGCGCTCCGGCCCGCCAGCTCCCCCGGCCGCTCGCAGCCCCTCCGCGAATCGGCGCGGCAGTCCGGCGTGCGCATATTCCGCCGGTCCGTCCCCGGTTGCCAGGTACAGACCGCAGATGGTGTGGACCAGGGCAGCGCTGACATTGCCTCCAAGTAGCGGGTCGCGCTCCGCCAGAAGCGTGCGCGCGCCCTGCTGCGAGGCGGCCAGGGCGGCGGCGACCCCGGCGGATCCGCCCCCGATGACTGCCACGTCGAACGCTGCGGGCTCCGGCACGGTCAGGAGCTTCCCAGCAGATCGCCGATGAAGCGGTCGCGAAAGCAATCGAGCTCGTCGTCGTGGAGTGCGCTTCGCTGGTAGACATGCGTGAAGTTGAGACGATCGCCTCGCAGGCACACGATGGCACCGCTCCCGGGTGATGCCGGCACCGAGGGTGCCGGGAAGCCGCCGCGGATCTCGGCTCCGAAGAAGTGATCGAGGCCGGGCAGGAACTGATCCGTGTAGGCGAAGAAGAACGAGCAGAGTTCTCCCCGCAGCGTGCGGCGGGCCATGGCGGCGTAGACGCGGGACGGCGCGTAGCGGGCAAAGTCCATGGCGGCGGTTCCCGCCTCGATCAGGCCTTCCTTGATGACGCGTCGACGCTGGGATTTGAGCTCTTCGATCAGCTCCTCGAGGTCGCCGACCTGCTCCGGCACCACCTGGAACCACACCAGCGAGACGTGGGTGCGGAACGTGGCGCCCACGCCGCCCTTGGCTCGCAGGTTCACCGGGAGCGGGACCACGTAGCTCCCGGGTTGCTGGTTCCGCGCCTGGAAGACCGCGGCGTGTGCACGAATGCTGGCCGCCAGGTAGAACAACATGGGAGTCAGGAATCCGGCCAGGGCGCTGGCGCGTTCCGTGACGACGCGGGTCCGTGCCGGATCCAGCGTGACGACCCGGTAACGCAGGTCCTGGGGCACGCGTCGCCGGCCACCGGCCAGGGAGCGGGGAGGGTGTTGCGCCATGCCGCGCACGAACCCCTGCCAGCGCATGGCCTGCTGCCCGCGGTCCCGCGAGCCGAGCGGGATCGGCGGCTGCTTCGCCCGGATCTCTGCATCCGACGCGCTGGGGGCATCGGCACCGGCTTCTCCTCGATGGTAGGCGTCGAGCCATGCCACGAAGCGCTCGCTCCCGGAGCCGTCGAACAGCATGTGGAGCCACGTGAACGCCAGGTCGGCAGCCGCGTCCGGGTAGACCACCAGATCCAGACGCAGCAGATCTCCCCGCCGGGGATCGAAGCGGTCGTTGAGGCGCTCGAAGAAGACCGGCGGCACGGGCGCGGCGCCGGGAGCGACCCACGCAGGGGCGTCGGCCCGATGCACCTGGAGTCGTGGCGGAGCGCAGCGGGGCGCTTGGCGCGTGCGGTATTCCGGCGCTCCCACTCCGAAACGGCGCCCGATGGGAGAGGAAAGCACGGGATTGGCGGCAGCCGCCTCGACGATCCGAGCACCGAGGGTTTCCGGGTCGAGCCCAGGGCCCAGCCGCAATACCAGCTGGGCCAGGTGACTCGAGCCGTTGTAGCGCCGTCCCTCGGCGTCGAAGGCGCGAAGAAAGCAGTCGGCGCCGGTCAGCGGAATGGCATCAGGCGCTCGCGAGCTGGTCATACACACAGGCCGCGAGTGACTCGGCGCTCTCGAGGTTCTCCGGGGTGAGCAGGCTCTCGTCGACCCAGACGCCGGCACTTTCTTCGATGGCCAGCATGAGCTGGGTGACGGCGAGGGAGTCGAGTCCCGCCTCCACCAGGTTCGACTGGGGCGTGAAGTCCACTCCCACATCCAGGAGATCGTCGCGCAGGATCGAGAACACCCGTTCTACCAGGGCCGTCCGCGTCCAACCGGCGGTCTCCGACGTCATGTTTCCCCCTCTGGCGCCTCGGGCGCGTCGGCGAAGGTGTCGCACCCTCCCTGGCACTTTTCAAGGAAGCCGCCGGGAGGGCGAATTGATCGCCCGGAAGCCCTGCATTATGGTCCGCCGGCATGCCGCAACGACGTGTCCGTACCGTGGCGGTCATCGGCGACGGCCCCGCCGGCGCCACGGTCGCGGCTCTGCTGGCGCGTCGGGGCGTCAGCGTCGCCCTGTTCGCGCGCGGAAAGCGCCCCCCGATCGTGATCGGCGAGTCGCTGGTTCCCGCCATCGTCCCCTTCCTGCGCCAGCTAGGAATCGAGGAAGAGGTCAAGTCGTACAGCGTCTACAAGCCCGGGGCCACGTTCTGCCTGGGGCCGGGTGACGTCATCAGCCTGCGCTTCGACGAGGTGCGCAAGGCCCGCACGCCCTACTCCTGGAACGTGCCCCGCGATCTCTTCGACGCCTCGGTGCGCAAGGCGGCGATTGCGGCCGGCGCCCACGTCTTCGATCACAGCGCCCGGGTCGAGCGGGTCGGAGCGGGAGACCGCTTGCGCCTCGCCGAGGACAGCCTGGCAGCGACCAAGGGATTGTTTTCGACCTCGCCGGACTTCATCGTGGATGCCACGGGCCGCTCGCGTCTGATCGCGCGGCTGCTGCATCTGCCCACGGAGATCGGCTCCCGCCGCGACACTGCGTTGCACGCGCACTGTTCCGGCATTGCGCTCGAGGTGGAGGGCAACGTCCACACCGATCGCCTGTCGCGGGGCTGGGGCTGGCGGATCCCGCTGCAGGGCCGGGTTTCGGTGGGCCTGGTGGTGCCGTCGGATCACCTGCGTGAGTTCGGCGCGGGGGTGGAGGAGCAGTTCGACGCCTTCCTGCGTCACGATCCCATGACGCGCATCTGGGCGCGGAACGCAGAACGGCTCACGCCGGTGGTCAAGTACACGAACTACCAGTCGATCACCCGGCGAGGCGCGGGTGATGGATGGGCGTTGGTGGGCGACGCATTCGGTTTCGTCGATCCCGTTTTTTCCAGCGGTATGCTGATCGGTATGGACGGCGCCACGGAGCTGGCCGGTGCGTTGCTGCGGGGAGGCGATCGCGCCCTGCAACGCTACGAGTCTCACGTGACGCGCCACCTGACCGGCTGGCAGCGGGTGGCGAGCTACTGGTACGACGGCAGGTTGTTCACGCTGATCCGCGTGGGCGAGGCCATGCGCGAGACCGTGCCCGGGCGCCTGTTGGACTTCCACTTCGCCAAGCACATGCCAAGGGTCTTCACCGGCGAAGCGACGACGAAGCGCTACAGCCTGGGCATGCTGGACTTCATGATCCAGCACGGGATCCGACACGAGGATCCGAAAGCACTGAAGGTGTACTAGTGCGTTTCCACGCAGAAGCCCGGCGCGATGCATACGACGTGATCGTGGTGGGAAGCGGCATCGGGGGCCTGACGGTCGCGGCCCTGCTGGCCCGCTCCGGTCGCAGCGTCCTGGTGGTCGAGCGCCACGACCGTCCCGGTGGCTATGCCCATGCCTTCCGGCGAGGGAGATTCCTCTTCGATTCGGCCGTGCACCTGGTGGGCGGCTGCGAGCCCGTGACCTTCGAGGGCGGCGGACTGGTGCACCGCCTGCTGGAGGGTCTGGGAGTGCGAGACCGCTGCGAGTTCGAACGGGTGGAGCCCTGCTATGTGGCCCACTACCCGGATCTGAGCCTGCGCGTTCCCTCGCGCCTGGAGGAGTTCGTGGCGGCTCACGCACGGCTGTTTCCAGCCGAGGAGAAGGGCCTGCAGCAGCTCGTGCAGGACTGCTTCGACATCCGTCGCGAGATGAGCCAGATAGAGGCGCTGTCGTCGCCTCTGGATGCGCTCCGCGTGCCCAACCAGTTTCCCAGCGTGCGTCGTTACCGTCGGGCGACCCTGGCCGATGTGATGGCGTCGCGCCTGGAGGAGCCCCGCTTGCGGGCCCTGTTCGCCAGCCTCTGGCCCTACCTGGGGTTGCCGCCGAGCCGCGTGTCCTTCCTGTACTGGGCCACCATGCTCATGACCTACGTGGCCGACGGTTCCTACTACTGCCGCGGCAGCTTCCAGAACCTGGCGCGGGCTCTGGTGGTGGCCCTGCAGTCCAGCGGCGGCGAGATCCTGTATCGCAGCCCGGTGCGCCGCATCGTGGTCCGGAACGGATGCGTGTCCGGCGTGGTGCTCGAGAACGGCCAACGGGTGGACGCGCCGGTGGTGGTCTCGAACGCCGACGTGCGCCAGACGCTGGAGGAGCTGGTGGGCAGCGAGGCCCTCGGGACCCGCAGTCGGGCCCGGCTGGCGAGGCTCGATCGATCGGTGTCCGCCTTCGTGGTGTATGCCGCAACCGACCTGGATCTCACGGAGTTCCAGCCGGGGCACGAGAACTTCTTCTACACCGGGTGGAGCCACGAAGAGGCGTTTCGCGGCGTCGAGGCGGCGGAGCCGAGCTGGTTCACGGCCACGATTCCCACGCTTGCCGATCCGGGGCTCGCGCCGGCCGGGCAGCACCTGATGACACTCACCACGCTGGTCCCGTCGGGCGGGGGCGTGGATTGGCGCGCCGAAAAGGAGCGCTTCACCGAACGCCTGTTGAGCGCCGCCGACGCGCGTTTCCCGGGGCTGCGCGACCACCTGTTGTTCGCCGAGGGCGCCACTCCCCGCACCCTGGAGCGCTACACCCGGAATCCGGGCGGGGCCGCCTACGGCTTCGCGGTGACGCCCCAGCAGGTGGGTCCGGGCCGGCCGGGGAACGAGACCGAGATCGCTGGCCTCTACCTGGCCGGGCACTGGACACGGCCGGGCGGCGGCGTCTACGGCGTCATCGCCTCGGGCATCCAGGCCGCCCGCCACATCCACGACCGCGCGCCCGGATTCTGGCAAGGACCTTCGGTCTAGCGCACGGCCGCGAGGGAGGAGGGTGGGAGCGCCGGGGGCGTGGCTTTCGCTTCTTCCCCCAGCGTTCGGGATTTCTCCCGAAGTGGACTGTAAGCCGGGTCCTGTTCCGATGTGCGGCGAGCCGCACGCCGGTGAGGATCATTCTTCTAGGCGGCGCATTGCTGCGCCGCTCGAGCGCTCCAACCCGGGCACTGGTCCCGCAAGGCGGGCCTTGGACGGGCCGTCCTCAGCAGTGCCCCTATTTGAGCTTGCTCCGGAAGGGGCTTGCCCCGCCGCCGGTCACCCGGCTTTCGCGCGTGGGCTCTTACCCCACGATTTCACCCTTGCCTGTGCCTCCTCCCCGGTTGTCTCTCAACACCCGGGGGATCACGGGCCATCGGCGGTGTCGTTTCTGCGGCGCTTTCCCTCGGGTCACCCCGGGTCGTCGTTAGCGACCTTCCTGCCCTGTGGAGCCCGGACTTTCCTCCCGCGGCCGCCTGTGCTCCGCCGGCGATCCTCCGTCCACCTCCTACCTCGGGGATCGTACGGGGGTCTGGAGAGAACCAAAAGTATCTATTGAATATCGATCGGAGTGACGATAGATTACTGAATTAGCGATGCGTCAGATACCGAAAGATCGACCGGGGCGAGTGGGAGCCGGGGCCGTGCCCCGGCCGGCCGGGATCTTCGATCCGGTGGCCCGGGCCCTGGAGGTGATCGGCGATCGCTGGACCCTGGTGCTGATCCGCCAACTGCTGCCGTCTTCCCGCGGCTTCCAGCAGCTGCGCGTGCGCACCGGCATCGCGCCCCGGGTACTGTCGAGCCGCCTGCGCGAGCTGGTGGCCGCCGGCTTCGTGGAGACGCTTGCCCAGGGCTCGCGCTCCGTCTACGCCCTCACGGACCAGGGTCGATCCCTCGAGCCCATCGTCACCGCCATCGGTCGCTGGTGGATCCAGCGGGGCGTAGGCGATCTGGCCGTGGACCCCCGGCGCTTCACCGAGACGTCGGCCCAATCCGTGCTCGAGGCCCTGCCGTTCATGGTGCGGGAGGATCGCGCCCGCGACGTCGACCTGACCTTCGAGATCCGCTTGAACGGGCCCGGCGGCGGCGTCTGGTCCGTCCGCATCCACGACGGCATCTGCAGCGTGACGCCCGGCTTCGCCGAGCGGGCCGACATCCGTTACACGGCCGACGCCCCGTTGTGGTGTGGCATCGCCCTGGGGCTCAGCGATGCCCGCGACGCCTATCGACGCGGTCTCCTGGTCAAGGAGGGCGGCCGCGAATCCATGGACCACTTCTTTCATCAGGTATCGCGATCCGAGCCCGCGGAGCCCCCGCGCGCCGACGCGAACGAGAGCTCTGGAGGCCCCCCCGCTCCCGAGTCCAGGAGGATCCCGTGATCTCATTCGGGTTGACCGAGGAGCAGGAACTGGTCCGCTCCACGCTGCGCGAATTCGCCTCCGATGTCGTGCGCCCCATCGCGCGCGAGTGCGACGAGGCTTCGAAGCTGTCCGAGGAATTCCTGGCACAGGTCTGGGACCTGAGCCTGGTTTCGACCCAGCTCCCCGACCGCTACGGCGGCGGCGGCGAGGCGCGTTCGCCCATCACCAACGCCCTGATCCTGGAGGAGTTGGCCTGCGGCGACGCGACCCTGGCGCTGGCGGCCCTGGCGCCGGCGGGATTTGCGTTCGCCATCGCCGACCAGGGGAGCGAGGCCCAGAAGAAGCAGTACCTGCCGCTGTTCTCGGGGCAGAGCTATCACGCCGCCTGCCTGGCGGTGGACGAGCCCGGCCCGGCCTCCAACGCGTCGGCTCCGCGCACCCTGGCTGCGCCCGACGGCGACGGCTACCGGCTCTCGGGCGCCAAATGTCTGGTGCCCATGGGAGATCGGGCCAGCCACTTCCTGGTGATCGCAGGCGTCGGCGACGACCTGGGCGCCTTCATCGTGGCCCGCGACGCCGAGGGGCTCACGGTATCGGAGCCCGAGCGCAACCTGGGACTGCGGGCACTTCCCACGGCGACCCTGGAGTTCGAGCGGGTCGCGGTTTCCGCCGGTGATCGCCTGGGGGGGCCGTCGGGCTGCGACGTGCAGCGCCTGCTGAACCACTCGCGCGCGGCCCTGGCGGCGGTGATGGTGGGTGTGTCGCGGGCGGCGGTGGAGTACGCCACGCCCTACGCCAAGCAACGCCAGGCCTTTGGCCAGGCCATTGCCCAGAAGCAGGCCATCGCCTTCCGGCTCGCCGACATGCACATCGAGACCGAGTCGTCGCGCTGGCTCACGTGGAAGGCCGCCAGCCAGCTCGAACGAGGGCTCGACGCGACCCGCGCCGCGCACCTGGCCCTGACCTACGCCGCCGAGAAGGCCCTGTGGGTCACCGACCAGGGTGTGCAGGTGCTCGGAGGCCACGGCTTCATCCGCGAGCATCCGGCCGAAATGTGGTACCGCAACACGCGCACCCTCGGAGTTCTCGAGGGTGGGCTGGCACTTTGAGGAACCCAACGATGATCGATTTCGAACTGACGACCCATGACCGCAAGGTGGTGGACGGACTTCGAGCCCAGGGACTCGTGGCCCGCCAGTACGCCCGCTACTACGACGAGAACGAGGACGAGTTCGCCCCCGAGGAGTTGGAGGAGGCCGTGGACTTCCCCACCCTCGGCGAGCTTCTGGAGGGTCGTACCGGGGACGACACGCCCATGAGTGTCATGAGCATGATGATCATGTCGGGGCTCACCTGGGGCGACTACACGGTGCGCATGCGCCGCGACACCGGGGGGCTGGGCAACGCGGCCCTGCGCGCCGCGGGTACCCCGGAGCAGTTCGAGAAGTGGCACGGGTTGACCCTGGCCATGGCGATCACCGAGCCCGGTTGCGGTTCGGACCCCTCCATGGTGCAGACCACGGCGGCTCTGGACGGCGACGAGTGGGTGCTCAACGGCGAGAAGATCTTCGTGACGACCGGCTGCCGCGCCCAGGGCGTGGTGGTGTGGGCCACCATCGACAAGTCGTCGGGCCGTGCCGGTATCAAGTCGTACCTGGTGGAGAAGGGCACTCCGGGCTTCACGGTGTCCCACAAGGAGAGGAAGCTCGGTATCCGGGCGGACGACACCGCCGCCATGGTCTTCAAGGACTGTCGGATTCCCCGAAACAATCTGCTGGGGCTGAACGAGGAGATTCCCAAGCAGAGTTCCGGTGGCTTCCGGAGCGTGATGAAGACCTTCAACAACACGCGCCCGGGGGTGGCAGCCATCGGCATCGGGATGGCCGAGGCGGCCCTCGACTTCACGAGGGAGCAGCTGCGCGCCGCGGGCATCGAGATCACCTACGGCGGCGGCCGCAACCAGCAGAGTGCCCTGGCGGAGAAGTTCATCCGTCTGGAGGCGGTCTTCGAGGCCGCACAGCTCACGATCTTCCGGGCCGCCTGGCTCTCGGGTGAGGGCGCACCCAACAACATGGAGGCCTCGGTCTGCAAGGCCAGGACCGGCGCCGCCGTGCGCGAGATCACCCAGGGTTGCATCGAACTCCTGGGGCCCATGGCGGTGTCGCGCGAGCACCTGCTGGAGAAATGGTTCCGGGACGTGCGCATCACCGACATCTACGAAGGCACTGGCGAGATCCAGCGGATGATCGTGGCCCGCGGCCTCCTGGACTACACCCGCGCCGAATTGAGCTGAACCCGGTTCAACAGACGCGCCCGGGCAGCCGAAACAGACTACGGCTACGGTTTCGCCTGGGGGTCTCTGTTGACGCACGGGATGCGGTGCCGTTCTGCGCGCGGACGCCTGCTGCCGGTATGGATGGCGCTGGTCCTGCTTCTGATCGGTGAAGCCGGCGCCGCCGCTGTTGACAGCGGCGGCGCCGGGGCCGACACGGAAGCTGCGGCCGAGACCGGGGAGTTGCCGGAATCCGAGCCCGACCGCATCCGGCGCGAGCGGGCCGCCGAGCTGGCGCGTTCCCAGGAAGCCGACCCCTCGAACATCGAGTCCCCGATCTTTCCCGAGGCTCGCTACCGGGACGCGGTGCGCCTGCGCCTGGAGACCCACTTCGTGCCGAGCGCCAATTTCGGAACCTACAAGGCCAACCTCTACCAGCCGAGCCTGCGCGCCCGCTTCACGTTCCCCGTGTCGGACCGCTCGGTACTCCAGCTGACGGCCCGGGGGACCCTGAGCCACTACGACCTGAGCGGTTCGGCCGATCCCCTGGGCCTCGGCCGGCCGGATCTGGGCGAACTGGGCGCGGTGTCGCTCGTGCTCCAGGGCGCCTACCAGCTCAACGAAACTGCGTTCGTGTTCGAGGACGGCGAGACCTGGTCGCTGCTGGCCAACCTGTTCGCGCGCTCACGTTGGGAGAGCAGTGCGTTCAGCGATGCGCTCACCTACGGCGGCGCCATGGCGCTGGGCTACCAGAGCGCCAAGTGGCGGCTGGCACTCGGGTTGAACCTGGAGTCGCCGCTCACCGGGAGCGGAGTCGACGTGGGCTTCACCGGGACGCTGCGCTGGGACCCCACCGACCGTCTCACGATCCGGAATCGGGGTAGCGGCATCCAGTTCGAGTACGACCTCGTGAGGGATTTCGAGATCTTCGGCGCGGGCTACCTGGACAGCCAGACCTACCTGCTGGACGAGCCGGGCGAAATCACCCTTCGCGACTCGCAGACCCTAGTGGGGGGAGGCTTCGAGTGGCGGATCTCGCGACACTTCCGTCTCAACCTCGAAGCCGGGCTGGTGGCCACCCACAAGATCAAGGTCAAGGAGGAAGGGGGCGCCACCCTGTCGTCCAAGACCGCCGACCCCGGTGGGTATGCGGATCTGCGCATCGAGATCCGCCCCTGAGCCTCGCGCCCGAGGGGCTAAGGGCCGCCTTTCGGTGGACCGAAACAGCCCCCTGGGGCCGTTTCGGTCTCCGGGGGGCCCGTGGAGTCGTTCGGAAAGTTCCTGATCCGCAGGGGATTCATCAGCGCCGACAATCTGGAAGAGGCCACCCACGCCATGGTCGTGGTCGGTGGCCGCCTGGGGACCAACGCCGTGGACCTGGGTTTCGTGGGCATCCAGACCCTGGATGGCTACCTGGCGGAGCACTACGGGATCGCCCTGCCGCCCGAGTCGTGGCTCCGGCAGCCGGATCCCGAGGCCCTGCAGGTCGTCCCCATGGAGCTGCTGCGCCGCCACCGGGTGCTGCCCCTGGCCATCCAGGCGGGCACCCTGCATCTGGCCATGGTGGATCCGCACGATCCCGTCGCCATCGATGAGGTGAGGTTCGCGTGCGGGCTTCCCCTGCACCCGTACGTGATCTCCGAGGTCCACATGCACTTCCTGAGGGAGCGCCACGTGGGAATCGCGCGCACGGGGCGCTTCGCATTCCTGGACCCGGAATGGACCCGTGCGCCTCGACAGAAGAAGACGAGTCGCAAGCCGCCGAAACACCCGGCCTCGAGCCCGGAGGCGGATGCCGCCGAAGAGAAACGCGCACAGCACGGAATCGGCCCGCTGGGGAGCGGCGAGGAGTTGACCAACTCCGACACCTTCCAGAACGTACAGTGGGAGCTCGCCACCTCCGCGGGTCCAGAGACGATGACCGAGCTGCAGCCGCTGGTGCCTGCAGAGGTGGTCCGGCTCGAGCGGGAGCTTGGGGCGGCGACCGACCGGCTGGCGGTCGCGGAATCTGCGCTGAGCCTCGCGTGCCTCCACACTCGCGCGGCCGGATTGTTCGTGGTGCACAAGGGAATGGTCCGGGGCTTCCGGGCCCGGGGCGCCATCATCGACGAGCGCATCGGCGGCGTACTGCTGGCGGGCGACAGTCGATCCGTCGTGGCGCACGCGGCGTCCGGCCAGGAATACCGCGGGGCGCCGCCCACGGAGGGCATCGACGAGGCCCTCTTCGACGCACTCGGGCGCCGGGACGCCTGCGAGATGGCGGTGTTCCCGATCCAGATCGGCGATCGGGTCCTCAACGTCCTGTATGTGGACAACGGTCCGGATCCACTGGGCGAGACGGCCGTGGCCGCCCTGCGATCCCTGTGCGAATGCGTGGCCCGGGCGTACGCGCGCCTGATCCTGGCCCGTCGCCAGAAGCACTGCTGACGGACCGCGCCGTTCGGCGCGGCTACCAGAACCCATCGCCCGAGTCGATCTCGGGCCGATCTTCGAGACAGCGCGGATGCAGCAGGTGCGCGGCGTGGATGCCAAAGCGCTTGCGAGCCCGGGCACACGCCTCGGAATCCAGCGGGCAGGCGTAGGATTCGCCTTCCAGGGCCTCGCGCTCCGCAACCCGCGCAGCCACCAGCGCCGCCAGGTCCGGGTTTCGGAAGCGACAGCAGTTGTTGCCCTCGTCCCACGCGGCGGTCACGTACTTCTCCAGGCGAACCGTTCGCTGTACGCGCCAGTAGGGCTCCCGGCTCCAGAAGCGCCGGGCGCACCGGATGTAGGGGCGATTGAAGAGCCATCCCCGCTCCAGGGGATCCCGGTCGTGCCCCAGTACCCGCAGCCAGAAGCGCATGCCCTCGAAGTTTGCCGCCAGATCCGCGTAGGAGTAGATCCCGGTGGTGTAGAGACCGTAGTAGCTGCGTTCCGTCTGTTCGCCCCACGCCAGGGCGGCTTCGAGTCCCATCCCCTCCAGGTAGGCGCGCTCGAAGTAGGCAAAGCCCTGCACGAAGAAGTGCCCGAACTTGTCGACGCCAACGCGGTGATTGTCGATCTGGACCACGGCGCTGAGATTTTTCAGGTGGACGCTGATGGCGTCCAGCAGGCCCAGGTCCCGGTACACTGAATCGCTCAGTGCGATGTGACGGCGGTCCAGGTCGTCGGCCTCTTCGAGTGCCTCCGCCAGGTGATGTCCCACGAAAGGCGCCGCGATCGCGCGACGGATCTCGAAGTAGAGCAGCTCCTCATTGCAGCCGCGCCCGCGCGCGTTGGCGCGATCCACCGCCGTCTCCAGGAAGCCGTTTGCGCGTGCGTTCATCGCCCGCGACGCGTTGTGGAGCCGCGTCTGGCGGAACGTCACGCTGTCGATCTCGGCGGCGCCGGCCGACGCCACCAGCGCCAGGGCAAGCCCGAGCGAATGTAGAACCCTCATCGCCGCGAGGTTCTACCCGGGTCCCGAATCCGGGGCAAGCCACGCAGCGAGGCGAAGGCGTGCCGAGGCCAGTAAGCTTGCCCCCCGTGAAGGCCATCGTCTTCGATGCACCGGGTGACGAGTCGGTCCTGCGTCTGGGCGAAGTTCCTGCCCCGGCGCTCGATCCGGGCTGTCTGCGCATCCGAGTGGCGGCCAGCGCCGTGAATCGGGCCGATCTGTTGCAGCGACAGGGTCTGTATCCGCCGCCGCCGGGGGCGTCCGAGATCCTCGGGCTCGAGTGCGCCGGCGAGGTGGCCGAGGTGGCCCCCGATGTCGAGGGCTTCCGGCCCGGCGAACACGTGATGGCGTTGCTGGCCGGGGGCGGATACGCGGAGGAGGTGGTCGTCGACGCCGGTTCCGTGCTGCGCGTCCCCGAGTGCCTGGGCCTTCTGGAGGCCGCCGCCATCCCCGAGGTCTTCCTCACCGTCTTTCTCAACATCTTCCAGCTGGCGGCGCTCCCGGAGGGCGGCGCGGTGCTGGTGCACGGGGGCGGCAGCGGCATCGGGACGGCGGCCATCCAGCTGGTGAAGGCGGCGGGCGGAACCATCGTCGTGACGGCTGGTTCCGAAGAGAAGTGCCGCCGCTGTCTCGAGCTGGGCGCGGACGTGGCAGTGAACTACCGGGACACGGATTTCGCGGCCGCGGCCCGCGACGCGACCGATGGACGGGGAGTCGACGTGGTGTTGGACTCGATCGGCGCGCCCTACCTGGAGTCGAACCTTTCGGCCCTGGCCATCGGCGGGAGGCTCGTGCTGATAGGTCTCATGGGCGGCGCCCGGGGCGAGATCGGGCTCGGGCCGCTGCTGGTGCGACGTCTCCAGATCCTCGGATCGACCCTGCGAGCGCGTCCGCTGCGGGAGAAGGCCGCCCTCGTGGCGGGCTTCCAGGAGCGTTTCGGGGCGGCGCTGGCCGCGGCCGAGATCGGCCCCGTGGTGGATCAGGTGTTCGACCTGTCGCAGGTTGCCGAGGCCCACCGTCGCGTGAAGGCGAGCGAACACTTCGGGAAGGTCGTGCTGCGGGTGACATGAGGCGACGGGGCGCGGGATTCGCCGCGTTTGCAGGCCTGGCCATCGCCGTGTCGTGCGGCGACCGGGATCGCGACGCCGGTGTGATCGAAGGCGGGCGGCGGTCGCCGGCGGCGCTGGAGAGGCTGCGAGAGGGCCAGGAGTCCGCTCGTCGGGCGCTGGACGTGAACGGCGACAAGCGCATCCTGTTCGGAGACCTGCACGTTCACACCACCTACTCGATCGACGCCTTCATCTACTCGCTGCCCCTCTTCGGCGACCAGGGGGGGCATCCGCCGGCCGACGCCTGCGACTTCGCCCGCTATTGCTCGTCGTTGGATTTCTTCTCCATCAACGATCATGCCGAGGGCCTCACGCCCGAGCGCTGGCAGCGCACCCTGGACAGCATTCGGCAGTGCAACGAGGTGGCCGGCGACCCGGACGATCCCGACCTGGTGGCCTACATGGGCTGGGAGTGGACCCAGGCGGCACGCACGCCCGAGGCCCACTTCGGTCACAAGAACGTGATCTTTCCCGGGCTCGACGATGCGGAGCTTCCGGCTCGACCCATCGCCTCGTTGCCCCCGGGCAGCCTGGATCGCGCGCGGGCCCTGGGTCTCGTGCGCGGCGTGCGCAGCGTGATCCCGCTGTTCGGCATGGGCGAGTACGCCGACTTCCTGTGGCTCATCGAGCGCATGGCCCAGATTCCGGAATGTGCGTCAGGAGTCGACACCCGCGAACTCCCGCCGGACTGCCGCGAGAACGCCGAGACCCCCGCAGAGCTGTTCGAGAAGCTCGGCCAGTGGGGGCTGGACACGCTGGTGATTCCCCATGGATTGGCCTGGGGGCTCCACGCGCCGCCGGGGTCTACCCTGGCCAATCAGCTCACGCGCGGGCGGCACGTGCCGGAGCAGCAGCGGCTGATCGAGGTCTTCTCGGGCCACGGCAACAGCGAGCAATTCCGCTCGTGGGAAGAGTTGGCCGTCGGCCCGGACGGGGAGGCCGTGTGTCGGGAGCCCACCCCCGACTTCCTGCCGTGCTGCTGGCAGGCGGGGGAGATCGTGCGCGAGCGTTGCGGCGACCTTCCCGCAGACGAGTGCGAGGCGCGGGTGGTCGAGGCGCGCCGGTTCGCGCTGGAAGCGGGCACCTCGCCCCAGCGGGTATTTCCCGAGGCCGGCCCGGAAGAGTGGCTCGATTGCGGGCAATGTCGCGACTGCTTCAAGCCGGCCTACTCGCTGCGTCCCGGTGAGTCGGCCCAGTACAGCCTGGCGATCGCCAACTTCGATGAAACGGATGCCCGGGGCGAGCCGCTGCGGTTCCGCTGGGGCTTCGTGGCGTCGAGCGACGATCACAAGGCCCAACCGGGCACGGGCTACAAGCAGATCGATCGCCGGGGTTTCAGCGACGCGAGGGGCGTGCGCAGCCCGACCCTGGATGGGCTGCTCGCAGCGTGGCTCGAGGATCCGCAGCGCGATCCAAAGCGCGCCCAGCCGGCGCCCGGCGGAGAGCGCGGCTTCCGCGACCTGTTCGACTCGGAGCGGGTGGCGAGCTTCCTGTACCCCGGCGGACTGGTGGCCGTGCACGCCCGCGGACGTGACCGGGGCTCGATCTGGCAGGCTCTTCGCCAACGCGAGGTCTACGGCACCAGCGGGCCGCGCATCCTGCTGTGGTTCGACTGGTTGAACGGGCCCGGAGGCGTGGTGCCCATGGGAGGCGCGGGTCGGGCCGCGGTGTCTCCTCGTTTCAGGGTGCGGGCGCTCGGGTCGTTCGTCCAGCAACCGGGTTGTCCCGGCGAAAGCACACGCGGTTTGTCGCCGGAACGGCTGCAGCGGCTCTGCCGGGGCGAGTGTTACCACCCGGGCGACACCCGCCACCCGATCGCGTCCATCGACGTGGTGCGGGTGCGACCCCAGGTGCGGCCCGGCGAAGACGTGACGCTGCTGGTGGAGGATCCCTGGCGGCGCTTCGACTGCGACGCCGAGGCCCAGCGGGCGGGTCGGTCCCAGGGCTGCGCCGTCGAATTCGACGATTCCGGATACGCCGAGTCGGGTCGCGACGCGGTCTACTACGTGCGGGCGATCCAGGAGGAAACGCCGGCCATCAACGGCGCGAATCTGCGCACCGGGTTCGACGCGCAGGGACGACCGATTCGGATCTCGCCCTGCTATGGCGACTACCGCACCGCCGACGATGACGATTGCCTGGCCCCGGTGCAGGAGCGCGCCTGGTCGTCGCCCATCTACGTGGACCAGTTCCGGCGCGCCGACGCCGATTTGTAAGCGATTTGCGGGTCGTAAGCGATTTGCGGGCCCGATCCGGTATCCTGCGATCCGGTATCCTGAGGTGGTCTTCCCCAGGACCCGCGACGAGGATGCTCCATGGACCTGAGCTACACGGCTGAAGAACAGGCCTTCCGCGCGCGTGTTCGCGATTGGATCGAGCAGAACAAGCCCCGCCCGAAGGGCAAGGTCGATAGCGAGGGACTGCGAGCCTGGCAGCGCCGTCTGCACGAGGCCGGCTTCCTGGGGGCGGCCTGGCCCGTGGAGCACGGCGGCGCCGGCCTGTCGCCCATGGAGCAGGCGATCCTCAACGAGGAGATGGCCCGTGCCGAGGCTCCGTCCCCCCTGGGCTCCATGGGGATCTCCTGGGTGGGCCCCGCCATCCTGCGCTTCGGCAGCGAGGAGCAGAAGCAGCGCTTCGTTCCCCGCCTGCTCACGGGCGAAGACATCTGGGCCACCGGCTACTCGGAGCCCGGCGCCGGCAGTGACATGTTCAACACCCAGACCCGGGCGGTTCGCGACGGGGAGCACTACGTGATCAATGGGCAGAAGATCTGGACGAGCCTGGCCCACCTATCCAACTGGTATTTCCTGCTGACGCGAACCTCGAGTGAGGGCCACAAGGTGGCCGGCCTCTCGCTGTTCCTGATCCCCATGGACACGCCGGGCATCGACATCCGCCGCACGAAGATGATCACCGGTGGCTCCGAATTCAGCGAGGTATTCCTTCGCGACGTGCGGGTTCCCGTGGACTCGCTGTTGGGCAAGGAGGGGCAGGGCTACGAGGTCGTCTCGAGCGCACTCATCAACGAACGCTCCGGCATCGCCTCCGCCATCCGCTTCGACCAGAGCCTGCGCGAGGTGATCAAGACGGCGCGCAAGGCGGGGGTGGCGGACGACCCGGTGTGGCGCCAGCGCATCGCCGACCTGGCAATCCGCACCCGGATCATGAACGCCATCGGACTGCGCGTGCTGAGCGACCAGCTCCACGACCGCTTCAATCCCCACACCTCTGCGGCCATGAAGTGCATCGCCACGAACCTGACCCAGCGCTATTCCGAGGCCGCGGTCGAGATGCAGGGTCCCTACGGGGTGCTCTACGACTACGGGCGAGGTGAAACCAGCGCCGGCGAAACCGCTGGCCCCTGGTCCCAGCGATTCCTGAGCGATCGGGCCATGACCATCGCCGGGGGCACGAGCGAGATCCAACGGAACATCGTCGCCGAGAGGATCCTGGGCCTCCCGCGCCGGTAGCGCCGCGTGCGCGCCATTGCATTTCACCTCCTCACGATCGGACTGCTCGCGGCCAGCGGCTGCGGGTCGGATGCGTCGCCAAACCTGCTGTTGATCGTGGTGGACACGCTGCGAGCGGACCACCTGGGCGCGTATGGTTATCCCCGACCCACCTCGCCGGCGATCGACGCCCTGGCCTCCCAGGGGCTGCTCTTCCGGCGCGCCTACTCGACCGCGCCCTGGACCCAGCCCTCGGTCGCCAGTCTGATCACCGGACTGCACCCGGCGTCTCACCAGGTGGACCGGCTCCTGCGGGTGTTGCCGGAATCGGCGGACACGCTGGCGGAGGTGCTGTCGCGCGCGGGCTATGCCACAGGCGGCGTGGTCAGCCACTGGCTGATCGGGGAGCGATTCCAGTTCGACCAGGGCTACGCGGTGTTTCGCGAGACCCAGGGTGGGGAGGAAACCCTGAGTACTCCCAGCGTGACGGCCGAGGCGATCCAGATGCTGATCGGTCTAGTGGAGGACGAGCGGCCCTTCTACCTGTTCGTGCACTACTTCGACCCCCACTACTCGTACCGCCATCACCCGGAGTACGGCCTGGCGCCGTCGTCGGCGGGGCGGCTCGACGGCAGGGAAGGCATCTGGGACCTGCGCGCTCTGGATCCGCCCCCCGACGAGCCCGAGCTTGGCTTCATTCGCGACCTGTACGACGGGGAGATCCGCTTCACCGACGAGGGCATCTCCCGGCTGCTGGGCGAGCTCGAGCGCCTGGGCGTGTCCGACGATACCTGGGTGGTGTTGGTTGCCGACCACGGCGAGGAGTTCTTCGAACGTGGCTGGCTCGGACACACGCGCACGCTCTACGACGAACTGATCCGCGTGCCGCTGGTGATCCGGCCGCCGGGTGGCGGCGATCCGCGGGTCGTGCAGGAGCCGCTGTCGCTGGTGTCGCTGATGCCCACCCTGCTGGATCTCCTGGGCATCGACGCGGGGGACCCATCGCTCCCGGGCGCGTCGTTCGCCCCTCTGATCACCGGCGTGGGATCCTGGCGTCCGGCGGCGATCTACAGCGAGGTGGATCGCTACGACGAGCGGGCGGGACAGCGCGCCCAGACTGCTGCGGCGAACTCGAAGTTCCCCACGCGCAGCATGCTGCACAAACAGGCGCTGGTGGAGGGGCGCTGGAAGCTCGTGGTGGATCAACTGGGTGGGAGCCGCGAGCTCTACGATCTCGACGCCGACCCCGGGGAGAGAAACGATCTGGCGGATCGCGAGCCCCAGGTGGTGGTGCGAATGATTCGCCAGCTCGAAGCCGCCATCGCCGACGCTCGCGAGAGCCAGCTGCCCCGGGTGGGCGCCGAGCGGGTCCAGACCGAAAATGAGATTCAGCGCCTGATCGATCTCGGCTATGTCACGCCCTGAGCGGCTCGCGTCTCGGCAGGGCGGGCCATCTCCAGGAGAACCGCCGCGCTGAGCAGCAGGGCCACCGTGGAGACCCCCGTGAACTGGCTGGCGATCTCGTCCAGGGGGAAGAATACGATTCCATTGACGAGCCAGACCAGGCAGGCGGAGAGCAGCCACACGGCGATGCGGGGCCGTCGGGTCGCGAGCATCACCCCGGCCACCACGAACGAGAAGTAGTAGCCGCCGGGGGCCGACACCACGGGGATCAGCGTGAACGACGCGGCGGCGGCCTCCCAGCCCTCGCTCCGGCGAAGGGCTCGCGCGTAGAGCACCCCGAATCCCACGATCACCGCCAGCCCCAGCGCCCGGGACGCGTCGGTCGACACCCAGACGCGTTCGGGCGCCTCGCCGGTGAGCGCCTCGGCAAGGCTGCCATCCAGGCGCCACAGCAGGGCGGGAGCGCCGGCCTTGTTGGAGGCCACCACGTCGCTGTAGATCGCGGTGTTGCGGGCGAACGTGGTCCACGCCTCGGCGCCCCGTCCGGTGGCGGCGAAGCTCGCCGCCACCAACACCGCCGCCCCGAGTCCGAAGCCGGCGGCGAAGCGCAGCTGCGCCACGGGCCAGCGGCGCGTCCGTTTTGCATCGAAGAGCCCCTGGAGTCCGTAGCCCGCGCTGAAGATCAGGGGGAACAGGCGGAGCAGGGCGGACAGGGACAACAGGGCACCGGCTACGATCGGACGTCCGCGCTTCAGGCAGCAGATCCCGATCATCGCCGATGCAAACCATGCGTGACGTGCAAAGGCATCGCCCACCCAGATCCAGCGCCACAGGAATCCGGTGCCCCAGACGATGGTCGCCAGGCACAGGGCTTCGAAACCGAACGCCCAGCCAATGGCCGCGAGCGTGAGTCCGATCCACAGCATGTCCACGTGGACGGCGGCGACCAGGCTCTCCACGGGGAACACGCTGGCCAGGCCGCGGCCCACCAATGTCCACACCGGGCTCGCGTTGTAGCCGTGATCCGTCAGGATGGCACGCCACTGCCGCGAGGCAAGGTGGGAGTCGAACCACAGAAGGTCCTGCTTGAACTCCTGCCAGCGCTCGGGGCTGAAGCTCGGTCGGCAGCCGCTGCTCCCGGAGAGCACCACCCGGGCGTTCCAGTTCTTCATGGTGCGCAGATCGCGCGTCCAGCGGATCTCGTCCAGCAGCTCCCACTCGTCCTCGGCGGCGGCGGCCAGGGTGCACTCGTAGATGCGGCTGTACCCGAGCTCGGGGAAGTATTTGGATCCGATGTAGTAGTGGTAGACGTCCCAGAGGTGGACCCCGGATTCGCTGCGGTGGAAGACCGAGAACTTGTAGAAGGAGGCGAACGCCAGCAGCGCCAGCAGCGCCAGGGCCGCGCGGTAGCGCCGGTCCTGGCCGGGCGAGCGCTGGCTTCGATCCGCGCTGCGCCGGTGGACCACCAGGCCCAGGGTGAGGAGCACCAGCACGGCCTTGAGGCCCGCGGTGTTGCGGTCGAAGCTGTCGGCCGCGTCGGCCTCGATCATCCACCCGGGGCGAGCCTCGGGTTCGGCGGCATCGCCTGCGGCGGGGTTCGCGTGCAGGAGCGCGGGAAGGCAGGCCAGTAACCCGAGAAGCCCGAGAAGCCCGAGAAAGCCGTGGATCCGCATGGGAATGCAGATTGATGCCCGCTGACGGCTCTCCCCGCAAGGGCGATTCGCGCGCTAGGCTGCCCCTCCACCCTGTCCCTGGAGGACGGACTCATCCTGGAGGACGGACTCATGCCCGAGAAAGAGAGGACCCTGTCGATCGTCAAGCCGGATGCCGTGGCCGCGCGGGCCACGGGTGAGATCCTGCGCCGCTTCGAGGCGGCCGGCCTCGAGATCGTGGGGCTGAAGAAGATTGAGCTCAGCGAGACCCAGGCTCGCGGCTTCTACGCCGTTCACAAGGCGCGCCCCTTCTACGGGGATCTGGTGAAATTCATGACTTCCGGGCCGATCGTCGTGATCGCGCTCGAGGGCCCGGGGGCCATCGCCGTGAATCGGGAGCTCATGGGCCCCACCGATTCCACTGCGGCCGAGCCGGGCACGATCCGCGGAGATTTCGGGACGGATATCGAACGGAATGCGGTCCACGGCTCGGATGCGCCCGAGACGGCCCGGGTGGAGATCGCCTATTTCTTCAATGCGGCGGAGATCCTGGCGCCGGTAGAGGCGTTGCCGGGCTGAGCGCAGGGGCGCTTGCGTCGGCAAAGGACGCTAGGCGTAGGTCCGGGCCATCAGCAGGATCAGCCCCACGTAGACGATGGAGAGCCAGAAGCTGGGTGTGCGAAGCGCGCGGGTCACGAAGTCAGTCCCCCCAAGGTTTCTCGGTCGCCGTCATTGAGCGAACGCCCAGGTTCTTCTTTCGAACATTTTCCTCAAGTCTTGAGGCCCTTCAGGGCTCGAGACCGGGAATCAGGGCTCGAGACCGGGAACCGCATTGGCTAGCAACGGGGGGTTGTCGAATCGGTGAGGCGGGTCACACAATAGTCCCACCGAAACGGGAAATCGAGACCATGAACCTGAAGAAACGACTCGAAACCGAAATGAAGCAGGCCCTCCGGGACCGGGACTCGCTGCGTCTCGAAACCGTGCGCGGGGTGCGCGGCGCGGTCCGGAACAAGGAGATCGAGCTGGGAGACGCCCTGGACGACGAGGGCATCCTGCGTGTGATCCGAAGCCTCGTGAAGCAGCGGGTCGACTCGGTGGAGCAGTATCGCCTGGGCGGGCGCAGCGACCTCGCCGACAAGGAGGCCGCCGAGCAGGCCATCCTGGAGGCCTACCTGCCGGCGGCCCCGGACGAGGCCCAGGTTACGGCGGCGGTGCGCGAGGCCATGGCCCAGGTGGGTGCAGAGGGACCGAAGGACATGGGGCGCGTGATGAAGCCGGCCCTGGATCGCCTGGGCCCAGCCGCAGACGGCAAGCTCGTCAGCCAGATCGCCAAACGCCTCCTCTCGGAAGCCGCAGACTCGTAGGAACCGCAAGCGGGCCTCAGGCCCGCGCGCAGCGAGCCGCAGGCGAGCGCCGTTCAGAACGAGCCGCAGGCGAGCGCCGTTCAGAACTCCGGGGCGCGCTTCTCACGGATGGCGGCCAGGCCTTCGGCCACGTCGTGGGTCTCGAAACAGGCGGCCTGCTGGGTGGCTTCGAAGCTCAGCTGGTCCTCCAGGCTCACGTCCAGGGAGCGGGCCAGGGCCTGCTTCACGCCGCGCACGGCCAGGGGGGCGTTGGCGGCGAACTCGGCGGCCAGCTGGCGGGCCGTCTCGAGCACCGCCTCGGGCTCTACCGCCCGATTCACCAGGCCGATCTCCGCGGCCTCCTGACCCGTGATCAGGCGGCTCGAGTACAGGAGTTCGGCTGCCCGGGCCGGTCCCACCAGGCGGGGCAGCGTCCAGGTGGCGCCCATGCCCGGGTGCAGCCCCAGACGCGTGAAGTTGAGCCCCAGCTTCGCACGCGACGACGCGATCCGGACGTCGCAGGCCAGGGCCACGCACAGGCCCGCGCCCACCGCTGCCCCGTTGATGGCCGCCACGGTGGGGCAGGGCAGATCGCGCACGGACAGGAACAGCTGGTAGAAGGCGCGCATGCTGTCGCGGATCTCGCGGCGCGCCCCTCCCGGGTCGGCGGAAGCCGTCCGGGCGTGGGATTCGATCATCCCCAGGTCGCCTCCGGCCGAGAAGGCCTGCCCCGATCCCGTGAGCACCAGCGCGCGAAGCTCGCGATCGCCTGCGAGCTGCGACACCTGACGGGCGAACGCCTCGCCCATCTCCCGGCTCATGGCGTTGCGCCGGTCGGGGTCGTGGAAGCTGAGGATGGCGACGCCGGCGTCGCGCTCGAGGCGGATCGGGGAGGGCTCGGGCATGTCCGGAGGCTGCCCGAGCCCTCGCTTCGAATCAATCCCCGGCCGGGCCGGGGTGCTATCAGTCGGCGGAACGCCTCGCCGGGCCGGGGTGCTATCAGTCGGCGGAACGCCTCAGGAACGCGGGTTCTTCGGTGTCCAGCTTTTCCTCGTTCTGGTTGCCGCGTCGGATGAACGTCGGAACATCGAGTTCGTCCTCGGCGAAGGGCGAGAACAGATCCTCTTCCCGGTCCCGCCCGCTCGGCGCGATCGTCACGTCCGGCGCAGGCGTCTGCTTCTCGGCCACCGGCCTCAGGTCGGGACCCGGCGCCGACTCCCGGCGCAATGGCGTCACGTTGGTGCGATCCTCGATGCTGCGCGAACTCCAGTCGCGTCCTCGATAGTTGTGCTCGCTCGCAAGACCGGTGGCGATCACGGTTACGCGCATCTCGCCCTCGGGCATGGTCTCGTCCACCACGGCCCCGAAGATGATGTTCGCGTCCTCGTGGGCCGCCTCCTGGATCAGGGTCGAGGCCTGGTTCACCTCGTACAGGGTGAGATCCGGCCCGCCGGTCACGTTGATGAGCACGCCCCGAGCCCCTTCGATGGAGAGATCCTCAAGCAGCGGGCTCGAGATCGCCGCCTGGGCGGCCTCGATGCCCCGGTGCTCGCCGGTTGCCACGCCGGTCCCCATCAGGGCCACGCCCATCTCGTTCATGATCGTTCGCACGTCGGCGAAGTCCAGGTTGATGAGACCGTGGACGGTGATCAGGTCCGAGATGCCGCGCACGGCGTTGAACAACACCGCGTCGGCCAGCCGAAAGGCATCCTTCATGGCAGTGCCCTTCCCCGCCAGTCCCAGCAGGCGCTGGTTGGGGATCGTGATCACCGTGTCGACGGTGCGGTGCAGCTCCTCGAGCCCCCGCTCCGCGTGCTTCATGCGAACCCGTCCCTCGAAGTTGAACGGCTTCGTCACGACGCCGACGGTGAGCGCTCCCACCTCGCGTGCGATCTCTGCGATCACGGGCGCCGCACCGGTCCCCGTGCCGCCACCCATGCCAGCGGTCACGAACACCATGTCGGTTCCGGTGAGCAGATCGAAGAGTCGGTCGCGAACCTCAAGGGCCGAGTCCCGTCCCTTCTCAGGATCCGCCCCACAGCCCAGCCCTCGGGTGAGATCGCTCCCCAGCTGGATCTTGTGCGGCGCGTTGTTGAACTCCAACGCCTGGGAGTCCGTGTTGGCCACCACGAACTCCACGCCCTTGAGCCCCGCCTCGATCATGTTGTTGAGGGCGTTGCCACCCCCGCCGCCGATCCCGACCACCTTGATGCTGGCGCGATTGCGGCCCGAACTCTCGAATTCGAGGAGCTGGGAACTCCCCGCCCTGGAGTCGATCTCGAGCAGATCTACCCGGTCTTTGTTGTCGTGGTCGCTCTGGTGCTCTCGTCTGGACATCTCACCCCCCCTCGCACGCTATCGACGCGCGAAATGTAACATCAAAACGCTTCTATTGTGAGCACTTGCCTCACTCAGTTGCGAAATTTGAATCCCGCGTTTGGTCCCCACGGGGATCAATCGAACTCTCCAAAGAACCAGTCCCGCATGCGCTGTTTGACCCGCCCGAAGATCGATTCGTCCCGGATGCGGAAGCGCGCCGCTCGCTGGGCCCGCGACGCGCCGAACAGCGTGAGCCCCACGCCGGTGGCGTACATGGGGCTGCGCACCACGTCCTGCAGCCCTCCGATGTGGGTCGGGATGCCCTGGCGCACCGGCGTCTCGAAGATCTCCTCGGCGAGATCCACGATGCCTTCCAGGGCGGAGCAGCCGCCGGTGAGCACGACCCCCGACGGGATCCGAGCCTCGAGGCCCCCCTTCACCAGCTCCCGGCGGGCGAGACTCAGGATCTCGTCCACCCGGGGCTCGATGATCTCGCACAGGATCTTCCGCGATATTTCGCGGGGTCGCCTGCCGCCGACGCTGGGAACCGTGATCACATCGTCGCTGGAAAGGAAGCGCGAGGCCGCCACCCCGAACTTCTTCTTGATGCGCTCCGCCTCCTCGAACGGCGTGCGCAGGCCTACCGCGATGTCGTTCGAGATGTGGGAGCCACCCAGGGCCAGCACCGACGTGTGCTTGATCGAACCGTCGGCAAACACCGCCAGGTCGGTGGTGCCGCCGCCGATGTCGATCAGGCACACGCCCAGGTCGCGCTCGTCATCGGCGAGGGAGGCCTCGGCCGACGCCAGCGGTTCCAGCACGATGTCGATCACGTTGAGCCCGGCCTTCTGGGCGCATTTCACGATGTTCTGGGCGCTGGTGACGGCGGCGGTGACGATGTGGATCTTCGCCTCGAGCCGCACGCCGCTCATGCCCAGGGGCTCGCGCACGCCGTCCTGGTCGTCGATGATGAACTCCTGCGGAATCACGTGGATCACTTCGCGATCCATGGGAATCGCCACTGCCTTGGCCGCGTCGATCACACGCCGCACGTCTCCATCGCTCACCTCGCGGTTCTTTACAGCGACGACTCCGTGGGAGTTGAAGCCACTGATGTGGCTTCCGGCGATGCCCGCATAGACCGACGTGACCTCGCAGTCGGCCATGAGCTCCGCCTCCTCCACGGCGTGCTTGATCGAATCCACGGTGGACTCGATGTCCACCACGACTCCCTTGCGCAGGCCGCGCGAGGGATGCGTTCCGATGCCCACTATGTCGACGCCGTTTTCCGTGCGTTCGCCGACGATGACGCAGATCTTGGTGGTCCCGATGTCGAGACCGACGACCATCTCATCCCTTCGAGACATGCTTCTCTCCCCCCTGAGGAGCCGCCGGTTCAACCGGACGGCCTCCTGTTGGACGGCGTTGCGTCTCTGCGCTTCGCCGCCGCTTGTGCTTCCCCTGTCGGGGAACGCGTTTCCCGCAAGACCGCCTGGTCTGCGAAACGAAGATCCACCGTGGCCGCCGCAACGATCTCGGACACGTTCGAGGCCAGCAGCTGGGCGAGCCGGGCGAGCCGGGCGTCCAGGTCGTCGCGGCCCAACACCACCCGGGCGCTGCGCCCGGCCAGCCGCAGGACGTAACCCTCGGGATCGCCGTCGGCGGCCAGGGCGACTTCCGCGGGAAGCGCCAACCCGTGGGCGAGGACGCGCTGGGACAGGTCCACCGCTTCCGCGAGCGCATGGTCTGCCTGGTCGCGAACCACGGCGCCCACCGGTACCAGCCGCGGCAGGCTATTGGCCCTCTCGCCCACGGCCGGGGCAAAGGCGGTGCCGCTGGCATCCACGAAGAGCAGGCGGCCATCGGCGTCGGCCGTCACGGCACGCGGAACCCGCTCCTCGATTCGAATCACCAATGTCGTGGGCGTCGCGCGCACTGCCCGTGCCGACGTGATCCAGGGGTGGGAGGACAGGTGTAGCGCCGCGGCGGCAGGATCCACCGATGTCCACGCGGCGCCCGGTGCAAGGCCGGTCGCCTCGGCCACCTCCTGGCCGGAAAGCTGCGACGCCCCGCGCACGTAGATTGCGTCCAGGCGTCCCCCGGACTCCGAAAGCGCAGCTCCCACCCCGACCCAGGAGCTCCCCAGGGCGCCGCCGACCCCGATTGCGGCCAACGCCGCGGCCACCCCCCACAGCTGCGTGCGATGGGGCGCCGGGCCCTCCCTGCGCACCCGGTTCAGGTGCTCCTGCGCCCGCTCGCGGCGAGCCGCAGTGGTGCGCTCCACCCGGGTGAGGCCCGTGCGGCCTCCACGGCCGGCGTAGACTCCTCGGCGCCGCTGGTCGTTCACGTCTTTCTCCCCAGGATCCGAACTTCGGGTGCCAGACGGCATCCGGTGGCTTCGCGCACGGCGATTCGTGCCGCGTCCATGAGGGCGAGCACGTCGTCGGCCGTGGCGCCGCCCAGGTTCGAGATGAAGTTCGCGTGGACCGGCGAGATCTGGGCGCCGCCGATCCGGTGCCCCTTGAGGCCCACCGACTCGATCAGCCGACCCGCGAAGTCGCCGGGCGGGTTCTTGAAGACCGAGCCGCAGGTGGGAACGTCCAGGGGCTGGGTTGCGGTGCGGCGGTCCAGGTGTCGCGTCACCTCGGCCCGCACCGTTGCCGGGTTGCGCACCGAGATCCCAAGCAATGCCGACACCAGCACCGAGCCCGGTGCCAGGCCGCGCAGCGCCCGGTAGCGGAAGTGGAGCGCCTGGGCCGACAGGTGTCGCACGCGGCGCCCGGTGGGACTCATCACCTCGATCTCGCGCACCACGTCCTGCATCTCGCTGCCGGGTACGCCCGCGTTCATGGCGAGCCAGCCGCCCACGGTGCCCGGAATGCCGGCGCAGAACTCCAGGCCCGAGAGACCGTGCAGGGTGCAGTAGTTCGTGATCTGGGAGTGGGAGACCCCGGCCTCGGCCCGCAGCTGATTTCCGGGACGCACCTCCAGGCGCCGGAGGCGCGAGAGCTGGATCACCACGCCCTGGATGCGGGAGTCCACGGCCAGCGTGTTGAAGCCCGCCCCCAGTACGGCGTGGGGCAGACGGTGTCGGGTGCAGATCGAAAGCACGCGGGCCAGTTCGCGCCGGTTGGCGGGAGTGGCAAGGGCGTCGGCCGGCCCGCCGATGCGCAGGGAGGTGCAGCGCGCCATGGGCACATCGAAGCGGACTGCGTCGCCCAGGGATTCTTCCAGTTCGCTGCGCGCGGCCCGTGCGATCACGACCCGGACTCCCGCAGTCGCTCGATCAGGCGAGCGCTCAGGGTTGCGATGCTGCCGGCGCCCAGGGTCAGCACCAGGTCGCCGGGGCGGGTCTCCTCCACCAGACGCAAAAGCACCGCGTCCAGGTCGGCCACATATTCGGCGCCGCGGTGTCCGTGGGCGCGCAGTGCCTCCACCAGGGTCGAGGCCTCGACGCCTGGGATCTTGCTCTCTCCCGCCGCGTAGATCCCGGTCACCAGCACCACGTCGGCGTCGTTGAACGCCGTGATGAAGTCGTCCCACAGGTCGCGGGTGCGCGTGAAGCGATGGGGTTGGAACGCCACCACCAGTCGGCCCGAGTGGAGACTGCGCGCGGACGCCAGGGTGGCCACGATCTCGGCCGGGTGATGCCCGTAGTCGTCGACCACGCGCACCCCGTTCACGCAGCCCATGTTCTCGAAGCGTCGTTCGATGCCCAGGAAGCCGTCCAGGGCGGCGGCGGTGGTCTCGAAAGGAACATCCAGTTCGAGCGCCACCGAGAGGCTGGCCAGGGCGTTCAGCGCGTTGTGTCGGCCCGGCATGCCCAGGCGAAGCTCGCCCAGTGCCTGGCCCCGCCGTCGGACCGCGAAGCGCACACCGCTGCCCTCCACCCGCAACTCGCTGGCCACCAGGTCGGCATGGGAGGCGAACCCGTAGGTGGTGGTGCGTCGGGTCATGCGCGGCAGGATCGCCTGCACGCCCGGGTGATCGATGCACAACACCGCCAGCCCCCAGAAGGGGATGCGGTTGGCGAACGACGTGAAGGCGTCGCGCAGGGCTTCCAGCGACCCGTAGTGGTCCAGGTGCTCCGGGTCGATGTTGGTCACCACCGCAATCACCGGAGCCAGTCGCAGGAACGAGCCATCGCTCTCGTCCGCCTCGGCCACCAGCAACTCGCCGGCGCCCAGGCGGGCGCCCGTGCGCGCGCCGCCCGAGGCCAGCAGCCGGCCGCCGATGACCGCCGTGGGATCGAGACCCGCCATGTCGAGCACGTGAGCGATGAGCGAGGTGGTGGTGGTCTTGCCGTGGCTTCCTGCGACCGCGATGCCCTCCTTGAGGCGCATGGTCTCGGCCAGCATCTCGGCCCGGGGGATCACCGGGATCTTGCGCCGCTCGGCTTCCAGGATCTCCGGATTGGTGGAGCGGATGGCCGACGAGTAGACCAGTACGTCCGCGCTTCCCACATGGCTCGCCTCGTGGCCCACGGCGATCGCCATGCCCAGGAAGCGAAGCCGCTCGACGGTTGCGCCCTCGCGCAGATCGGACCCCGTCACCTCGTAGCCCTGGTTGTGGAGAAGCTCGGCCAGCCCGCACATGCCGATTCCGCCGGCTCCTACGAAGTGGATGCGCTGGATGCGACGTCGCATGGCTAGTCGCCTCCTCCCGGGCAGGCCAGGGCGGCGCACTCCTCTACGATTCGCTCGGCGGCGTCCGGGTGGGCCAGCTTGGCGGCGCGTCCGCTCATTTCGTGCAGGCGCTCCGGTGCGCGGCGCAGGGATTCGAGTTCTTCTACCAGCAGCGCACCCGAGAGCGCAGCGGGATCCAACAGCTTCGCTGCACCCGAATCGCGGAGCGCCGCGGCATTGGCGGTCTGGTGATCATCCGCCGCGTACGGGTAGGGGATCAGGAGTGCCGGCAGGGCCGCCAGCGCCAACTCCGCCACCGTGAGCGCGCCCGATCGGCACACGGCCACATCGGCCTGGCGATAGCGCTTGGGCATCTCCGGCTCGAACGCCACCACCTCGGCGTCCAGGCCGGCCGCGGAGTAGGCCGCTTCCACGCGATCGCGATCGGCTTCGCCGCTCTGGTGGAAGATCCGATAGGCGGCCGGCTCGAGGGTCCGCGCCGCCTCCATCATGGCCTCGTTGATCTGGCGTGCGCCCTGGCTGCCGCCGAATACAAGCACGCGCAGGGGGCCGGACGCCCGGGAGCGGGGCGGGGCGTCGGCGAACGACTCGATCAGCGAGGTGCGCAGCGGTATGCCCGTGGCGAGAATCCGGGCCGGATCGATCGAGCGCCCGAAGATCCGGCCGGACTGCTCGAACTGCACGAAGATGCGTTTCGCGAAGCGCGCGGCCAGTCGATTGGCGCGGCCCGGAATCGCATTCGGCTCTACCAGGGCCACTGGAAGCCGCGCCAGCACCGCCGCGGTCACTGCCGGAACGGAGGCATAGCCCCCCACGGAGACCACCACCTGGGGGCCGAAGGTTCGCAACGCGCGCCGCGCTTGGGCGGTGGCGCGCAGCATGGCGATCACGGCAGCGACGCGGCCCGCGAGTCCCTGTCCCATGACCTGTCGCGACGGCAGGGCCTTCAATTCGAAGCCCGCGTCCGGAACCAGGCGCGTTTCGAGACCGTGCTCCGATCCCAGCAGCAGCACGCGGTCGCCCCGGGCCGCGATCCGCTCGGCCAGGGCCAGCGCCGGGGTCACGTGCCCTCCGGTTCCGCCGCCTGCGACCAGCCACCGCATCAGCGATTCCCCCGTCCGCGCGTCGAAGCCCCGGCCACGCGTTCGCGCTCCGGCGCCGCCTCGCAGCCGGCGATGCGAACCAGGATTCCCAGGGCCAGGGCGCAGGTGATGAGCGAGTTGGCGCCCACCGAAACGAAGGGCAGGGTCATGCCGGTGGTGGGCAGGAGTCCCATCACCACGCCGGCGTTGATCGCGGCCGGAACCCCGATCAACGCGGTCATCCCGAACGCGAGCAGCAGGGCAAACGGATCGCGGGCGCGCCGGGCCACCCGGAACCCGGCCACCATCAGGGCGGCGAAGGCTCCGAGCACCGCAAGCACGCCCACCAGTCCCACCTCCTCCGCGACGATCGCGAGGATGAAGTCGGTATGGGCCTCCGGCAGGTAGAAGAGTTTCTGGCGTCCGTCCCCAAGCCCGAGTCCCAGGGCGCCGCCGCGGGCAAAGGCCACGAACGACTGCACCAGCTGGAAGCCGTCGCCCAGGGGCTCCTGCCACGGATCGAGAAAGGTCTTCCAACGCGCCAGCGCGTAGGGTCGGCACGAGGCGTAGACGGCGCTGCCCAGGCACGCGATGGCGGCTGGCACCGCCAGCTGGCGCACGGGAACGCCGGACGTGAACAGCAGGAGACCCACCAGGGCCGTCACCAGGGCGGCGCTGCCGAAGTCGGGCTGCAACAGCAGCAGGGCCACCACCGGGAGCGTGAACAACGTGGCCACCCGCAGCGGCCGGGCCGGATCCGGCGCCGAACGGGAGTCGCGTTCCCGGGACAGGTACGCTGCCACGGCCAGTACGGTGGTCCACTTGACCAGCTCGCCCGCCTGCAGGTGGATCGAGAGGCCGGGAATCGCGAGCCAGCGACGCGCCCCGTTCACCTCGACGCCGAACGCGAGTGTCGCCAGCAGACCCAGCCCACACGCGATCCACAACGGGAACGCAATGCGATTCCAGACCGCCAGGGGAACCCGCGACGCGCCGGCCGCACACCCCACGGCCAACGCGATGGCCAGCACGTGACGGGCGAACTGGGGCGGCAGGGCTTCGTCCAGCGACTGGGCCGCGCTGGCGCTGTAGACCATCACGATGCCGAAGCCCGCGAGCAATGTGGCGGGGACCACCAGGCCGCCGTCCAGTTGCAACGGGACGGTCGGCGACGATCCCCCGGTCGCGGCGCTGGATGCGATGGCCCCCCGATGCGAAACGGCAATTCCGCGCGGCGGCATCCTGCGCTCGGGCGTGCGGCGCTTCACGCCGTACCCTCCGCCGCCGTCAGGTTCGACACGGCCGCCGCGAAGCGCTCGCCGCGCTCGCGAAAGTCCCGGAACTGGTCCTGGCTGGCGCAGGCGGGCGCCAACAACACCACGTCGCCTTCGCGGGCCAGCGCCGCCGCGCGTTCCACCGCGTCTTCCAGCGAGTCGACGCGTTCGGCCGGCACGCGACCCCCAAGCGCCCGCGCCAGGCTCGCGGCCGACTCCCCGATCAGCACCGCCGCGCGTACGCGTCGCACCGCCGTCTCCGCCAGTTCGCTGAAGTCGAGACCCTTGCCCCGGCCCCCGGCGATCCATACCACCGGAGCCGTGAAGCTCTCCAGGGATCGGATCGCGGCGCCGGGATTGGTGGCCTTGGAATCATCCACGAAGGTGGCGCCGCCCACTCGCCCCACTTCCTGGCAACGGTGGGGGAGGCCGGTGAAGGAGGCCAGCGCGGAGATCGCCAGCTTCGGATCCGCTCCTGCGGCCACCGACGCGGCCAGGGCGGCCACGGCGTTCTCCCGGTTGTGGACGCCGGGCAATCGCAGGGCGTCCAGCGAGAGTCGCACCGGCGCCTGGCCTTGGCGGCGCAGCACGATGCACCCGGTGTCGAGGAAGGCGCCGTGCTCGAGTCCGCATTTCGTCGAGAACGGAAACACCCGGCCCCGGGTCTGGTCCGCGAGTCCGCGCACCTGCGCGTCGTCCCAGTTCAGGACGGCCACATCGTCGGGCCGCTGCTTGGCGAGGATGCGGGCCTTGGCGGCGCAGTAGTTCTCGAAGCTCCCGTGGCGGTCCAGGTGATCGGGCGAGAGGTTGAGGATCACCGCGACGCGCGGGCGAAAGCTCTCGGTGGTCTCCAGCTGGAACGACGACACCTCGATCACCGCCCAGTCCAGCGCCTGTCCCACCAGATCCAGGCACGGGTCGCCCAGATTTCCCGCGGCCCGCGCCCGGAATCCGGAGGCGCGAAGCATGGCCTGGATCATGAGCGTCGTGGTGGACTTGCCGTTGGTGCCGGTGATCGCCACCAGCGGTACGGGCAGCGCCCGATACAGCAACTCCACGTCTCCCCAGATGCGGCGTGCGCCCTTTGCGTAGCGTTCGCGGGGAACGCCCGGACTCGGCACCACCAGGTCGAAGTCCGCCGCGTCGGGGAAGGGCCGGCCCACCACCTGTTCCACTCGCGGATCCAGGTGGGCGAGCCTCTCCAGGGTCTCGGGTGCGCGCTCGTCGGCGGCCGTGACCCGGGCCGCCCGCGCCGCGCAGAAATTGGCGGCACTGTGCCCGCTTATACCGAGTCCGAGTACCAGCACGCTCATCCCCTCCAATTCCTGCATCAGCGCAGCTTGAGCGAGGAGAGCGCGATCAGGCCCAGGATCGCCGAAACGATCCAGAACCGGACCACGATCTTCTGCTCGGGCCAGCCCAGCTTCTCGAAGTGGTGGTGAATGGGCGC
>JAQBHB010000061.1:0-6403 GCA_032128115.1 Deltaproteobacteria bacterium | reverse complement strand
CCGCTACTCGATGATCTCCGATACGACGCCAGCGCCCACCGTGCGACCGCCTTCGCGGATCGCGAAACGCAGCTCCTTGTCCATCGCGATCGGCGTAATCAGTTCCACCACCATTTCCACGTTGTCTCCCGGCATCACCATCTCGGTGCCCTCCGGAAGCTCCGCTACGCCCGTCACGTCGGTCGTCCGGAAGTAGAACTGCGGTCGATAGCCCTTGAAGAAGGGCGTGTGACGGCCCCCCTCTTCCTTCGTCAGCACGTAGGCCTGCGCCTTGAACTTCGTGTGCGGCGTGATCGTGCCCGGCTTCGCCAGCACCTGACCCCGCTCCACGTCGTCCTTGCCCGTTCCGCGCAACAGACAGCCCACGTTGTCCCCCGCCTGGCCCTCGTCCAGGATCTTCCGGAACATCTCCACACCCGTGACCGTCGTCTTCGTCGTGTCCCGGACTCCGACGATCTCCACCTCTTCGCCCGTCTTCACGATCCCCTGCTCGATCCGACCCGTCACCACCGTCCCGCGGCCCGTGATCGAGAACACGTCCTCGATCGGCATCAGGAACGGCTTGTCCAGTGCACGCTGCGGCTCCGGAATCGACGCGTCCAGGGCGTCCATCAGCGCGTCGATGCACTGGCCCGCCGCATCGTCATTCGGATTCTCCAGCGCCTTGAGCGCACTGCCCTTCACGATCGGAATGTCGTCGCCAGGAAACTCGTAGTTCGACAGCAGCTCCCGGACTTCCAGCTCCACCAGCTCCAGAAGCTCCTCGTCGTCCACCTGGTCCACCTTGTTCAGGAAGACCACGATGTGGGGAACGTTCACCTGCCGCGCCAACAGCACGTGCTCCCGCGTCTGCGGCATGGGACCGTCCGCAGCACTCACCACCAGGATCGCCCCGTCCATCTGCGCCGCACCCGTGATCATGTTCTTCACGTAGTCGGCGTGGCCCGGGCAGTCCACGTGCGCGTAGTGGCGCGCAGCCGTCTGGTACTCCACATGGGCCGTCGCAATCGTGATCCCGCGCTCCCTCTCCTCCGGAGCCTTGTCGATCTGGTCGAATGGAACGAAGTCCGCCAACCCCTTCGCCGCCTGACGCTGGGTGATGGCAGCCGTCAACGTGGTCTTGCCGTGGTCCACGTGACCAATCGTCCCCACGTTTACGTGAGGCTTCGTTCGCGCGAACTTCTCCTTGGCCATTCCTTCGATTCTCCTCGGATTCTTGCCGCGGTTCGGGTCAGCGGTAGATCAATTCCTGTACGACGTTTTCCGGCACGGGTGCGTACCGGACAAATTGCATGGTGTAGGTCGCCCGCCCCTGGGTCATGGACCGCAGGTTGTTGACGTATCCGAACATGGTGGCCAGGGGCACCTCGGCGTGGATGGCCTGGGCGCCGCTCCGCATGTCGATTCCGGTGATGCTACCGCGGCGGCTGCTGAGATCGCCCTGGACGACTCCGACGAACTCCTCGGGCGTCACGGCCTCCACCGCCATGATGGGTTCCAGCAGGACGGAGCCGGCTCGACGCAGCGCCTCTTTCATGCCCAGGGAACCGGCGATCTTGAAGGATCGCTCCGAGGAGTCCACGTCGTGGGTCTGGCCGTCCAACAGCACCACCTTCACGTCCATCACCGGGTAGCCCGCCAGCATTCCGCTCTGGGTCGCCTCTTCGCAGCCCTGGCGTACGGCGCTGATGAACTCGGCGGGGATGGCACCGCCCCGGATGCGGCTCTCGAACGCGAAGCCCGATCCGTTCTCGCCCGGTTCCACCTGGAGCTTCACCACCCCGAAATCGCCGGAACCGCCGGTCTGCTTCACGTAACGACCTTCGGCCTTCACCGACTTCGTGATCGTCTCCTTGTACGCCACCTGGGGCCGGCCCACGTTGGCACCCACGTTGAATTCGCGCAGCAACCGATCGGTGATGATCTCCAGATGAAGCTCACCCATGCCAGAGATGATGGTCTGGCCGGTCTCCGCATCGACGGCGACCCGGAAGGTGGGATCCTCGTGCACCAGCCGATCCAACGACGTGGAGAGGCGATCCAGGTCGGCCTGGGTCTTGGGCTCGATGGCAATGGAGATCACCGGATCCGCGAACTCGAGTGACTCCAGCAGCACCGGGTTGCGCGGATCGCACAGGGTCTCGCCGGTGGAGACGCTCTTGAGGCCCACCACGGCCAGGATGTCGCCAGCGTAGGCCTCGCCGACCTCCTCGCGGCGGTTGGCGTGCATCTGCAGCAGGCGGCCAATCCGCTCCTTCCGATCCCGCGACGCGTTCAGCACCTGGGAGCCGGACTTGGCGACACCCGAGTAGACGCGAATGTACGTGAGGTGGCCCACGTGCTTGTCCGTGGCGAGCTTGAACGCGAGCGCCGCGAAGGGATCGCAATCGTCGGCCTTGCGCGGCACGCTCTCGCCGGATCGCGGGTCGATGCCCATCACCGGCGGCACGTCCAGGGGCGAGGGCAGGTAGGCGATGATCGCATCGAGCAGAGGCTGGATGCCCTTGTTCTTGAAGGCCGCGCCACACAGCACCGGAACGATCTTGAGCTCCAGGGTGCCCTGGCGGATTGCCTTGCGCACCAGATCCGCCTCGACCGGTTCTCCTTCCAGGAAGCGGGCCATGAGCGCCTCGTCGAAGTCGGCGGCGGCCTCCACCACCCGCTCCCGGGCTTCGGTCACCTCATCCTCGAGCTCGGCGGGCACCGGACGCTCCTCGAACTCGACCCCCAGTGAAGAGTCGTCCCAGGTGATCCACTTCTGCGCGAGCAGGTCGATCACGCCGTCGAAGCGATCCTCGCTGCCCACCGGCAGCTGCAGGGGTACGGCGTTGGCGCCCAGCCGTTCACGGATGGCGCGAACAGCGCGCCCGAAATCGGCTCCCACGCGATCCATCTTGTTCACGAAGGCGAGTCGCGGCACCCGGTAGCGGTCGGCCTGGCGCCAGACCGTCTCGGACTGGGGTTCCACCCCGGCGACGCCGCAAAAAACGCCAATGGCCCCGTCCAGGACGCGCAGGGAGCGCTCCACTTCGACGGTAAAGTCCACGTGCCCCGGCGTGTCGATGATGTTGACCCGGTGATCCTTCCAGAAGCAGGTGGTGGCGGCAGAGGTGATGGTGATGCCGCGCTCCTGCTCCTGCTGCATCCAGTCCATGACGGCGGCCCCATCGTGGACCTCCCCCATCTTGTGGCTCACGCCCGTGTAATAGAGGATGCGCTCGGTCGTAGTTGTCTTGCCGGCATCGATGTGGGCCATGATGCCGATATTTCGCGTACGTTCGAGCGGTGCGGGACGGCCCATTGCCTTGGTCTCTTCGCTCGCCTACCAGCGGTAATGCGAGAACGCCTTGTTGGCCTCGGCCATTCGGTGCGTGTCTTCGCGCTTCTTGACGCTCTCGCCGCGTTCGTTGGCGGCGTCGATGATCTCGTCGGCGAGTTTCTCGCGCATGCTCCTGCCCGACCGACTCCGGGCGTAGTCCTTCAACCAGCGCATGGCCAACGAGGTCGCCCGCTCCGGGCGCACTTCGATGGGCACCTGGTACGTCGCACCACCCACGCGGCGCGACTTCACCTCGACCCGGGGGCGCACGTTCTCGATGGCTCGGCGGAACATCGCCAACGGATCGTTTCGGGTCTTGCTCTCGATCACCGAGAAGGCCCCGTACACGATGCTCTCCGCGGTGCTCTTCTTGCCGTCCCTCATGATGACGCTGGTGAAGCGGCCCACCATCCGATCCTTGTACTTGGGATCGGGCTGGATCCGTCGCTTCGGAACCTCTCGTCGTCGCGGCATGGCGGGTTCGTCCCCGAAACTCTGAAAAGCGGCAGCCGGACGGCGCGTCCCTCGACGCGCACCCGGCCCCCGCGAAAAAACTACTTGGGCTTCTTGGCTCCATACTTCGAGCGACTGCGATGGCGATCCGCCACTCCCGTCGTGTCCAGCGTTCCCCGGACGATGTGATAGCGGACGCCCGGCAGGTCCTTGACGCGACCACCCCGCACCAGCACCACCGAGTGCTCCTGCAGGTTGTGGCCGACGCCGGGGATGTAGGCGTTGACTTCGCGACCGTTGGTCAAGCGAACGCGGGCCACCTTGCGCAGGGCCGAATTGGGTTTCTTCGGCGTCGCCGTGAACACGCGCAGACACACCCCGCGTCGCTGAGGCGAATTCATCAGGTCAGGTGACTTGGAACGCGATGTCTGGCGCTTGCGCCCCAGACGGACCAGCTGTTGAATCGTCGGCATCTCGACTCTCCGGGCGGCTCGAGTCTGTGAGCGTCGCCCCGGCAAAAGTTCATCTGTAGAGACACGCCTCCCCCGTGCCCCGTTTCCAGCGACGGAAGGACCGGAGGAATCGTACCTCGGGATACCCGACCGTCTGGCTGGAGACGCGGCCCAGGAAGGCGGGCCCGAATTCTAAAACCGCCGCATTTTAGCGACGTTGAGCCCCCTGTCAACGTCCCTGAGAGCACGCGGACCCAGACTCGCCCGTGGCAGAACACACCCGGTCTGGACGCTCGGTCGTCCACGGCTCGCCGGCCGCTCAGTCCTAGCTCTCGAGCGGCTCCGAAGGCGCCGCAGACGCCATCAGCCCCTCTGCCGGCGCCGCAGGCGCCTTCGGCGAGGCCGCCTGCGGATTCGCGTCGCTCAGCGGCTCCTCGTCCGGCCCCTCCAAAAGCTCCGCAGGGGCATCGATCTGGATTCCGATCTTGTTGTACCGGGCCATCCCGGTCCCCGACGGGACCAGCCGGCCCATGATCACGTTCTCCTTGAGGCCCCGCAGGTGGTCGACCTTGCCCCACATGGACGCCTCGGTGAGCACCTTGGTGGTCTCCTGGAAGGAAGCCGCCGAGATGAACGACTCGGTGGAAAGGGACGCCTTGGTGATTCCCAACAGGAGGGGCTCCGCCAGCGCCGGCTGCTTGCCCTCTTCCGCCATGCGCCGGTTCGCCTCCTCGAAGATCATCTTCTCCACGTGCTCGCCCACCAGGAAGTCGGTGTCGCCCACCTCCTTCACACGCACGCGCCGCAGCATCTGGCGAACGATCACCTCGATGTGCTTGTCGTTGATCTTCACGCCCTGCAGGCGGTAGACCTCTTGCACCTCGTCTACCAGGTACTTGGCCAGCTCCTTCTCGCCCTTGATCTTCAGGATGTCATGGGGATTCGACGAGCCGTCCATGAGTGCGTCGCCGGCCACGACCCGGTCGCCCTCGTGCACGCTGATGTGCTTGCCCTTGGGGATCAGGTACTCCTTGGGCTCCGCGTCCTCGAGATCCGGCGTGATCACCACACGGCGCTTGCCGCGGGAGTCGGCTCCGAAGGACACCGCGCCGTCGATCTCGCTCACCACCGCGAAGTCCTTGGGTTTGCGGGCCTCGAAGAGCTCCGCCACACGCGGCAGACCGCCGGTGATGTCCTTGGTCTTGGTGGTCTCGCGCGGCATCTTTGCCAGCACGTCGCCGGCCGCCACGTTCTGCCTCTCGGTCGCCACCAACGTTGCGCCCACCGGCAGCAGTGAGCGCGCCACAGTGACTCCGTTCGCGTCCTTGATCGAGACGCGCGGCCGCAGGTCCGGGTCCTTGGACTCGATGATCACCTTGGAGGAGATGCCGGTGAACTCGTCCACCTGCTCCTTCATGGTGGAGCCCTCGATGATGTCGCCGAACTTCACCTCGCCCGCCAGGTCCGACAGGATCGGATTGGCGAAGGGATCCCACTGGATGAGGAGGGTGCCGGGCGTCACCTGCTGGCCGTGCTCCACCTGCACGTGAGCGCCGTAGACCACCGGGTAATGCTCCCGATCGCGCCCGCTGGCGTCGCGGATCTCGAGCTCGCCGTTGCGGTTCATGGCCACCTGGCGACCTTCGCGATCCGCGACCGTGCGCAGGTTCTTGAACCGCACCTCACCGGCCGTGGCCGCCTCGGCATGCGACTGCTCGACGCGCCGGGTGGCTGTACCGCCGATGTGGAAGGTGCGCATGGTGAGCTGGGTGCCCGGCTCGCCGATCGACTGGGCGGCGATCACGCCCACGGCCTCGCCCTGGTTCACCAGCTGGCCGCGCGAGAGGTCACGGCCATAGCACTTGCTGCACACGCCGAAGGGCGTCTCGCAGGTCAGAACCGACCGGATCCGGACCACGTCGATGCCCGCCTCCTCGATGATCCGGACCTTGTCCTCGTCGATCTCGGTGGTGGCATCCACCAGAACCTCGTCGGTGAGGGTGTCGCGCACATCCTCCAGGGCCACACGGCCCAGGATGCGCTCGCCGATGGGCTCGATGATGTCACCGCCCTCGACGAGCGGGCCGGTTTCGATGCCGTCGTTCGCTCCGCAGTCAACGGCCCGGACGATCATGTCCTGGGACACGTCCACGAGGCGACGCGTCAGGTAGCCCGAGTT
>JAQBHB010000060.1:0-46913 GCA_032128115.1 Deltaproteobacteria bacterium | reverse complement strand
CGAAGAAATACTCGAAGCCCATGCCGGACGGCCATTGGTCGAACGGCCCCACCTGGCTGGCGGCGAACGCCGGCGTGTTGTGATTCTTGCCGAACCACGAGGTGGCGTAGCCGTTGTCGAGCAGGATCCGCCCGATCGTGGCCTTGTCCTCGGCAATGATGCTGTTGTAACCGGGGAAGCCCGTGGACTGCTCGGAGATCACGCCGAAGCCCGCAGAGTGGTGGTTGCGGCCGGTGATGAGCGCGGCGCGCGTCGGCGAGCAGAGCGCGGTGGAGTGGATGTTGTTGTAGCGCAGACCGCTCGTCGCGACTCGATCCATCGCGGGCGTCGGAACGACGCCGCCGAAGGTGCTGGGAACGCCGAACCCGGAGTCGTCCGTAATGATCAGCAGGATGTTGGGAGCCTGCTTGGGCGGCACGATGCGCGGCGCCCACCACGCCCTGGATTGAAGGGCGTCGTCCTTGATCACGCCGCCAAACCCAGGGTCGGGCGGGGGAAGTTCTTTGCCGCTGATGGTGGTGGTGGCGCTGGGCGAACCCGGCGTGCCGGTGGTTTGTACCTGTGATGTGGCGTGCGGAGCGGTAGCCATCAACAGGAGTGCAAGCATTCCGCCCAGACCAGTGATTCTTTTCGATTTCATCTCTTTGTCTCTTGGGCTGTATGCCGGGGCGAAAATTTTCGCTGGCGACGTCGCGAAACTCCTCAGAGGAGACGGCCCGTCCCCCCGAGCGAGTATGACCTGCCTGATTTCTTCGGGCCACCGATAGCTGGAATACGGCTTGCTCCAGTCTCGTGTTTCAGGTTCTCGCGTTTCGGGAATTGGAGGCCTCGTCGCTGCGCATGCGCGCCAGCTCGTCGGCGATGGAGCGCTCGACTCTCGACGCCAGCGCGCGAACCACGTCTCGCCGGATGCCTTCCCCGTAGGGTGGGCGGATGGGTGCGAGATAGCGCACGCGAACCGGGTAGCGGGCGGGGCCCTGGGAGATCAGGTGGCCGCGGGGCAGCACCCGATCGAGGCCTTCGATCACCACGGGCTGGATCGGAAGTTGCTGGTCGAACGCGCTGCGGAAGGCGCCGCGCTGGAAGGGCGCGACGTCGCCGTCGTGGCTGCGCGTTCCCTCGGGGAAGAAGAGCAGGGCGTCGAGCCCCAGGCGGGCCTCGTTCGAATCGCTTCCGATCCGGGCGAGGCTCGCGGCGCCGCTCCGGTCCACGTCGTAGAAGCCGCACAGGCGCAGGATCGATCCCAGGATCGGAACCCGGAACAGGTAGCTGCGCGCTGGACCCCGCAGGCGGGGCTCGAGCGACATCATCAGGATCGGATCCAGGTACGACTGGTGGTTGGCTACCAGGATCCGCGGTCCCGTGAGCGGCGTCGTGGGTCGCTCCACCTGGAAGCGCGCCAGTAGCTGAATCGAAAGGTAGAGCCTCAGCGCGTGTCGGGTCGCGTCGTGGAAGACGAGGCGGGCGCCCGGGTGGAAGCGGGCGATGACCAGGGTGAGGGGGATCGCGAGCAGACCCCACACCAGGCAGAGCGCGGCGAAGCTGCCCCAGCCCAGCAGCGTGGCGGCGAAGCGATGGCCCGTCTGCGCCAGTCTTCTCGCGAGACCCGGGGCACGGCGCATCGGGGCAGTCTAGCCGCGCCGTCGGCGATCCGGGTTCCCTCCGAATCGAACCGGAGGTCGTCTATCATGCGGCGGTGAGAGGTGGCCATCCCAGAACGCAAATGCCCGTATTGCGCGACTGCTACGACACGATCGCGGTGGGAGGGGGCCCGGCGGGCACGACCTTCGCGCACCTGATGAAGCGCGCCGGGCGCGACGTGCTGCTGGTGGAGCGCGGGAGCCACCCGCGCTTCTGCGTCGGAGAGAGCCTGCTGCCCGCTACGACCCCCGTGTGGCGCGAACTCGGCCTGGTGGAGCGATTCGAAAAGGCTGGCTTCGTCCGGAAATTCGGGGCGTACTTTTCGTTTGCGGACGGAGGGCACACCGAATACATCCACTTCCCCGACGCGCGCGATGCGGCGTCGCCCCACGCCTACCAGGTGCCCCGCGCCGCGTTTGATCAGCTGCTGTGGGAGGCGGCCCTCGAAGCCGGAGTCGACAGCGTCGAGAATACCGAGGTGCGCGGCATCGTATTCGACGGAGACCGGGCCACCGGTGTGGATCTCCGACTTCCAGACGGCAGCGATCGGCGTGTGCACGCCCGGCTGATTGCCGACTGCTCCGGTCGCGCCACGCTATTGGCCCGCCAGCTCGCCCTGCGGGAGCGCGACCCGCGCCTGGACACGCTGGCTCTCTACAGTCACTACGCGGACCCCATCCTCTCCACTGGAGAAGACGCGGGAACCATCGGCATCATCGCCACCGACTTCGGGTGGATGTGGTTCATTCCGTTCGCCGGGAAGACGGCCTCGGTCGGCGCGGTGCTGCGACGGTCCGCGTACACCGAGATGCGGAAGGCGAGCCACGACCGGGAAGCGCTGTGGTCGCGGATCCTCGAGCAGGTGCCCGCCGTGTCGGCGCGGTTGCGCGGCGCCGTGCAGTCGCGCCCGGTCAGCCTGACGGCCGACTTCCAGTACCGGTCGCGTCGGCTGGCCGGGGACGGCTGGGTGATGCTGGGGGACGCGGGCGCCTTCCTGGATCCGGTCTTCTCCTCGGGGGTGCACCTGGCCATGACCGGGGCCCGCCGGGCCAGTCAGGTGGCCGAGAAGGTGCTGGCCCGGGGCCGATCGCCGCGCGCCCGCGACTTCGCCCGCTACGTGCGCGTGACCCGCAGCGAGTTGCGGGCGTATTCGCGATACATCTGCGCCTGGTACGAACCCGACTTTCGCGAGGTGTTCATGCGGCCGCCCCACGGCAAGCCCGGCGTGGAGTGGATTACCCGGGAGATCCTGCCGGTGCTCACCGGGAACGTTTCGCGACCGTGGCGCGCGCGCCTGCCGGTCGACATCCTGAGGGCGCTGGGGCGACTCAAACGCTGGGGCGACGAGCGCGCCGCCCGGGATTCGTGACCCCCTCGTTTCGCCCCTGCGCAGTGATTCCCACCTTCGACAACCCCAGGACGGTGGGCGCTGTGGTGCGAGAGGTCCGCGAGCATCTGGAGGCCGTCATCCTGGTGGACGACGCGAGCGGCGACGCGGGTCGGCGGGCCGCCGAGGCGTTGGCGCGCGACGGGCTCGTCCATCTGGTGCGGCGCGAGCGCAACGGGGGCAAGGGCGCCGCCGTTCGCGCAGGCTTCGACGAGGCGCTGCGCCGGGGCTTCAGCCACGTGCTCCAGGTGGACGCCGACGGACAGCACGCCCTCGGGGACATCCCGCGTTTCCTGGACGCCGCCCGTGGGCGCCCGGAGGCGTTGATCCTGGGCCGACCGGTCTTCGACGAGACGCAGCCCCGCGGCCGCGCCATCGGCCGCCAGATCAGCGTGTTCTGGGTCCGTGTCGAAACCGGCGGACGCTCCATCGCCGATCCCCAGTGCGGGTTCCGGGTCTACCCGCTCGCGTCGGCCCTGGCCGCGGGCGCACGCGGCAATCGCATGGAGTTCGACCAGGAGCTTCCCGTCCGGATGGTCTGGCGGCGCGTTCCCGTCGTGAATCTCGAGACCCGGGTCCGCTACCTGACGGCGGAGGAGGGCGGTGTGTCGCACTTCCGGCTGTTTCGCGACAACCTGGCGATCAGCTGGCTGCACACGCGGCTCGTGACGGGCGCGGCGTGGCGCTGGCTGACCCGGGCATCCGGTTGAGCCTGCGAGCTCCTCGAGCGATCTCGACGGTCCCCAGGGAAGCGCGTATTCTCCTCGAACCACCGAGCCGCCGGGCCCTCCTGGCCCGGAAAGGCCGACGTCAGGGGGGGGGCGTGCCGCCGGCCGACGACCGCACACCCGACAAGAACGAGGTCTTCATCATGGTGCGAACGGCACTGGAGGCCGAGTTCGGTCTGCCCGGCGACCGGATCGAGCCGTCGACCCACCTGATCGACGAGCTCGACCTGGACAGCATCGACGCCCTCGACCTGGCCGCCAGCATGGAGGAGACGCTGGGCTTCACCCTCCGGGAGGACGACCTCAAGTTGGTGCGCATCGTCCAGGACGTGGTGGAGCTGATCCACACGGGGCTGGTCGCGAGGTGCGCCGCCGGACGATGAAGATCGTTCGCGTCGCCCTGGGCGTCGGCTACCCGTTCCTTCTGTACGGCGCCCTGCAGATCCTGGAGCCGCGAAGCGTCGCGCTGGCAGCGGGGGCGCTGCTGCTGCTGCGACTGCTGACGCAGCGGCGCCGCCCGGCGGCCGACGACCTGCGTCGCCTGCTCATCCCCGCCGGCGGGATCGCGGGGGTGATCGTATTGACGTGGATCTCGAACGACGCGCGCGTCGCGTTGTTTGTCCCCGGCCTGGTGAGTGGCGCCGTGCTGGTGGCCTTCGGCCGCAGCCTCTTGCGAGGGCCGACGCTGATCGAGACGTTCGCGCGCATGCAGCACCCGGATCTGTCTCCCGAGCGCATCGCCCACTGTCGCTCCTTCACGGGCGTCTGGACGGTCTTCCTGTTGGCCAACACGGGAGTCTGCCTGGGGCTCGCCGTGTCGGGCGATCTCGAGGTCTGGACGATCTACACGGGCTTCATTTCCTACGTGTTGATGGGTCTGCTGTTTGCGGCCGAGTTCGCGGTGCGGAGCTTCCGGTTCGGGTGGGACGACGGGCTCGCGGCCAGAGCGACCTGGAGACGCATCTTCCCGGGGAGCCGCGCGTCGTGAGCGAAGCGAACCGGTGGTCGCGGATCACGGAACGCGGCTCCATGCTGGGCCTGCGCATCACCCTGGGTTGCTATCGGCTCTTCGGCCGCGGCCTGAGTCTCGTGCTGGTGCACGCGATCGTGGCGTACTTCTTCCTCACCGATCACGGCGGCGGTCGGGCGGCGTCGCGGGCCTACCTGCGTCGGGTGGCAGCGAACCCCGACGGCGCTGCGGCGCTGGGACGCAGGCCGGGATCCTGGGCCAGCTTCCTCCACTACCGCGCCTTCGCCCTCTCGATCTTCGACCGCATGGAGCTGTGGTTCGGGCGGCGGGGCCGCTTCGAATTCGAATTCAACGGACGCGAGCACTTCGATCGGCTGGTGACCCCGCAGCGCGGGGCGATCGTGGTGGGCTCGCACCTGGGCAGCTTCGACGCCATGCGCGCCCTGGCCGATCACGACCGGCGCGTGGTCAACGTGCTCATGTACACGCGCCACGCGCCGCGCATCAACGCGCTCTTCCGGGAACTGTCGCCGGACGTGGAGGTGCGGGTGATCCACGCGGATCCCGATTCGATCGACTCGGTGCTGCAGATCAAGGCCTGCATCGAACGCGGGGAGCTGGTGGCGATGCTTGGCGATCGGGTCGAGCCCAACGATCGCCAGCGCAGCTGCGAGGCGACCCTGCTGGGCGACCCGGCCCCGTTTCCCACTGCGCCGTATCTGCTGGCCGGCCTGCTGGGCTGCCCGCTGCTCTTCATGGTCGCCCTGCGGGCGGGGGGAGGGCGCTACCGCGTCTTCGCCGAAGTCCTGTCCGAGCGCGTGGAGTTGCCCCGTCGCGACCGCGAGAAGATGCTTTGCGAGTGGGTGGCAGCGTACGCCGCCCGGCTCGAAGCCCACTGTGTGCGGACGCCGTACCAGTGGTTCAATTTCTTCGACTTCTGGCAGGAGGGCGTCGGGTGAGTCGCCGGGTCGTGATCACGGGCATGGGCGGAATCTCGCCCATCGGCCAGGATTGGAAGACCGTGCGGGAGAGCCTGCGCAGTGGTCGCTCGGGTGTGTCGAGGTTGCGCGCGTGGGAGGCGGTCGAGGATCTGAAGTCGCACCTGGGAGCGGTGGTCCATGACTTTTCCACGCCGGCCTCGTATCCGAGGAAGAAGATCCGGACCATGGGACGCGACTCGCTGATGGCGACTCGCGCCAGCGAGCTCGCCCTGTTGGACGCCGGACTGCTTGGCGCTCCCGAGCTCGGCGACGGTTCCACCGGCATCGCCTTCGGGTGCACCCAGGGCAGCCCGCGCGCGTTCGAGGTCTACGCCCGCAAGTTCTACGCCGGGCGCACCCTGAAGGGAATCCGCGGCAGCGACTACGTCCGCTTCATGAGCCACACCTGTGCCGCGAACATCGCCCAGTTCTTCGGGATCGTGGGACGCGTCGTGCCCACCTCCAGCGCCTGCACTTCCGGCAGTCAGGGGATCGGCTACGCCTACGAGAGCATCCGATTCGGACGCCAGGACATCATGATCGGGGGCGGAGCCGAGGAGCTGGACGCCATCGACGCCGCCATCTTCGATGTGCTGCTGGCCGCCTCGCGGCGCAACGACGAACCCGAGCGGACACCGCGGCCGTTCGACGTGGCGCGCGACGGCACCGTGGTGGGCGAGGGCGCCGGGTCGCTGGTGCTCGAGGAGCTTTCCCACGCGCAGGCCCGGGGCGCGCCGATCCACGCCGAGGTGCTCGGCTTCGCCACCAACTGCGACGGTCGCCACATGACCAACCCCGACGCCGCGAGCATGGAACGGGTGATGCGCATGGCGCTGGAGGATGCCGGCATCCAGGCCTCGGACGTGGACTATGTGAACGCCCACGCCAGCGCCACCGAGGTGGGCGACATCGCCGAGAGCCAGGCCACCTACGCGGTCTTCGGCGACCGGGTGCCCGTGAGCTCCCTCAAGGGCCAGATGGGCCACACCCTGGGCGCCTGTGGCGCCCTGGAGGCCTGGATGACCATCGAGATGATGCGGGAGGGCTGGCTGGCGCCCACCCTCAACCTGGAGGCCCCCGACGGGCGCTGCGCACCCCTGGACTACCTGATGGGAGCCCCGCGCGAGCTCGCAGCCGAGATCGCCGTCAGCAACAACTTCGCCTTCGGGGGCGTCAACACCTCGCTGGTCTTCCGCCGCTGGAGCTGAGGCGCAGGTCCCCACGGGGGAGCGGCCCTTCCCGGGGTGCGCGGCGCCAGAAATCCGTCACACTCCGGCGCCATGTCGAAGCAGAACGATTTTCTCCGGTTCCAGGGGACGGACGGCTACATCGCGTCCGCTTCGCTGGTAGATGCAGTCAATGCGGCCATTGCCCTGGAACGGCCTCTCCTGATCAAGGGGGAGCCCGGAACCGGCAAGACCCTGCTGGCCAGACACGTGGCCGAGGCCCTCGCGCTCCCGTTCGAGAAGTGGCACATCAAATCCACGAGCAAGGCCCAGGAAGGCCTGTACGTGTACGACACGGTGCAGCGGTTGAACGATGCGCGCTTCGGGGACGGCGACGTCTCGGACATCCGCACGTACATCCGGCTCGGGCCCATGGGCCGCACCTTTGCGGCCGACGACCATCACGTGCTGCTGATCGATGAGATCGACAAGGCGGATCTGGAGTTCCCCAACGACCTGCTGCTGGAACTCGACGAGATGCGCTTCACGATCATGGAGACCAGCGACGAGGTGGTGGCGAAGCAGCGGCCTCTCGTGATCATCACCTCCAACAACGAACGCGAGCTGCCCGACGCCTTCCTGCGGCGTTGCGTCTTCCACTTCATCGAGTTTCCGGATCGGGAGCTGATGAAGAAGATCGTGGACGTGCACCACCCCAACCTGAAGACGAAACTCCTGGATCAGGTGCTCATCAAGTTCTACTGGCTGCGCGAGCAGACCGAGCTGCGCAAGAAGCCCTCGACCTCGGAGCTGATCGACTGGATCAGCGTGCTGCTCCGCTCGGGCATGAGCGCCGACGACATCGAGCTCCACATCCCGTTCCTGGGTTCCCTTCTGAAGAACGAGCAGGACACCGAGGCCCTGGATCGTTTCCACGAGCGCGGTGGCGCGTTCCCGAGAGAGTGGAGCGAGCTGGGCCCGCGCTACAACAACTAGGTCGCTGGGTGTTTCTCGACCTCTTCTACGAGTTGCGCGACGAGGGCGTCCCGGTGGCGCTCCAGGAGTGGAGGATGTTCCTGGATGCCCTCGACAAGGGGCTCCACGGCTCGAGCCTGAGCCGCTTCTACCATCTGGCGCGTTCCTGCCTGGTGAAGAGCGAGACGTACTTCGACGGCTTCGACCGGGCGTTCTTGAAGGTATTCGAGGGGGTCGAGGGCACGCTGGACATCGAGCAGGAGCTTCTCGACTGGCTGAACGACCCCAAGAACTTCGAGGGCCTCAGCGACGAGCAGCGCGAGATGCTCGAGCACCTGAACTCCGACGAGCTGCTCCAGAAGTTCCTCGCAACCCTGGCCGAGCAGACCGAACGCCACGACGGGGGAGGGCGCTGGGTGGGAACCGGGGGGCACTCCCCGTTCGGGCACGGCGGCGAGCATCCCACGGGAATCCGCGTGGGGGGGCCGGGTCGCAACCGGTCGGCCATGAAGGTGGCCGAGGAGCGGCGCTTCCGGGACTACCGCACCGATGAGACTCTCGACCTGCGCCAGACCCGGGTGGCACTCCGGCGCCTGCGCCAACTCACCCGGACGGGGGCCGCCGTCGAGCTCGACCTGGACGAGACCATCGACGAAACGTGTCGCAACGCCGGCGAAATCGAGCTGGTCTTCCGACCCGAGCGCAGAAACGATGTCCGGTTGCTGCTGCTCATGGACGTGGGCGGCACCATGGATCCGTTCTACGAGCCCGTGAGCCGCCTGCTCACGGCGCTCCACGAGGAGCGTGGCCTGCGCGATTTCCAGGCCTGGTACTTCCACAACTGCCCCTACGATCTCCTGGGCAGGAACGCGCGTCTGCTGCGGCGCGAGGCGATTCCCACCGGCGACCTGCTGCGCCGGCTCAACGAGAACTGGAAGGTGATGATCGTGGGCGATGCGGCCATGCACCCTGCCGAGCTGCTGGAGCCCCACGGCAACATCGATCCTCGTCGGGAGTCGGAGACCCGGGGCATCGACTGGCTCCACCGGATCGACGACCACTTCCATCGGGTGGTCTGGCTCAATCCCGAACTCCCCCAGATCTGGGACGAGTATCACACCGCGAAGCTGATCCGCCGGATCTTTCCCATGTACCACCTGTCCACCGACGGCATCGCCGACGCGGTGCGGGCCCTGGTGGGCGGCCGCGCCACGCACTAGCGAGGCGGAGGAATCCCGATCCGTTCCTGCCCCGCGTCGAACGCGCGAAGCGCAGTGAGTCGGGTGCGGAGCACATCGGCCCAGTAGTCCAGGGCCTCGTGTACGTCCGACCAGGTGTCGCTGGATCCGCGCAGGGATCGCCTGCCGGCCCGCTCGTCCACCGCCGCCAGCATGCGCCGGTCGGAGACGGAATCCAGGACCTCGACCTCGATGGCCGCTGCGTCCACGAAGTCGCGCGTGCCGGTCGCGAGTTCCGTCCGGTCGTCGAAGCTCGGCGCCGGGGGGCGCCGCCGGGAGACCACGTCCCGCAGGATCCAGGATCGCCGGGCCTCGCTGATTGCCACGCGAACCCGCAGGGTGTCGTGCCCGGGCCGGTCCACCAGTTCGAACACCTGGCCGAGCTGGTCGCGCAGCCCCGTCTCCAGGTAGTCGGCCAGGTGCTGCAGCTGCGCCCAGGGTGTGTCCCTGCGTCCGGGCCCGTCTGCGCGCCACAACGTGACCGGATCCAGAATCACCCGGCCGTAATGCGAGAAGCGGGCGCCGGGTTCGATGAATACGAGGGAGGTGCGCGCGCCCCGGACTTCGCGAAGCCCGGCGTAGTCTCGCAGGAACCCGGAGGCTGTGTCCCTGCGATCCGGGCCGCCGCTGGCGCAGGCACACACGACCAGCAGCAATGCGACGAGTCGCCGGTCGGCGATCGCTCGCGCGTTATCCGGCACAGCTCCAGATGTAGCTCTTGAAAACGCGGTTCGGCGCCAGGACTCCGGATCCCGGCGCCTCGCCGCAGGACACATCGATGTCGGCCGCGATGGATCGCGTGTGGGACTCGAGGCAGCGGCCCAGCGTACCGCGGTCGATGCGGTAGGAGCGGGCCCCCGAGTCCGCCACTGCGTCCCGGACCATGACGTCGAGCACGGCGAATCGCTGCCGGGGCCAGAGCTGGCTCCAGGTGGGGCAGTCGATGGCCTGGGCCGTGGGCGCGCGCAGCAGCGCGAAGATCACGGCGAGTGACGCAGCAAGCCCCCGGGCCATCGTCCCCCTTCCGGCGCCCTTGCGCGCGCGCGGCATTATACCCGGGCGTTCCGGCCGCGAAGTGGCGAGAAGCGGACCGCCGAACGGCGTTCAACCGCGGGCAGGCATCGGCCGCCGAACGGCGTTCAACCGCGGGCAGGCATCGGCCGAAGAGCCGGGTATGGAAGGGGTTTTCGGCGCCTGGCAGGAGCCGGGGCGGCAGCGCTTGTGGATCGGCGCCGCGGCCCTTTTGTGTCTGGCGCCCTTCCTGGGCAAGGCCATCCACATCGACGATCCCCTGTTCGTTCGCGGGGCCGAGCAGGTGCTGCACGCGCCGCTCGACTTCTACGGATTCGAGATGAACTGGCACGGCTTCTCGGAACCGTTCGCCAGCGTCAACAAGAATCCGCCCCTGGTCAGCATCTACCTGGCGGGTGTGGCGTCGTTGCTGGGGTGGAGCGAGCCGGCGTTACACCTGGGGATGTGGCTGCCGATGCTGGCGCTGCTCTTTGGTGTGTTTGCGCTGGCGCAACGCCTGGGGGCGCCGCCCGCGTTTGCGACGCTCGCCGTGCTGACGACACCCGTGGCGCTGGTCTCCGCCACGAGCCTCATGACCGATGTGCCCATGTTGGCACTCTGGTGTTGGACGCTGGTGCTGTGGATCGACGGATCCCGGAACGGGGATGGGCGACGTCTCGCGGCCGCGGGCGTGCTTGCAGGTCTTGTGTTCTGTACGAAATACACCGGGATCGTGGTGCTGCCCTTGCTCGCTGCCTGGTCCCTGGCGCGCGATCGGCGCCCGCGCGCGGGAATGCTCTACCTCGCCATCCCGATTGCCATGATCGCCGCCTTCCAGTCCTTCATGTGGTTCCGCTACGGCGTCCTGCCCCTGGGCGACGGAGTCGACTACTCGGTGCTGGCGCGAGCCACCCGGCGCGAGACCGCCCTTGGTACCCAGGCGCTCGTGGGGTTGTTCTTCCTGGGCGGCTGCTTCCTCCCGGGCCTGCTCTTCGCACCGCTGTTGTGGTCGCGTCGCGTGCTGCTCGCCGGCGCGGCAACCGGCGTGGCGTTCGCCTGTGCGCTGCCGCTGCTCGACTCGTTGGGTCCGCTTCCGCTCCACGACGAGCAGGGGCCGCGCTGGACCCTGATCGTGCAGGCGGCGCTGTTTGCCGTGTGCGGCGTGCAGGCATTGGCGCTTGTCGCCGTGGCGCTCTGGCGACGGCGTACCCCCGAGGCCTGGTTGCTCGCCTGCTGGGTGGGCGGCGTCGTCGTGTTCGCGGCCTTCGTCAACTGGACCACCAACGGGCGCACCCTGTTGCCCGCGGCGCCGGCCCTGGGTATCGCCCTGGCCTGGCGGCTGGCCGAGCGCCTGGATCCCGACCCGCACGTGTGGCTGCGCCGTCTGGCCGCGCCCCTGGCGGCCGGACTGGCGATCTCGCTCTGTGTGGCGTGGGCAGATTGGAAGCTCGCCAACTCGGCGCGCATTGCGGCGGCCGAGCTTCACGCGCGCTGGTCGGGTCGAGGTGGGCACCTGTGGTTCCAGGGCGCCTGGGGCTTCAGCTACTACTTCCAGGGCCTCGGCGTCGATCGGCTCGACTTCGACCGCAGCGACCTGATGGCGGGCGACGTCCTGATCGTTCCCGTCAACAACGCCATCCAGACGCCTCCCCACGGCGCTCTGGTCCTGCTGGAGAAGGTCTCGTTCCCGGCCGCGGGCTGGATTGCCACCATGGCGCGCCCCCTGGGCGCCGGCTTCCACTTGGACATCTTCGGCCCGCTGCCCTTTGCGGTTGGAGCCGCGCCCCCGGAGACCTACGGCGTTTTCGGCGTGGTGGAATCGGTGCAGTTGCGCCGGGCGCCCGGATTCGGGTCGTCGCTAGTGCGGCCCTGAGGCGCGCGCAGCGTTCGCCGCCGCCAACTCCGACGCGATCGCGCCGCGCACCCCGGGCTCGAGCTCGTGGAACAACAGCTCGGCGGCCAGGCGATTTCCGTGTCGCGCATGAATTTGCCCAGAAGGTTCTGGGGACACGCGAGGTGTATCTGGATGGGCGGGCGCGACCTCAAGGCATACCGGAGCCCTGCCGATTTCAGGCCGATGCGGGCCCTCAGCTGTGCCGAAGCCCTCGGGGCCGTTTTTTGCGCGGCGGTCGGGGCACTGGCGCTGGCGTGCGTGCACCCAGTGGCGCCGGAGCCGGGCGCCGAGCCCACTTTCGAATCGGAAGGCGCATCCGAAGACGAATCCGAAGCCCCGCTCGCCTGCGCTGGCGTTCCGGCGGGTCTGGGCTTCCGATGGCCGCTGCAGGGAAGGGTCACATCGGATTTCGGGGAGCGCGAAGGCCGCGACCATCGCGGCATCGACATCGCCGGGCGCTACGGAACGGGCATTCGCGCCGCCGCCGCAGGCACCGTCGCCTTCTCCGGCCACAAGGCCCACTACGGACGTGTGGTGATCGTGGATCACCCGGCCGGGGTGTCCACCGTCTACGCCCACAACCAGGATCTCTACGTCTACGCGGGACTGCCCGTGGAGCGGGGCCAGGTGATCGCGGAGATCGGGTCGACCGGCCGCTCCTCGGGGCCCCACCTGCACTTCGAGGTGCGGGTTGCGGACCACGCCGTGGATCCCCTCGGCTGTCTCCCGCCGCGCTGAGCGACCGATTCCGGGTAGAATCCCGCTCGGGGCGCGCAGTCATGAAGATTGAACCGGCGATGCGAGGAGCGACCTTCCCCCCGAGCCCGGCGCAACCACAGGCGCGGCCGGCGCGGGTCGCCGTCGTCGAGTTCGCCGCCCTCGCCGCCGCTCTCGCCCTGCTGGCCTGGTTGGGCGTGCACGGAGTCACCGGGGCCGCCCGCGCGGGCGCCCTGTGGTGCATTCCGGTGGCCGCCGTCGCGGGCATTGCCGCGGCCGACCTGACCACGGGCTGCGTCCACTGGTTCTGCGACCGTTGTTTTCGGCCCGAGACGCCGTGGATCGGGCGCCTGTTGATCGAACCCTTTCGCGAGCACCACCGCGACCCGACGGCGATCGCGGGCCACGGTTGGCTCGAACTCCACGGCAACAGCTGTCTTCCGGTGGCGGTCCTGCTGGCGCTGGTGCTGGCGCTGCTGGGGGGCGAACCGGATCCGACCCGCCTGGTTTCGATCGGGGCCCATGTGTTCCTGTTCTGGTTCGGACTCGCCGCGGCCTTCACCAACCAGCTCCACGCGTGGGCCCACGCCGATCGCGTGTCGCGCCCGGTGGCCTGGTTGCAGCGGCGGGGGCTGATCCTGTCGCCCGAGCGGCACGCGGTCCACCACCGGGGGGGCTTCGACCGCAGCTACTGCGTCACCACTGGCTGGATGGATCCGGTTCTCGACCGCGTGGCCGCCGCAACGTCGCGCGCAAATCGCTATTCGAGGGAATCCAGGGCTTCGTCCGCGGCCTCGCGCACCCGCGGATCCTCGTGATCCAGCAGGTGCAGCAGCTCCACCGCCACCGACTCGTCCCCGGCGTACTCGAGCGCGGCGATCGCCTCCAGCACCACCGCGGTGTCCGGGTCCGCTAGCGAGGCGATCAGGGAGCGAACGGCTGCGTACGATCCGTCTTCCCCCAGGCGCTCGGCGGCCGTGGCGCGCACGGCGGGATCCGGGTCCTCCTCGAGCACCCCGATCACCCGCCACAGGCCGTCGCCCTGTGTCGAGACGTCCGACGCCGCGGTGCGGCGAACCCCCGGATCGGGATCCAGGAGCTGCTCGTAGAGTTCGATCTCCGCGTCCTGCAGATCGGAGAGCACGCGGTCGCGTTCCGCCTGGGTCCGGCGGCGTTCTCGCCAGCGCTCGCTGCTGCGCTCCTTCAGGTTGCGCAGTCGTTGCTCGCGATCGGCCGCCGGATCGCCGGGCGCGTCGGGGGCGCCGCCGGCCGCGGCCGCGACAACGGCGTCGGGAACGCCCACGCGCACACGGACCAATGAGAGCGCGTCCGTGCGCGGGTCGAACTCGTAGGCCAACCCGTAGGGCAGCTCCGCGAGAAGTTTCTGCAGAGCTTCCATCAGGGGCACGTTGTCGATCTTCAACACCAGGGGGCCGGCCAGCGCCTCGGTTGCCACCAGCTCGAATCCCGCCAGGCGGGACACGTGTTGCAGGATGCGCAGTCTCGGCGCTCCGTTGCTGTGGATGCTGACCCGCCCGTTCGCGTAGCCCACGCGGGCTTTGCCCGTGCCGGGCTGGGGCCCCGTCGCTTGCGCCATCTCCTGGAGATCACGCGTGACGCTGACTTCTTCCGGCGGACCTTCTTCGCCGCACGCCGTCCAGACCAGCGGAAGCGTGAGCGCAAGCGCAAAGACTACCCGGATCGCCCATCCCCCCATGGAGCGCGATGGTATCCGAGGCGCCGCGCGAATCGAATTCCGCAGTCCGGGGCTAATCCGGATCCCGTTCGAGCGCGCGATCGACGCGCTTCTCGGAGGTGTTGTAGGCGCGCTGGAAGGCATCCTGGGCGCGGTCCGGTGTGGAACGGTTGGCGGGGGCCTCGAAGGCCGAGCCCAGCACGCCACCGAAGGCGCCCGCGAGGCCGTGGTTGTAGATCTCGAGCCCGGTCCAGATCGCCAGGATCATCAGGACGAATCCGATCAATCGACTCACACGACCCCTATCCAGACCTCAGGGGAGGCCCGCTAGAGAGATCGGTCGATCGCGATCGAAATTTGAGCGGGCGCGGCGCCGCTAGTGGCGCAGACGTCGCCTGCTGCTGGCGAGACCCGTGAGACCGGCGGACACGAGCAGCAGGGTCGTGGGCTCGGGCACCAGGACGCCCTTGGTGTTGTCGAGCCCGAAGTTCATGCCGTTGCCAATGTCGCCGTTGGACTGACGGGCCAGGAGGGTGACCTGGTTCACCGGCATGTCGCTGATAAAGCCCAGGAAGTCGCCCAGGAGCAGCTGCTCGAGGGTGCTGCCGCCCCCGTCGAAGAAGAGTTCCAGATCGAGGTTCTCACTGCCCACCATGGCACCCAGGTCGCCTCCCCAGGCGAGCACCGGGTTGTCGAACGTGACGTCGACGTCGATGCCCTGATCGGCTTCTACGCGTGTGAGCGCGTAGGAGGTGCCGTCCAGGTTGAAGAAGTCGAAGAAGGCATTGTTGCCGCCGGCGTCGGGGGCATCCACGAGATTGAAGCTGCTGCTGGAGGCGTCGACGCCCACCTGGGCCAGGGAGAACGCGCCCGCGTCCACCGGACTGGAACGGAACGGGGAGTCCAGATCGAAGTCGTTGAAGTCTTCCAGGAAAATCACGCCAGCGGGCAGGGCGCTCTCCCAGGTGGACCGGTCGTTGTAGGTGGTCACCGTGGCCGCTCCGGCGGCCGCGGGAGCCCCCAGGCTGAAGGCCAGGGCCAGCGCCGGGAATCGCCGCCACCAACGCCGGCGCCACCCGACCCGCCAATCGGCCTTGTCTTTCCCCGTCTGATCCTCGAACCCAGCATCTGCGCGCCACGGCACCATCGGAACCCCCGGTAGTAGGCAACTCGGGGGGGAGTGGTCGCGAGACCGGGAAAGTCGCAGGAAAGCTGCGTCGGGAACGCACAGGGCTGTGCGGCTCCGCGGGGCGTCGGGCCCCCAGTTAGAGCCCTCAAAAGAGCGGGCCCCCAGGAGAGCGAGCCCCCAAAAGAGAACGCGCCCGGCCGTGAGGCCGAGCGCGTCTCGTTTCAGGCTGAGCTAGTGACTACTTCTTCAGGCGCCGTCGCGCACCACCCACTCCCAGGGCCACAATGCCCGCTCCGAAGAGCAGGGCCGTTCCGGGCTCCGGAACGAAGTGGATCCTCAACACGCCCATCAGTGCGAGCACTTCGCTCCCGGCGAACGTGGTGTTGACGAGGATCGGGGTTACGAGCTGGACTACGCCGCTCACCTGCGCCGTAGACGACGTGAGCGAGGCGGGTCCGTGGGCGAATCCGAAGGCCGACGAAGTCGAGAACCCGCCGTTGACGGTCGGGATATTGCTGACGACGGCCGTCTTGATGGTCCAGGGGTTGTTGAACACCGAGACCTTGATGCCCGGCTGGAAGGTTCCAACCGTGATCAGGCCGCCGATGCCAACGCCGCGGGTTCCGCCAACGCTCAGGGGCAGCGGCAGGAAGCTGCTGCAGCCCGAGAACAGGATGCACAGCCGGAACTGACCCCCTACCGGCAGTACGCCGGAGATGGGGTTGGACGACGCAGCGCCGCCCGAGATGCTGAAGAGCGTTCCGGTGCCCAGGATGGCCGTGCCCTGAAGCGATACCAGCGGGGCCACGCCCGGGTCCGTGAGCGGAACGATGGCCAACTCAGAGATCACCCCGCCGATGTTGATCCTCATCGTGTAGAGGTGATCCCCTCCGGCCGAATTATTGAGAATCGCACCACCGACACCCACCACACCGGTGGACGTGATCGGGGGAAGCGATCCCAGACTCAATGTCAGCGTCCCGTGAAAGCCCGTGAGCTTCGCTTGGGCCACTCCAACGCTACCGAGTAAGAAGGCCCCGGCGGCAAGAAAGCCAATCAGCTTGCGCATATCGAACTCCTCTGTGTTCAGCTTGCCGGCAGGCCTGGGACGGCACGCTAAACCGTTCCCGAGCCCACCCACGTCAACTCCGCACCGGGGTTATGCAACCGGGGTGCCAACACAGAGAAATCTCGGGCGGTCGTCCAACCGGCTGATTTCAAATGGAGTTTTTGTTTGGCTCGAAATACGCGCCCACGCACGGCAGCGGCAACAGAGAAAACCTTTTCCGTTATTCGCGGAAAAGTCATTCCCTGTTCCCCGTGGGGAAGCGTTTTGAGGCGCCGCGGGAGCGGAACCGTCTGTCGGAAAGTGAGTGGCCGGGGCGGGTGAGAAGTGACGCGAAAAAATTCGGGACTCGAAAAAAATTCTGCCGCCCTGCCTGGAAAAGGGAAAAATCTGCCGCCCCGCCGGTGAGGGCTCGGAGGGTGAGGGCTCGGAGGCCGGTGAGGGCTCGGAGGGCGAACGGGCCGATCGCGCGCGCGGAACTAGAGTATCGGGTGGTCGCCCGACCTGGGCTCGATCGGTCGGCTCATGCATCGAGTTCATGCATCGAAAGGACGTGGTGGAATCCCCGACGGCATCGGAACGGGAGGCGGCCCCGGATCGGGTTGCGGGCGGCGGCAGCCCCTCGCAATCGGCGATCGTGCGGGCGATCGAGCGCTGGCGCCCCTGGGCGTTGCCCGGTCTGGCCCTGGGCCTGGTGCTGGTGGCCTACCGCGAGCTGCTGATCTTCGATCCCGCGATCCACGTCTCCGCGGAAGTGGAGGAGTTCTTCTTCGAGCCCTCCTACACCTCGCCCCGGGTGGTGCTGGGGCTGAGCTTGTGGCTGCTCTATCGCCGGCGCGAGCGCCTGCTCCGGCTGCCCCTGGGGGCCGGTTCCCCGGGGCCTGCTGCGGCCCTGCTGGCCGCCGGGATCTGCGTGCTGATGTGGTCCACTTACACAGGGGCGCCGGACCTGCTGGCCCTGTCGCTCTCGCTCAACCTGCTGGGGGTCGCCGCGCTGCTGCGCGGTCCTCGCGCCATCCGCGTGCTGGCCGTCCCGGCGGCATTCCTGCTGCTGGCCATCCCCGTTCCTTCTCCCCTGCTGAACCACGTGCTGTTCCCGCTGCAGCTCATCACGGCGAGCTACACGGGCTGGTTGCTCCACGCGCTGGGTGTGCCCGCCTACGTACTGGGCGATCAGATCCTGGGCGCGGAAGGGAACTTCGCGGTGATCGAGGGCTGCAGCGGGATGCGCTCGATCGAGAGCCTCTGCATGATCGCGATCCTGCTGGTGGACCTGTTTCGCCGCACCGGCCTCCACGCCCTGCTGATCCTGCTGGCGGCGCCGGCAGTGGCCTTCGGGCTCAACGGGCTGCGCGCCGCCACGTTGGTGCTGAATCCGCATTCGGAGATCGTGGCCATCCACAACCTGCAGGGGATCGCGATCCTGTTGGCCGGCCTGATCGCGCTGTATCTGCTGGATGGCTTGTTGGCGCGGGCCCTGCGCGGGCGCGGCCGGAGCCGGGCCGCGCCGCTGACGGGCCCCTCGCGCCCAGACGTGGCGGCGCGCCGGCTGCGGGCCGTGGTGGGGGTGGCCGCAGCGGCCGCGGCGCTGTCGCTTTGGCTGCCCCGGTGGCAGCTGGCCTGGCCCACCTCGGAGCTGGCCGCGCGCCAGATCCCCGACGATCTGGCCGGCTGGCGCGCCCGCACGCGACCCGTCGACTGGATGTTCCTGGGCCGGGTCGGCTTCGGCCAGGTGGTGAGCCGCACCTACCGCCAGGGGCGCGAGCAGGTCTACCTCTTCGTGGGGGTGGGCGACCGCTCGCAGCGCCTGCGCAGCCCCCTGTCTCCCAAGAACCTGTATCCGGGCAGCGGCTGGAGCGTGGAAGAGAACGGGGGCTCCGGGCTCGATTCAGGCGACTCCGGCCGCGGGGCGGCGTCCTCCCGCGTCGTGCACTCGACGACCAGCCGCCAGCTGGTCTATCACCTGCAGGTGGGAAGCGGCAGTCTGGGGGCCGAGGTGGTGAGAAGCCTGCTCGCGCTCGATTCGAGCCCCCTGCGCCGTGAAAGTGAGGGTGTGGTGGTGCGGATCAGCACCCCGGTCGACGGGCCCGCTGACAACGACCTGCAGGCGGCCGAAGACCGGCTCCTTCGTTTCTACCGCGACCTACGCCCGGAGTTGCTGGCCCTGGGCGAGCGCTTGACCCGGGGAAAAGGTTTTCCCGATTTTCCAGTTCTAGGAAAAGATTTTCCTCCCCACGCCTCACTTGGATCTTCATGAATTTCAATCTTTCCAGCTACTTAGAGTATTTCTCGAGATCGGCATACCCCTTGCAGAGTCCTATGCCCGAGGCGCTCGGCGTCCCCTCGGGAAGGGTGGGATGTTGGGTGTCTAGGCTGGGCTCGTAGGAGTGGATTACCCGTCGCGGCTGGGCTCAGGTTCGATCCGGGTCGCCGCAAGGCAAGACAACGAGGGGAGAGGAGAGGAAACAATGAGAATCGGCGCAATGACTCTTACACTGGCGTTCGCAATGGGGTTTGCGTTCCTGATCGTCGCTGGTGTTCCGCCCGTTTCCGACGCAGGTCCTTGCGATGACTCGGACAACGATGGCATCTGCCTGGATGCTGACACCTGCTCGAGCGTGACGGACGCAACCAATCTCGATGTCGACGGCGACGGATACGGCAACATCTGCGACACCGACTACAACAACGACTGCAACCAGAACAACGCGGATTTCGCAATCTTCAGGCCCAACTTTCTGCTTCCGAGCCCGGACTCGAATGTGGACTGTGATGGCTCGGGTACGGTCAACAATGCGGACTTCGCCTGCTTCCGCACTGGCTTCCTGGGGCAGCCCGGTCCCACGGGTGTAGCCGCTGCGGTGTGTGGGTCCTAGAAGATTTGATTTTTTGATTTGGGTTTTTCTATTGTTTTCCTTCAGAGGGTCCTTTTCGGAGGCCATAGGAGATGAAGATCATGCGGACTTTCACCTTTAAACTCGCGATGCTGGCTGGCCTGGTGGTCTTCGGTTTGCCGTCGGCCTCACTGGCGCTCGCTTCGATGGGCATCCGGTTCATCAGCATCACCGGTGATGCCTGTTCAGCGGATGCAGGCCGGAACACCGGCAATATCGTGCTGGGACGTGCCGAGGGCATCGGCTTCGGCGCCAGCAACTCCGTCTGCGCAACCCCTGGCGACACCATTTTCGGGCAGATCCTGATCTCGGTGGACGACGACGGTACCCCGGGGAACACGGATGACGACGGCCTGGTGGCATTCACCTACTCGATGCTCTTCGACACGCAGAGCGGAACCCCGATCGACGCCAATGGCGACTTCGGCAACCTGCAGAACGAGCTGAACCTCGTCGCGGCAAACGAGTTGAATTCAGTCACTCAGGGCGCTCAGACGCTGTCCCCGCTCAACTCGGGTATCACGTCGACCCAAGAGAGCACCCTGGGCGGCGTGCGCGGTGAGGCACTCGAGTTCGAGGGCAGCACCCTCGGCACTGGCCTCAACTCGGGCGGCAATCCCTATGTCGTCGGCAACTTCACGATGTTCGTGACGGGCAACGCCATCTCGGACGGCCGGGACATCTTCGCGGGATTCTTTACCGCGAATGACTCGTTCCTGTTCAATTCGCTGACCCTGCAGACCGTGGTCGGCGTCGTGGGCGGCGACGTGAACAGCCTGGTGTTCGTGCCGGAGCCGGGAACGGCCGCGCTGCTGGGCCTCGGCCTGCTCGGCGCTGTGGGTCTCGCCCGCCGGGGATCTCTGCGCAAGCGCTAAGCCAAGTTTCTCTGGTTGATGATCGAACGCCCCGGACCCCAATGGGCCCGGGGCGTTCTCTTTCCATGCAGCGCCGCATCGACTCCCGTGTGTCGTTCCGGGGCCGCCAGGAGGTTTCATGCAGTCCGATCCCGTCAGCCGCCTGCTGCTGGGCATCATCACCCTGGCCCTGATGACCCTGGTGATCCAGGGCTTCACCGCCGCGACGTCCCCGTTGTCGATCGGCCGGGCGGGCGGGGCGGGTGATGCGGAACAGGCCGGTCGTTACCGCGTGAACGTGATCAAGTCCAGAACCCGGGGCGGCGTCACGCTGATGCGGTCCGATTCGTCGACGGGCGAGGTCTGGCTCATGGAAGACCTGTTTGCCGATGGGGCCCTCTGGGTGGCGGCCGTGGGCGCCGATCGCCCCCAGATCGCAGCGGTTGAACCGGAGCCCGACACGCCGGACGAGCTGCGCCTGTTCATCGAGACCCTCGCGGGGAATTCGCCCGCGGAGATGCGGGCCTTTGCGGCGGCGCAGTTGGGCGCTGGGGACGCAGAGATCGGCGTACCGGCACTTCTGGCGGCGGTGGACGACGACGACCCGGATGTCCTGGTCGCCGTGGTCGAGGCTCTGGGCCAGACCGGGGACGCCAGGGCACTCGCGGCCGTGGGCAGGCTCCGCTCGCACCCCGACCCCGAGGTGAAGGCCGCTGCAGAAGCCGTGCTCACGGGGCGCTAGCCGAGTTCAACCCGACCCGGCGCGCCGGCCGCGCAGCGCGGCGGAGACGGCGTAGACCGCGGCAGCCAGCAGGACGATGAGCGGCCCGGGCGGAAGCGACCATCCGTGGGACCGGGAGAGTTCGTACGAGAGCAGCAGACCGGCCGTGGTGCACGACGCGGCGATCGCCGTGGCGACGCCCATCATGACCGCCAGCGAAGACGACCAGTGGCGCGCGGTGGCCGCCGGCACGGTCAGCAACGCGATGGCCAGGATGATTCCCACCACCCGGATCAGGGTCACGATCGCGAGCGACGTGAGCGCCAGTAGCAGCAGGAACAGGCGCTCCACGGGAACCCCGGCGATCTGGGCGAACTCTTCGTCGAAGCACACGGCCTGGAATTCCTTGAAGAGCAGCACGACCCCGACTCCGATCACCAGATCGAGGGCCAACACCAGCACCACGTAGTCGTGGCTCACGAATACCAGGCTGCCGAACAGGTAGCTGGTGAGATCCGGGGCGTAACCGGGCGCCATGGCCACGAACACGATGCCCAGGGCCATGCCCACCGCCCACACCATGGAGATCAGGGTGTCGAGTCCGGATTGCAGGCGCCGCGACGCGACGCCCACCAGCAGGCCCGCGAGCAACCCGAAGCCGGCCGCTCCCAGCATGGGCGGGAAGCCCAGCAGGTAGCCGAGGCCCACGCCGCCGAAGGCCGCGTGGGCGATTCCCCCGGAGAGCGACGCCATTCCCCGGGAGACCACGTACGTGCCCAGCACGCCGCAGGCCACACTGGCGAGCAGGCCCGCCGCCAGTACGCGTTGGAAGAAGGGCAGCTCCAGGGCCTCCAGCATCAGGAGTCCCCTTCGTGGGGCGGGAGCACCCGATGGGGATGGCCGTGGGCCAGCAACTCGACGGGGCAGCCGTAGGTGGCTTCCAGCACCTCGGCACTCAGCTCCTGGGAGGGGTGGCCGTGGAGGGTCCGGTTCAGGCAGGCCACGCGGCGCACATAGCGCGAGATGGCGCCGATGTCGTGGGAGACGCACACGATCGCCATCTCCCGGGAGAGTTCCCCGAGCAGCTCCCAGAGGCTGCGTCCGATGCGTTCGTCCAGGCTCGCCATGGGCTCGTCCAGGATCAGCAGCCGCGGCTCCTGGGCGAGGGCGCGCGCGATCAGTACCCGCTGGCGCTGCCCCTCCGAGAGCGCGCCGATGGGCCGGTGGGCCAGGTCGCTCATCTCGACGCGGGCCAGGGCGCGCCGGGCGTGGTCGCGGTCGTCCGGGCCGAAGGGGCGGCCCAGGCCCCGGGCGCCGAGGCGGCCCATCAGCACCACGTCGAGCACGCGGATCGGGAAGTCCAGATCGAAGCGCGCCCGTTGGGGCACGTAGCCGAGGCTTCCGCGTGCTCGCGCCGGCGGCTCGCCGAAGATCCGCACCGATCCCCGATCCGGGCGCAGCACGCCCAGCGCCAGGCGCAGCAGGGTCGTCTTGCCGCTGCCGTTGGGCCCGAGGATCGCCAGGTAGTCATCGGGCTCGACCCGGAGGCTCACGTTCTCCAGCACCGGGATCTCCCGGTAGGCAAAGCTCACGTCGCGCAGCTCGAGGGCGGGCGTCGTCACGGCAGCACCACGGCGTTGGCCAGGGACTCTCCCACGTGGCGGAGATTCGCGGGCCAGTCGTAGGCCAGTGGATCGAGCATCTCGACCCGGGCACCGATCTCATCGGCTACCAGCTGGGCACCCGACGGATCGAACTGGGGCTGTGCGAACACCACGCGCACACCGGCGTCCCGGGCCTCGCGTATCAGGCGCGCTAGCGATGCCGGGTCCGGGTTCTTGCCCTCGCGCTCGATGGCGACCTGCACGAGTCCGTACTCCCGGGCCAGATGTCCCCAGGCGGGGTGGAAGACCAGGAAGCTACCGCCCCGCTTGTCGGCAAGCTTCTCGCGAAGCTCCGCATCCACCCGGTCGATCTCGGCCAGCAGTTGCACGAGGTTGGCGGCGATGGCGTCCACGCGCTCGGGCAGGAGTTGCGAGAGATCCCGGGCCACCCCCTCGGCCAGCGCGCGCGCGTGACGCGGTGACACCCAGGTGTGGGGATCCTGGTCGTCGTCGGGCAGCTCCTCGGCGGCGCTCACCACCTTCAGATCGGGCCGCTCGGCCAGCCGTGCGTCGAGCCAGGCGCCCTCCAGCGGAAACCCGGGATGCCCGACGCGAACGTACAACTGCGCACGCGCCAGGGCCTCGAGCTCGCGCATGCTGGGCTCGTGGTGCGCGGGGCTTGCGCCGGGCGGCAGGAGCACCGCGATCTCTACCGCGTCTCCGGCCAGGCGTTCTACGAACCACGCCTGGGGCGGCACCGACACCACCACCTGGGGGACCGGGTGGGAAGTGCCAGCATCGCAGGCAGCCAGGGCCGCGAGCAGCAGGGCCAGTCGAGGCGTCACGGGGCGTCGCGACTCGCCGCTGCGCCGTCACCGGGGGCGTCGCGACTCGCCGCTGCGCCGTCGCCGAGGACGCTCAGCAGGGACAGGCTGCCCACCAGATAGATGCCGCCGGCGAGCATGGCCACGCCCGAAAAACCCATGACCATGCCCAGGATCACCGCGAGCACCGAGGCCACCACCGAGGCCACCCCGTTGACCGCCCAGGCCCAGGGGATCAGGCGCGGCTCGCGCTGTCGCAGCAGCTCGAGCCCCGTTGGAAAGTACATGCCAAGCACGAAGCCCAGCGGCAGCTGAAGGGCGGCGGTGACGCCGATGCGCAGCGCCAGCGGAGCCGACAGGGTGTGCTCGCGGATCCACGGAAGGGCCACCACCTCGAGCGCCACCAGCACCAGGGTGAGTGCCACCAGACCCACCAGGAAGGGTTTCGGCCGCCCAAAGCCCCGGCGCGCCGTCAGGGCGCCCAGGGAGGCGAACAGCAGCAGCGAGAAGATCGTCACCGACAACGAGTAGGTGGGATAGCCCAGCAGCAGTACGTACTTCTGCACGAAGCTGATCTCGATCAGCAGGAAGCCGAGTCCCAGACCCAGGAAGTAGACCAGGAAGCCTGCGGTGGTGCGGCGCGGAAGCGCGTGGCTGGCGCCGCGCACCAGGGGCAGTGCGATCAGCAGGCCGCCGAGCAGCAGCGACTGCACCAGCATCATGGCCAGCACGATCTGGCCGGTTCCCGAGCCCGGATTGCTCCATTCGATGCGCCGGTCGGTAACGACCCCGTCCCACGGCAGCACATGAAAAAAGAACGGACGGTCGTCGTGGATCGGCGCCATGGAGAAGATCTGCTCGTCGAGCACGCGCTCGCGCTCGCTTCCCTTCGCCTGCACGATGCGCTCGAGGGTGGGGTCGCCCGCTTTCCCATCGGGCGCGAGGCGCACGGCGAATCCGTTCGCGTCGTTGAACGCGCGCAGACGCGCCAGCTCCTCGTCGCGGAACGGCGAGTTCTTCACGATCAGGCTCTGGATCCACGCACCCGAGACGATCTCGTCTGCCGGCCTCCCGAACGGGATGCTCTGCCCGCTGAGCAGGATGTGGCGGGTGGGGTTGGCGACGCCCCGCCGTTCCAGGGCCTCGCGCGCCACCAGCGCCAGGCGTGTGGAGAAGGGCGTGGGAATCGCCGGATCGTTGTAGAGGTGGTCGCCGATCAGGATCGAGAGCATGCCGTCGTCGTCCAGATGCGAGAGGAAATCTTCGAACGCCTCGACGGTGTAGAGATAGCTCTCGGCCAGGACGTAGGCGCCGGTGGTCTGGGCCGCGAAGGTGTCCACGGCGGTGATCTGGATCAGGTCGTACTCGTCGTCGTGGGAGCGCACGTAGTGGCGACCTTCGGCCGCCACCAGCGTGACCTCGGGCCGCTGGAACCAGCCCCCGGTCCAGCCGGACAACAAGGTGTGGTGGAGATCGACGGTGATCGGCTGCAGTTCGACCCCCGTCACGCTCTCGGCATGGTGATAGAGCGCGTTCAGCACGTCGATGCCCCCGCCCACGCCGATCACCAGGACCCGCGGCTTCTCCTGGAAGAGGTACGGGGTCTTGAGCACGTGGTAGTCGAGCACCGAGAGCGAGCGTCGGTCCTGCACCTGGAAGACATCGCTGCCGTTGTGGCCGTCATACACGATGGAGCGGGTGCGCGGCACCCGCGGGCGCGACTTCAGGTAGGCGTCCGAGCGTCCCCAGCCCGTCCAGAATCCGCCCACCTGCCGCGGCGATCCGTAGAGATCCACCCGGTTCACGGGGCTCCAGCGCGTGAACAGGATTTTCGCGCCCGAGTCCATGGCGATGGCGAGGGTCTTGGTGGCGGCCGGCCGAAACTCGATGCCCCGGTGGGCCCAGGGAGACGCCACCGCCAGCACCAGGGCCAGGCCGGCCAGGCGCATCCGCAACACCCGGGTGGGGGCGTAGAGTGCGCCGGCGGCCGCGAAGATCGCAGCGCAGACGGCGACCGAGGCGGCCCCGTCCAGGAAGGTCAGGGCCGCCACGGCGGCGGCGCAGCCCAGGGCCGCGCCAAGCAGGTCGGCCGCGTAGAGGCGATTGGCGCTGGCGGGGAAGGCGGCCAGGGGCGCCGCAACGGCCAGTCCGGCCAGCAGGAACGGCACGCTGATCACGGCGTAGTAGCCAAGCAATCCCAGGAAGAAACGCCCCGGCGTGGCGATCAGGCCATCGGGACTGATCGGGTGCGGACCCAGGACGGCCATGGCCGCCAGCAGCGCCACGCCCGCCCCCGCGGAGCCGAGGGCACACAGCCGCCGGGCGCCGCCGTGAAGGAGCCGCGGCGTGAGGGCCAGGATCGAACCGGCGGCGCCGAAGCCCAGCAGGGCGGTGCTGATGGTGAGGTACGCCAGGTGGTACCAGATGGTGAACGAGAAGATCCGGGTGAGCAGGATCTCCTGCATCAACACGCCCACGGATGCCAGCGCGATCCCGGCGTAGACCGGCGGGGGCGCACCCCCCTCTCGCATGGCGGACGGGTCGGTCAAAACTGTGACTCCAGGTCTCCGGATTTCCGAACCGACCAAAACGCGACCGAACCGTCCGAATCGTCCGAACCGGGCGTGTAACGCGACGCGCGCTTGGGCATCATGATACAGATCCCGAGCCCAGCGGAGCAGCCAAGCAGAATGCCGCGTTACGACTACGACCTGTTCACCCTCGGCGCGGGCTCGGGGGGCGTTCGGGCCAGCCGTGTGTCGGCGGGCTACGGGGCCCGGGTGGCGGTGGCCGAGGAGCGCGAGCTGGGGGGCACCTGTGTCAATCTGGGCTGCATTCCCAAGAAGCTGCTGTTCTACGCCTCCCACTTCCGGGACGACTTCGAACACGCCCGCGGATTCGGCTGGAGCGTGGGCGAGCGACGTCACGACTGGCGCAGCCTGATCGAGCGCAAGGACGCGGAGATCGCGCGCCTGAATGGCGTCTACGCCAACCTGCTGGACGCCGCGGGCGTGGATCGCATGGCGGGGCGTGCCCGCATCGACGATCCCCATACCGTGTCGGTGGACGGCCGCTCGTTCACGGCCGAGAACATCCTGGTGGCCACCGGGAGCTGGCCATCGGTGCCCGACGTACCCGGAGCCGAGCACGCGTTCACATCCAACGAGGCCTTCCACCTGAAGGAGCGGCCCGAACGGGTCCTGATCGTGGGCGGCGGCTACATCGCCGTGGAGTTCGCGGGCATCTTCCACGGCCTGGGGGCCCGGGTGACGCAGCTCTACCGGGGGCCCCTGTTCCTGCGCGGCTTCGACGACGACCTCCGCAACGGGCTGGCCGAGGAGATGCGCAAGAAGTCCATCGACCTGCGGTTCGACGCCAACGTGGTCCGTATCGATCGCGGCGATGACGGGCTGCGCGCCAGCCTGGAAGACGGCACGCTGCACACGGCCGACGGAATCCTCTACGCCACGGGCCGGCGGCCCCTCACCGCCGACCTGGGACTCGAGGAGGCCGGAGTCGATCTGGACGAGAAGGGTGCAATCGGGGTGGATGCCTACTCGCGCTCGTCGGTTCCCCACATCTGGGCGATCGGCGACGTGACCGATCGCATCAACCTGACGCCTGTGGCGATTCGAGAGGGCATGGCCCTGGCCGCCACACTGTTCGGCGGGTTACCCACTGCGCCCGATCACGAGAACGTGCCGTCAGCGGTCTTCAGCCAACCGCCGCTGGGCACCGTGGGCCTGACCGAGGAGCGCGCCCGGGAGGTGTTCGGCCGGGTGGACGTCTACTTCACGCGATTCCGGCCGCTCAAACACACAATGACGGGCAGCGACGAGGAAACGCACATGAAACTCGTGGTCGACCCGAACACGGACCGCGTGGTGGGCGTGCACATGCTGGGCCCGGAAGCCGGCGAGATCATCCAGGGCTTCGCCGTCGCCCTCAAGGCCGGCGCCACCAAATCCCACTTCGACGCCACCGTAGGCATCCACCCCACTTCAGCAGAAGAATTCGTCACCCTGCGAGGAAAAACCCGCTAGCCCCGCGCCTAACGAAACTTCGAAAAATCCGCCGCCCGCTTCTCGACGAACGCCCGCCGCCCTTCGTCCGCTTCGTCCGACTTCCCAAACGCCTCGAGGCCCATGAACGCGATCCGCCCCTGCCCCCCCAGATGGGCCGTGTCCGCATTGAACGAAGACTTCAGGAACGCGAGCGCCGTAGGCGACAGCGCCGCTACCTCGCGCCCCCACGCCAGCGCCTCGTCCAGCAGCAGATCTGCCGCCACCACCTTGTTCACCAGCCCCCACGCCAGCGCCTGGGCGGCGTCGTACTGACGGCAGAAGAACCAGATCTCGCGGGCCCGCTTCTCGCCCACCACCCGCGAGAGATACGCGGTGCCGTAGCCAGCATCGAACGAGCCGACCCGGGGGCCCGCCTGACCGAAGCGCGCGTGCTCGGCGGCAATGCTCACGTCGCAGATCACCTGCAGCACGTGTCCGCCCCCGATGGCGAGCCCGTTGACCGCGGCAATCACGGGTTTCGGGATCTCGCGCAGGGTGTGGTGCAGCGCTTCCACCTCCCAGAGCCCGTTTGCGCTGGTCCCATAGCTTCCGGTCTCCACGTACTCCTTCTGGTCGCCGCCGGCGCAGAAGGCGCGATCGCCGGTGCCTGTCAGGATCGCGCAGGCCACGCCGCGGTCGGCCCAGGCGCGCTTGAAGGCCTGGATCAGCTCGTCGATGGTGCGGCCGCGAAAGGCGTTCAGGCGATCCGGGCGATCGATGCTGACCACGGCCGTGGCTTCGTGGACTTCGTAGCGAATGTCCTGGTAGGGCATGGATCCTCCGGCGGGCTCAGCCCGCCATGGTGAGTCCGCCGCTCACGCTCAGGACCTGTCCCGTGATGAAGTCCGCGCGGGAGCTGACGAAGAACAGGATCGCGTCCGCGATCTCCTCGGGCCGGGCGAGTCGCCCGAACGGGATCGCTCGGGCGAGGGACTGTTGCAGCTTTTCGGGCAGCGTGCGGAACAGCGGCGTATCCGTGGGGCCCGGGCATACACAGTTGACGGGGATCCGGTGGCGCGCCATCTCGCGCGCCAGACTCTTCGTGAACGCGATGACGCCGCCCTTGGCCGCGGCGTACAGGGTTTCGCCGCTGCTTCCCACCCGACCCGCGTCGCTGGCCACGTTGACGATGCGGCCGCTGCCGGCTTCGATCATGGCGGGCAGGAAGGCCTGACTCACCTTGGCGGTTCCCAGCAGGTTGAGCCGCACGACCCGGTCCATGAACTCCGCGGTATTGTCCAGGAAGGGCTCCACCCGATCCCAGCCCGCCGCGTTCACCAGGGCCTGGGGGGCACCCGCCCGACCCAGCACACGATCGGCCAGGGACCGGATCGAATCGTCGTCGGTGAGGTCGAAGGCGTCGAACTCGGCCTGGCCACCGGATTCGCGCACGGCGGCCACGGTGTCGGCACCGCCTCTCTCGTCCACGTCGGCCACGAACACCCGGGCGCCGGCGCAGGCCAGCGCCAACGCGGTGGCGCGCCCGATTCCCGAGGCGGCGCCCGTGACCACGATCCGGCTTCCGGCCAGCCACGTATCGGCAGGTCTTGTGGACATTCCCAACCCACTCCGTGAACCCGTCTTCTTCACGGCGCATAGCCGAGAGCTTCGAGGGCTTGTCTGGTCTCGGAATCCATCGCGGCCTCCGTTCCATACTCAGCAGAATACCGCTCTTCGAAACCAGCAAAGAGAGCCGCGATGTCGGAAAGCGTTCCGAGTTCCGATCCTCCAGCGGGCCCAACGATGCCCTCCCGATTGCCGCGAAACAGTTGGTTCTCTCGATCGAGGGCGTAGAACCAGTACGGTTTCAACTCGTAGGACTGGCCGTCGATGCGTGTTTCGCGCCATGACTCCTGCAGATAGGTCCGTCTCATGCCGAAGACGGCACGCGGTGGAGTATCAAGATCGGCGAGGTTCCTGCCGCGTGGCTCCTCCCTTGCATCGGCGACTCCTGCGAGTGCCAGAAGAGTGGGCAGGACGTCCACTGAACTGGCGATACCCATGCGCAATCCCGGCTCGAGCCTCGGGGAAAGGATGAATGCGGGAACGTGAATCTGTTCCGGAGTCAGTCGGGAACCGTGCCCGAGCGCGCCCGCCTCCCCAAAGCTCTCACCGTGATCCGAGACTACCAGGACGTGCGTCTCGAACTCATCTTCGTCTTTCTCGAACCGCTGAAACAATTGCTCCAGCGATCGATCGAGGAAATCGAGATCCATGTCATAGAGCTTCTGCGCGTTGCGAAGCACTTCCTCTGGACTCTCTTTGCCCAGCGCGATCTGCGCGAGAATCGCCTTCCTGTCGAGCCCTCCCCCGCGAGATTCGCCGTAGGGACTATGAGGATCAAAATAGTGGAACCAAAAGAATTGCCGCCTTCCTCGCGCCGTTTCCAGAGCGGCAATGGCCAGCCTCGTGACGGAATCTGCAATCGCATAGAATTTCCGATCGGGTACGGACCACTCTCCTTCCCAGGGCCTGACGGTTGCCTTGGACCGGTCGAATTCGGCGTGGAATTCGTCGAAACCCTGCGAGTAGCCGAAGCGGGCGGCGAGAGGGAAAGAGGCCACGACCGCATGGGTTTCGAAGCCCGCTTCCTGGAGGTATTCAGCGACTGTAGCGTTCGCCTCGTTCAACACCTGACCGTTTCGAGTGACGCCGTGTTCCCAGGGTTGCAGGCCGGTAAACATCGAAGCATGGGCCGGTTGAGTCACGGAACTCGAAGAGTAGAAGCGCGCGAACCTCGATCCGCTCATGGATCGCTCGTGGAGAAGAGGCATCCGCGAATCCAGATTTTCGTTTCCCTCGAAGCTGTCGTAGCGGAGGGTGTCGATCGTTATCAACACCAAACGCACGCCGGGCTCATGACTCGCGCTGCAGCTCCACAAGACGGTGGTGAGGGCCACGAGAGCTGTAAGCGCCGAAACCGGGACCCCAGGTCGCCAGTGCAGTTTCCGCCGCACACATCTCGAATTGCCCAGTAGCATCGTTTTCATTGTCTCCGCGGCTGGAGTCGACCTCCATCCAACAAGTCGACCTCCATCCCACAAGCAGGATGGGAGAACATCGTCGTAGGGTCAACCGAAAGCGCAGCTACAGGCGATCCCTGCTAGATTTGGGCATGGCTCTGAGCTACTCGGCTGGCTCGCCTGCCTGGACAAACGTCGAGCGACTTGCAGCACTGCTTTCCCTCCTGGCCATGCTTGCAAGTCTGACCGTGATGGCGCTGCCCTGGTACGATCCCCTGCGAGACGGCTCGATCTACATCGGGCTTTCACGTTCGTTGCTGGCCGGTGACGGGTACAGTTATCTCGGCATCCCGTTTAGCGTGCGCCCGCCCGGCTTCCCCGTGCTGATAGCTCCGGTACTCGCAATCTGGGGTACCGACTTCCACGTCCTCAATCTATTCATGGGCTCATTCGGGATCCTGGCACTGGCCTTCTTGTACCTCTACCAGCGTCCGCGACTGGGGGGAGGCCTCGCCCTTCTGTGTTGTGCCGCGCTCTGGCTCAATCCCGGCTATCAACGCTTCTGCAATGTCGTCATGTCGGACATCCCTGGTTTTGCTGCGTTCATGCTGTGTCTTCTCGTGGAGCGCTGGGCAACCTGCCGCGCCTCCTGGAAGCGTGAGCTGGTTCTCGGAGTCTGCGTGGGTTTGTCCGCGTACCTTCGCTCGATCTTCATCCTTCTCGCACCGGCCATCGCGCTAGCGCGCATCCTGAATCGGGGGGCTTCGCACGAGGAGCGAGCAGGCTGGGGGCGTTTTTTCGCGAAGCGCCTGGTTCCTTTCTCGCTCGTGGCGGTGTTGCTGCTGATGCCCTGGTCGATTCGAAATCGGCAAAGCATCGCGCTTCCGCCAGCGGACCAGTTCTCCCTGTACTCCTACTCCACCGCAATGTGGCACACCAATGTGGGTGATCCCGATTCGGCGAAACAGGGTCCGATTGAGATCCTCGCTCGGATTCCCACTCGGGCGCGGCAGATGGCCGAAGTTGCGGGCAGCCGGTTGAAGAGTCGCGTGCAGGGAGTGAACGCGCCCGAATACGGCTTGGAGCCCGTTCACGGGGCAATCTCGCTGTTTTTCCTGTTCTGTCTTCTGGTCCTGCTGCGCCGATACCGAAGCCCGGCAGAGTTCTTTTCAGTTGTTTCGTTGGGTGTGATGAGCATCTATTTTGGTTTCGCTGACCGACTCCTTCTTCCTGTGTACGCGTTGCTGTTCTGCGGAGCGGCAGAGGTTTTGCGGGACTTCGGAACCAGATGGATCGGATTGCAGCGAAGTCAGGTTCTCGTCGCCGTGCTCCTGCTGGTTGCAATCGGCGTCGATTTCGAGCCCCGAGCTCGCTGGGAAGAAATCCGGAAGGCGCATGACGAATTCGTACAGGTCGAGAATGATCTGACGCCCTGGATCACGCCGGATACGAGGCTCGCCACCCTGATCGGCCACCATTACATGGTGTACCTCGACCGCCCCGTCGTAAGCCTGGAATTTGCGTTGCGTCGTGAGAGAAGGAATTCGGCTGTGGAAGCCATCATCGACAAATACGATGTCAACACTGTCTTCATAGCTACCGGGATCCGGAACGAATCGATCAGGGATTATCTCCGCGATCGATACGGATCCGGCCAAAGCACAGGCAGCGCGACCTTATGGCGCGTTCGCGACTGAGCGCGCGAATGCGGGTTCGGAGAACTGAGGCGCATTCGGCAAGGTTGTCATCGCAACGTTGCGGGGTCCGGATCTATCGACGTGCACCCGACGGAGCGATGGCCAGATCGTTGAGCCGCCAGTCGTATGGCATGAACTCCACGTCGGCGGCCTCGCCGTGGGCCTGCCACCAGCGACGGTCGGCCGCGTCCATGCGGGGAGCGAGGTAGGCAAGGACGCCGCCCCCGGGCTCGAAGTCCTCCTCGAACCAGTCGAAGATCCTGCTCAGGTAGATCGTGTTTCTGGAACGATCGATACGCAGCCCCTTGTCGCGATCCACGAGCCAGCGGCCGAGGGCATCGTCGAGTTGGGCCTGGATCCGGTCGGCGGAATAGGGCTCCCGTCGCAGGCTGGGGCATGACGTCGACGCACACACGATGGCCGCGTGGATGCGCGGGTCGCCCATGGGGCGCAGGATTTCGTGCTCCACCTCGTGGAGGCTCACCACCCGGCCCGACAGGGTGCCCGCGCCGCGCTTCCAGACTGGCTTCAGGAACGAGCCCACATCGCGAATGCTCTCCACCGGGTAGTTCCGCACCACGGTCTGGATGGCCAGGATGTTGTAGGCGTTGATCCAGTAGGCGAGCTGGGCATCGCGTCCCGGCCGCTGCGAGGGGTCGCTGCGCTCCAGGTTCTCGATCAGGCGCTCCCAGTCGGGCGAGCGGGTCAGGCCGCGATAGTCCACGCGTACGCGCGCGGCGTCGGACACTTCCCGGGTGTAACGGGAGAGAAGCGAGGCGTAGAGGCCGGAGTCCAGCGGCTCCGCCCCCGCCGCGCCCACGGAGCTCGATAGAACCACGGCTCCCAACAGAGCGAGCTTGCCGGTGGCGTGCATCGGTCCCCCCATGCGGCGTTGATCCTGAGATGCCGCGGGCGAGCGCAGTTCAGGAAACTAACGCCGCGTGCTCTTCCTCGGGCTCTGATCGCGCAGGCGTTCGATCACGCTGGCTGCCTCGGACCGCTCCGCATCCAGGAAACTCTCGACCGCGTCGGCCAGCCGGGGCTCGGCCAGAAAGTGCAGGCTGTAGGTCGGATGGGCGTCGAAGCCACGCAGGTATTTGTAGTCGCCACCGGCGCCGGGTTCGAAGCGGCGCAGGCCGGCCCGGATGCAGTGCTCGATGGCCGCGTAGTAGCACACGTTGAAGTGCAGAAAACGCTGGGGCTGCAGGGCTCCCCAGTAGCGCCCGTAGAAGGTGTCGCCCTTGATCACGTTGGTGGTTCCTCCGATCACCTCCCCGTCGCGCCGAGCCACGGCGAAACACAGGCGGCGGCGGAAGCGCTCGGCCAGCAGTGAGAAGAAGCGCGGGTTCAGGTACTGGCGGCCCCAGTAGTGGTTCTGGATGGTGGCCAGGTAACAATCGTACATGGGGGTGAACAGATCATCGTCGATCTCGTCTCCAGTCACGCAGCGGATCTCGATGCCGGCGGTTTCCATCTCGCGGCGCTCGCGGCGGATCTGGTTGCGGCGTTTGCTGCGGAACTCGTTCAGATAGTCGTCGAAGTCGCGGTAGCCAGGGTTGGTCCAGTGGTACTGGAAGCCCACGCGCAGCAGGAAGTCGCTGTCGGTCAGGGGCAGGGTCTCGGGCTCGCGGCAGAAATTCACGTGAACGCCGGAAAGGTTGCTTCCCCGGCACGCCTCGAGCAGGGCGGCGGCCAGGCGCGGGATCCAGACCTCGCGATCCTCGCCCTTCGCCACCAGGAAGCGCGCGCCCGTTACCGGCGTGAAGGGCACCCCCACCAACAGCTTCGGGTAGTAGCGGATCCCGGCCCGCTGGGCGGCGTCGGCCCAGCCCCAGTCGAAGACGAACTCGCCCTCGCTGTGGGTCTTCACGTAGAGCGGGCAGGCCGCCAGCAGGCGCTCGCCCTCCCGAATCACCAGGGGGCGTGCGAGCCAGCCCGTGCCCGGGCCCACGGTTCCCGCCTCCTCCAGGGAAGCCAGCCAGTCCCATTCCAGGAAGGGCGATTCGTCGCCCACCAGGTCGTTCCACGCCTCGCGCGGAAGCCCCGCCACACCCTCGAGAAGCTCCACGCACTCCACGGCGCGACCAGTCTAGCGGGTTGCCCCGGGGGTCCCTGCTATCCTCGCCCGGATGGCGCAGCAGCCCGGAGGACCGGGCGACGGCGATGACGGCGGTAAGGGCGGTGGGGGCGGCGGAGACGGCCGGGACCCGGGCGATCTGGATCCCCGCCGGGAAGGGGCCGTCGCCACCGAGACCCGCAGGCGGGTCGCGCGGCCGCAGCGCTTCAAGGTGCTGCTGTTCAACGACGATTACACTCCCATGGAGTTCGTGGTGGCGGTGCTGGAGAACGTGTTCGGGAAGGGGCCCTCGGCGGCCACCCAGATCATGCTCCAGATCCACAAGTCGGGACTGGGCGTGGCCGGCGTGTACGTTCTGGAGGTGGCAGAGACCAAGGTCGCTACGGTGCACCGGTTGGCGGAGCAGCGGGGTTTCCCCCTGCGCGGCGGGGTGGAGAAGGAATGAGCGAGATCGGGCGAGAGCTGCACCTGACGCTCCAGTCGGCCGTTCGCGAGGCGGTGGTGCGGCGCCACGCCTACGTGACGGTGGAGCACCTGCTCTTCGCCCTGCTTCACGATGATCGGGGTGCCGAGGTCCTGTTCCACGCGGGAGCCGATGTGGACACCCTGCGGGCCGCCCTGGAGCGATTCTTCGACGAGGATCTGGAGAGCGTGCCTGGCGACGAGCCGTTCGAGAGCCGCCAGACCCTGGCCTTCCACCGGGTGCTGGAGCACGCCATCTCCCACTGCGAGAGTGCGGAGAAGACCACCGTCGACGCCGGAGATCTGCTGGCCGCGATCTATCAGGAGCCGGATGCCTTCGGCGTGACGCTGCTGCGCACCCAGGGCGTGACGCGCCTGGACGTCATCCAGTATCTCTCCCACGGCACCTCGAAGCGAACCGGAGACACGGGGGGCGCCACGCCCGCGCCGGCGGGGGGAGAGCGCGGACTCGGTGACGGGGGCGAGCTGCCGGCGGACCCCATCGAGGCGTTTGCCACCAATCTGACCGAGCGGGCGGCGGCCGGCGCCCTCGACCCGCTGATCGGGCGCGCGAACGAGCTCGAGCGCACCATCCAGATCCTGGCCCGGCGCCGCAAGAACAACCCGATCTTCGTGGGCGATGCGGGAGTGGGGAAGACGGCGTTGGCCGAGGGGCTGGCTTTGCGCGTGCACGAGGGGCGGGTTCCCGAGGATCTGCAAAACGCCGAGATCCTGTCGCTCGACCTGGGCGCCCTGCTGGCGGGCACGCGCTACCGCGGCGATTTCGAGGCGCGCTTCAAGGCGCTGATCGCAGCGCTCGAAAAGCGCGACAAGCCGATCCTGTTCATCGACGAGATCCACACGATCCTGGGAGCGGGCTCGGCCCAGGGGGCCACCGTGGACGCCTCGAACCTGTTGAAGCCGATCCTGGCCGGGGGCGAGCTGCGGTGCATGGGCTCCACCACCTACCAGGAGTACCGCCACTTCGAGCGCGACCGGGCGCTTTCGCGGCGCTTCCAGAAAGTAGACGTGGCCGAACCTTCGCACGCGGAGAGCGTGCGCATCCTCCAGGGGTTGGCGCCCCGCTACGAGGAGCACCATGGGGTCCGCTATACGGGCTCGGCACTGCGCGCGGCCGTCGACCTCTCCGTGCGTCATCTGACCGAGAAGTTCCTGCCCGACAAGGCCATCGACGTGATGGATGAGACGGGCGCGGCGGTGCGCCTGCGTCCCGCCGGGAAGCGGCGCAAGACCGTGGGCGTGCGGGACGTGGAGGCGGTGGTGGCGCGCATGGCCAACATCCCCGCGGCCCGCGCCTCGGCCTCCGATCGCAATCGCCTGGAGAATCTGGAGGCGGATCTGAAGAAGGTGGTGTACGGCCAGGACCCGGCCGTGGCCAGTGTGGCGCGCGCGGTCAAGCGCGGACGCGCCGGGTTGTCGGGGCGTGATCGTCCCATCGGCTGCTTCCTGTTCGCCGGACCCACCGGTGTGGGGAAGACCGAGTTGGCCAAGCAGCTGGCAAACGCCTTGAATGTGCCCTTTGCGCGCTTCGACATGAGCGAGTACATGGAGAAGCACGCGGTGGCGCGGCTGATCGGTGCGCCCCCCGGCTACGTGGGCTATGACCAGGGCGGACTGCTGGTGGAGAAGATCCGCAAGCAGCCCTACACCGTGTTGTTGCTGGACGAAATCGAGAAGGCCCACCCGGATCTGTTCGACATCCTGCTGCAGGTCATGGACCACGCGACACTCACGGACAACCAGGGTCGCGAGGCCGACTTCCGTCACGTGACGCTGATCATGACCTCGAACGCCGGCGCCCGGGAGATGGCCGCCCAGGGGATCGGGTTCGGCGCGGGTCGCGCCGGCGACGGGCGCGGCGAGATCGACCGCCTGTTCAACCCCGAGTTTCGCAACCGCCTGGACGAGATCGTGCACTTCGACAGCCTCGGCCCCGAGGTGATGGGAAAGGTGGTGGACAAGTTCGTGAACGAGGTGGAGGGGCAGCTGCTGGAGCGCCACATTCGCATCTCGCTCACGCCGGCGGCCCGGACCTGGCTGGCCGAGAAAGGCTACGACCCCCTGTTCGGCGCCCGTCCCATGGCGCGCGTGATCCAGACGGAACTCGTGGACCGCATGGTGGACGACGTGCTCTTCGGCTCACTCAGCAAGGGCGGGCGTGTCGTGGTGGACCTGGTAGACGGCCGCCTGGCCTTCGAACACCCCGGCGGGAGCTGACCGCCATCCGGGACCCGAGCCCCCGAGTCGGCCTGGCGGTTGCCGCCGCCCTTGCCGCGGCGGTCTTCGCCGTCTACGCCCAGACCTTCGGCTTCGACTTCGTCAATCTGGACGACGACAAGTACGTGACGAAGAACGCCGTCGTCCAGCAGGGGCTCACCGGCGACTCCCTCGTGTGGGCCTTCACGGATCTTGCGCAGGTGGGCTACTGGATGCCCGTCACCTGGCTTTCGCACATGCTCGACGTGGAGCTGTTCGGGCTGGCAGGCGGCGCCCACCACGTGGCCAGTGTGGTGGGCCACATGCTGAATGCGGTCCTGTTGTTCTGGGCGCTCCAGGCCCTGTCGTTCCGCCTGGACCCGACGCGCGCCTTCTGGGTAAACGCCTTCATCGCTGCGGCCTTTGCGTTGCACCCGCTGCGGGTGGAGTCGGTGGCGTGGGTGGCCGAGCGCAAGGACGTACTCAGCACCGGCTTCTGGTTGGCTTCGTTGCTGGCGTGGGGGCACTTCGTGCGGAGCCCGGGGGTAGCGCGCTATGCGCTGGTGGCGTTGCTTCTGGCCCTGGGTCTGATGTCGAAGCCCATGCTGGTGACGCTTCCCGTCGCGTTGCTGCTGCTCGACCATTGGCCGCTGCAGCGATTCGCACCCGGCGATCCCCACCGCAGGTGGCGACGCCTGGTCCTGGAGAAGCTGCCGCTCCTGGCGATTGCGCTGATGGTGGCGGGACTCACGCTCTACGCAAAACAGCAGCTGGGAACGGCGATCAAATCCCTGGATGCCTTTCCGTGGGAGGTGCGTGTCGCGAACGCCCTGGTCGCCTACGCGGAGTACCTGCGCATGCTGGTGGTGCCGATCCACCTGTCGGCCTACTACCCTCACCCGGGCAATGGAATCGCCGTCTGGAAGGTGGCGGGCGCCACCGCGCTCCTGGCCGCGACCAGCGCGCTCGCGGTCTGGCAACGCCGCACGCGGCCCTGGCTGATCGTGGGCTGGCTGTGGTTCCTGGGCACGCTCTTCCCGGTGAGTGGGGTGGTGCAAACCGGCAGCCAGGCCATGGCCGACCGCTTCACCAGCATCCCCCACATCGGGCTGCTGTGGATCGTCGGCTGGGGGGGCGCGGAGGTCCTGGATCGCGCGGGCCTTCGAAGCCGGGCGCGCGCCGCACTGGCGGGCGCGATGCTTTTGGCGCTGGCCCTCACGTCGGCCCGGCAGACGGCCCACTGGCGGAACTCCGTGACCCTGTTCGAGCACGCGGTGAGTCTCGACGACAGCAACTACCTGGCCCACAACAACCTGGGCGTGGCGTTTCGGACGCTGGGCCGTCACGCCGACGCCGAGCGCGCCTTCCGGAAGGCGATCGAGGCCAATCCGGACTACCCATTGCCCTACCTCAACATGGCCCAGATCCTCGACGATACGCAGCGGCCGGACGAGGCGCTCCCGTACCTGGCGGTGGCGTTCCGCGCTGGGCTGCGGCTGCAGGTGCCGGGCGCGCTGGTGGAGGACGCGGCCGGGCTCCACCGCGCTGCTTCGCGCCTGTCCGCCAGCGAAGACCCGGCTCAGCGCCGCCAGTCGATCCGCCTGTACCGGCTGATCGTTGCGCTTCACGCCGACGCCTACCTGCCGGACGCCCACTTCCAGCTGGGTCGCCTGTATCTGGAGCAGGGCGACCTGGACGAGGCCCGGGCCCAGCGCGACGTGCTCGAGGCGCTCGATCCCATGCGCGCCGAATTCCTGGGCGAGATCGAGAGCCGCAATGCCTCTCAGGGCGAGGGCCGCTAGCCCCTTGGCGCCGGATCCGGAAGCCCGCGCAACCGAGCGCGTCGAGCGGATCTTCGCCCGGCTCGGCATCGTGATGCTGGCGCTTGCGCTGCTCGGGGCGGTGTTCGCGGTGGACCTGCTGACGTCTGGCGACCCGGCGGCGACGGGCGAAGACGCCGTCACCGGAACCTTCGACATGCGCCTGGTCACCCGGGACGGGCGGCCCGTGGGGGGTCTCGCCAGCGGCGTCGAACTCGCGCTCACGCCCTTCGGCTTCTACGAGAACCGCCCGAACCAGGTCGCAACCAAGAAGAGCCACGGGGTTCGCGTGGCCTATCGGATCAATTCCGCAGGCCTGCGCGGGCCGGAACCCGAGAGCCCGCCGGCCAGGCCCCGGGTGGTGGTGGTGGGAGGTTCGGCGGCCTTCGGCCTCCGGGTTTCCGAGGAGGCGACCTTCCAGGCGCGGCTGGGACGCCAGCTGCCGCAGCTCGAGATCCTCAACGCCGGGGTGGTGGGGTATCTGTCGGGACAGGAGCTGTCGCTCAGCGTGCACCGGCTGCTGGCCCTCCAGCCGGATCTGATCGTGGCCGTGAATGGCTGGAACGACGTATACGACAACTACTGGTGGTCGGTGGTGAGCGGAGACCGCGGCGCCCCGAGTGCCAGCAACTCGAACTTCCGGATCCTGGAAAACCGCCTGGCGGCTTATCGCCGGGTGCAGAGTGACGCGGGGCCGGCCCTGGCCCAGGCTCTGCAGACAATCCACCGTCGCAGCCGCATCCTGTCGATCCTGACGGGCTGGACGCGAGGCGAGTCGGCGTCTTCCAGCATCCTGCCGTTCGACGAGTCGTGGCGAAGCGCGCTGGTGGAGCAGTACGTCGACAACATGACCACTCTGCGGGACGTGGCGCGCTCGCGCGGGGCGCGGCTGCTGGTGGTGGTGCAGCCGGAGATGGCCCAGGTGATGGGCACGGCCCTCGCGGGCTACCTGCGCCAGAGCGGGCGCAGACACCTGATCCCGGGCGATGGCTACTGGATCCACTTTCCGGATCTGTATCGCGAGTTCCGCCGCCAGGCGGTCGAGCGCCTGGCCGCGGGCGGCGTTGCGGTGGTGGACGCGTCCGAGCGTCTGGCCCGGGTCGGTGGTGGAGGCGATGGCGCGCGCTTCTTCGTCGACCCGGTGCACCTGAGCCCCATCGGCCACGACAAGCTGGCCGAGGCGCTCGCCCCGGAGCTGGTGGGACTACGGCCGTGAGCCAGCGGCGGGAGCCACGCGCGAAATCTCCAGCAGCAGATCGCGGTCGCGCGCCACCACCCGGTGGCCGATGCCGTGGGCGCGCTGGGCCTCGAGCATCGCGAGCAGGCGGGGCTCGTCGTAGCGGAACGCTGCCGGACCGGAACCCGGGTTGGTGGCGCGACGGGCGAGACAACCCAGCGGACCGCTGCCGGCGGAGAGATTGCGGATCGGTTCCGACAGGACGAAGCGGTTCGTGTGCGCAAAAATTCGCAGCAGCACTTCCGGCGCCCGCTCGTGGAAGTGGTAGAGCGACCCGGCCATCACGTAGGCGTCGGCCCGGGGCAGGGGCGACTCCAGCAGGTCGGATTCGATGGCCTCGAAGCCCAGCCGCCGGGCACGCCGGCAGAAACCCGGGTTCAGGTCGATGCCCGTCCAACGGATGTCCCGGGTTCGGCACCACTCGGCGATCCAGGTGTCGCCGAAGCAGGGCTCGCACACGGAGGTCACGTCGGGCCCCAGGACCTCCACCAGACGCCGGAATCGGGCCCGGTAGCCCCCCGCGTACAGCAGGTTCATGGCCCCGCGGTAGAGCGCGATGTGGGAGTAGATCAGGCTGCGCTGCATGGAACCGCGCGCTCACGTCAGGGTGACCCGGACCCGGACCGGGAAGGGGGTGACAGGGCCGTTCGGACCAGCGTGCGGGGATTGAACACGATACTGGCGGCGATGGCGCACTCGAAGGTGCAGTAGCACTTCGAGTCGAGGATGAAGCGAACCAGGTCGCGGCCCCGGTCCGAGCGGAGCATGCTCATCACGTCGTAGTCGTGGTCCCGGACGTTTCCGATCCGGAAGTTGCCGCCGAAACGCTCCAGCACCTCCGGGGGCTTCTCCATGGTCTCCAGGATCTCGCACGGGTAGACGTCGCCCGTGTCGTAGATCACGAGGAATTTGTCGCCCGCCACGCACGGGATCTGGTAGCGATCCTCACGGACGGTGCGATTGACCAGGTAGCGGGTCTCCTTCTCCACGAAATGGAGGATCCCTTTGTGGAGGCGGCGGTTGCTGGTGCGACGCTGTTGCTTCTCGGCCAGATACTGGACGAATCCGTTGTATTCCTCTGGCGACACATCCTTGGCGTCGGGCTCCTTGGGGTTGCCCCGGGCCAGCATCACCGTGTGGTCGTCGCACTGCAGGTTCTCCGCCGAGTAATCCAGGAACTCCTTCAGATGCTCCTTGTTGTACTTCGACGCAACCGTGGTGACGATCAGGTGCAGGTTGGGATGTTCCGTCTGAAGCGTCTTCACAGCGTGGAAGGTGCGTTCGGCCTTTTTGAAGGCATTGGGATACACCCGGATCTCGTCGTGCTTCTCGCCCAGGGCGTCGATCGAAAGCGCGATCCGGAACTCGACCCGCGGGTATTCGGCGCAGATTTCGTGCATTCCGGCGGTGACCCGATCCGGCATGCTGCCGTTGCTGGGGATCGTGAAGTTCCGGACGCCGCCATGCTCGATGAGCGTCCGAATCACGTCCAGCAGGTCGCGGCGAACGAAGGGTTCGCCGCCGGTGAGCGTCATGTGGATGCAGTGTTTGAGGGATCGCGCGATCTTCGTGATCTCGTCCAGTGTCAACCCATCACCCCAGGGCTTGTTCAGCGAGTCGGCGTAGAAGCAGAAGACGCACTTCTGGTTGCAGCGGCTCGTGACGTATAGAATCACGTAACTGGGGCCGCGGCTCAGGTAGCTGTTCACGTAGGCGGGGACGGCTCCGAGTCGCATGCTAGTCGCGCCCCGTCCAGGCTCGCAGGCTTCCTACGGCGACGCCGGCCGCGATGGGGAGACTCAGGGCGCACGAGTATCCGAAACAGCGCAGCAGGAATGCGGTGTTCTCGCCGTTGCGAAGCAGCGTGAGGTTCATTTTTCGATTGAGCGCGAGGGCGGCGATCGAGAGCATTCCGCATAGGGGTAGGAGCGTTGGCACCAGCAAGCCTGTGACGAAGCTCGCCAGCACCGATAGGTGCAACGCCTGGAGCATCGCCTCGCGCAGCGAGGTGCCGTTGTCGTCGAACGAGAACCCATAGCGAGCTTTGAGGGCGACCCAGCCCTGGGTTCTCCGGTAGAAGTCCCGCCACTGCCGTGCGAACGAGGGGTGGTGATGCTGGATCTTCACGCAGTGAGTGTAACGGAGGCGCAGCCCCGCCTGGGCCATGCGGAAACCCAGGTCGTAGTCTTCCACAGTGGGGCTCCCGAAGCGGGCGTCGAAGCCTCCCACCCCCAGGAAGTCCTCGCGCCGGACGACGAAGCACTTGGAGTCCAGCGTGCCCGTGGGCCCTTCCGGCGGCTGCCAGCAGTATTCGAGGTAGTTCTTGTAGCGCTGGAAGCTCTCCCGGGTGCGAGTCTCGAGGCCCACGCCCGCCACGACTCCCCAGCCGCTCCCCAGTTCGGCCAGCAGCTGCTGGAGTCCCGCCAGGGCACCGGGTTCCAGGCAGACGTCCGAATCCAGGAACCAGATCCACTCCGATTTCGCACGCTGGGCGCCCTGGTTGCGCGCGGTGGCGGGCCCCTGGTTTGTGGCGCTGTGAACGACGTGGAGCCAGGCGTACCGGGACTCCAGGCGCTGCAGCTCGTCGTTGGCTTCCGGGGTGGCGTCGTCTACCACGAGGGCGCGGGTGGGGGTTCCCGGCGCCGCTGCGATCTCCTGATCTAGAGAGCGCAGAAGCGTGCGCAGGCAGTCCAGATCGTCGTAGTGGGGGATGACGGCGGTGATGATTTCCATGATCTCGGATTTCCATGATCGCGGTCTCGACCGGCGCTGCCGGTCCCGCGCCGCGGCCCGATTCCAACGCCCGGATGATATACTACAGGGTCGTCGAGGTAGAGTGGTCCATGCAGCTTTCCGTCGTCGTACCCGTCTACAGCAGTGCAGACTGCCTTCACGAGCTCGCACGCAGGGTGCAGGTCGAAGTCGGAAGTCGCTTCGAGAGCTACGAACTCATCCTGGTCAATGACGCCAGCCTGGACGAGAGCTGGAAGGCGATCGCCGAGATCGTTCACAAGCTCGACTTCGTGGTGGGCATGAACCTGCGCAAGAACGTGGGGCAGGACAACGCCATCATGGCCGGCCTGTCTGCGGCCCGGGGCGACGTAGTGATCGTGATGGACGACGACCTGCAGCACGACCCGATCGACATCCCGCGACTCTACGAGACCATTCGTGAGGGCTACGACGTGGTCTGGGCGAACTTCGAGGAAAAGCAGCAGGCCGTCTGGAAGAACGTGGGCAGCAAGTTCGCGGATCGGGTGGCCGTCTGGCTCCTGGACAAGCCCAAGGGGCTCTACATGTCGCCCTACAAGGCGATCCGCCGCGAGGTGGTGGAAGAGATCCTCTGGTACGACGGACCCTTCAGCTATGTGGACGGCATCATCCTCAGCCTCACGTCCAACTTCTGCCAGATTCCGGCCACCCACCATCCGCGCTATGCGGGCACGGGCAGCTACGATCTGCTGCGGTCCCTGGGCGTGGGTCTCAAGCTGGCCACCAACTTTTCGGTGATCCCGCTTCGCCTCGCCTCGCTCACCGGGGCGATCATCGCGATCGTGGCGATGGTCATGGGCGGCTATTTCATGCTGGAACGGATCGTCTCGGACTACGACATTCCAGGCTGGGCGACCCTGATCGTGACCGTACTCTTCCTGAGCGGAATCCAGCTGATCGGAATCGGCGCCCTGGGTGAGTACATCGGGCGCATGTACATGACGGTGAGTCGCCACCCCCAGTACTCGATCCGCCAGGTCATGCGGCCGCCCCGCGAGCCCCGCGATCGGCTCGGGGACTTCGATCCCCGCTCCCGACGTCCCGGCGACGCCTAGGAGTCTGACTCGAGAGTCGGGCTCCGCGCCGCGAGCGCCGCGTCGATGGCCTGGATCGCTTCGCGCGCCGCTTTGCGCGCGCTCTGGAAATCGTCGTCCTGTAGCGTCTCGAGAGCCGGACGCGCGGCTTCCGCCGGCGCACCGATCTGCCCCAGGGCGCGGGCGGCGGCGGTGCGCACGCTTCCCTCTCGATCGCCCAGGCCCTTCTCCAGCGCTGGCACCGCCTCGGCCGCGTAGGCTCCCAGCTCGCCCAGGACCGTTGCCATCAGGCGCCGCTCGCGCGCGTCCCGATTCTTCAGGCGGCTCTCGAGCGCCGGGACGGCCCAGGGTATGGACGCCCATGTAGAACGCGGTCGCACCCAGCCCGCCAGGTGATCGGAATCCCAGGATGTGGGGAGCACCGTGTCGGCAATGACGCGATACAGGTGCACGACCAGGCGCGGTCGGGAGCGGTGTTCCAGGGGAGACGAACCCAGGTAGTAGTTGGGCATGGTCTGCAGTGCCAGGTCATCGTCGAATACGATGTGATCCTCACGGCGCAGCGAAACGCCCCGGGTCTCCACCTCCTGCTTGTCGATCCGGTCCGGGACCACGAGCCAGTCGCCCTCGCGCAGCCGGGTGTGGTCCGGAAATACGGGACGCATGCCGGCCCGGTCCGCGTAGTACCCGAATCCCCAATGGCCCACGTACCAGAGGTTCGCGTCCGGCGCGACCGCGCGAATGCGTTCGGCGGCTGCAGCCGGGGCGCGCATCGTGATGCGCGCCTCGTAGAGGTCGAGCAGCGCGAAACCAACGCCCACAGCCGCGACGAAGCCGGTGACCTGCCACACAACCCGGCGCCGCGAGGCGGAGGTGCAATGAGCCGCGGCGAAGCGGCCCGTGAGGAGCGTCATGACCAACACGGCGCCCATCATGCGCCGGGCCGCCGCGTTGGGAGAGATGGCCAGGTACTGGACGATCTCGAGAGCCAGCCATGCCAACAGGAATCCATCCTCGCGCCGGGCTCGGCGTGTGCTGTCTGCATCGCCGGCCCTACGCTCCGACCCCAGGCGTGTGCAGGCGAAGCCGGTGGCCACGAAAAGAACCACACCCATTCCCATGAGCACCGGCACGTGAACCGGGCGCCAGGCGATGCTCGAAAAGGCGCCGGCCATGGCCGCCATCGCCAGCCACACGGGCCAGCGCGCGGGGCTCACACCCGCGATCACGATCAGGGTCGCCCCGATGTTGAGGGCCCCCAACAGGGGCAGCAGCGCCAGGGCCAGGTGCGAGAGCTCCCAGCGCCACCGGTTGGCCTCCATCACGTTCCAGAGGAACAGCGAATCGCCGTACTGGAACCATGTGAGCAGTTCCCAGCCAACGAAGACGGCGCCGGCGGCAGCGGCAGCGAGCAGTGCCAAGCCCAGGCGCCCCATCAGCAGTCCCCAGAGGAGAATCAGGGGCGGTCCAATGGCGCTGACCCACTTGGATTGGAGGGCCAGCCCTGCCAGCAGGCCCGCGGCCAGCGCGCCGCGCCGCGAATTCGTGTCGGCGGCTGCCAGGAAGACCGCCAGGGCGGCCAGGGTCAGGGCCGCCGTCGGGCCGTCGAGCATGGCGTTCCAGCCGGGCAGAAACGCTGGGCCCAGGGCGATCCCGGTCGTGAGTGGAAGCGCCAAGGAGGATGCGAAGCGCTGGGCCAGGGCGAACACGCTGGCGCAGAAGAGCAGGACGAACGGGAACAGGCCGAATTTCCACGCCGCCGGGTCATCGCCGAAGAGCGCCAGCGAGCCCGCCAGCCAGTAGGGGACCAATGGCGGGGTGGAGTCCTCCATGGACGGCTGCGGCCACTGGTGCCAGTACCAGACGTAGCCGTTGGGATCGAGCGGGTTCTCCTGGATGTGTCGCGCGCGCTCCCAGTAATAGGGATCGTCGATGTACAGGGGTTTGAGCGCGTTGAGTGCTGTGACCAACAGTGCGAGGCCGCCGATCCACAGCCAGCGGCGTCGATGCTCGCTGAAGGACACGTCAGCTTCGACCGAGGGCGTTGCCTACTGCGCCGATGATGCGCTCGACCTCGCGCTCGCCCAGCTTCGGAGAAAGCGGCAGCGATACGGTCCGCTCGCTGATCCAGGCGGCGTGGGGAAAATCGCTGGGCTCGAAGCCGTAGCGCTCGCGGTAGTACCTGTGCAGGTGCAGCGCCCGATAGTGCACCCCAGTGCCGATCCCACGCTCGTGAAGCTTCTCGATGAACTGGTCGCGAGTGACGGGCGCCTCCTCCAGATCGATCAGGAGCGTGTAGAGGTGGCGGGCGTGCTCGGTGTCGGGAGCCGGCCGGGTGGGAATGCGACATGGCAGGCCGGCGAAGGCCTCGTCGTAGCGGGCCCAGATCTCTTCGCGCCGTTTCTGCCCCTCGTCGAACTTGCGCATCTGACACAATCCCAGCGCAGCCTGGATATCCGTCATGTTGTACTTGAAGCCGAGAGACACCACCTCGTAGTGCCGGTGTCCTTTGTCGCCAAAGCGGCTCCAGGCGTCGGCACTGAGGCCGTGCAGGGCCTGCACCTTGACCTCGTTGGCCAGCTCGGGGCTGTCCGTACACACCACGCCGCCCTCGCCCGTGGTGGCATTCTTGGTCACGTAGAAGCTGAAGCAAGCGGAGCGGGCGCGGCTGCCCACGCGCCGGCCGTGTACGCTCGCGCCCAGGGCGTGGGCGGCGTCCTCGATCACCACCAGCCCGCTCGCGCTGGCGAGGCGTTCCAGCGCGTCCATGTCACAGGGACGGCCGGCGAAGTGCACCGGCAGGATCGCCCGGGTTTTCTCACCGATGACGGCCTCCACCGCCTCCGGATCCAGGTTCAGGGTCTCGCGATCCACATCGGCGAAGATCGGCGTCGCCCCCGTGTGCAGGATGGCGTTGGCCGTGGCAGCGAAGGTGAGCGGAGTGGTGATCACCTCGTCGCCGGGGCCGATGTCGAGTGCCAGGAGCGCAAGGTGCATGCCTGCGGTGCAGGATGAGAGCGCTACCGCGTGGTCGGCGCCTGCCACCTCGCGGATGGCTTCCTCGAACAAGCGGAC
>JAQBHB010000059.1:0-2648 GCA_032128115.1 Deltaproteobacteria bacterium | reverse complement strand
CCGATGAGGGGCGAAGCAAGAAGCGTCCTTGGAGGGTCCGATTCGACACTTCCACGATCGCCCCGCCGGCAGGTACGTACCGAGGTTCAGCTGCCATACAACAGATAGACGAGAAAAAACGAAGAAACCCACCCGCTCTGCCGGGAATAGGCGAGATCGGACACAAACGGGTGGCGCCGTTTCGCCGGGCCTCTAGCCCATGTTTACCCCATCGCCTGACGCCGCGGAGTGTAAGTGCTTGAAAAGATTGAAGCGGCGCACTGACTTTTGAAAAAACGTAGTGACAGAGATTATCGACTCAATCGCATAATACTGTTGACAGGTTGCTAAATCTCCGCCTATCCTCGCATGACAGGATAGAGCGATGTTCTTGCGTACGGTCAAGGCCGCAGGCGGCAAAGGTGTCCAGCACGAGTACGTCCGCTTGGTCGAGTCCTACCGGGAGAACGGCAGAAACAAGCAGCGGGTCGTCTGTAACCTCGGCCGCAAGGACCTGCTGGCGGCTCACCTCGATTCGCTGATTCGCTTGCTGGAGGGCCAGCCCCGCGCGAGCGCTGCCGCAGGCGACGTGCGAGCCATAGGTGCGTGGGACTTTGGTCCGATGCTCGTGGCGCGGACGCTGTGGCGCGAGCTGGGACTGGAAGCGATCCTCGATCGGCTGTGGAAACCGAATCGGCAAGACGGCCTCGCGCTCTCGGATCGGGCGTTGGTGCTGGTGACGAATCGCTTGTGCGCTCCTACGAGCGAGCATGGCCTGGCGCGCTGGTTGGAGACGGACTTCGTGTGTGACCGCCGCGGGCGGCGCTGGATTCCCAACTGGCGCGAGGACGCGGAACGACGTCGCAGCCGTTTGCCGCGCGTACGCGTGGAGTTCCGTCAGCTTAAGCAGTGGTACCGCACCCTGGACCAACTCCAGGCCCGTCAGAAGCGAGTCGAGTGGGAATTGTACCTGCGGCTGCGCGATCTGTTTTCGCTTAAGGTGGATCTGGTGCTGTACGACCTGACCTCGACCTTCTTCGAGGGCCAGGGGCCACCGCAGTTGGGTGCTCATGGGCACAGCCGCGACGGCAAGCCGCGGAACCGTCAGGTGCTGGTCGGAGTGGTAATGGTGGACGGCTGGCCGATCACACACCACGTTTTCCGAGGCAACACGCGGGATGCCAAGACGGTCAAGCAGGTGCTCGAGGATCTGGAGCAACGCTTCGGGCTACGCCGCGTCGTCTTCGTAGGCGATCGCGGGATGGTGACCTCGGACAACCTCGCTCTGCTGCGCTCGCGCGAACAGGGCTACGTCGTCGGTCTCAACCGCCGCCGGCGCGAGAAGGTCTACCGCTACATCGAGCGCGCGAGCGGAGCCTGGACGGAATGTCCCCTGGGGATTGCGGCGCGGGAAATGGCGAACCCGCCCAGGACGTATGTTCAAGAAGTCGCCTCCGACGAACCCGGTGTGCGCATCTTCGTCGCCAAGAGCGAGGAACGCGCTGGCTACGAAAGCAGCCAACGTCTCAAGGCCATGGAGCGAGTGCGGTTGCAGCTCGAGGCGCTCAAGCGCCGCGTCGAGCAAGGCAAGCTGAAGGCGCCTGAGAAGATCGGTGCGGCCGCGGCACGCACCCTCGGCCGCTACCACGGCTACCGCTACTACGACTGGGAGCTAAAGGACGGGCACTTCCACTTCTTCGAGCATCCCGTGAACCTGAAGCGGGAGCAAGCCTACGAGGGCATGTACGTCATCCAGACCGAAGAGAAGGACCTGACGCCGGTCCAGGCGGTGACCATCTACAAGGAACTCAGCGAGGTCGAGCGCGCTTTTGCCAATCTCAAGGACGTCATTGAAATGCGACCCATCTACCATCAGACCGACAAACGCGTGGAGGCACACATCTTCGTCGCCAGCCTGGCCTTCCTCCTGCACCGAGCGATCGAGAAGAAACTCAAGGCCGCTGGGCAAGATCTCTCCGCAACGGAAGCGCTACAGGCTCTGCGGACCGTCCGCGTGGTGGACCTTAACCTGGGTCCTGGCAAGACCAAGCGGTGCGTCACGCGCGGGACAGCCCGCGCGGCTCAGATCCTCGAAGCCCTGGGGATCACGCAACTCGAACCCCCAACCCCAGCTGGAGGGCCCGTGACCGTCTCGTAGTGACAATCGACCATGCCCGGCCTCGAAAGATCAATGAGTTACGGACCCAAAAGGGAAACATGGGCTAGCTGCGGTCCGCGATCCAGGGCCATCAAGGCGACTCAGGGTGCCTTTCGAAGAAGCTCGTCCAGACGAGGTACTTCCTCGGCCAGACTGCGGCCCGGGCGGGCTGCGGCGTACTCCTTACAAAACGTCGGGTACGGTGACGTTCGTCACGCCGGCGGCGAGGAAGACAAGGCGATCGCTGATGAGAAAGTTCAGGACGGCGCAAGACGCGATCGATGCGACGTTTCCTGCGAGGAAATGAAGGCCCAGCTCGCCGACGAAGAGCTTCATGAAGACGACGTTTCCAGCGATCGAGACGAGACCGGTGGTGGAGTTGAAGCGGATGAGACGCGCGAGCCTCCCGGGCGAAGCGAGGAGTCCCCGATCTCTCCAAGTCCACCGTTCGTGCCAGATGAAGTTGTGGAGGATGGCGGACTCCACCGCCAGTATCGTGGCGACGAGGTAG
>JAQBHB010000058.1:0-3267 GCA_032128115.1 Deltaproteobacteria bacterium | reverse complement strand
AGGGGAACGCGAACTACGAGGTCGCCCCGCCCGAGCGCTACCTCTTCGAGACGGATCACGGCCGGACGGCGAAGCTCGTCTCCGACTTCCTGATCCGCACCTACCCGCAGCACCACGTGGACAGCCTGTCCAAGCGCCTCTTCAAGACGCCCGAGTACTGCGCGGCCTGTCACAAACAGTTCATCGATCAGGAGGTCAATAAGGTCGGCTGGGTCCAACTCCAGAACCAGTACGACAACTGGAAGAACAGCCGCTGGAACCACCCGGGGGACGCGGCCAAGACCATCGAGTGCCGCGAGTGTCACATGCCTCTCGCGGCCTCCCACGATCCCGCGGCGGGAGACGCCCTCGACTACAACCGCAACGAGTCCGATGGCAAGCATCGCGGCCACCGTTTTCTGGGCGCCAACCAGGCGATGCCGGTGATGCTCAAGCTGCCCGGGGGCGAGGAGCAGGCGAAGCTCGTCGAGAAATGGCTGCGGGGCGAGTACGAGATCCCCGAGATCGCGGACAAGTGGTCCCAGGGTCCTGCGGTTGCCATCGAGCTGGTCTTGCCAGAGGAGGCCGTGGCCGGGGCCCCGCTCACGGTGCGGGTGGTGATCACGTCCAACAAGGTGGGTCACGACTTCCCGACCGGACCGCTCGACATCATTCAGGCCTGGGTCGAGCTGACTGTCACCGACGATCTGGGCCATGTCGTCTTCGCCTCCGGACGCCGCGACGACCACCACCGCATCGAGCCGGGCACGTTCATGTTCAAGGCCGAGCCTGTCGACCAGTACGGGAACCTGATCGATCGCCACAACCTGTGGGAGATGGTCGGGGTGCGCTATAGGCGCTCGCTGTTCCCCGGGTTCTCGGACACAGCGGAGTACTCGTTCCAGTGCTCCAGCAGTGCAGACCGCCGGGCGCCAGAGCTCAGGGAGCAGAGCTTCGGGGTCGACGCACCACCAGCGGGCGGATCTGAGCTCACCGTTACCGCGCGGCTCATGTATCGGAAGATCGACCAGTACCTGCTCACCTTCCTGTTCGGCGAGGGAACGGGGCTCACGACACCCGTGACCGAGATGGCCCGGACCGTGGCGCACCTGCGCGTGCGGCCGGGTCCGGCGAAGCGTGCCACGGCCGGGAGCGCCCCCACGCGCCAGATGGCCGCCACGCGGTGACCTCGCCTTCTCGAGGCCGTTCCCTGGGCTACGGGCGCCGCGCGACCCGGTGGCTGGCCCTGAGTCTCGGCCTGTTCGCGGTGGCGGCCGGGCTCGTGCTCTTTCTGCGACCGCGCCGAGCGGCGTACGTCCCTGGGCAGGAGGCCGACGCGAGTCGGGAGATCAGCCACTCGCTCGCCCGCCGACTGACGTCCGAGAGCGGCGTCGCTTTCACGGACCAGGCCCAGGCCGCGGGGCTCCGCTTCGTTCACTTCGGCGGCAAGCGCTCGTCGCAGCTTCCCGAGGACATGGGGTCGGGGCTCGCGTGGGGAGACTATGACGGCGACGGTTACCCAGACCTCTTCGTGGTCAACGAATCCGGCCCCCTGACGCTCACCCCCGCGGAGGTCGCGCGCTCGCCCGCGCACGCACAGCTCTTCCACAACGACGGCAACGGCACGTTCACCGACGTGACGGACTCGGCAGGTCTCGCCGTGCGCGGCTGGGGAATGGGCGCGGCCTGGGGCGACTACGACGGCGACGGCAGGCTCGACCTCTTCGTCACCCGCCATGGCACGAACCTGCTGTTCCACAACGACGGCGAAGGACGCTTCGCCGACGTGTCCAAGGCGGTGGGTGTGGGCCGCCACGAGGGCTTCTGGAGCGGGGTGAGCTGGGCCGATTACGACCGGGACGGCGACCTCGACCTCTACGTCTGCGGCTACGTGAAATACCGGTGGGACCCTGAGACCGCGCAGCAGACCAGCCAGCAGTTCAGGTCGGTCGTTCCGTTCACGCTCAATCCCTCCAGCTATGCGCCCGAACGCAACCTGCTTCTCCGCAACGATGGTGGCGTCTTCCACGACGTGGCGCGGGAGGCCGGCGTCGAGAACGGCACGGGGCGCTCGCTCTCGGCCTCATGGGCCGATTTCGACGGCGACGGCTGGCCCGACCTGTATGTGGCGAACGACGTCTCCGACAACGCGATGTTCGTGAATCTCCGCGACGGCCGCTTCCGCGACGTGAGCCACTCGGCGTGGGTCGCCGACTACAGAGGCGCCATGGGCCTCGGCGTGGGCGACTGGGACAACAGCGGCCGCCTCGGCATCTTCGTCACCCACTGGCTCGCCCAGGAGAACGCTCTCTACGTCAACGAGACCCGCAACATGAAGGTCACGCCCGAGGCGCCGCTGCGCTTCGTCGATCTGGCCGACGCCACGGGCCTCGGCCAGATCGCGCTCAGCGCCATCGGTTGGGCTACCGGATTCCTGGATTACGACAACGACGGCCGCCTCGACCTGTACTGCATCAACGGCAGCACGTTTCAGCAGGACTCGGACCCCACGCTGCTGGTTCCGATGAGGAGCTTCCTGTTCTGGAACGCGGGCGAGCAGGGCTACTACGAAGTCGGTGAGAACGCTGGCGCCCCGTTCGCGTCGCGGAGCGTGGGCCGGGGCGGGAGCTTCGCGGACTACGATGGCGACGGCGACCTCGACATCGCGTACAGCGTCCATGGCAGCGCGCTCCGCCTGGCGCGGAACGAAGGCGGGAACAAGAACGGCTGGGTGCGCGTCGTCCTGCGAGCCGCGCACAACACCCATGCGGTGGGCGCCCTGGTCCGCGTCACGACTCTCACGGGGACGCAGCTGCGCGCCGTGGGAAACCAGTCCTCCTACCTGAGCCAGGAGCCTCCGGGCGAGGTGTTTTTCGGTGTCGCTGACGCACGCCAGCTGGATCGCCTGGAGGTCGTCTGGCCCAACGGATCGGCGCAGGCGTTCGAGGCTCTGCCGACCCGCTCGACGATCCGGTTGCGCGAAGGCGGGCGTCCCGAGATCGCCACGATCGGACGATGAAGCATGCAAAGCTGGTAATCGTAACGGCGCTCGGCGGCTTGGCCCTGAGTGGGTGTGGGCCCGAGGCGGACCCCACAGCGAGCGCCGTGCCAAACGAACAGCGTCAACGCGTCCTGCTGTTCTGGCAACGGCTCGGCGCTGCGACGGACGCGCGCATCGCCGGGGAGGGAGCGCGGGCCAGGGATCTGTATCTCGAAGCGCTTCGCCTCGACCCGGGCCACGAGGACTCCCTCTACTATCTCGGGCAGTGCCATCGGCAGCTCGGGGCG
>JAQBHB010000057.1:0-43223 GCA_032128115.1 Deltaproteobacteria bacterium | reverse complement strand
GGCCTTCATCCCTCACGCGGCGTTGCTGGGTCAGGCTTTCGCCCATTGCCCAAGATTCCCGACTGCTGCCTCCCGTAGGAGTCTGGACCGTGTCTCAGTTCCAGTGTGGCTGATCATCCTCTCAGACCAGCTACCCATCGGTGCCTTGGTGAGCTGTTACCTCACCAACAAGCTAATGGGACGCGGGCTCATCAACAGGCGGTAGCTTTCAAGAAGAGGCCACCTTTTCCCGCGAAGTCCGCAGACCTCGTGGTCTTATCCGGTATTAGCTCCAGTTTCCCGGAGTTGTCCCAGACCCGGGGGTAGATTACCCACGCGTTACTCACCCGTGCGCCACTCGTGTACACCCGAAGGTGCCTTACCGTTCGACTTGCATGTCTTAAGCACGCCGCCAGCGTTCGTTCTGAGCCAGGATCAAACTCTCCAGTTTGAACCTTGCCCGGGCATCCCACGACTCGCGTGTGACACCCGGTTGTTCGGAAACGCGACCCGACGCACAATTTTCACTGCACGACCTGATCGCGAAACGGGAAATACCATCCTCAATCGTCTATCGACTTTCCCAAATCGACATAGACCGCACGCTATTCAGTTTTCAAAGAGCGAACGAAGCCTTCTGAAGCCTGTTCCGGGCCTCAGGGGCGCGGACCTTCCGGTCCGATTCCGCTGCAGATTATCTCCGCGGCCGCGCGCCGGCGGCCGAAACACTTCAAATTCCGCGAGTTGCGTAGGTTACGAGAAGCACCTGCATCGGTCAAGTACCCTTGTTTCGAACCCTTTTTCGGAATCCGGCAAGGCCGAAGTCCCCACGGGGCACATCAGCACCGGCGGACCCCTCAGACCAGCCGAATCTGCGCGAATCGGCGTTTCCCGACCTTCAACAGATAGGAGCCCGTACCCAGGCGCCGCGTCGCTTCCTGCACCGTCTCGCCCCCTACCGAGACGGCATTCTGCTCCACCAGGCGCCTAGCCTCGCTCTTGGACTTCGCCATTCCGAGCCGCACGATCAGGTCCAGCAGCCCCACCGCCCGGTCGGCGCCCAGCTCGATCTCCAGTTCTTCCAGGTCTTCCGGGGCCTGCTTGCGGCCGATGACCCGGCGGAAGTGCTCGGCGGCGGGCCCCGCGGCGTCGTCTCCGTGGAAACGGGCCACGAGGCGGTGGGCCAGGGCGTGCTTGAAGGCCAGCGGGTCGCCACCGCCCCGATTCAGTGCTTCGCGCGCCGGAGCCAGGTCGTCCCAGTCCCCGCCCGACAGCAGGTCGAAGTATGCGAGCATCAACGAATCCGAGATGCTCAGGGTCTTGCCATACATGTCCTCGGGGGCGTCGCTGAGGTCGATCGTGTTGCCCAGACTCTTGGACATCTTGTCGTGCCCGTCGGTGCCCACCAGAAGCGGGAGGGTGATCACCGCCTGGGGCGGTTGGTCGTAAGCGCGCTGGATCTCGCGTGCCATCAGGAGATTGAAGGTCTGGTCCGTCCCCCCGAGTTCGATGTCTGCGTGGAGAGCCACCGAGTCGTAGGCCTGCACGAAGGGATACAGGAACTCGTGGACCGAGATGGCTTCGCCAGCCCCGTAGCGCTTGGCGAAGTCGTCGCGTTCCAGGAGTCGCGCCACGGTGTAGTGGGAACAGAGTTCGACCCAACGGGCCGACGACATCTCGCGCATCCACTCGCTGTTGAAGCGCACCTCGGCCCGCCCCACGTCCAGGAGGCGCCCCACCTGATCCACGTAGGTGGTGGCATTGCGCTTCACCTCCTCAGGGGTGAGGGGTGGCCGCGTCTTCTTGCGGCCCGAGGGGTCGCCGATGGTGGCAGTGAAGTCGCCCACCAGGAAGATGGGCGTATGGCCCAGCTCCTGGAGCCGCTCGAGCTTGCGCAGCACCACCGTGTGTCCCAGGTGCAGGTCGGGCGACGAGGGGTCCATGCCCAGCTTGATCCGCAGGGGGCGATGTTCGGCCAGCGCCAACTCCAGGCGTTCGGCCAACTCGACCTCGCCATAGAAATCGACGGCCCCGTCGCGCATCACTGCGAGCTGTCGCTCGAGCTCGGACCCGCGCGATTTCGCAGTCACGAACCAGCCCCCTGCACGCGGACAACACCGCGCTCGGTGACGATGGCATCCATCCTGCGATCGTGCGAGCCGTGGGGCAGCGACGGCACCACCTGGAACGCATAGGCGAGCCCGAACAGGAGCGGCGGCGCGTCGGCCTCGGGTGGGAAGGCCCGATCGTAGTAGCCGGCCCCGCGGCCCAGGCGCCAACCGTCGGCGTCGAACGCCACCCCGGGAACCATCACCACATCCCCCTGTACCGGCCGGACCCGGGGGCTGCCCTCTGGGGGCTCCAGGATCCGAAGGCGCCCCGATACCCGCAGATCGCTCCAGTGTTCTACTGAGCAGAAGACCAGGGCGCGATCGCCGGCAATTCGAGGCAGCAGCACCTGCACGCCCGCCTTCACCAGACCTTCGAAGAGCGGCCGACTGGGAAGCTCATCCGGGAGAGCCGCATACAGGGCGACACGCGCCGCCGTCTGCACCGAGAGCTCTGCCAGCAGGTAGCGCGCCACGGCCCGACCGGCCTCGAGCGCATGTGCGGGATCGACGCAACGGCGTTGCGACGCCATCTCGCCCCGGAGCCGCCGTTTGTCGGCCTTGCGGTCGGTCACGCGCGCCTCCGGTCGGCGCCGTCAGTAGCTTTCGGGAAGCGCCGATTCCGCCAGATCGATCAGGTCTCGCAGGCGCTTGGGGTCCATACCGCCGGAATTGGACGCGATTCGGCCCTCCCGGATGGCCACCAGCTCCCGCGCCAGGTTGAGCGCCGTCAGCATCGCCACGTCCAGCGAATCCAGCCTGCCCGTGTGCTCCTCGACCTTGGCCATGGTCTGGTCGAGATAGCGTGCCACGCGCTGCAGCCACTCTTCGTCGTCATCGCTCCGGATGCGGAACTCCTGTCCACGAATCCAGACCGAGGTCGTTTTTCTTTCGGAATCGCCTGCCGTCAAAGGAACTCCTACTCGTTCAGGCTCTGGGCCTGGGAATCGAGTTGAGCGCCGAGGTGGTCGATCTGGGCGATGAGTTCGTCGATCCGCTTGGCGACATCCTGCCGCCGCTGGTTCGCTTGCAGCAACTTCTCGTCGAGCCCGCGAATGCGACGGTTGCTCTGGTCGACATCGGCACGCAGCCCGGCATTCTCCTGCTGGAGCCGCCGGTGACTAGCCACCAATGCCTCCACCACCCGCTCGAGTCGCTGGAGGTCATACGCCTTGTCTTTGGCACCAGAACTGGGCGTGGCGCCGACACTGACGCTGACGTTGACGTTCGGATCGGCGTTGGAAATCTCGAACCCCCCGGACGAGTGGAATCGTAACCGTCGCGCTGTCGGTGCGTCAAGCGACGAGAGTCGACACGATGCGCTTTTCGCTCACGCTCCCCCCGGGCGACGAACGTGCCGCATCCGACACGGCTCGGGCGTCGACGTCCGGGCGCTACACGTAGGCTTCGCGGGCCTGAAGCCGTGAGTGGCCCATCAGGTACTGGTCCACGGCCCGCGCGGCTTCGCGGCCCTCCCACTGGGCCCACACCACCAGAGACTGACCGCGTCGACAATCTCCCGCTGCGAACACGCCGGGCTCGCTGGTTGCGAAGCCCCGGGGTTCTGCCGCCAGATTGCCTCGCGGATCGAGCCGGAGCCCCAGACTCGCAACGAGCCCCTCGTGCACCGGGTGCACGAAGCCCATGGCCAACAGCACCAGCCCGGCGGGAATCTCGAATTCGCTGCCGGGAATCTCCTGCATGCTCGGACGATCGGACGCGTCCGACTCACCGAACTCCACGCGGACCACGTGCAGCTTCTCCACCCGCCCGTTGGCCCCGGAGAAGCGCTTCGTGAGCACCGCAAAATCCCGATCGCCGCCCTCCTGGTGCGAGCTGGAGCTGCGGTACATGAGCGGCCACTGGGGCCAGGGGCTCGAGATTGCGCGTTCGTCCGGCGGGCGCTCCAGGAGCTCGATGGAAGTGACCGAGCGGGCACCGTGGCGATGGGAAGTACCCACGCAGTCGGAGCCCGTGTCACCTCCGCCCAGGATCACCACGTCCCGCTCCCCGGCCAGGATGTCCGCGGCGAGATCCAGGCTGTCGCCCCGGCCGCGGCGGTTCTGCTGGGTGAGAAAGTCCATGGCGAAGTAGATGCCGCCGAGATCGCGACCCGGGATGGGCAGGTCTCGCGGCACCTCCGAGCCGCAGCACAACAGCAGCGCGTCGAAGCCCTGGCGCAGCTCGGCCGCCGAGAGATCCACACCCGCGTGAACCCCTGTTTGGAAGGAGACCCCCTCCTGGCGCAACTGATTCACACGCCGATCCACGATCCACTTCTCGAGCTTGAAATCGGGGATGCCATAGTTGAGGAGCCCCCCGACCCGGTCGTTCTTCTCGAAGACCGTCACCGTGTGGCCAGCGCGGCTGAGCTGCTGGGCCGCAGCGAGACCCGCGGGGCCGGAACCCACCACTGCGACCGAGCGGCCGGTCCGGCGCTCGGGCCTTACCGGCGTTACCCAGCCCTGCTCCCAGCCGTGGCGGATGATCTCCCACTCGATCTGCTTGATGCTGACCGCGTCGTCGTTGATGCCAAGCACGCAGGCCGCCTCGCACGGCGCCGGACATACCAGCCCTGTGAACTCGGGGAAGTTGTTGGTGGAGTGGAGTCGCCGCAGAGCGTCCTGCATACGGTCGCGGTACAGCAGGTCGTTCCAGTCCGGGATCACGTTGCCCAGGGGACAGGCGTTGTTGCAGAACGGCACGCCGCAGTCCATGCAACGGGCGGCCTGGGTGCGCACGCTTTCCGCGGCCGGATCCGCCTGGACCTCGTTCCAGTCGTCGAGTCTCTCTTCAACGGGCCGGTACGGCGTGTCCTGGCGCGGGTATTCCAGGAATCCGGTGGGCTTACCCATTGCCCGTCTCCGACTGGAGCCGGAGGTCCAGCGCAATCTTCAGGTCTCGCGGCATCACCTTCACGAATTTCGGGGCATAGGTGTTCCACTTGCGCAGCACGTCTTCCGCCCGGGCGCTGCGCGTGTATTCGAAGTGGCGCCGCACCATGCGCTGGATCCTCTCCTCGTCTTCCGCATCCAGCGGGTCGAGATCCACCCGGTCGTGGTTGGCTCGCCCCTGAAGCGTTCCCTCCAGGTCCAGCACGTAGGCGAGGCCCCCACACATGCCGCCGCCGAAGTTGCGGCCGGTCGCGCCCAGGATCACCACGTGGCCGCCGGTCATGTATTCGCAGCCGTGATCCCCGACGCCCTCTACCACGGCGTCGGCACCGCTGTTGCGCACGCAGAAGCGTTCGCCCGCCACGCCCTGGAAATAGGCCTCCCCGCTGGTGGCTCCGTACAGCGCCACGTTGCCCGTGATGATGTTCTCGGCGGGATCGAAGCCGGTTCCCGGGGGCACCCGTACGATGAGTTTGCCACCGGAGAGCCCCTTGCCGCAGTAGTCGTTGGTGTCGCCCTCGACGGAAAGCGTGATGCCGGCAGGGACGAAGGCTCCGAAGCTCTGGCCCGCCGATCCGCGAAAGCGCACCTGGATGGTGTCTTCGGGCAGCCCCCCCTCTCCGTGGGCCCGCGAAAGCTCGCATCCCAGGATCGTCCCCACGGTGCGGTCGGTGTTCCGGATCGGGAGCTCGATTTCGACCCGCTTACCGCGCTCCAGGGCCGGGCGGGCGCGCTCGAGCAACTGCATGTCCAGCACCTGATCCAGGCCGTGATCCTGGGGCTGGCTGTGGCGGATGGCGTGGGGCACATCGGGCTTGTGCAGCAGCTCCGAGAAGTCCAGGCCCCGGGCCTTCCAGTGGTCGATCGCCGGGTCTACCTCCAGCCGGTCGACCTGACCGATCATCTCGTCCACGCTGCGGAACCCGAGTCGCGCCATGTATTCGCGCAGCTCTTCCGCCACGAACAGCAGGTACCGCACCACCGACTCGGGGGTGCCGGCGAAGCGCTTGCGAAGCTCCGGGTTCTGGGTCGCGATCCCTACCGGGCAGGTGTTCAGGTGGCACACCCGCATGAGAATGCAGCCCATGGCCACCAACGGGGCGGTGGCGAAGCCGAACTCGTCGGCGCCCAACAGGGCGGCCACCGCCACGTCGCGACCGGTCTTGAGACCGCCGTCGGTCTGCACGCGAATGCGCCCGCGCAGATCGTTCAGCACCAGGGTCTGCTGGGTTTCCGCCAGTCCGATCTCCCACGGGACGCCCGCGGACTTGATCGACGCCTGGGGCGACGCCCCGGTGCCGCCGTCGTGGCCCGAGATCAACACCCCGTCCGCCCTGCCCTTGGCGACTCCCGCCGCGATGGTGCCCACGCCGGTCTCGGCCACCAGCTTCACGCTCACGTTGGCGTAGCGGTTCGCGTTCTTCAGGTCGTAGATCAGCTGGGCCAGGTCCTCGATGGAGTAGACGTCGTGGTGCGGCGGCGGCGAGATCAAGCCCACGCCGGGGGTCGAGTGGCGGGTGCGGGCGATCTCCTCGCTCACCTTGTGCCCGGGCAGCTCGCCTCCCTCGCCGGGCTTGGCGCCCTGGGCGACCTTGATCTGCAGCTCATCGGCGTTCACCAGATACCAGCTGGTGACGCCGAATCGGCCCGACGCCACCTGTTTGATGGCGCTCCGGCGCAGATCGCCGTTGGGTTCCGGTGTGAAGCGGTCGGGGTCTTCGCCTCCCTCTCCCGTATTGCTCCTGCCGCCCAGGCGGTTCATGGCGATGGCGAGGGTCTGGTGGGCATCCAGTGAGATGGAACCGTACGACATGGCCCCGGTACAGAAGCGCTTGACGATCTCGCTGGCCGGCTCCACCTCGTCCAGGGGAACCGGGGTCTCGGCGTCGCGGAAGCGCAGGAGGCCGCGCAGGGTGCACAGGCGCGCGGCGTCGCCGTCCGCCGCCTTCGCGAACTCCTTGTAGGTCTCGTAGCTGCCGTTGCGCACCGCGTGCTGCAGCTTCGCAACGCTGGTGGGGTTGAACGTGTGGCGCTCGCCCCGTTCCCGCCACTGATAGAGGCCGCCCGGATCCAACTCCGGGTAGGCGTACTCCTCTCCGGGAAACGCGCGCTCGTGACGCAGCACCGACTCCCTTGCGATCACGTCGTATCCCACGCCGGAGACCCGCGACGCGGTTCCCGTGAAGCACTTGGCCACCAGGTCGCGGTCGAGCCCCACGGCCTCGAAGATCTGGGCGCCGCGATAGCTCTGCAGCGTGGAGATCCCCATCTTGGCCATGGTCTTGAGCAGGCCCTTGTCGCAGGCCTTCAGGTAGTTGGCGATGCCCTGCTCGCGGTCGATCGTCTCGGGCACGTAGGGACCTTCGGCGGTGAGCTGCCCGATGGTCGCAAGCACCAGGTACGGGTTGATGGCGCCGGCGCCGTAGCCCACCAGCAGGGCGAACTGGGACACCTCGCGCGCCTCTCCGGTTTCGCACACGATGCCGCACTGGGTGCGCAGCCCCTCTCGCACCAGGTGGTGGTGCACCGCGCCGGTGGCCAGCAGCATGGGAATCGGCGCCAGGTCGGGCGTCACACCGCGGTCGCTCAGGATCAACACACTGGCGCCGCCGGCGATGGCGTCCTGCGCTTCGCGGCACAACCGATCCAGAGCGGCGCGCAACCCCGCACCCGCTTCCGCGGCCTTGAACAACGCGGGCAGTGTGCGCGCCTCGAAACCCGGCTTCGCGATGCGGCGGATCCGCTCGAGCTCCTCGTTGGTCAGGATGGGACGGTCGCAACGCAGCAAGCGCGCGTGCTCGGGCGTCTCCTCCAGCAGGTTTTTCTCGGCGCCCAGGGTCGAGTAGAGGGACATCACCGATCCCTCGTTGATGGAATCCATGGCGGGATTCGTGACCTGGGCGAAGAGCTGCTTGAAGTAGTCGTACAGCATGCGCGGGCGATCCGAGAGACACGCCAGCGCGGCGTCCTCGCCCATGGAGCCGATGGCCCACTTGGCATGGGCCACCATGGGGGCGATGAGCATCCGCAGATCCTCGCTGGTGTAACCGAAGACCTGTTGGAGCTGGAAGCGCAACTCGGGAGCCATCTCCGGTTCGGCGTCCGCCACCCGGGGCAGGTCCGAGAGCAGCACCCGGTGGCGCTCCACCCACTCTCCATAGGGCTTGCGCGACACGTAGTCGGCCTTGATCTCCTCGTCCTCGACGATCCGCCCCTGTTCCAGGTCGACGAAGAAGATGCGACCCGGCTGGAGGCGCCCCTTCTTGAGCACGTTCGCAGGCTCGATGTCCATGACGCCCACTTCCGAGGCCATCACGACCAGGCCGTCCCGGGTCACGATCCAGCGCGACGGGCGCAGGCCGTTGCGGTCGAGTACGGCGCCGATCTTGCGTCCGTCGGTGAAGGCGATGGAGGCGGGGCCATCCCAGGGCTCCATGAGGAACGAGTGGTACTCGTAGTACGCCCGCCGCTCATCGCTCATCTCCGCGTGGTTCTCCCACGCCTCGGGAATCGTCATGAGCACGGCTTCGGGAAGCTCGCGCCCCGACAGGCACAGGAACTCCAGCGCCTGGTCGAACTGGGCCGAGTCGCTGTCGCCCTCTCGCATCACCGGATACAGCTTGGCCAGGTCGTCTCCGAACCGATCCGAGCGCAGGGTGCCCTCGCGCGCGTGCATGTAATTGCGGTTGCTGCGCAGGGTGTTGATCTCGCCGTTGTGGGCCAGGTAGCGGAATGGCTGGGCCAGGTTCCAGGCACCGAAGGTGTTGGTACTGTAGCGCGAGTGCACCAGGGCCAGCGCCGACTCCAGATCCGGATCCAGCAGGTCCGGGTAGAACGAGTCGACCTGCCTGGGGATCAGCAACCCGGTGTACACGAAGGTCCGGCTCGACAGGCTCGGCACGTGGAAAAAGCCGCCGTGTCGGGCCGCTGCATTCTCGACCGTACGACGGATCACATAGAGCTTGCGCTCGAAGGCGTCCCGGTCGAGATCCGGGCCGGCGCCCACGAAGATCTGGCGAATCACCGGCATGGTGTCGCGGGCCTGCCAACCGATGGCCGACGGGTCCACGGGCACGTCGCGCCAGCCGAGTACGCGCTGGCCTTCGTCGGTCACTGCGCGCTCGAGCGCTGCGGCCTGCCACGCGCCCGCCTCGCGGTCCAGGAACAGCATGCCCGAGGCGTACGCGCCCTCGGCCGGCAGCTCGAAGCCCAGGGCATCGGCTTCGCGGCGCAGAAAGCGATCGGGCAGCTGGATCAGCACTCCGGCGCCGTCGCCGGTCTCCGGGTCGCAGCCGCACGCGCCCCTGTGCTCGAGCCGCACCAGCACCTCGATGCCCCGGTGGATCAGGTCGTGGGAGCGCTCGCCGCGGATGTTCGCCACGAAACCCACGCCGCAGGCGTCGTGCTCGTGGGCGGGATCGTAGAGGCCCTGGCGACCCGGAACGCGCGCGCTCACCGGTCCTCCCGCCGAACGCGGGCGCCACCGGAGCGGCGCGCTCGGGGGTCGTCCGGGTCGGGATCGGCTTCCAGGACGATCCGGGTGCGCTCGATGTGCGTCGAGAGCACCACCATGGTCTCGGTCCGCGACACGCCCTCGATGGAGCGGATGTTGTCGATCAGGGATTCGAGCTCCTGGGTGTCACGCGTCTTCACCTTCAGCATCAGGGTGTACCCCCCTGTCACATGATGACACTCGAGCACGTCGTCGATGGCTCCGGCCTGGTGTTCCAGGTCGCGGATCGAGCGCGGATGCTGGGTGGAGACGCCGATGAAGGCCGTGACGTCCCGACCCAGGCTCCGCGCGTCGAGCAGGGCCGTGTAGCCGGTGATGACACCGGCCTCTTCGAGCTTGTGGATCCGCTCCAGCACGGCCGGCGCCTTCAGGCCCACCTTCTCGCCGATGGCCGCCAGCGGCTGCTTGCAGTCGTCCTGCAGCAGATCGAGGATCGCGCGGTCGGTCGCGTCCAGTTCCGGCAGGAGGTGGTGGGACTTCACGAGGCACCCGGAGAGAATCTGATCGAATATTTAGGGTATCCGGAGCGATTTTGTCAAATGAATCGTCCCTGAAAGGCCGCCTCAACCACCATTCATTCGGCATTATCCGGCTGCGGGTGAACCTCGCGTCCCCGCGGGGCCAACCAGCTGACGCAGGCGGGCCGGGTGGTTCGTAAACAGGCCGTCCACCCCCAGCCCCAGCAGGCGACGCATCTCATCGATCTCGTCCACCGTGAAGACGTTCACCGCAAGGCCCTCGGCGTGGGCCGCCTCCACCAGGTCGGCCCGGGCGAGCCCATGCCACGGATTGAGCGCCTCCGCTCCCACTGCGCGCGCCCGTTCCAGTGGCCGCGAAGCGTCGCGCGGCGACACCAGGAAACCGATGCGGGCCCGGGGAGAAAGCTCCCGCAGGCGCGCCAACACACCATCGTGGAACGACGAGAAAAGCGTGCGCGAAAGCAGGCCGCGCCTCTCCACGGCTTCCAGGGCCTGGGCCTCCAGGCCCTCGTACGGGCCTCGCGTGCTGCACTTGATCTCGAGATTGAACGGGATGCGGGCTCCGAAGCGATCCAGCACCTCATCCAGGGTGGGCACCGGCTCGCCTCCGCCCGCGTCCAGCGACCGCACCTCTTCCAGGCGGGCGTCGGCGATCTCGCCGTGCCCCCCGAGTGCTTCAAGCAGTTCGTCGTGGGTGATCACCACTACGCCGTCGCGGGTGCGATGCAGGTCGATCTCGATCATGTCGGAACCCTGGGCCACCGCCAGCTCGTAGGCCGCCATTGTGTTCTCGGGCAGGCTGCCCGAGGCCCCCCGGTGGGCGATCACCAGGCAGCGCCTCGTGTTCAAGCTTCCGCCCCGGATTCGTCGCGGGTCCAGTCGCGAGATCGCTCCACGGCACGGCGCCAATCCGCGTAGAGCGACTCACGCCGGTCGGCGACCATCGCGGGTTCGAAGCGCGTGCGCGCACCCCCGGCGCTCTCGATGTCGTCCGTGTCGCGCCAGAACCCGACCGCCAGGCCCGCCAGGGCGGCGGCGCCCATGGCGGTCACCTCGAGCACGGCCGGTCGCAGCACCGGCACGCCCAGGATGTCGGCCTGGAACTGCATGAGGAAGTCGTTCTGCGAGGCACCACCGTCTACCCGCAGGGCGCCCAGCGAAAGGCCCGAATCGGCCTGCACGCACTCCACCACGTCGCGGGTCTGGTAGGCGATGGACTCCAGTGCGGCGCGCACCAGGTGGGCGCGCTGCGTGCCGCGTGTGATCCCCACAACGGTTCCGCGCGCTCGCTCGTCCCAATACGGGGCCCCGAGCCCCACGAACGCGGGGACCAGAACCACGCCCCCGGTGTCGTCCACCGAGCGGGCCAGGCCGTCGGACTCGGCGGCGTGCTTCAGCAACCCCAAGCCGTCGCGCAACCACTGCACCGCCGCCCCGGCGACGAAGATGCTGCCCTCCAGGGCGTAGTCCACGCGTCCGTCCAGGCCCCACGCGATCGTGGTGATCAGGCCGTTGTTCGAGACCGGCGCCTCGCCGCCGGTATTCATGAGCAGGAAGCAACCGGTGCCATAGGTGTTCTTGGCCTGGCCGCCGCCACGGCAGCCCTGCCCGAAGAGCGCGGCCTGCTGGTCGCCGACCATGCCGGCCACGGGAATCTCGGCGCCCAGCCACTCGGAGTCGGTCACGCCGAACACGCCGCTGGTGTCGCGAACCTCTGGAAGCATCTCTTTCGGGATCCGCAGCTCGCCCAGGAGCAGGTCGTCCCAGTCGCGCTCGTGGATGTTGTAGATCAGGGTTCGCGACGCATTCGAATACTCGGTGGCGTGGACGCGTCCGCCGGTCAGTTTGTGGAGCAGCCAGGTGTCGACGGTTCCGAAGGCCAACTCACCGCGCTCGGCGCGAGCCTGCGCGCCGTCGACGGCGTCGAGGATGAACCGGATCTTGGTGGCCGAGAAGTAGGCGTCGATCACCAGGCCCGTACGCGCCCGCACCTCGCCGTCCAGACCGCGGGCTCGAAGCTCATCGCAGAGTGGAGTCGTCTGGCGCGACTGCCACACGATGGCGCGGTGGATGGGTTCCCCGCTGCTGCGGTCCCACACCAGCGCCGTCTCGCGCTGGTTCGTGATGCCGATGGCGGCCACGTCCGCTCCGCTGGCGCCCGCCACCGCAAGCACACCGCGGGCGGCCTTCAGCTGGCTCTGCCAGATCTCGTTGGGATCGTGCTCCACCCAGCCCGGCTTCGGGAAGTACTGGGGAAACTCGTATTGGTCGATGGCCACCACCGAGCCTTTGTGATCGAAGAGCACCGCGCGAGAGGACGTGGTTCCCTGGTCGAGCGCCATCACGTATCTGGCCATGGGTCCTCCTTCGGATTCGGCGGGCAATGGCACGGTAGCCGCCCTCGCCCGGATCCGGACCGATCGGGACCCAGCGACGGGTAGCTCATCCTCACGACACACAGCCCATCCGGCGACCCCTTCACCCCGGGGATCTCCCAGGAGGGATGCGATGCACCGCCGGATGCTCCCCGGATCGATCCGCTCTTCCCGCTGCCTCCATTCGAGATCCCGACCCTCACGGTTCTCGCCCAGACCGCCCAGGATCTCGACCTGAGGGTCCGGGGAGACCTGCGAATCGAGCTGCGGGATGGCGCCTTGCGCGCCGACCCCGGGTCGCTCGGGGTGCGGAGCGACTCGGCCGTGGGCCAGATCCGACTGGTGGCCCTCGGCAGTGTCACGATCGGGCTCATCCCGGTGCCAGAGCCAGGGAGCGGCGCGCTGGTGGACGCCGGCATGGCGGGAGTCGCTGCGGCGCGCCGCAAACGCCGCTCGCGCGGCTGAGCGTGCGGGTCTCGCACACGGCCCGTCTTGGGCGGCCCGGCTACAGTGGCGCGCGAATCGCCCCCGTAGGAGTCCCAGGGTGCCCGAACCCTTGCGCGTCCCAGCCGCTACGGAGATGGACGAAGCAAGCTCGCTGCGTCCGTTCCGCGCCGCGTACTGGTTCGGCGGGTGGAACGGGCTCACCTGGATGATCGGGCTCGGAACGCCCATGGTGCTGCTCGCCGAGAAGCTGGGCGCCACGGCCTTCCAGGTGGGCCTGGCGTCGGCGTTCGTGTTCCTGCTGCTTCCCGTCCAGGTGCTGTCCACATCGTCGCTCGAGCGGCTCGGCTACCGCCGGCAGATGGTGATCGCGTGGCTCGCGCGCGCGAGCTTCCTGCTGATCCCCCTGGGCCTGGCGCTCGCGGCACCGGAAGTCCCCGCGAGCTGGATGCCCGACGCCCTGGTGGCCAGCGTATTCGGCTTCTGCCTGTTGCGGGCCTTCGGGGTCGCCGCCCACATCCCGTGGCTCGCGGCGATCCTGCCGGATCGGGCGCGCGGTCGATTCTTCGCCACCGACCACGCCATCGTCAGCGCCGTGGGGGTGGGAACCCTGCTGCTGTGCTCGACGCTGTTCGACCGGCTCCGGGACTACGACGCCTTCGCCATCGTCTACGGCTTGTCGATCGTGGGCTCCCTGCTGGCCGCCTGGAACCTGCTGCGGCTGCCCAACGCCACACCGCCGGCACCCGCACCGCTGCGCACCCTGGCCAGCGAGGCGCGCCGACTCTGCCTGCGTCCCGGATTGTTCCGCCACTACCTGGCACTGAGTCTGTTGGGCTCGATCGTGGCCACCACGCTCGGGCCCTTCACGATCTACTACCTCAAGGTGGAGTCCGGATTCCCGTCGAGCCAGCTCCTGACCTTCACCGCCGCCCAATTCGGCGGCATGATCGCCGCCACCTGGGCGATCCGGCGTTCGCTGGACGTGGTGCCCATCCGTCGCTTCTTCCAGCTGGCCAGCGCCCTGGTCGTGGTGGTGAATGTCTACTGGTGGCTGCTCGTGTCGGGCGCGGAGACCCTGATTCCCTTCCTGCCCGCCGTCTATTTCCTGGGCGGAGTCCACATCGGCACCCAGAACGCGGCCCACTTCACCTTTCTCCCGGCGCTCTCCGAGGAATCACGGCGCCACGTGACCATCGCGGTCTTCACGGCCGTGCTGGGCCTGCTGGCCGGTCTGGCGCCCATCTTCTGGGGGTTGCTGCTCAAGCAATCGGGGCCCGCACCGGGAATCGTGGTGTCGCGATTCGTGTTGTTCTTTGCCCTGGGCATCGTCGTGAATGCGCTGCTCGTGGCACTCTTCGGGCGCCTGCCCGATCATCGAGCCCAGGAGCAGAGGACGACATGACCTCCCCCCGTGCCCTTTCCGAACGACAGCCCCGGATCGACGAAACGGAGTCGGCGCTCACCGCCATCTACAACTGGGACTACGAGCCGGAGATCGATCAGATCCGGGCGCTCTACGCCAATGCCCTCGACCGCCAGTGGATCGCGGTGCGCGATCTGGACTGGGAGGGCGGAATCGACGTGGAGGCGTTCTCGCGAACGTTTTCGCTGGCGGGCATCCCCATCCAGGCCACCGACTTCTGGAAGAACCTGGACGAGAAGCTCCGCTGGGAGATCTCTCGTCGCACCGCCGCGTTCATGCTCTCGAATTTCCTGCACGGGGAACAAGGCGCGTTGATGGTGGCGTCGCAGCTGGTGAATGCGGTTCCCCACATGGACGCCAAGTTCTATGCGGCGACCCAGACGCTGGACGAAGCGCGCCACGTGGAGGTGTTCGCCGCCTTCATCCGCATGCTCGACGAAGTGCACCCCATCATGCCCTCACTCAAGCAGCTCCTGGACGCGACGCTCGGCCACGGCTCGTGGATGCACAAGGCCGTGGGGATGCAGATCGTGGTGGAAGGCCTGGCTCTCTACGTTTTCCGCGACATGCGCAACCAGACCGAGGAGCCCCTGCTGAAGCAGCTGCTCACCTACGTGTCGCGCGATGAGGCTCGCCACACGGGTTACGGCATCAAGTATCTCTCCCACGTGGTGGGCGACCTGGACGAAAAACAGGTCGCGGAGCTCGAGGACTTCGCCTTCGAGGCGGCGCGAACGCTCGCCGACTCGCGATCCGGCACCTCCATGCGACAGTCTGCGCTCGAGTTGTGGCGGCAGGCGGGGCTCGACCCGGCGTACGCTTTCGCGGAGATCGTCAAGGAGCGCGACAAGATCGATGCCGCGGCCGGTGGCGCGGCGGGCCCGATCCGCGGCTTCGTGATTCCGACCCTGCGGTCGCTGGGTCTATTCAGCCCGCGCATCGAGGGGCACTTCCTCGACATGTTCACCGCCAACTTCGGCGAAGAACGCGCGCGGAACATGCGGCTCGACCTGCCCCTGCCCGACGACCTGGACACCTGGATCGAACAGGGCGCCTGAGCGGCCGACATGGGCGTGAAGGGATCGATCCTCGTCAGCGACCATGTGGAACGACACCACGCGCACGACCTGGAGTCCGCGGCGCCGGGTGTGGCGCGTGTGGTGCTCGGGCCCGATGGCGTGCAGGGCGACCCGGCCGGAATCGAGGTGGTGAACTTCTCCGGCGACCTGTTTCCGGAGCGCACGCAGGCGTTCATTCGCGCGGCTGTCAGCTCGAAACGCCTGGGCTGGTTCCACACCTTCAGCGCGGGCGTGGACAACCCCTTCTTCCGCGGGCTTCTCGATCGCGGCATCCGGCTCACCACCTCGGCCGGTGCCCACGCGGTGCCCATCGCCCAGACGGTGATGCTCTACCTGCTGGCCCTCAGCCGCGACCTGCCCGCCTGGCTGGACGCCCAGGCGCGGCGATCCTGGGAGCCGCGCGACATCCGCGACCTGCAGGGCCGCCTGCTCGGCGTCGTCGGGATGGGTCCGATCGGCCTGGAGGTGGCGCGGCTGGGTCTCGCCTTCCGCATGCAGGTGATTGGACTTCGCCGCACGCCGCGGGGCGACGAGCCCTGCGAAACCTGGCCCCTGGCACGGTTGCCGGAGCTGTTGCCCCGGGTCGATTGCCTGGTGCTGGCCCTGCCCCTCCACGACGATACCCGGGGGCTGATCGACGCCGCGGCACTCGAGCGCATCAAGTCGGGCGCCATCCTCGTGAACATCGCCAGGGGTGAGATCGTTGACGAATCGGCACTGGTGCGAGCGCTCGAATCGGGCCAGCTGGCAGGTGCAGGGCTCGACGTCTTCGAGCGCGAGCCCCTGCCGGAGGAGAGCCCCCTATGGGGCCAGCCCAACGTCATCATCACGCCCCACAGCTCCGGCACCAACCCGGGCAACTGGGAACGCGCGAACCGGATCTTCCTCCACAACCTCGCCCGCTACGCGCGCGGCGCCGAGTTGGTCAACGAGGTGGGTTAGGCGCTGCCTTCGCTTTCGAACAAGGCATCCACGAACTCCTCGGCGGAGAAGTCGCGCAGGTCTTCGAGGGCCTCTCCCACGCCCACGTGCTTCACCGGGATGCCGAACGCGTCCGCGAGCCCCACCAGCACGCCGCCCTTGGCCGTGCCGTCGAGCTTGGTGAGGGCCAGCGCCGTGACGCCGGCCGCCTCGGTGAACAGGCTCGCCTGGGACAAGGCGTTCTGGCCGGTGTTGGCGTCGAGCACCAGCAGCGTCTCGTGGGGGGCACCCTCGATCTCGCGGCCGATCACGCGCACCATCTTCGCCAGCTCGTCCATCAGCGGGCGCGCGGTCTGCAGGCGACCCGCGGTGTCGATGAGCACCACATCGACGCCTCGCGCCACCGCGGCCTTCACCGTGTCGTAGGCCACCGCCGAGGGATCGCTGCCGTCGGGCCCCGTGATCACATCGCAGCCCACCCGATCGCCCCACACCTGCAGCTGCTCGGAACCCGCGGCGCGAAACGTGTCGCCGGCACCCAGCAGCACCTTCTTGCCGTCGGCCCGGTAGCGCGCAGCCAGCTTGCCGATGGTGGTGGTCTTTCCCGAACCGTTGACACCCAACACCAGGATCACGTGGGGCGAGCCCCGCAGCTCGAAGACTCCCGTCGACTCCACCCTTCGCAGCTTTTCCAGGATCGCCTCGCGCAAGACCGCGCGCACCTGGGCGGCATCCGCCCCGTGGGCCTGCTTCCTCACGCGTGACAACAGGCTCTCGGCCGTGCGCACGCCCAGGTCGGCCCCCAGGAGCACCTCTTCCAACTCGTCCAGGAGTTCCGCATCCACCACGCGGCCGCCCACCAACCGCCCGATGCGCCCCACCAGGTTGTCGCTGGTGCGGCGCAGGCGCGCACCCAGACCGGGGACTTCCGGCAGGGCGACAGGCTCGGGAACGGCGACGGATTCCGGCTCGGCCCGGACCTCCGGGGGCGCCACCGGCGTGGCGGCGGTGTCCTCCACCGGGGGCGCCACCGGCGTGGCGGCGGTGTCCTCCGCCGGGGCGCGCCGCGAGCGCGCGATGGCATAGACGAGCGCGCCCACGACCAGGGGAACCAACATGGCGATCAACGCAGCGGGGAGCGGATTCGCGACCCGCCACACCTCGATCGCCTGAATCAGCTCGTTCATGGCGCGCGGAGGATAACAGCCGCCCCCGTGGGACATAAGGGGGAGGCGGTATGCTGCGCGGTCGGTGGCAGGAAATCCCCAGACGGCAAAGGGCGAGCACGCCCGAAGCGGCAGCTACGCGGGCGCTCGCAGCCTGTGGCTGGGGCTGCTCGCGGTGATGATGCTGGTGCCGGTGACGCTGCCGGTGCCGGTGCTTCGCGACCTGGTGCACCAGCGCTTCGGTGTCTCCGAGTTCCTGACGTCGCTGTTCATGTCCATCAACATGGTGGGTGCCGTTTTCGCGGCCCCTCTGGCCGGAGCCGCCGCCGATCGCCTGGGGCGGCGACGCGATCTGATCGCCGCCGCACTGGCCGCCGACGGCGTGTTGCTCTTCGCACTCACCCTGCCCGTCCCGTTCGCCGTGTTCCTGGGCCTGCGCTTCCTGGAGGGCTGCGCACACATCACGGCGCTCTCCCTGCTCTTGAGCCTGGCCGCCAACAGCCAGGTCCCGGAACGCCGCGGTCGGATCATGGGGCTGGTGGGGGGAGGCATCACCCTGGGCGTGGCCATCGGTGCCCCCATCGGCGGCGCCATCGGGAGTCGTGACCCCCTGGTTCCCCTGTACGCCGGCGCCGCGCTGGTGGCCGCGGCAGCACTGCTGGCCCGGTTCGTGCTCACCGACGTGGACGGCGACGGCCAGCGGCCGAGTGGCGCGCAGATCCTGCGGGGCATCCTCAACAACCGGCTGTTGCTCGCACCCCTGGCCTTCGCCTTCGCCGATCGTTTCACCGTGGGCTTCTACACCACCACCTTCTCGCTCTACCTGAGCCGGATCCTGGAACTTTCGTCGGCGGGAATCGGGCTGATGATGGCGGCGTTCATGTTGCCCTTCGCCCTGTTCTCGCTGCCCTTTGGCCTGCTGGCGGAGCGGCACTCCAAGGTGGCCATGCTGTGCGCGGGCAGTGTCTTCTACGGCGTGGCCACGGCGAGCCTCACCTGGTGGTCGGCGCCCGCGCTGCCCGTGCTGATGGGTTTGCTCGGAATCAGCGCCGCCGTGATGTTCGTGCCGTCGCTGGTGGTCACCACCGATGCCGCTCCGATCGAGATCCGCGGCACGGCGCTGGCGGCGTTCAATGCGGCCGGCTCCCTGGGTTTCATCGTGGGACCGCTCACTGGAGGCCTGGTGAGCCAGGCGGTGGCCGCCCGCACGGACTGGCTCACGGGTTACCGAACGGCCTTCCTGGTGGCGGGTGCGTCCGAGCTGCTGTGCGTTGCGTTGGCGCTGCCGTTCCTGTTGCGCCTAGTGCGCAGGGGAATCACGCGCTGAAGGATCTCAGTGGAGCTCGACGGAGACCAGCTTGCTGGCGCCCTTGCGTTCCATGGTGACGCCGTAGAGGCGGTCGGCCACCTCGATGGTGCGCTTGTTGTGGGTGATCACCACGAACTGGGATTCGCTCGACAGCTCGCGAACGATCTCGTTGAAGCGCTCCACGTTCACGTCGTCGAGCGCCGCGTCCACCTCGTCCAGCAGGAAGAACGGGGACGGCCGCACCTGGAACACCGCCACCAGCAGGGCCAGGGCCGTGAGCGTCTTTTCGCCGCCCGACAGCAGGTTCACGTTCTGGAGACGCTTGCCCGGCGGTTGGGCCAGGATCTCGATGCCGGCCTCGAGCACGTCCTCGGTCTCGGTGAGGGACAGGCTCGCCTTCCCGCCGCGGAACAGTCGCGGGAAGTTCTCCGAGAAGTGCTTGCTCACCTGCTCGAAGGTCTCGCGGAAACGCTTGCGACTGGTGCGGTTGATGCGCGCAATGGCGTCGCGCAGCGACTCCAGGGTGCGATCCAGATCGGCCTTCTGCTCGCCCAGGAACCGGTAGCGCTCGGAGAGCTCCTCGTGCTCCTCGATGGCGCCCAGGTTCACGTCACCCAGTCCCTGTAGCTGCTTGCGGAGGCGATCGAGCGCCTCCGCGCGTTCCGGCTTGGGTTTCCTGGCCAGCTCGGCGTTCTCCCGGGCATCGCGGGCGGCGTCCGGCGCGGCCTCTTCGTGGGCCTCGGGATCCGCCTCGGCCCCGGTCGAGGGCTCCTGCAGGGGCGGTGCCACCGCTGCCTCTTCCACTACGGGAGGGCTCCAGGTCGCCAGGTCCACCTCCCACTTCTCGCGAATCGAGTCAAGCAGGTGGGTCAAGCGCAACTCGGCTTCCCGTGCCTTCAGCTCGGCACCCCCCACTTCATCGCGCCGGGTTCCGATCTCTCCCCGGATTTCGCGCATGCGCTCTTCCACCTCGCCCACCTGGGCGGCCGCCGCCTCGTAGGTCTCGCGCCGCGCCTCGTTGATCCTGCGCGCCTCTTCCTCGCGCTGCAGCAGGGACTCGAGAGCGCGCGCGGATTCTGCGATCGAACCGGCCAGCTCCTCCCGGCGCTCCTCGGCGGCGCGAATCTCCTGCTCGCGGCGATCGATCCAGCCGCGGGTCTCGCCAGCGGCACTGCCCGCTCGCTCGAAGGCGCTGCGCAGGCGGTCGCGCTTGTCGGCACGACCCGCGTGCTCCACGCGCCGCTCGGTGGCCAGCGTCTCCAGGCGCAACGCCTCGCGCCCGGCCGAGCCCACGCGCAGGACCAGGGCCTCGAGATGGCGCTGTCGGGTGGCGCGATCGTTGCGAGCCGCCTCCAACTCATCCAGGAGGCGCGTGCGCTCGCCGCTCAGGGCCTCGCTCTCGGCCAACAACTCGGATCGCTCCGCCACCCGACCCTCGTGGGTCTCGCCCAGGGTCTTCACGCGCTCGAGCGTGCGCTCGAGATCCTTCTCGTGGTTGGCCACCGCGAGCGCTGCGGTGTGATGGCGGTTTCGCAGGTTCTCCAGCTCGTCGGCAACCTGCACGCGCGCCTGCTCGGCTGCCTGCTGCTCCTCATGCTGGGAGCCCACCTGGGCGTCGAGCCCGGTCACCTTCGCCTGGAGTTCACGGATCTCTCCCACCCGCCCCAGCAATCCGGTGCGCGCCGTCTCGGCCGGCGCGCTCTCGCCGCCGCGCAGGGTGCCGTCGCGGGCGATCACGTCGCCAGCACGCGTCACGAACGTGGCCGGCAGGTTCGACCCGCCGTACACCTCGAGCACTTCGCGCAGGCTGCCCACCAGGTTCACGCCGCCCAGCAGGCTGCGGGCCAGGGCCTCGAAACCCTCCCGGGGGCGCACCCGATCGAGCAGGGGCTCGCCCAGAGGCACGAGGCCCCGGGGCCCTGGCTCGAACTCCGGCGCGATCAGGAAGACGCCGCGGCCCGCCCGGGCCGAGCGCAGGGCCTCCAGGGCCGAGAGCGCCCCTTCCGCGCGATCCACCACGATGGCCTCGGCGCGATCCGCAAGCACCGCCTCCACGGCGCGCTCCACATCGCGATCCACCTCGAGCAGGTCGCGCACGAGTCCCCGCACACCGAACGCGCGCCGCTCGTCCTCGTCGCGACCGAGCACGTGCCGCGTGCCTTCGCCCACGTCTTCATTCCGCTCCAGCACCTCCCGCAGGGAAGCCAGCCGGGCTCGCCACGTCTCGCGCTTCTCGCGCAGCTCTGCCAGGTGGGCCACCGCCCTGCGCTCGCGTTCGACGGCGGCTTCGTGGGTCTCGAGGGTCGTGCGAACCCGCCCCATCAGGCGATCGCGCTCCGAGAGCAGGCCCCGAAGCCCCTCCTCCTGGTTGCGCTGCTCACGATCCACGCGGCTCGCCTCGGACTGCCCCACCTCGAGGGCCGCGTCTGCGCCCCGGAGCCGGCGGTCGATCTCGGCGCCGCGATCCTCCACCGCCGCCTGGCGGTCTTCCGCCCGGGCGATCGACGTGAGCACCTCCACGAGACCGCTGTTGGCCCGATCGCGCTCGGCCTCCAGCGTCCGCACCTGTTCGCGGGCGTCGAGCGCGGTCCTCTCGGCGGCCGCCAGCACCTGGGCCTCCGAATCCACGGCCGCCTCCAGCAGGCGCAGCTCCTCGCCGCTCTCCTGGACTTCGGCCTCCTGGGTGGCCAGCTGCTCCAACAGGCGCGCGCACTCTTCCCGGCGCGCCCCCACGGTCTCCGCCAGCGACTCGCGCTCGCGTCGACCGAACTCGATGCGCCCTTCGTGTTGTTTGATGTCGGTGCGCAGCCCGAGCAGCGTCTCACTGCCCTGGTTCAGGATGCGCTCGCTCTCCACCAGCTCGATGCGTTTGCCCTGCAACGCCAGCTCGCGCTCGGCCAGGTTCGTCTCGAGCCCGGTGAGCTCGTCGCGCAAGCGGACCAGGCGCTGGTTCGCTGCCTCGGAACCCGCCAGCAGATCGCGGCGCTCGTCGGCGGCCAGCGAGAGCTCCACCACCCGCACCGTCTCGCGCAGCCGCTTGTAGCGGGCGGCCTTGCGCGCCTGACGCTCGATGGAGCCGATCTGGCGGCGCACCTCGCCGAGTACGTCGTTCACCCGCAGCAGGTTCTGCTCGGTGGATTTGATCTTGGATTCCGCTTCGCTGCGGCGCGCCTTGTATTTGCCGATGCCCGCCGCCTCTTCGATCAGGATGCGGCGCTCCTCGGGCTTGGCCGACACGATCTCGGCGATGCGCCCCTGCTCGACGATGGTGTAGCCCTTGGTGCCGATGCCCGTGTCGCGGAAGAAGTCCAGCACGTCCTTCAGACGACATTCGGTGCCATTGAGGAGGTACTCGGACTCTCCGGAGCGGTACAGGCGGCGCGTCACCTGGATCTCGCGGTAGGACGAGAACGCGGCGGGGCCAGCGCCGTCGGAATTGTCGAAGGTGAGCTTCACCTCGGCCAGGCCCACCTGGGAGCGCTCGTCCGAGCCCCCGAAGATGATGTCCTCCATGGCCTTGCCACGCAGCCGCCGGGGCGACTGCTCGCCCATGGCCCAGCGCATTGCGTCCACCACGTTGGACTTGCCGCAGCCGTTGGGGCCGACCACCGCGGTGATCCCCGCCTCGAAGCGCAAGACGGTCTTGTCCACGAAGGACTTGAAACCGTTCAATTCCAGCGTCTTGATGTGCACACAGCCCTCGATTACCGACTGGCTCGACGGCACTCCCGAGCCGACGGCACGCTGGCAATCGCAGAGGCGATTCTGGGGGGTGCGGAGTTGGTAACACCCCGCTGGGGGGCATCGCAAGCGGAAATCGACCGGCCGCTACCGCTGGACCCGCTCGCCCGGGGCTCCCGACGCGGGCCGGGGCTTCTAGCCCGCAGCGGCCGAGGAGCGCTCCTGGGACTCGTACTGGAGCCGGTAGAGGCGATGGTAGGCGCCCCCGCGGGCCAGCAGCTCGGCGTGGGGCCCGGACTCCACGATCTGGCCCTTGTGGAGCACGTAGATACGGTCCACGTCCTGGATGGTGGAGAGCCGGTGGGCGATCACCAGGGCGGTCCTGTGCTCCATCAGCACGCGGATGCCCCGCTGCACCAGGGACTCGGTCTCCGTGTCGATGGAGCTGGTGGCCTCGTCAAGCACCAGGATGTCAGCCCCGTGGGCCAGGGCGCGCGCGAACGACAGCAGCTGTCGCTGGCCGGCCGAAAAGTTGGCGCCCCGCTCGCGAACGTTCGTGTCGTAGCCCTGGGGCAGGGCCCGGATGAAGCGATCCACCTGCACGGCCCTGGCGGCCTGGCGCACGGCCTCGCCGTCCACGTCGTCCCGGTCCAGGGCGATGTTGTCCGCCACGGTCCCGCTGAACAGGAAAACGTCCTGGAGCACCATGGCCAGGCGCCGTCGCAATACCGCCTGGGACATGTCGCGCAGGTCGATTCCGTCGATGCGGATACAGCCCCGGGTAACGTCGTAGAATCGCGTCAGCAGACTGATGATCGTGGTCTTGCCGGCGCCGGTGGCGCCCACCAGCGCCACCTTCTCGCCCGGCTCCACCCGGAACGACAGGTCCCGCAGCACCCAGTCCTCGCCCTGGTAGGCGAACCAGACGTTCTCGAACTCGACACTGCCGCGCGGACCGGCAATCGGCGCGACGGCGGCCGACGACACGGGATCCACCACCGCAGGCTCCGTGTCCAACAACTGGAAGATGCGCTCACTGCTGGCCATGGACGATTGCATCACCGAATACTTGGCCGATAGATCGCGCAGCGGCATGAAGAAGCGCCGCATGTAGTCGATGAAGAGGTAGAGCAACCCGGGTTCGGCCAGACCCGTGGCCATCCAGAGGATCAGCGCAATGGTGAGACCCTGAGCCAGCTCGATGGCAGAGAAGAGCATCGACTCGTAGCGGATCGACTCGAGCCAGGAGTCCCGGTGGTCGGCGTTGAGGTGTTCGAACTCGCGAAGGTTGCGGCGCTCGCGGGTGAACAACTGCACCACCTTCATCCCGGTGACGTTCTCCTGGATGTAGGTGTTGATGCGGGCGATGCGCACCCGGACCAGGCGGTACGCCGCCCGCGCCTTGAAGCGGAAGATCATCGCGGCCACGGCCAGCACCGGAACCACCAGGAAGGCGTAGAGGGCAAGACGGGCGTCCACCAGGAACAGCACCGTCGCGAAGCCCGCCATCTTCAGGATGTCGGTGACGGCCGCGACGATTCCCGCACTGAACATCTCCGCCACGTTTTCCACATCGTTGGTGGCCCGGGTCACCAGGCGGCCCACCGGGTAGCGATCGAAGAACGCCAGATGGAGCTTCTGGAGGTGGCTGAACACGTCGCGCCGCAGATCCCGCATGGCGTACTGGCCCGTGTACGACGACAGGAGCGAGTACGCGAACTGCAGGCCCGCCTGGACCGCCATCAGCGTGAAGTAGACCCCCGCCAGCCACAGGAAGGGCGGCACGCCAGTTGGCGCTTCCAGCCCACGCGACAGGCGATCGAGGATCCCGTTCAAGGCACCCGCTTCGGCCAGCGCGTCGCGGGGGAACAGCCGGTCGAGCCCCGCCTTGATGATCCAGGCCGGTGCGGCCTCGGCCACGAACATGGGAAACACCAACAACAGGCTGACCGCGACCAACCGCCAATAGGGCGCCACATAGGTCCAAAGACGACCCAGGATGCGCGCGTCATAGGCCTTGCCGAGGGCCTCCTCCTCGTGCATCGCCTCCTGGGCGCTGGCGCTGGGGGCGCCCCCGTTGCCGCGGCGATCCGGATCGCTCACGGGTGGGCCCCGCCCGCGGCCAGCGGCTCGGCCACCGCCTCGGCCAGGGCCTGGTCGCGAGACAGGCGCGCGTACAAGCCCCCCGCCGCCACCAGCTGGGCGTGGCTGCCGCGCTCGACGATGCTTCCCTCATCGAGCACCGCGATCTGATCCGCGTGGCGCACGGCACTCACCCGGTGCGACACCACCACCACCGTGCGTCCGGCGAAGACCTGGTCGAGCTCGTCCTGGATGGCCCTCTCCGTGGCCGCGTCCACACTCGAAAGCGTGTCGTCGAGGATCAGGATCACCGGGCGAAGGACGAGCGCCCGCGCCAGGGCCGCGCGCTGACGCTGTCCGCCCGAGAGCATCACACCGCGCTCGCCCACCACCGTTTCGAAGCCGTGGGGAAGCTCGTCCACATCGTTGCGGAGTTGGGCCCGGGTGGCGGCCTCCTCCACCAGCACGGGGTCCGCGTCGTTCAACCCGAATGCGATGTTTTCGGCCAGGCTCATGGAGAACAGGAACGACTCCTGGGGCACCATGGCGATGTTCGAGCGCAGGGTCTGGAGCGGAACGCGGTTCACGTCGATGCCATCGATGAAGACCACGCCGTCTTCCACCTCGTAGAGCCGCGGAATCACCGATGCCAGCGTGCTCTTGCCCGAGCCCACGGGACCCACGATGCCCAGGGTCGTTCCCGCCGGAACCGTGAGGTCGATGTTGCGAAGCGCCGGCTCGCGTTCCGCACCGGGATAGCGGAAGGTCAGGTTCCGGAACTCGATCTGGCCCCGCAGGTCCGCGACGGCCGCCGGGGCCAGGTCGACGATGGCGGGCTCCACCGACAGCAGCTCGTCCAGGCGTTGCATGGCAGCGGTGCCCCGCTGCACCAACGCCACCACCCAGCCCATGATCACCGTGGGAAAGGTGAGCTGGAAGACGTACATGGCAAAGGTGAAGAAGCCGGCCACCGTCATCTCACCGCGGGTGATCGCGGGCCCCCCCACCAGCAGGATCATCCCCATGGCCGAGGCCGGCAGCAGCATCACGATGGCGGGCATGAGCGCGTTGACCCGCGCCAGCCGCAGCTGACGGGCGAAGAGCTGCTGGTTGGCCGCCTCGAAGCGGCTGGCCGTGACGCCCTCCATGGCGTGGGCCTTCACCACGGCGATGCCCGAAATGGTCTCCTGGAGCTGGTTCGAGGCCGTGGCCAGGCCTTCCTGGACGGCCAGGCTCCAGCGGTGGATCCCCCGCCCCAGGCCGCGCGCGATCCACACGAAGCCCGGGTACGGCAGCAGCACCAGCAGCGCGAGCTTCCAGTTCAGGTACGCCATCACCGAGAAGGAGCCCAGGTACAGGATGGGGGTCTGGACCACGTTCAGGACGCCCACCCCCAACATCAGGCGCAGCGCGTTCACGTCGTTCACACAGCGGCTCATGATGTCGCCCGTGCGCCACCGGAAATAGAACGACTGGGGAAGGCGCAGCAGCTGGGCGAACAGGTCATTGCGGAGTTCGTACTCGATCTCGCGGGCGGCGTTGAAGACCAGGGTCCGCGAGAAATAGCGCAGCACGGAGGTGGCGATCACCGCGACGATCGTCCAGAACACCCGTATCGCGAGTTCCTTCGGGTCGCGATCGACCACCGCCTGCAGACTCCAGCCCACCAGCATCGGGAACAGGACGAATCCCACCGTGTAGAGCAGGACCGTCAGCAGCCACACTCCGTAGTAGAGGCGGTTGCGGAGTATGTAGCCGCCCAGCCGCCGCAGCGCGGAACGCAGGGGCGTGGTACCCGGGAGTGTCGGCGCGGGGGCCGCGGATGCGGTCATCGCCGAACCCAGGCGGCCAGGCGCTCGCGGTCGACGCCCAGGGACGCGGCGATCACGACCAACCGGTGTCTCAGCGCCGTGCGCAGGATTCCCGCCCGCCGGAAGCGACGCGCGGACGTGGTGGCGTGCAGCGGCAGGATCGCGACCCGACCGTGACGCCGCATTGCCTTCACCAGATCCAGATCCTCCATCAGGGGCACCTGAGGCACACCTCCGATCCGTTCGAGCACACTGCGACGCACGAAGATCGCCTGATCGCCGTAGGGCAGGTTCGACAGTGCGACGCGGAGTCGCGCTCCCCATTCGACCAGACGCAGCGCCAGCGAGCGGTCGTCGAAGCGGAACCGGAAGGCCCCGCCGACCACCCCGGAATCCTCCAGGCAGGCGCGAACCGCCGCGTCGAAACCCAGCGGCAACCGCGTGTCGGCGTGGAGGAACAGGATGGCGTCACTTTGCGTCTCGCGGACACCGCGGGCCAGCTGACGGGCACGGCCGACCTCCGAGTCGACCACCCGGGCGCCCGCGGCCGCGGCCCGCGTGCGGGTGTCGTCGCTGCTGCCACCGTCCGCGACGACGACATCGACACCGGGTGCCGCCGCACTCTCGATGGCTCCGACCACTCGCTCCGCCTCGTCGAGCGTCGGAATCACCACCGCGATCTCCACCGGCGGACGATAGCGTAAGGGGCCCCGGAAATCGGAAGCGCGACTTCGGAGGTCGCGCTATCCATCCCGCGTGGCAACCCCGAAATCCCCCGCTCGAGTCTCCGGTCGGAAGAAGACCGGGAAATCGGCAAAGGCGGGGAAAACGGCCTCGACGGACACCCCGTCCCAGGCCAGCGCCCCGAAACACGGGCGGGGCGCCTCGAAGAAGACGGCGCAGAGCGCACCCCACTATGCCCGGGCCGGCGTGGACCTGGATCGGGATGAAGGATTCATCGCCAAGATCAAGGAGGTCACGCGCCCGACCCTGCGGCCCGAAATCCTGTCCTCGATCGGGGGCTTCGCCGGCCTGTTCAAGTCGCCGGAGCGCTACCACGACCCGATCTTCGTGGCCGGCGCCGACGGCGTGGGCACCAAGCTCAAGCTGGCGGCGGAGCTCGGCCGCTTCGACACCGTGGGCATCGACTGCGTCGCCATGGTCGTGAACGACCTGGTCGTCCAGGGCGCCGAGCCGCTGGTGTTCCTGGACTACCTGGCCATGGAAAGCCTGCGGGAGGAGCCCGCCCTGGAAGCGTTGCGAGGCGTGGGCGAGGGCTGCCGGCGAGCCGGCTGTGCCCTCCTGGGCGGCGAAACCGCCAGCATGCCGGGGGTCTATGCCGACGGGGAGATCGAACTCGTCGGTTTCGGCGTCGGTGTGGTGGAGCGCAAGGGCATCATCGACGGCTCGAGCATCAGTCAGGGTGACTCCATCGTGGGGATCGCCTCGAGCGGCCTGCACAGCAACGGCTTCTCGCTGGTGCGCCAGATCGTGGACACGGGGGTGCGCGCCGGCCACCTGAGCCTGCGCGACGAGCACCCGGATCTCAACACGTCCCTGGCCAGCGCCCTGCTTGCGCCCACCCGCATCTACGTGAAGCCGATCCTCAACGTGTGCCGCGACTTCCAGGTCAACGGCATCGTCCACATCACGGGCGGGGGCTTCGCGGGCAATGTTCCGCGGGTGCTTCCCAAGAGCGTGCGCGCGCGTATCGATCCGCAGGCCTGGCCGCGGCCGCCCATCTTCGGACTCCTCCAGCGCCTGGGCGAGATCTCGGAGGACGAGATGCTGCGGGTGTTCAACTGCGGCATCGGCATGATGGTGATGGTGCCGCGAGACGAGACGGACGACGTGATAGCGCGACTCGAAGCCGTCGGCGAGCGGGCCTATGCCATCGGCGAGATCGAGGCGAAGACACCCGGCGAGCCCGCACTGCTGCTCACGAGCCGCTGATGCGCGGGCTCCCCGCTCTCGAAGCCGGCGAAACCGTTCACACCCGCCGTTGGGATGCGATCGTCCTGGGCGGGGCGCTCCCGGGCCTCGTCGGCGCCGTCGCACTCGGCATGCGCGGGGTGCGGGTTCTGGTGGTGGAAGAAGAGTCCAGTGCGCGCGCCTTTCCCGGATTGCGCGAGCCCCTGCTGCTCACCGGCCCCGGGCCCGACGGGGTGTTTGGCACCTGCCTTGGCGAGCTGGGCATCGCGCTCATCGACCGGCGGCGCTTCGAAACACACCCCCTCGCCTACCAGGTGGCCATGCGCGATGCCCGCGTCGAGGTGGGCGATCCGACACGCAGCGTCGAAGAACTGGTGGCCTTCGGTCTGGCCAAGCGCGAGCCGGCCCAGGATCTGATCCGCGCCCTGGTTCAGGCCGCCGTCGCCGAACGCGACGCCATGCTGGACGCCCCCATCGTCCGCGCCCCGCGGCGGCCCCTATCGGTCCGCGCGCGGCGCTCGGGAGGCGCGGTCCCGGCTCCCGGCGCCCGGGGACTGCCGTCCGAGATCGGCAGCGCCTCGCCGGCACTGCGAAGCTTTCTCGCGTCCCAGGTCCGCGCCCTCTCGAATCTGGGCGGAACCCAGCCCTCCCCAGAGGCCCAGGCGCGCCTGCTTGGCGCGGCTTTCGGCGGATCGGCGGACGCGACTTCGAGCAATGGGGGCCTGCGTTCCCTGTTGCGTCGGCGCATCGAGTCCCTGTTCGGCGAGTTTCGCCGGGTACGCGGAGGCTTCGACCTGATCGCCGCCGCAAACCAGCCCGGAATCCGGGTCGAGGAAACACGCGAGGTCTGGGTGGGACGCGCCCTGATCCTCAACGCCCCTCTGGACGGCCTGGCTGCCGCCCACGGCGAGGCCCCGGTACCCGAGCTGATCCAGACCCCCCCCGCGAGCCACAAGCGCGTGTCCCTCCACTTCCGGACCGCGGATGCGACGCTGCCGGAAGGCATGGGACCGCGGGTGATCCACGTGTGCGATCCCGCGCATCCCGAGTCCGTGCCGGACGTGGTGAACGTGCAGATCCTCCCCGGTGCCGCGTGGGACGACCCGGTGCACCTGGTGGCTTCCACGGTGGTTCCGGCGAATGCCGTGGCGAGCGACGTGTCCGAACGGCTCCGCCAGGTGCTGACTGACCTGATTCCGTTCTCCGAAGACAAGCTCGATCCCCAGAGGCTACCGGCCGCGATCTGGGACACCGACCATCTGTTGCGCGATCCCGAGCCGGGAAGCGGGTGGCCCGGCGAGACCGAGATCCGACTCGGCGGCCGCCCGCCGGTCTACCAGCTCGACCGGGCGGGCATGGCCGGACTGGGCTTCGAGGGCGATCTGCTGCTGGGCCTGCGGGCCGGCGAAGCCATCGCCAACGAGCTGGATCCCAAGGGGTTTCGCCGCCCGTAGTCGGCGCGGCGTCACGGCGTCAGTTTCGCAGCCTCTGCACCGAATAGACGCCCTTCACCTTCTGGATCTGCTTCATCACGGCGTTGAGCGTGCGCACGTCGGTCACCCACAGGTCGAAGGTCTGATCCGCGCGCTGGTCGGGACTGGTGGTGATCTTGGCCGCACCAATGTTGATTCCGGCCGCGGAGATCGTCTTGGTGACCTTCGCAAGCAGCCCCGGCTGGTCGGCCGACTCCACGCGCACCCGGATGCGCCGCGGCACGGCCGGGTCCGACTCCCACTCCACGTCGATCCGCCGCTCCGGGTCGAGTTCGAAGACCTTGTTGCAGTCCTTCACGTGCACGGTAACGCCACGGCCGCGCGTGACGAACCCGATCACGTCATCGCCGGGCAACGGCGCGCAGCAGTGGCCGAAGCGCACCAGCACGTCGGAATGCCCGCTCACGCGGATTCCGGCGCTCGACGGCCGGCGCAGCTTGGCCAGCAGACCGCGGCGGCGCACGGGCTGCTCTTGTTCCGGGGCTTCGTCGCCGCGAAGCGCCCGCACCACTTCGGCACCGGGAAGCCGGCCGTATCCCACCGCGGAGAAGAGATCCTCCACCGTGCCCCGCACCCGTTTCCGGGCCACGTCGGCCAGCTTCTCGCCCTCCAGCAGCCGGCTCAGCGAGAAGCCCGCCTTGCGCAGCTCGCGCTCCAGGATCTCGCGGCCCAGCCCGCGGCTGCTCTCCTTCTCGGAGGCGCGGATCGCGTGACGGATGCGGCTGCGGGCTCGGCCGGACACCACGAACTCGAGCCAGTCCTTGCGCGGCAGCTGGTCGCGGCTGGTCATCACCTCCACCGTGTCGCCGTCGCTGAGCGCGTGGCGCAGGGCCACGATCTTGCCGTTGACCCTGGCGCCCGAGCAGTGGGCTCCCACCTCACTGTGGATCGCGTAGGCGAAGTCGACGGGCGTAGCGCCCCGGGGCAGGTTCATCACATCGCCCTTGGGCGTGAAGACGAAGACCTCGTCCGGAAACAGGTCGACCTTGATCGTGTCGATGAACTCGTGGGGATCCGCCAACTCGCGCTGCCAGTCCAGCAGCTGGCGCAGCCAGGCGAACTTGCCGTCGTCGTCGTCGTGGGCCTGGACCCGCCCTTCTTTGTATTTCCAGTGGGCGGCGATCCCGAACTCGGCGCTGCGGTGCATTTCGCTCGTGCGGATCTGGGCCTCCATGCGCTCGCCATAGGGGCCGATCACCGTGGTGTGGAGCGATTGATAACCATTGGGCTTGGGCAGCGCCACGTAGTCCTTGAAGCGTCCCGGCACGGGGCGCCAGATGGCGTGGATGATGCCGAGCGCCGTGTAGACCCCGTTCTCGGGCCCGTCCAGGATGATCCGGAACGCGATCACATCGTAGATCTCGTCCAGACTGACGCTCTGACTCTCCATCTTGGCGTGGATCGAGGCCAGGTCCTTCAGGCGCCCGGCCACCTCGCACGCGAGCCCCGCGTCGGACAGGCGCTTGGAGAGGACACCGATGACCTCCTCGATGTAGACCTCGCGGGCCTTGCTCTGGGTCTGGAGCCGCGCTTCCAGGTCGGCGGCGGCCTCGGGCTCCAGCACCCGGAACGCCAGCTCCTGCAGCTCCTTGCGCATCCAGTTGATGCCCAGCCGGTGGGCGAACGGTGCGTAGATGTCCAGCGTCTCCTGGGCGATCCGCCGGCGCGGATCCTCGGCCAAGAACTCCAGGGTGCGCATGTTGTGCAGGCGGTCGGCCAGCTTGATGAGCAGGATGCGGATGTCCTTGGACATGGCCAGCAGCATCTTGCGGAAGTTCTCGGCCTGGCGTTCGCGCGCGGACGTGAACTCCATCTTCGCGATCTTCGTGAGGCCCGCCACCAGGAACGCGACGGAGTCGCCGAACAGGCGCTGGATCTCCTCCTCCGTGGCCAGCGTGTCCTCGAGGGTGTCGTGCAGCAGGCCGGCGGCCACCGTGATCTCGTCCATGCGCAGATCGACCAGGATTCCTGCTACCTCCAGGGGATGGACGAGATAGGGCTCACCGGACAGGCGCTCCTGGCCGTCGTGAACCTTGGCGGAGAAGACATAGGCGCGCTGGAGCAGGGAAAGGTCGCAGGAGGGGTGGTACTCGAGGATCCGGTCGGCGATGTCGTTGAACCGAAGCACCCGGCCTCCGCGTCAGCCTCGTTCCATGAGAGATCGTTTTTCCCTTTGATATCAGACGCTTGGAAAGAGTACCCGAGGCCCCGGCAAGCGTCCAGCCGGGTTCAGGCCGGTTCCTCGCGGCGGGGTTCAGGCCGGTTCCGCGCGGCGCAGCGTTCGCAGGGCCTCAGCCGGGTCGAAACGCCGCCGCAGGGCCGCCGCATCGCACGCGTGTTCCGCCGCCAGGATCGCCAGGACGTCGGCCACGCAGGTGTCGAAGTCGTCGTTGACCACCGCGTAATCGAAACCGACGGCAGCCGCCAGCTCATCCCGGGAGCGCTCCAGGCGCCGCAGCATCTGCTCCGGCGAGTCCGTGCCGCGGGATTCGAGTCGCTGTCGAAGCGCCCCCAGTGCGGGCGGGAGCAGGAACAGGAAACGTGCGTTGGGGAGGCGCTTGCGCACCTGGGCCGCCCCCTGGACCTCGATCTCCAGCAGTACGTCGCGGCCCGAGGCCAGGGGCTCCTCGATGGCGCGCCAACTCGTGCCGTATTGGTTGTCGTTGTATACGGCCCACTCGAGGAAGCCGTCGTCCTCCACGAGCTGCTGGAACCCGGCCGGGGACACGAAGTGGTAGTCGACGCCGTCAGCCTCGCCCTCGCGTCGGGCGCGCGTGGTGTGGGACACGGAGAACTCGATGGGTCGCCCCGTATTCCGGGCGATCACCGCCCGGCACACGCTGGTCTTCCCGGTGCCCGACGCGGCGGCCACCACGAACGGAATCCCCCGGCCCGCGCTCACGGCTGCCCCTCGCTTCCCCCCTCGTGGGCCAGGCGCGCGGCGATCGTGTCCGGGTTGATGGCCGACAGGATCACGTGATCGCTGTCGGTGACGATGATGGAGCGGGTGCGACGGCCCTGGGTGGCGTCCACCAGCTTGCCGCGGCTCGTGGCCTCCTCGCGCAGGCGCTTCATGGGCGCAGCCTGGGGGGCCACGATCGCGATCACCCGCGAGGCCATCACCAGATTTCCGTACCCGATGTTGAAGAGCGCGGGGTTACTCAACGTTCTGGACCTGCTCGCGAATGCGCTCGATCTCCGCCTTGAGCTCCACCACCGTGTGGGCAATGGGTGCGTCGCTGCCCTTGGAGCCGATGGTGTTGGCCTCCCGACCGAGTTCTTGGAGCAGGAAATCCAGGCGCCGGCCCACCGGGGAGCCGGCCCCGGCCGAGGCCAGGATCGCACGGAACTGGTCCACGTGGCTGCGCAGACGCACGATCTCCTCGGTCACGTCCATGCGGTCGGCAGCGATCACGAGCTCCTGGTGCAATCGCGCCTCGTCGTAGAGCCCGGTGTCCTGGCTCAGCTGCTCTGCGCGCTTGCGCAGGCGATCTCGCACCAGCTGGGCCACCGATCCCGAGAGCCCCTCCAGTGACTCGGTCAGCTCCGACACCCGGTCGAGTCGCCCCAGAAGATCGCGGGACAGCGCCGCGCCCTCGGCGACCCGCATGGCATCCAGGGCATCCAGGGCCGCGCCCACCGCCGACAGGGCCTCGTTCGCGAGTTCCGGCGACGTGGTCTCGGTTTCCACGAAGCGCGCCACCCCGGGCAGCCCCAGCAGCGTGGCCACGTCCAGATTGCCGGTCAGGCCCGGCGACTCGGCCGACTCGGCCAGCTGGGTGGCTGCGCGCGCGTACGCGCGGGCGGCATCCAGGTCGACCTCCAGGCGCGGTGCCGGGCCGGCGCCGGCGGGCCACGTCACGGTCAGGTCCACCTTGCCCCGGGAGAAGCGGCCCGCGACGCGCTCGCGAATCGCCGTCTCCAACGCGGCCATCAGCTTGGGAACCCGCACGCGAGCGTCCAGGTAACGGTGGTTCACCGAGCGGGCTTCCACCTCGCACGAGGCCTCCCCCACCTGGAAGGTGGCCCGCCCGAAACCGGTCATGCTGCGGATCATGTGGCCTCGCGCGCGGCATCGAGTGCGGCGGGCAGCAGGGCCCGCACGTCGTCCAGGCTGGCGGTGGCGGTGCCGATCTTGCCCACCACCACGCCGGCCGCCGCGTTGGCGATCACCGCGGCTTCGGGAAGCGATCCACCGGCGCGCAGGGCCAGGGTCAGGGCGGCGATGGTGGTGTCGCCCGCACCCTGCACGTCGAACACCTCGCGCGCCACGGTGGGAATGTGGCGCCCCGCTCCGTCGCCTTCGAAGATCGTCATGCCGTCTCCCCCGCGCGTGACCACCACGGCGCCGCCACCGATCTTGCGCCGCAGGCGCTGGGCCGCGCGCTCCAGATCTTCCGGGCCGCGGATCGAAACCCCCGCCAGGCTCTCGGCCTCGCGCAAGTTCGGCTTGAGAAGCACCGCCCCCCGATAGGGTGCCACCGCCACCTTGGGATCCACCACCACCGGGACGCCCGCTTCGGACGCGCAGCGCATGGCGGCGGTGGCGATCCGGCGCGATAGCACGCCCTTGCCGTAGTCCTCGATCACCAGCGCGTCCACCGAGGGCAGGGCGCCCTCGAGGGCCGCAAGCAGCCGTTGTCCCATGGCGGGATCCAGCGGCTCCAGGGTCTCGCGGTCGAAGCGCACCACCTGCTGGGAGCGTGCGACGATGCGCGTCTTGCGCGTGGTCAGCCGGCCGGGCACCGAGATCAGGGCTCCCGAATCGACACCCAGATCCTGGAGCAGGCCGGCCACCCGGTGGCCGGCCGCGTCGTCGCCGAGCACCGAGCACAGGGCGACCTCGCCCCCCAGGGCCACCACGTTTCGGGCCACGTTGGCGGCGCCTCCCAGCACCACGGACTCGTTGCGCACGAGCACGACGGGCACCGGGGCCTCAGGACTCACCCGGTCCACGTCGCCCCACAGATACTCGTCCAGGACCAGGTCTCCCAGCACCAGCAGTCGCAGCCGCCCGAAGCCGTCGAGCAGCGATTCGAGACGCCCGAGATCCAATTGGGTGATGACCGGCTCCAGGAACGGGGGAGAGCCCGCGAGGATAACGCGAATTGAGTTGGGGCGAGGGGAAGCCGATAAGCAGGAGGCCCGCCCGGCTCGGCGTTACCTCGGGGTGGCCATGCGCCGCAGCCAGACCCTCGCGCTCGTCATCGCAGCCCTTACGTTGGCTGTCTACGCCCAGGCCCTGGGCTTCTCGTTCGTGAGCTTCGACGACGAGCACTACGTCACCCGGAACGCCCACGTGATGGTTGGCGTCACCGGCCCGGGCCTGGCATGGGCGCTGACCGGGGGCCATGAAAACTGGCACCCCCTGACCTGGCTCTCCCACATGCTGGACGTCGAGTTCTACGGGATGGATCCAGCGGGGCACCACGCCACCAGTGTCGTGCTGCACGTGATCAACGCGTGGCTGCTGTTCGCCGTGCTGCACACGCTCACCGGGGCCCCGCTGCGGAGCGCGGGGGTAGCGGCGCTGTTCGCTCTGCACCCCCTGCACGTGGAGTCCGTGGCCTGGGTCTCGGAGCGCAAGGACGTGCTCAGCACTGGCTTCGGCCTGCTCTGCCTGGGTGCCTACACCACCTGGGTGCGGCGGGGCGGGGCCGCCCGCTACGCCGCGATGCTGGCCTGCTTCGGCCTCGCGCTGATGGCCAAGTCCATGCTCGTGACCCTGCCGTTCGTATTCCTGCTGCTCGATTTCTGGCCCCTGGGCCGGCTCCGGCTGGACGTTCCCGGCTGGCTCACCAGTGCCGGCCACGGGCGACTGTGGACCGAGAAGCTGCCGCTGTTCGCCCTGTCCGCGGGCGCTTGCGTCGCCACCTTCGCGGCCCAGAAGGGATACGGCGCCATGGGCCTGGCCGACGCCCTACCCCTCTGGGACCGGGTCGCCAACGCGGGCGTCTCCTACGCGATCTACCTGCAGAAGACCCTGTGGCCCGTGTCGCTCGCGGTCCATTATCCGCACCCCTACGTAGAAGGCTCCGGCGCGGCCCCGTACGCGGTCTGGCAGGTCGCCCTCTCGTTCGCGTTGCTTGCGGCCCTGTCGCTTGCGGCCCTCCGCTCGCGCGCCTCCACGGTGGGTTGGCTGTGGTTCCTGGGCACCCTGGTTCCGGTGATCGGTCTGGTGCAGGTGGGAACCCAGGCCCTGGCGGACCGCTACACCTACCTGCCCCTGGTTGGCGTTTTCATTGCCGTGGTGTGGCCGCTGAGCGATGCCCTCGAGCGCTGGAGCTCCGGGCGCGAGGGGCTCGCGCGGGCTGCGCGCGTGGGAGGCGTGGCGGTCCTGTTGATGTGCGCCGCGGTCAGTTCGTGGCAGCTGCGACACTGGCGCAGCTCCGAGACCCTGTTCGAACGCGCCCTGTCGCTGTATCCGGACGATCCCAAGATCCACGTGAACTACGGGTTCGCGTTGCAATCCCAGGACCGTCTGGACGAGGCCATCGCACACTATCAGCGTGCACTGGCCACGCGCTCCGACTACGCCCTGGCTCACGCGAACCTGGGCAGTGTCCTGGTGCGCCAGGGCGACCTGGATGCCGCCATCGCACGCTTCCGCCTGGCCATCGAAGCCGATCCCGGGTTCTCGGGCGCCCACTCGAACCTGGGCGGCGCCCTGCGTGCCCGGGGCGAGCTCCTGGAGGCGACCCAGCACTACGAGCGCGCCCTGGCCCTGCAACCCCTCGACGCCAACCACCACCTGGACCTGGCCGCCGTCTGGGAGGAGCGCGGCGAGCCAGCCCTCGCCATGAACCACTACCAACGGGCCCTGGAACTCCGGCCCGCCTCGGCGCGCGCCCACTGCGAGCTCGCCGCGACCCTGCGGCGCCAGGGCCGCTTCGAACCGGCGATCGGCGCCTACCGCGAGTGCGTCGAACGCGCCCCCGGGCGGGCCGACGCGTGGAACAACCTGGGCGGGCTGCTGCGCGCCAGCGGGCGCGGCGACGAGGCCATCGAGGCCTATCGGCGCGCACTGGAGGTGGATCCCGGCGAAGCCCAGGCCCACTTCAACCTGGCCAACGCCCTGGCCTCCCAGGGACACCTGGACGACGCCATCGAACACTTCCGAAGTGCCCTGGAGATCCAACCCGATGCCCCCCAGACCCAGAACAACCTGACCCTGGCCCTGCGCCTCCAGCAAGAGTCGCACTGAAGGCCACGCCCACGGTCGGGCCGGGTCGGGTGGGCGCCCGGCGCGCAGCCTGTGCCTCAGCGCAGCCGCGCCTCGAGCCAGTCTCCCAGCGCGTCCCCCGCTTCCACCTGCATCCCCACCACGAGAACGCGAAGGTCGACGCCGGCCGCCCAGGCCGGCGGAATCTCGAGGGCGTCCCTCTCGGTGGTGACCCACAGGGGCGCACCGCGGCCGAGCCGCAACAGGTCGCGGCGGCGATAGCGGTGGTGTTTGGGAAAGCGGCGCTCCGCCACGACCAGAGCGTCCAGGGATTCCAGCGTGCGACGGAAGCCGTTCGGGCAGGCCAGCCCCGCGAGCAGCCCCACGGCCCTTCCGGCCAGCGTCTCCGGCGGCTCGCCGCGCCCGCCCGCCAACGGCCGCAACGCCAGCGGCTGGCGCACGGCGCGAATTCGGTGGGCCGCGTGCGCGTAACGCTCGATGCACCCCGCGTCGTCCGCCGGAAGCGGGCCGTCCACCACACCCACCGCGTGGGCATGCCGCAGGCTCGCCAGCGACTCCCGAAGCGGCCCGCGGGGAAACAGCTTGCGATTGCCCAGGCCGGTGCCTCCGTCGAACATCACCAGATCCACGTCGCGCTGCAGCCGGTGGTGTTGGAATCCGTCGTCGAGCACGAGGATGTCGGCGCCGAAGGCTGACAGCGCCCGCAGGCCCACACTCTCCAGGTCGCGCCCCACCAGGACGGGAACACCGGGCGCGGCACCCGCCAGCAGCATGGGCTCCGCGCCCACCGAACCGGCCTCGCCGTGGACGAAGCGCCCGTCGGACACCACCCGCACCTTCTCGCGGCCGCGCCGGCCAGCGCCCCGACTGGCGAGCACCACCTTGTAGCCGCGGCGCCGCAGCTCGACGGCGATCCACGCAGCCATGGGCGTCTTCCCGGTGCCCCCGAGCACCAGATCGCCCACGCTCACGACTCGACTCGGAAGGCGTGAAGTCGGCAGAAACCCGCGGCGATGCAGGTGGCGGCGCAGCCGAGCCGTTGCGGCCGTGAGCCAGGCGGCCGGCGCCAACGGGAGCAGGGCCAGCGAACGCGCCACCGACGGCGAGCGCTCCTCGAGCCAGGTGGCGCGCAACCGCGTCAACCGGACTGGAGGCACGTCACCCCGCGTTCAGCTCGACCCGTTGTACTTCTCGACGACGAGGTCGGTGACGTCCAGGGCCTCGCGGGAATAGAGCAGACCGGGGGCGCCGCGGCGCAGGATCATGGTAAAGCCGTTCTCCTTGCCCACCTGCTCGATGATGTTGCCGAGCTTGGTGAGAAGCGGCCCGCGCAGTCGCTGCTCGTCTACCTGGAGCTGACCCTTGAGCTCCTTCACCTTGCTCTCGATCTCGTTCTGCACCTCGACCATGTCGAGCTGCTTCTGGAAGCGGGCTTCGTCCGAGACCACGAACCTCTTGGCCTTGAAGTCCTCCTCCATCTCCTTCATGCGCTCCAGCAGGGGCTGGATCTTCGCCTCCGCGTCGCGCTGCTTCCGGGCCAGCTCCTCGCGAGCCGCGCGGCCCTCAGCCGTGGAGTTGACCGCTTGATCGAGATCCACGATCCCGATCTTCACGGGCTCGTCCTGTGCCGCCGTGCCCCAGAGCAGCGCGGTCGCCAATGCCAGGACCCCCATCAGCTTGTTTCGTTGCATGACACTCTCCTGATTCCCGATTTCCTGGTCCGGAGGCGCTCGGGATTGCGGGTGGTCCCAACCTCACGACGGCGGCGGCTCAAAAGCCTACACCGCCGACCGAAAACTCGAAGACGGGTGAATCCTCGACTTCGGTGGCGTCGATCGGAAAGCCGAGCACCACTGCCAGTGGGCCGAAGGGCGAGAACCACTGGACCCCCGCTCCCGTACCGTAGCGCCACTCGGTCACGTCGAACAGGTTCCCGGTCTCGTCGAAGGAATTACCGAAGTCGAAGAACACCACGCCCTGGAGGCCCAGCGACTCGGAGATCGGGAACCGGTACTCCAGGCTGCTGGAGAAGAACTGGCTTCCGCCGATCACGTCCGTCTCATCCAGGTCGTCGAATGCCCCGATCTTGGTGTCCGCGATGTCGTTGCAGCGCCCGTTTTCGTTGCCGCCGATGATGGGCTCATCGGTGCAAACCGTGGTCAACTCGAGCCCCATCAGGTCGTCCAGATCGGAAACATCGGCCGGAAATACGAGGTCGCCGGTGTTGGGGTCGCGCAGGGCCAGGCGCCGTCCCACGGGGATGAATTCACCCGTGAAGGGCTCCCGGTACAGGATCGCCCGCCGCGGCCCCACCGACCGGGCCTTGAATCCCCGCAGCTGGAACTGGCCCAGTCCGCCCAGGAAGTAGCGCTCGGACAGGGGCAGCTTGATGTCGTCATCGATGTCGCCCAGGGGCAGCAGGTTGCCGTCATCGGTCATCACGTCCAGGCTCGGAATCTGGTTCAGGTCGTAGTCGGCAATCGTATTGAAGGGCAGCGCGTAGCCCAGGCGCGCGCTCACGGCGAAAGTGGAGCGATCCAGCAACCAGCGCGGAGCGCCCAGGTACCAGGTGCCCCTGGCCTCCACCCGCACGAAGTTGGAGAAGAAACCCATGCCCGCGTACTCCAGGGCCGCTCCGAGCACCCGGCCGCTGGTGGGGGCGAAGCGGTCATCGCGGGTGTCGGACGCGAACGACAGGCCGATCTGGCTGCTGGTCAGGTCGTCCTGGAAGAGCTCGCGGAAGATCACCGCCGCCGCGAACGCGTCGTTGCTTTCGATGATGTCGCGGCTGGCGAAGCTGTAGCGCACGAAACCCCGGGTGCGATTGTCCTCGGAGAGCGAGTGGCCCAATACCAGATCGATGCCCAGCTGCGACTGGCGGAAGTCCTCGAAGTCGAACTCGGTGCTGAAAATGGTGGTTCCCAGGCTGAAGGTGGATCCGAACGCGCGCGGGTCGGTGAAGCTGAAGAAGAAGCGCTGGGTATCCCCGCCGTACTGCACCGTGAGCTGGGCCTGGTATCCGCGACCGAACAGATTGGTCTCCGACAGGGATCCGTCCACCACGAAGTTGTCCTGGGACGAGAAACCCGCGCCGAAACTGAACGAGCCCGTCGGGCGCTCCACCACGGAGACCTTCAGGTCCAGCTGGTCCGGGTCCTCCGTCGGCTCCATCTTGAAATCCACGCCCTCGAAGAAACCCAGACTCTGGACCTTGGCCCGGGAGAGCAGGATGGCCCGCTGGGAGTACAGCTGCCCCTCCACCAGGTCCATCTCGCGCCGTACCACGCTGTCGACCGTCCGGGTGTTTCCAGCCACCTCGACGTTGCGAATGAAGTACAGGGGCCCCTTCTGGACCTCGAACACCACGTCGACGCGCTGGGCCTCCTCGTCCAGGCTCGTCAACGGGGTGACACTGGCGAAGTAGAAGCCCCGGTCGGTGTAGTGCTGGGTGAGCTGGGCCACGTCCTCGGTGAGGAAGCTGCGGTTGAAGACATCGCCTTCGCGAAGCAGGAGCTTGGAACGCAGCAGATCCAGGTCGACGGTGGCATCGCCGTTGACGTCGATGGTTCCCGCGTGAAAGATCGGCCCCTCGGTGATCTCGATCTCCACGTCCAGGCCTTCCTCGCTGGGCATCACCTTGGGTGGCATTTCGATCTCGACGCGCAGGAAGCCGGCGTCGTTGTACCTCTTCTCCACGGACTGCAGATCCTGGATGAACAGCGGCTCCGAGTAGGTGCCTGACTTGTCGAAGTAGGAAGTGGCGTACGACCAGAATCGCCACGGCTTGGTGCGGAACCCCTGGCGCAGTTCCGAATCCGAGAAATACTCGTTTCCCAGGAACACGATGTCGCGAAGCTTGAGCTTCTTGTTCTCGTCCACCTCGAAGTGGATGGCGACGGAGCCCTCCCCCCTCGGCTCGATCTCGAACTGCACACCCGCCAGGTAATATCCCTCGGCGCGATACTGGGCCTCGATGCGCGCGCGGTTCTCGTACACCAGGGGCTCGTCCAGGGTCGAACCGGTGGTGAGGGTCAGGATGTCGCGAATGGTGTCGCTCTCGATGTTGTCGTTGCCGGAGATCGAGATCTCCTGGACGACCGGGTTCTCCTCCACCTCGAAGATCACCACCCGGCCCTGATCTCCGGGCTCGGAGAACACGCGCACGTTCTTGAAGAACCCGAGGCCGAAGATCTCCTTCACGTCCTTGGCGATCTGGGCGGTTCGGTAGGGATCTCCGGCGCGGGTGGCAATGCGCGCTCGAATCGCCGCCGAGTCGATGCGCCGGTTGCCCCGCACCTCCACGTCGGCCACGCGTCCGTTGGCCCCCTGGGCGCCCGATCCCGCCCCGATGAGCTCGGTCGCCACCAGCTGGAAGCGCACCACCACCCCGTCCGGGCCCCGCTCGGTCTGGGCGGCGGCGCTGGCCAGGGCCGGGTCGGCGCGCAGCATGGCCAGGTCGTCGCGCAGTGCCGCCGGGTCGTAGGCCTCGCCTTCACGGGTCCGGAGCCTGCCGCGCACCCCCTCCTGATAGTCGGGGGCCCCCTGGATCTCGACCTCCGTCACCACCACGGGTTCGGCGCCCACCACGTGCTCCACCAGGCGTCCTGAGAGCTCATCGAGCCGGGCCAGCAGATCCCCATCGTTGTCGGCGGTGAGCACCAGGGTGTGGGGACGCAGCCCCGCTGCGGCGGGTGCCACGCGAACGTCCAGGCTGAAACTCCCTGCCAGCTCGGTGAGACTTCCCGTGATCACATAGGCGACGCCCAGCTCCCGGGCAATCTCACGCAGGGCGGCGTCGCTGCTGTCCCGGAGCGGCTCGCTTCCCACCAGCCGGGACACGGCGCTCGCGCTGAGCACCTGCACCTCCTCGTCCGCCGCCAGGCGCTGGCGCACCTGCTCGGCCAGGGAATCTCCGAGGCTGGTAAGGGGCTTGCTGCTGTGGATCCGAAATGGCAGCACCGCGATCAGGGGCCGGGTATCGGGGCTGGCGACGCCGTCCGCGGGGTCTCCGGGGTCACCGGCCTGGGCCCCTGAAATCATGGGAGCCCCGGTCAGGGTAAAGACCGCCACCAGAAGCAGTGAAAGGCTCCATTGGCGACGATCACGACAAGCCTGGCGTCGGGCGCGCACTGCACCCCTTATGACTGGGTCTTCCGGCGGGGGCGCCCGGAGGGGCTGCCCAGAACAACCGGACCCCCCCCGAACTCGCCGAGTCTAGTTCCCGCTGTCAGGGGTGACAACCCCCCCAGATGGGGGATTCTTCTTGTAAGACGAGAGGTTACGCCGAGAGACGAGGCCCTCAGACGATGGCATCGTCCAGATAGCCGTCGATGATGGCCACGCGGCGGCTCAGGCGCGCCGCCACGTCGGGGCTGTGGGTCACGATCACGAGCGCCGTGCCGTGGGTCCGATTCATCTCCAGCATCAGGTCCAACACCTGCTCGCCGGTCTTGGGATCCAGGTTGCCCGTGGGCTCGTCGGCCAGCAACAACGCCGGCTCCAGCACCAGCGACCGGGCCACGGCCACCCGCTGGCGCTCGCCACCGGAGAGCTTCACCACCGGATGGCGCAGCCGGTGCTCGAGACCCACCTCCGCAAGCAGCCGCACGGCCCGGGGCTCCATCTCCGCGAACCCGAGCCCGCCGATCAGGCCCGGCATCATCACGTTCTCCAGGGCGTTGAACTCCGGCAGCAGGTGGTGGAACTGGAACACGAAGCCCAGGGTGCGATTGCGGAATGCGGCCAGCGCAGCGGGCGGGAGCGCCAGCAGATCCGTCTCTCCCCGGTAGCAGAGAGATCCCCCGGTCGGGCGATCCAGCGTCCCCAGGATGTGCAGGAACGTGGACTTGCCCACGCCCGAGTTCCCCACCACCGCCACCCGCTCTCCCGTGCGGATCGAGAAATCGATTCCCCGAAGCACGTCGATCGAGCCGTCACCGGTCGCGAACGACTTGCGCAAGCCGGTGGCCACCAGCAGGTCGCTACTCATAACGCAGGGCCTCGACCGGTTCGATGCGCGATCCCTGGCGACTGGGCAGCAGGGTCGCCCCCAGCGCCAACACCATGGCGATCCCCACGGCCACTGCGATCTGGGCCGGATCCAGCTCCGCCGGCAACGTGGAGAACTGGTAGACACTCTCGGGCAACGTATCGATACCCACCACCGCTTCGATCTGTTGCTGCACCCACGCGATCTGGGCGGTCACGGAGATGCCCGCCACCACGCCCAGGGCGGTGCCCACCAGCCCGATCAGCGTGCCCTCGATGGCGAAGATGCGTTCGATGCTCTCATCGCGGGCGCCCATGGCCTTGAGGATCACGATGTCACTCGATTTCTCCATGATCATC
>JAQBHB010000056.1:0-4032 GCA_032128115.1 Deltaproteobacteria bacterium | reverse complement strand
AGACTGCATTCGCGCATTCCGGGAAAGGTACTCGACGGTGTGGCCAGTTCGGGTCCGTCTACAATCCCCCAGGCGCTATCGGGGAATGAGCCAGGGCTGCTAACGCGAAACTGTCCACCGACCGTGTTGGGTGCGAGGTTGGTGGGACGGATGGCCGGGGGAGTCGTCAAGATGGCGGGTGAAGAAGCGCCCATGCCGGATCTGCCGTAGATGGTTTCATCCTGACGCACGGGTAGGTCGGCGCCAGCGGACCTGCGGGATTCAATGCCGGAAGAAGTGGCGCGGCAAGACTCAGGCTGAGTGGCGTTCGCGCCAGCCTGAGTACTTCATCGAGCGCCGGCTCCGATTGCGATCGATCGCAGCGCGGGACGCGGCCGAGACTTCCAAGAAGTGCGAGAGGGCCATTCTGGAAGGCAAAATCCCCGAGGCAACGCCGGCAGAGAGTCGTCGGCCACCGCCGCTGCGTTTGCCGGGTGTTCTGGGGCGACTACCTTGGGATCTCGCGCAAGACGAGATCGGGGTGCAAGCGACTGACTGGATTGGGCTTGTAGCAAGAGTAGTCCTGTCGGCTGCGAAAGACGAGATGGGGCAGAAAAGGATGTTGGTATGAGGAGATAGCGAGCAACAACCCCCGCGGGTACGTAAAGACGAGATGCGGGCGGGTCCAAGCTCTTCACTCACGACCACGGAGGGTGCTTGGATCTGGAGTTTCACCAAATCGACCTGCGCAACGATGGGCTACGCGTACGCCGGCCTGAGAAAGAGCGCCGGTTGCTGGGCTCGTTGTCGGAGGTTGGCCAGCAGGTCCCGATTGTGGTGGTGGCCGACGCGGTGCCCGGGCGGTATCTGGTCATCGACGGTTTCAAGCGGGTGCGCGCGTTGCTGCATCTCCGGCAGGACACGGTGCGAGCGACGCTTTGGGACCTGAGCGAGTCGGAAGCCCTGCTTCTTCTTCATGCGCAACGTGCGGACGAGGCGGAGACCGCAATCGAACAGGCATGGCTGCTGCGGGCGCTGCATGCGGGCGGGATGAAGGCCGAAGATCTCGCGCGGCGTTTCTCGCGGAGCACGAGCTGGGTATCGCGGCGCCTGGGTCTGGTGAGCGAGTTGCCCGAGTCGGTGCAGGAGCGGGTGCGGGCGGGGACCGTCTCGTCGCATGCGGCGATGAAGTACCTGCTGCCGATGGCGCGCGCCAACACCAGCGACTGCGAGTCGTTCGGAGCGGTTTCGGCAAAGGAGAAGCTGACCACGCGGCAGATAGGCGAGCTCTACGCGGCGTGGAAGAGTGCGGCGCCATCGCTGCGCCGCCGCATCGTGGACGAGCCGCTGCTGTTCCTGAAGGCCAGGCGGGAGTTGTCGCAAGAGCCCGTATCCGCGAATCCAGCCAAAGCCCTGCTGAACGATCTCGACATCGTGGCTGCGCTATCGCGTCGCGTGAAGCGCCACTGGCGTGAAGGGGCGGCGTTTATGGATGAACCGAAACAGGAGGAGGCCAGGCGCTGCGTCGACAACGCGATTGCGGACCTGGTGCGACTCCGAAAACAAATGGAAGAAGGCAAGACGGATGCTGAAACGCGAACAACGAATGTCGATCCTGGAGTTGCACGCCAAGGGGGTGAGCAAACGCCAGATCGCCCGCTTGCTCAAAGTCTCTCGCGGTGCGGTGATGAAGGTGATCCAGTCCCAGGTGCCCACCGTCCCACAGATAGAGCGGGCCGAGAAAGCGGATCCATTCCGGCAGGACATCGAGCAGTTGCTCAAGGACTGTTCGGGCAACCTGGTCCGAGTCCATGAGGAACTGTCGAAGGAGGGCGCGGCGCTGTCCTACTCGGCCCTCACCGCGTTCTGCCGGCGCCGTGGCATCGGTCAGGAACCGAAGATTCCGGAAGGCCGCTACCACTTCGGCCCGGGACAGGAGCAGCAGCACGACACGTCTCCGCACAAAGTGAAGCTTTCTGGAGTCGAGCATGTCGCGCAGACGGCCTCACTCGTGCTGTGTTTCTCTCGCCGGCTCTTCTTCCAGCTCTATCCGGAGTTTCAGCGCTTCCACTGCAAGATCTTCCTGACCGACGCGCTCGACTACATGGGCGGCTCCTGCGCCACCACCATGATCGACAACACCCACGTGATCATCGCCAGCGGCACAGGAAGGAACATGATCCCCGCCCCGGAAACCGCGGCTTTCGCCGAGCGGTACGGCTTCGAATTTGCCGCGCATGCGATTGGCGATCCCGATCGCAAGGGACGGGTCGAGGCTCCGTTTCGATTCATCGAAAGAAACTTCATACCCGGCCGGCGCTTTACGGATTGGGCCGATCTCAACGTCCAGGCCAAGGACTGGTGCGACAAGGTCAACGCGACCTACAAGAAGCACATCCGCGCCATCCCCATGGAGCTCTACGCCCAGGAGCGCCCGTACCTAAAGCCCATGCCCGTCTGGGTGCCCGAGGTCTATCGCCTCCACCAGCGCTTCGTGGACCTCGCGGGCTATGTCTCCTTACATACGAACCGCTATTCCGTCCCAGCGGATTGGATCTCCCGCCAAGTGGAAGTCCGCGAGACCAAGGACCACGTCCACATCGAGGACGGGCTGCGCAAGTGTGTGACCCACCGCCGCCTGATCGGGGTCTTTGGCCAGCGCAGCACCCTCAAGGAACACTTTCATCCGCGCGCACGCGGCGGCCCGAGCGTACTCGGACCCGAGGAGGTAGCCATCGTCAAAGCCCTCCCCGAAGCCACGGCCTACGTGGAAGCACTCAAGAAACGCGGACGCATGCAGATCACCCTCGCCCTGCGACAACTGCTGCGGATGGTGCGCGAATACCCCAAGGATGCGGTCACGGCTGCCCTCGCCGAAGCCTTTCACTACGGCCTCTACGACCTCGCTCGCGTCGAGCGCATGGTTTTGCGCCGCGTCGCCCACGACTACTTCCCAATCGACACCGAAGGAAATGAGAACGATGACTGAAGAACTACAGCAACTGCTCAAGAACCTGGGCCTCGGGCGGATCACCGAGATCTACCCCGAGCAACTCAAGCAGGCCCAGACCGAAGACATCACCTATGGCCAGTTCCTGTTGCGCCTTCTCCGGCCCCAGTGGCATGCGCGCCAGGAAAACGCCCTTTCCTGGAGGGTAAGACGCGCAAAGATGCCCGAGCTTTGGACCCTCGAGACCTTTCCCTACGCCAAACAGCCTGGGGTCAACCGCCGACAGATCCGCGCCTTTGCCGAACTCGATTTTATCGCCAAGGCCGAGAACATCGTCTTCATCGGTCCCACCGGTGTGGGCAAAACCGGACTCGCTTCCGGACTCCTGCTCAAGGCCATCCAAAACGGTTGCCGCGGTCAGTTCATGCGTGCCCAGGATCTCTTCGACGACATGTACGCCTCCCTCGCCGATCGATCCTCGCCGCGTCTGATTCGCCGCCTCGCCCGCCTCGACCTGCTCGTGATTGATGAGCTTGGCTACCTGAACATCCGACCCGAGCAGGCCAACGTGTTCTTCAAGCTCATGCAGGAGCGTTACCGGCGAAAGGCCACCATCATCACCACCAACCTCTCCTACGATGATTGGGCCAGCTTCCTCGGCAACCGCTTGATGACCGAGGCTCTTCTCGGCCGCATCCGCCATCAGTGCACCACCGTGAACATCGAGGGACCCTCTTTGCGCGAGCCACAGGGCCAAAACGCGGCAAAGCGCTGACTCTCACCAGTCAGTCCGTTCCCGGTCGCCTGCGCTGCGACAGGTCATGGTTGAGGCTCTACGTCAACGCCCTGTTCGTAGCTCTCGCGGAAGGCTCCTCTGCCTATGGAAAACCGGGAACAGACCCGGTTTCCCACAGGCCGAGCCTTCCACCCTCGGCAAAAGAACCCGCACTCTCCCACCCCGCTTCGTTCCAAGGGCGGCCCGATCTATCCTCGCAGGGGTGGTCCGTTCCTGATTAGCGCCAGCGCTCTGGACGGACCGAGCGTAGAGATCCGAGTATTCGGCCGGGGCGAGGAGACCGAGCGCTTGGTGGCTCGCCTAGCCG
>JAQBHB010000055.1:0-21910 GCA_032128115.1 Deltaproteobacteria bacterium | reverse complement strand
CCACCAGGCTTACCGGCGCGCTCTCCACCGCGGGCCCTGCCGGATCGGGCGCGCGCCACAGCATGGGCACACGCACCTGATCGAGTCCGAGCGAATGCCCGTGGGCGAAGTAATAGCCGTCCTCGCCGAAGGCCTCGCCGTGATCCGCCGTCAGCAGCACGCCCGCGGGACGGCCCAGGGCGTCGAGGCCTTCCACCAGCCGCTTCACATGGGGATCCAGGTACCGGATCTCGTCCCGGTAGCGCTGTTCATAGGCGTCCGCGCTGAACAAGCCCGGTAGCGCCTGGTAGCCGGGAATGCCGCCGAATCCCGAGTGGTCGCGCAGCACGGCCAGGGGCGGCGCCGCTGGAGAGTCGTGGCCCGGATCCGCATCCGGGGGCTCGTAGGGTCCATGGGGGTCCTGGAAGTGGACCCACACGAACCACGGCTCGCGCGCGGCCACCCGGGCCCAGGCCAGCACCGCGTCGGTGGTGCTCGCGGCGTCCCGCTCCCGATAGCGCGGGCGGTTGCGCTCCGGGCGATTCATGTGCTGGTCGTAGACCTGGAATCCCTGATCCAGGCTGCGGCTCTTGTCGAGCACCGGGTTCGAGACGAAGGCGGCCGTCTGGTAGCCGGCGGCCTCGAGCACCTCGGCCACGGTGGTGAGGTCCCGGGGCAGGTAGCTAACCACAGACTGGGTCACGCCGTGCTCGCCGGGATAGCGGGAGCTCAGCATGGAGGCGATTGCGGGCGCGGTGTAGGGGGCGGGGGTGATCGCCCACTCGAAGCGGGTGCCCCCGTCGGCCAGGTCGCAGATCGCTTCGCCCACGCCGGGCTCGCCCCCGTAGCAGGCCAGGCTGTCGGCCCGCAGGGTGTCCACGCTGATCAGCAGCAGGTTGGGAGGACCGTCGGGCTCGGGGCCGCGGCAGCCGAGTGCGCAAGTGAATTGCCCAAATAGCCAGCACGCGACGAGGGCCGCCGCGCGGTCTGCACGGGGTACGGGGGGCACGCCTTGGATATAGCGCACGCGGCGTGCGGCCTACCTGGATATAGAGCACGCGGCGTGCGGCCTACCGGGGGCCGCCGCGTTACCCTGGGTCATGGCCCAGTCGGTCCCGAGTCGCGGCGCCAACGGCGGCTTCCCCGACGATCTCGAAGCGGCGATCGTCGATCTGAAGCGTGAGCGCAACGCCGTCCTGCTCGCCCACTACTACCAGGAAGACGAGATCCAGGATCTCGCCGATTTCGTCGGCGACTCCCTGGCCCTGGCCCAGGCGGCGGTGAAGGTCGACGCGGATGTGATCGCCTTCTGCGGCGTCCACTTCATGGCCGAGACCGCGAAGATCCTGAACCCGGACCGGGTGGTGGTGATCCCGGACCTGGCGGCGGGCTGTTCGCTCGCCGACGGCTGCCCCCCGGACGAGTTCCGGGCCTTCATCGATCGCCATCCGGGCGCCCGGGTGCTGTCGTACATCAACACCTCGGCCGAGATCAAGGCGATGAGCGACCTCATCTGCACGTCGTCGAACGCCGCGAAGATGGCGGCGGAATTCGAAGGCGAGCCGCTGATCTTCGCCCCGGACCGGCACCTGGCGCGCTGGGTGGCGAAGCAGGCGGATCGTCCGGACCTGATCGTGTGGCCGGGCACCTGCGTGGTGCACGAGCAGTTCAGCGCCAAGCGCCTGGCCCAGCTCAAGGTGCGATACCCGGACGCGGAGGTGCTGGCGCACCCGGAGTGCGACGAGGCGGTGCTCGATCAGGCGGACTTCGTGGCGTCCACCACCGGCATCATCCAACGCGCCATCGATTCGCCTGCGAAGGTGTTGGTGATCGCGACCGAGGACGGCGTATTCCACCAGATCGCAAAGAAGGCGCCGGACAAGCAGCTGATCCAGGCCCCCGGCATGGACGAGAGCTGCTCGTGCAACCAGTGCCCGTTCATGCGCTTGAATACGCTCGAGAAGCTCTACCTGTGCCTGCGCGACCTGGCGCCCCGGGTCAGCGTCCCCGACGAGATCCGCCTGGCCGCCCTCCGCCCCATCGAGCGCATGCTCGAGCTCTCCTGAGGCGCGTCAGGCCAGGTCCTTGTCGCTGAAGCCGTAGGCTTTGGCGTAGTCCGGGTCGCGACGGGCGATGAGCTTCGCGCGGTTCACCATGACGTGGCACTGCTTTACGGTGGCGTCGTCCTGCATCTTGCCTTCGATCATCACCGTGCCGGTGCCATCGCCCATGGCCTCGATCACCCGGCGCGCCCACGCCACCTCGTCCGGCGGCGGGCTGAACACCCGGCGCGCGATCTCGATCTGGTTCGGGTGTAGCGACCACGCGCCGACGCAGCCCATCAGGAAGGCGTTGCGGAACTGGTCCTCGCAGCCCACCGGATCGTCGATGGCGCCGAAGGGCCCGTAATAGGCTTGCGCGCCGGTGGACGCGCAGGCGTCCACCATGCGGGCCATGGTGTAGTGCCAGAGGTCCTGCTGGGCGGTGGCTCGCGGGGCCTCGGCGTGTTCCGGGTCCGGATCGACCCGCACCACGTAGCCCGGGTGGCCGCCGCCCACACGCGTGGTCTTCATGCCCCGTGAGGCCGCCAGGTCCGCGGGTCCCAGGCTCACCCCCTGCATGCGGGGGCTTGCCGACACGATCTCCTCCACGTTGCGCACGCCGAGCGCCGTCTCCAGGATCGCGTGCAGGAGGATGGACTCCCCGACGCCGTGCTTGGCCTCCAGCTGGGCCACCAGCTGGTCCATGTAGTGGATGTCCCAGGGCCCCTCGACCTTGGGCACCATCATGACGTCGATCTTGTCGCCCACTTCGCCCACGATGGCGAGCACGTCGTCCAGGCACCACGGGCTGTCCAGGCTGTTGATGCGCACCCAGAACTGGGTGTCTCCAAAATCGGTTTCCCTGGCGATCTTGATCAGTCCCTCGCGCGCCGCGACCTTCTTGCCGGCGTCGATGGCGTCTTCCAGGTTCGCGAGCAACACGTCCACCCTAGGCACCAGGTCCGGGACCTTGACGGCCATGCGCGGGTTGCTCGGATCGAAGAAGTGGATCATGCGCGAGGGCCGCGCCGATACGTCGTTCGGCGGTGTGGGAGCGCCGATCGCCAGGGGCCTCGCAAAGTTTCGGGGATTTCTCATGGTCTACTCCTGGCCGCTGTCGTAGAGCTTGATCACCTGTACGCCGCCGCTAGGCGCCGCGGCGGTGCAGAGGTCGCAGAGCACGCACTCGTCGAGGTTGTCGTCGACGATGCGCAGGCGTCCGTCATCGGACGTCTCGAAGATGGAGACCGGGCACACCTCCACGAGCTTGGCCGCCAGCTCCGGGTCGCGCGCCACACTGGCGTCCACCACCACGTTGATGAACATTCCCGCCATCAGGCCGCCTCCTCGAGTCGGGCCCGGATCATGTCCGGAATCTCTTCGATGCGCTCTGCCACTGCGATGCCCGCCTTCGTCATGCGTTCGATCTTGTCGGCGGTGGTGTCCGCCACGCCCTCGACGATGGTGCCCGCGTGGCCGAAGCGCATGCCGGGCATCTCGTCCATGAAGCGGCCGGCCATGAACGCCACGATCGGCAGCGTGCAGCCGTTGTCCCGCATCCAGTCGGCGAGTTCGGCTTCCATGCGCCCGCCGGGCTCCGAGTAGATGGCGATGGCCCGGGTCTGGGGGTCTGCGGCGAACAGGGGCATGAGTTCCGCGTAGGTGGTGCCAATGATGGCGTCGCCGCCGATGGACACGGCGGTGGACTGCCCCAGTCCGGCGGCGGTCAGGGTGTTGGCGATCTCGGTGGTCATGCCGCCGGAGCGCGACATCACGCCCACGGGCCCCTTCGAATAGGCGCGCTCGGTGTTGGCCGCCGGGCCCCCGATGCCACCCATCTTCGCTTCTCCTGGCGAGATCAGTCCCAGACAGTTGGGTCCGATGATGCGGGCGCCGCGCAGGGCCGCCAGTTCCACCATCTGGGCCACCTCCTGGCGGGGGATGCGCTCGGTCACCACCACCACCAGCCGGATCCCGTTCTCCAGCGCTTCGAATACCGCGTCCCTGGCGAATCGGGGAGGCACGCAGACCACAGAGCCGTCGACGCGGGTCTTCGACGTGATGTCCCGTACGCAGTCGTAGACGGGCACCCCGTACACGTCGCGACCCGCTCGCCCCGGCGTCACGCCCCCCACGATCCGGGCGCCGTAGTCCAGGTTCTCTCGCGTCAGGTTCACGGCCTCGCGGCCGGTGATGCCCTGCACGATGAAGGTGGTGTCGGCGGTGATGAGGATCGACATGGCTGTCTACCGCCCGACCCGGGCCACGGCCCGGGCGGCCGCCTCGTGCATGGACACGCTGCGATCGCAGAACTCGACGCCGTGGTGCTTCAAGATCTTGAATCCCTCGTCTTCCCAGGAACCCGGGATGCGGAAGATGGCGATGGTCCGCCCCGGGTCGCGGCCGGATTCGATGCAGCCCTTGATCACGCCGCGCGCAACGATGTCGACCCGCGTGTTCGACACCACGTTCATCATCACCGCCACCTGCACCACGCCGGGTTTCGAGAGTACGAGCTTGGTGAGCTCGCAGACCTTCTTCACGCTGGGGTTGCCGCCGATCTCGCAGTAGTTGGCCGGCCGCCCGCCCTGCTTGCGCACCGCGTCGAATAGCGTGAGCGAGCCGCCGCCGGCACCGATGATCAGCCCCAGGTTGCCGTCGAATTCCACCACGTTGCCCGCCACGCCCCGGTGGTCCGAGGCGTCCACTTTTGCCCCGGCGATCTCGAAGTCGGTGGGGGGGCGTGCCTGGCGCGTCTCCTCCGGGCGGATTCCCAGCTCGTGAAGCAGCGCCTCGTGCTTGTACCGGGCCTCGGCCTCCAGGTCCACGTGGCCGTCCAGGATGGCGAAGCTCCCGTCGGCCAGCCTGGCCAGGGGATTGATCTCCGCCAGGGTCAGGTCGTATTCGAAGAAAATCCGGATCAGGGCATCGACGATCGGGGCGATGCGATTGAGCTCGCTCCCGGTCACCCCGGTTGCGCCCACCGCTTCCTTGGCGATGCGCGGCGTGACCGGGAGGAGGGTGGAAACGTGGGTCTTGGAGACGTGTTCCGGGTGCTTCTCGGCCACCTCCTCGATGTCGATGCCGCCCATGTCGCTGAAGATCACCACCGGCAGCTTGCGGCGGCCGTCCCAGGTGACGCCTGCGTAGTACTCCTGGGCCACTTCACTCCTGGCCTCCACCAGCACCGACTCGGCCCGCTGCCCGTTGACCACGATGGGAAGGATTTCGTCGAACAGGGCGGCGGCCCGATCCGGGGAGTCGGCGAATTTGACGGCGCCGGCCTTCATGCGACCGCCCGAGAGTACCTGGCTCTTCAACACCACCGGGCCGCCGATCGCGGCCGCCGCGCGCCGCGCGTCGTCGGCGCTCCGCGCCAGATGCCGGGGCCCCAGTGGGAGACCGTGGCGGGCGAACAGGGCCTTCGATTCGTGTTCGTAGAAGCGCATGGGGTCTCTCTTGCTCAGCCGGCGTAGTGGCTGCGTCGCTTGACGGCGATCTCCCGCGTGAGCTCGAAGATCGGGGTTTTCTTCCATCCCGGAGGGGCGTCGCTGTGGGGCTCGTTGGGGGCCCGCTCGAACTTGTGACCGAACAGGCGTGTCTCCAGCACGCCCAGATCCGGGCGCTCCGGATGGTCGCGTTTGCCGGTGATCTCGGTGGCCGCAAACACGGTGTCGCCCGCGAACAGCGGCGCCGTGTGCCGGCCGGTTGCATATCGGATGTCGCCGAGGGCGTTGTCGCCCACGTCCGGCGACGAGAGTCCCAGGCACAGCACGAAGGGCAGGCCGCCGAAGATGATGAGCTTGCCGCCCACGTACTGGTCCGGGTCGAGATCGATCATGTACTGGTTGCAGTGCACCTGGCTCGTGTTGTCCAGCATGGCCGTCAGGTGGATGTGCTCGTCGGTCATGGTGCGGCCGCGGGAGTGTTCGATGCGTGTGCCGGACTCGAAGTCCTCGAAGTAGCTGTCCGAACTGGACAGGTGGGCGAGCGCCTTGTAGTCGCGCCCCGGTTCATACCCCGGCAGCCACAGATCGCACTCGACGGAATCGGATTCGATGCTGCCCTCGTGCAGGTCCGCCGAATCGTCGCGCTTGTAGACCTGGACCTTGCGTTGCCAGGTCATGACCACGGCCTCGTCCGAGGCGCCCAGGTTCTTGTGCGCGGTCGACTGCACGTGGACGATTCCCAGGTTGGGCCGGCTCGACGAGGCGCGCACGCCGAGCACCTTCGTCGCCACCTCCAGGGTGTCGCCGACGTAGACCGGCACGCCGAAGCGCATGTCGATGTACTCCAGGTTCGCGCGCGCGTTCTCCGACACGTCTTCGACAGTCTGGCTGAAGGCCACCAGCATGGTCAGGCCGGGCGGGCACACGAGCCCTTCGAAGCCGTAGGCGCGGGCGTAGCGCGCGTTCTTCGCCAGGGGATTCGAACTCATGGAGAACTCGGTGAAACGGGCGAACAGGCCCTCGGTCACGGTCTTGCCGCCCTTGTGGCGGAAAATCTGCCCGGGCCGGAAGTCCTCGAGGAAGTTGCCGGTGAGCTTCCGGATGATTCGCGGGCGGTCGGTCACGCAGGGCCTCCGGGGAGTAGCGTGGGGTGGCGTGGATTGTATCCAGAGTCGGTTGCCCTGCTAGCCTTCGGAGGTGCCCCCCCTGTCCGCAAACGCCCGGCGCGTGCTGGAAGCCCGCTACCTGCTCCGCGATGCCTCGGGCCGCGCCCTGGAGGATTTCGAGGGCCTGTGCCGACGCGTCGCCGAGGCCGTGGCCGCCGCCGAGGCTGCGTTCGGCGGCGACGTGGCGGCGAGTGCCGAAGCCTTCTTCCAGCTGCTGCATCGCCGCGTGTTCCTTCCCAACAGTCCGACCCTGATGAACGCGGGAACCCACAAGGGCCAGTTGTCGGCCTGCTTCGTGCTGCCCATCGAAGATTCGCTGGAGAGCATCTTCGAGGCGGTCAAGCGCATGGCCGTGATCCACCAGACCGGTGGCGGTACCGGCTTCTCGTTCTCGCACCTGCGCCTGGCGGGCGACCGGGTGAATCACAGCCACGGCGTGGCATCCGGGCCCGTGTCGTTCCTCCACGTGTTCGACGCCACCACCGCCGTGGTGGTGCAGGGCGGTCGCCGGCGGGGCGCCAACATGGGCGTGTTGCGGGTTAACCACCCGAACATCTTCGAGTTCGCTCGCGTGAAGGCCGACCCGGAGCGCATCACCAACTTCAACCTCTCGGTGGGCGCCAGCGATGCCTTCTTCCGGGCCGCCGAGGCCGGGGAGAGCTTCGACCTGGTGAACCCGCGCGACGGCAAGACCGTGCGCAGCGTGGATGCTCGCGGCCTCCTGGACGAGATCGCCGCGAACGCCTGGGCCACCGGGGATCCCGGCGTGGTTTTCCTGGACGCGATCAACCGGGAGAACCCGACGCCACAGCTCGGGCCGCTGGAGGCCACCAACCCGTGCGGCGAGCTTCCGCTGCACCCCCACGAGAGCTGCAACCTGGGCTCCCTGCGCCTCGACGCCTTCGTGCGCGTTGCGGACGCGGGCCCGGTGCTGGATTTCGAAAGCCTGGATCGGGCCGTCGACCTGGCCGTGCGCTTCCTGGACGACGTGGTGGAGGTCAGCCGGTACCCCTATCCGGAGATCGCCCAGGTGACCCGCGGCAATCGCAAGATCGGCCTGGGAGTGATGGGCTTCGCGGATCTGTTGGTGGAGCTGGGCGTTCCCTACGACGCGCCGGAGGCCGCGCGGGTGGCAGAGCAGGTGATGGGGCGCATCCGGGCCCGGGCCGAACGCGCCTCGTCGGCGTTGGCCGGGTCGCGGGGCGTGTTTCCCCACTTCGAAGGCTCCCGGGCCCAGGCCCGCGGGCTCCGGTTGCGCAACGCCACGGTTACGTCGATCGCGCCCACGGGCACGCTCTCGATCCTGGCCGACTGCTCCGGTGGCATCGAGCCGTATTTCGCGCTGGCATTCGTTCGCCACGTGCTCGACGGGCAACGACTGCCCGAAACCAATCCGCGCTTCGAGCGCGCCCTGCACCGGGCGGGTGTGTGGAACGCGGACCTGGTGGATGAGGTGCGGCGAACCGGATCCGTGCGCGACCAGACTTCCGTTCCCGAGTCGATCCGGCGCCTGTACCCCACGGCGGCCGACATCGACCCGGAAGCGCACCTGGAGATCCAGGCCGCCTTCCAGCGTCACGTGGACAACGCGGTCTCGAAGACCATCAACCTGCCGGCGAACGCGACGCCGGATCAGGTCCGTCACATCTACACCTCCGCGTGGCGGCGCGGTCTCAAGGGCGTGACGGTCTTCCGGGAGGGAAGCAAGGGCACGGCCGTGCTGGTTCGCGGCGGTGATGCGGTCGAGGTGTCGGACGACGCCGAATGTCCGTCGCCGCGCTGCCTGCCCTGATCGCGGCGCCCCGATCTGATCGCGGCGCCCCGATATCTGATCGCAGCGCCCCGATCTGATCGCAGTGCCCCGATGTGTGGGCTTCAGGGGTTTCGCAGCGGGCAATCGTCGCCCAGGGGACAGCGATCCACGCGTTCCCGCAGGCACGATCGGGTTCCCAGTCGGGTCAGTGCCGCTTCCACGTCGGCCAGGTCCGGGGCGTCGGCCTCCCGGCCCAGTGCGGCGCGCAATGCGCCGGGCTCGCCCTCTTCGTCCTGCCCCTCGCCGATCAGGCCCAGGTGCACGGCGGCCGCCCGGGCCGCCGGTGCCAGGGGCAGCTCCGCGGCGCCGGGCCAGCGGTCGCGGAGTGGGCGCAGGAATGCCGCCACGCTGGCGGCGCCCAGGCCCGGCGCCAGGGCGGCGATGCGCGCGCCCAACTCATCGAGGCCGTCCGCCTGGGAGGCCAGGCGCTCGACGGATCCCCCGTAGTCGTCGAGCAGAGCGCGACACGCGCGCGCGACCCGTGCCGCGGCCCGGGCGGGCTGGGGGTGGCGCGCCTCGAGTAGCGCGGCCTCCACCGCCAGGGGGCCGGAACCGGCGACGCCCTCGGGCGAATCGAGTCCCTTCTCGGACAGGGCGCGGAACGAGCGCTCGACGCACGCTTCGTCGCCGGCGCGGCCCGTCCGGAGACACACCGCCACCAGCCAGCGCGCCAGGTCCTCGTCCCGGTGCGGGGAAAGGCCCAGCGAGGCCGCCGGATTCGCCCCGAGCCGTGATACGATCCAGCGTCCCACTCCCTGTGAGCCGCCCAGCGAGGAAGGATCCATGCCCAGAGCGTACGCCATCACTGCCGAAGCCATCGCAGCGGAGAACGAGCGGGTGGGTGGCGATCTCGAGAAGATGGACGTCTCCCGGGTGGTCCGGCTGGATGAGCTGGTGCTGCCGGAGATGGGTCCCAAGGACGTCCATCTGAAGATCCTCGCGGTTTCGGCCGAGCACAACGTGGACCACGCCGCGCTGGCCGACACCATGAACATCGCCGAATTCCGCGGTGGCAAGATCTACCCGGGCAACAGCGCCGTGGGCGAGGTCCTGGCGGTGGGCCGCGACGTGACGCGCTTCTCGCCCGGCGACGTGGTGCTGACCCATTGCAACGGGGAGCCCGATCCCTACGGCTACCCGCTGCGCATCTGGGCCTACGATCAGCCCGACTCCATCGGCTGGTACGGCGAGGAGGCGATGGTGGGCGACTGGCAGATCCTGCCGGCGCCGCTTCGCTGTGGGCTCAACCTGTGGGAGATCGCCGCGCTGCCGCTGCGCGCACCCACGGCCTACCACCTGTGGCGTCGGGCCATCGGGATGCTGCGCGTCAAGTTGCCGCGGGAGCGATTGTCCCGCGCCAACGTGTTGGGATTCGGGGGGGGGGTCTCCGAACTCTTCCTGATGCTCGCGAACGCCGAGGGCCATCGGGCGATCTTCTGCTCGGGCAACCCCGCGCGCCGCAAGCATCTCGAGAGCCTGGGAATCGAGAGCATCGACCAGCGCGAGTTCAACCGCTTTGCCGGCCGCGACGACGTCAAGGCCTTCAGCAAGCAGCTGAAGACGTTGACGGCCGGGGAGGGCGCACACATCGTGTGCGACATGTTGCGCGGCGCCGTGTTCCCTGCCGGCGTGGCTGCTGCGGCGCGCCAGGGTGTGAACGTGAGTGCCGGCTGGCAACTCGAAAAGAAGATCGCGTACGACTCGGCCGGTCTTTCGGTTCGCCAGATCACCCTGGATCACGTGCACTACGAGACGCTCGAGGGCTGCGCCGCGGCCACCGAGCTGTACGGACGCGTATTCAGGCCCACGGTGCACGACGAGGTCTACTCGTTCGATGATCTGCCCCGCGCCCTGGAGGAGATGCACCAGAACGTGCAGACCGGCATTCCGATCGTGCGGATTGCCGACCGCATGCCCGCGGCGGTGGAAAAGCTGGTTCCGTAGGCGCGCCCCGCGGGCGGTCATGCCCGGCTGGGGCGCCTGCCCTATAGTGCGCGCGGCCTGAATCCTCGGGAGGGGTGAGGCGCGTTGATCGTAGCGGTTCCCACAGAGATCGAGCCCGGCGAGCGGCGGGTGGCGCTGGTGCCCGACGCCGTTCGCGTGCTGGTTTCCGAAGGCCTGCAGGTCTGCATCCAGACCGGGGCCGGCGTGGCTGCAGGCTTCGCCGATGGCGACTACGAGGCCGCTGGCGCCCGCTTGCAGCCCGACGCCGCGGCGCTGCTCGGGGCTGCCGACGTCGTCTTGAAGGTCCAGCCGCCCATGGTCCGGCCCGCTGGCGGCCATGAGATCGACGACCTCGCCGCCGGCTCGACGCTGATCGCGTTCCTGAAGCCGCTGGATCGGCCGGATCTGGCGAAGCGTCTGGCGGAGCGGGGCGTTACCGCGTTCGCCATGGAGCTGATGCCCCGCATTACCCGCGCCCAGTCCATGGACGCGCTCTCGGCCATGAGCACCATCGCCGGCTACCGGGCCGTGCTGGTGGGCGCCGCCAGCCTGCCCAAGATCTTTCCCATGATGGTGACGGCCGCGGGCACGATCTCGCCGGCCCGGGTGCTGGTGATCGGTGCCGGCGTCGCGGGCCTGCAAGCGATCGCCACCGCCCGCAGGCTGGGAGCCGTGGTGGAGGGATACGACACGCGGCCCGCCGTGAAGGAGCAGGTGGAGAGCCTCGGCGCCCGCTTCGTCGAGCTCGCGCTGGACACCGGGGACGCCGAGGACGCGGGCGGCTATGCGCGCGCCCAGGATGAGGACTTCTACCGGCGTCAGCGCGAGCTGCTTGGCGCGCGGGTGGCGGCTTCGGACGTGGTGGTCACCACCGCCCTGGTGCCGGGACAGCGGGCGCCGCTGCTGATCGACGAGGCGGCCGTGCGCGCCATGCGCCCGGGCTCGGTGATCGTGGATCTGGCGGCGGAGCAGGGTGGAAACACCGCCGGCTGTGTTTCGGATCAGACGGTCATCGTGAACGGGGTTTCGATCATCGGCGCCTCGAATCTGGCGCGGGAGATTCCGAACAACGCCAGCCAGATGTACGCCAGGAACCTGACCACCTTCCTCAAGCACCTGGTCTCGGAGGGTGCGCTCGATCTGGACCTGGAAGACGAGATCACCTGCGGCGCACTGCTGACCCACGAGGGCAAGATCACCAACGAGCGGGCTCGCGGGCTCGCCGAGGGCGACGGAGGTTCGAAGGTCTGATGCTCGACGATCCCGCGGTGGCTCTGACGATCCTGGTGCTGGCGCTCTTCGTGGGCTTCGAGGTGATTGCGAAGGTGCCCCCGCTGCTGCACACGCCGCTCATGTCCGGATCGAATGCCATCTCCGGCATCACGGTCGTGGGCGCATTGGTGGCGGCGGGCAGCGGCGAGCGCGATCTCTCCGCGTTGCTCGGGTTCATCGCGGTGGTGGTGGCCACCATCAACGTGGTGGGTGGCTTCCTGGTCACGAATCGCATGCTGGCCATGTTCAAGCGCAAGCGGGACGACCGTTGATCGAGGCGCTCACTCCCTTCGCGTACCTGGCGGCGGCGGTCCTCTTCATCCTCGGCCTCCACGGCCTTTCGTCGCCACGAACGGCGCCGCGGGGCAACCTGCTGGCGGCCGTGGGCATGCTCGTCGCCGTGATCGCCACCCTCCACAAGGACATGGACTTCGCGGTGATCCTGGCGGGGATCGTAGTGGGAACCGGCATCGGCGCGGTGTTGGCAGCGCGCATCCAGATGACGGCAATGCCCCAGATGGTGGCGCTCCTCAACGGCTTCGGCGGCCTGGCCTCGGTGCTGGTGGCCTCAGCCGAACTGCTGAACTACGCGGATCGCGCCCAGGAACCGTCGGGTGTGGTGCCCGTCGCCATCGTGCTCGGCGTGCTGATCGGCGGCGTCACGTTTACGGGCAGCCTGGTGGCATTCGCGAAGCTCCAGGAACTCATGCGTGGCGCACCGCTGACGTATCCCGGTCAGCAGTTCGTGAACGGCCTGCTGGGGCTGGGGACCCTGGGACTGGCTGCGGCGGTGGTGATGACGCCCCTGGACTTGCCCGTCTTCGCCGGGCTCGTGGCCATGGGGCTGTTGCTTGGCGTGCTGCTGGTGATTCCCATCGGCGGCGCCGACATGCCGGTGGTGATCTCCCTGCTGAACTCCTACTCGGGGCTGGCCGCCTGCGCCACCGGCTTCGTCCTCAACAACAGTGCCCTGGTGATCAGCGGCTCCCTGGTGGGCGCGTCCGGAATCATCCTCACCAAGATCATGTGCGATGCCATGAACCGCTCGTTGGCCAACGTGCTGTTCGGCGCGTTCGGAGCGGTGGACACGACGGCCGCCGCCCCGAGCGGTGGCGTTCAGCGGACCGCCAAGGGTTACACCCCGGAAGACGCTGCAGTGATCTTCTCGAACTCGCGCTCGCTGATCGTGGTGCCCGGATATGGCATGGCCGTGGCCCAGGCCCAGCACGCGGTTCGCGAGCTGGCCAGCGAGCTGGAGAAGCGAGGCATCCGCGTGCGGTACGCCATCCATCCGGTGGCTGGACGCATGCCGGGCCACATGAACGTGCTGCTGGCCGAGGCCGACGTGCCCTACGAACAGCTGGTGGAGATGGACGAGATCAACCGGGAGTTTCCCGAGACGGACGTGGCGCTGGTGATCGGCGCCAACGACGTGGTGAACCCGGACGCGCGAACCGCGACGGGAAGTCCCATCTACGGCATGCCGATCCTGGACGTGGACCGGGCCCGGCACGTATTCGTGCTCAAGCGCAGCATGAACCCGGGCTTCGCGGGGGTGCAGAACCCGCTCTTCTTCAACGACAACACCATGATGATCTTCGGCGACGCCAAGTCCACCGTGCACAAGATGGTGGAGGCCGTCCGCCAGTTCGGTTAGCCCTTCAGGGGGCTAATCGAACATTCAGGGGGCTAATCGAGCATTCGATTCAGGCGATCTTCTCCCTGGCGGTTGGCGCGTTCCACGGCGTCGCCGGCCCGCTGGGGTGTGGTGCGCCGGTCGCTGGCCGCCTCTTCCTTCTCCGAGTCGCCCAGGAACGCGAGGGCGCCGCCCAGGGCGTTCTCCGTGCCCACCAGGTAGATCTGGAGGGCGACGAAGACGCCCACCACCATCATCAGGATCCCGAATGCCTTGCCCATTTCGCACCCCTCCAGGTCTGACAGGGTGCATCGGAAGGACGGAGGGCCACCCTGAGGCAGCCCGTTAGCGCTCGCGATCGCGCTGGAAGAAGGCTTCGAGCAGCGGCACGGGGCCCGCGGCCATGCCGGCTTCGATCAGCGTCTTTTCCTGGTTGTAGATGCGGATCGAGCCATCGAAGGCGGTGTAGGCGCCGCCCGCTTCGCGCACCAGCACGTCTCCCGCGCACACGTCCCATTCGTTCTTGGGCGCCACGGAGATGTTCAGGTCGCCCTCGCCGCAGGCCACGCAGGCCAGCTTCCACGCGATCGAGCCTACCGGCCGGATTTCCTTGAACCAGCCGTCGTAGGGCTCGAACTGGTTGCGCTTGATCTCGGTGCGGCTCGCGATCACCACCGCAGCATCGAGGGTCGGACACGACGACACCCGCACACGCTCGCCGTCCCGGAACGTTCCGCCGCCCTGGTTCGCCCAAACGGCGGTTTCGGCCTCCGGGTTGAGGATCACCCCCACTACCGGCTCGCCGTCCACGGCAAGCGCGATCGACGCCGCAAACTCCGGGATCTTCTGGGTGAACTCCTTTGTGCCGTCCATGGGGTCCACGATCCATACGCGGCTCTGTTTCGTGCGCGACGGATCGTTCACGGTCTCTTCCGACAGGATCGCGTCGTCGGGAAATGCCGCGCGGATGCAGGCGGCGATGGCCTTGTCCGACTCCAGGTCCGCAAGCGTCAGGGGGTTGTCCTCGGACTTTTCCCAGCTCTTGCGGTCACCCGCGTAGTGTCGTCGTAGGATCGCCCCGGCTTTACGCGCAGCATCCAGCGCGACTTCCAGCTCTCGTTCGTACGCCATGGGCGCCGAGTATACTGGCTCTCGTGCAGACGCGAGACGTGGAGCTCGGGTTCCTGGCGTATCCCGAGTCGGGGTCGCACCCGGGGGTGGTGTTGATCCACGATGTCTGGGGTCTGGGTGAACATCCCCGGGACCTGGCCCGACGCCTGGCGCAGGAAGGCTTCGGCGTGTTGGCCCTGGATCTCTACCGGCGCGCGCCGCCTGCAAAGATCGAGGATCCCGGGCGCTGGATCCGCGAACTCTCCGATCCCCAGGTGCTTTCCGACATCCAGGCCGGGGTCGACTTCCTGGTCGGCGAACCGCCCACTGCCGGGCGGCGGGTGGGCGTCACCGGCTTCTGCATGGGCGGGATGTACGCGTTGCTCGCCGCATGCGGCTGTCGAGGGCTTTCGGCGGCGGTTCCGTTCTACGGAATGCTCTCCTACGAGCACGGCATGTTGCATGCGGAGGGCGGGCTCGATCCCGCCCGCAAGCCCCGCCAACCGCTGGATGCCGCCGCGGACCTCTGCTGTCCGCTGCTCGCCTTCTTCGGCGAGGACGACGTCTACATTCCCGAAGCCGACGTGGCGACCCTGCAGGAACGTCTGGGCGACGCGCGGCACGAGTCCCAGGTGGTGGTGGTTCCGGGAGCGGGACACGCCTTCATGAACGACTCCCGGCCCGATGCCTTCCGTCCAGAAGCGGCCCGGGAGGCCTGGTCGAAAACATTGGCGTTCTTCGGGGCGCGACTTCGAGGCACGGACTGAAGCCCGGGCCGTGACGGTCGCTTCAGAGGGGGCGCGCCAGGACCAGGGCGAGGGTGCGGTCCCGGGTGGAGAAGCGGGTGATCGTGCACTCCACTGGAATGGTCGTGCCGGTCACGTCGAGCAGGTTCGCACTGAATCGTCGCGATTCGGTTCCTTCGGTCACCGCGTCCAGGTGGGTCCACCACACGCCCTGGGAACCTTGGGGCACGAATCGGACGGCCTCCACATCCAGCAGGGCGTCGCGCGCCACGCCCAGCAGGGCACCGGCGGCCGGGTTGGCGTCCACGATCTTTCCCGAGTCTGCATCCACCGCCAGGAAGCAGTCGGCCACGCGGTCGATGGCGGCCGTCACAGCGCGGCGGGCCGCGCGGGGTGCGCCCCGGCTGCGCCGGCCGCTGGCCGTGGTGCGGAGCGAGGAGCGGAACCGGATCACCAGGGGCTGGAGGGCCTCCCGCAGCGGATCCCCGCCGTTTCCCGCCACCGAGGCAGCTGCGTCGCACCAGGCCGAGAGCAGGGCGGTGACCCGCCGCTCGTTGGCCTTGAGGCCCTCGAGTGAGGGCTCCGCCATCGTGCCGCGCTTGAGCGCCGAGGCGGCGAACGACCGGAACCGGCGCAGTACCTCGGACTCCGCGGCGGCCGGGCTCGGCGCCGCAGGCCCCAGCTGGGCCGTCATGACCTGTTCGATATCGCGACGCCTCGAGATCAGCCACGCCGCAAGCTCCGGACTATGCCCCCTCACGCCGGCAGTTTACCCGCTAACGCTGCGAAATCCCGTCCCTCAATCCAGAAGCCCTGGCGGCCGATGGAAAGGGGCTCATGAGCGCAGAAATCGACGGACGCCGGATCCTCGTGGCTCACGCCGCCCCGGAGGCCATTTCGCCCATGACGCGCCTGATCCTGGCCAAGCTGGGATACGCGATCGTGACGCCCGAGGAGTTCTCTTCCCTGGGCCCAGAGACCCAGAGCCGCGGTCCCGAGCTGCGGATCGTGGACGAGCGCAACCTTGGCGACATTCCCGAGAACTCCGGGGTTTCGCCTCCCATGGTGGTCCTGACGGGCCGCCACGGTGTCACCGGGGCCGACCCGCGGATCGTGGGGGCGGTTCGCCGGCCTGCGGCCATGCACGAGCTCTACCGGATCATCCAGCAGATCCTGGAGGAAACGCCGCGCACCATCACCCGGGTGCCCACCCACATCATGGCGCGTTGCCGCCGCGGCGAGCTCGAGTGGCGGGTGGCGATCCTCTCGCTGTCGGAGAACGGCTGTCTGTTGCGGACCCCGGAGACCCTGCTGCTGGGTTCGCGCATCACGCTCCGCTTCGGGCTGCCCCGGGCGGGCGACCTGGAGCTTCAGGCCGAGGCCGCCTACCAGCTGTTGCCGGATGTGGGCGTGATCTTTCACGCCACGTCGCCGAGAGATCGGGCGGCGATCTCGTCGTTCGTGAAGGACGCCCTGGCCACGCCCTGACCGGCAGCCTCCCGGGCCAGCCGGTAGACTGGCGGCTCGCGCGGCCGGGAGAGCGAATCGCCCCATGACCGAGAACGACTGGCGAAGCCTCGATCTGTCGGCTCCCACCTCCGAGCACGAGTTGCTGGCAGGAACCCTCGCCGAGTTCGTATCGCGCGAGGTCGAGCCCCAGGCGGCCCAGCACGATCGCGACGAGCGCTTCAATCACGAGCTCTTCCGCAAGGCGGGCCAGCTGGGCCTGCTGGGCGTGACGCTCCCCGAGGAGTACGGCGGGGCGGGCCTGGACGCCACGGCCGCCGCTCAGGTGTGCGAGGCCCTGTCCACTGCGGATCCGGGCTTCTGTCTGTCGCTTCTCGCCCACGCGGTGCTGTTCGCGCAGAACGTGAACGTGAACGGGAACGACGTGCAGCGCAAGCACGTGTTGCCGCGAGCGGCCAGCGGAGAGTGGATCGGCGGTCTCTGCATGACCGAGCCCGAGGCGGGCACGGACGTGCTGGCCATGCGGACCCGAGCCGTACGCGACGGTGATCACTACCTGGTGACGGGAACCAAGACCTTCATCACCAACGCGGGCGTGGACGACACCACGCTCGGCGACGCCTTCGTGGTCTACGCGGCCACCGGCGAGCGCTCCCTGAGTGCCTTTCTGGTGGCGAAGGGGATGCCGGGCTTCCGCCTGGGCCAGAAGTGGACCGACAAGTTGGGCATGCGCGCCTCGTATACCGGCGAGCTGGTGTTCGAGGGCGTGCGGGTTCCGGTGGCGAACCGTCTGGGAGAGGAAGGCGCCGGGACCCTGGCCATGATGCGCAACCTGGAGATCGAGCGGCTCACCCTGGCGGCCATGTCCGTGGGGATCGCGCGGCGCTGCATCCGGGTGATGGTGGCCTACGCCAACGAGCGCAAGAGCTTTGGCGTCCCGATCCGCGAGCACGGCCAGATCCAGCGCCACATCGGCGAGAGCTTCGCCGAGTACCGGGCGGCACGCGCCCTGGTGTATGACGCAGCCCGCCGCATGGACCTGTCGCAAACGGGGCAGCGGGTGGAGGCCGACGCCGCCAAGCTGTTCGCCTCCCAGGCGGCCAAGCGCGCCGCAGATGCGGCCATGCAGGTGCTTGGCGGGTACGGCTACATGGGCGAGTACGTGGTGGAGCGCCTGTGGAGGGACGCGAAGCTGCTGGAGATCGGCGGCGGTACCCTGGAAGCCCACCACAAGAACCTGACCAAGGACCTCTCGCGAGACCCCTCCCAGATCTGATCGCCTTGCCGTGGTGGGCTACGGAGATTGCGAGCCGCCGGTTTCCTGCTGTCGGCGCTCGAGTTCGGCCCATCTCGCGTAGGCGGCCTCGGCCTCCTCGTCGAATCCCAGGCTGTCGGCGGCAAGCGCGAGACCGGACACCGCGCGGATGTCATCCGGCGCCAGCTGGGCGGCGCGTCGGAAGGCTACGTACGCGTCGGCCACGTTGTGGCGTCGGTTCTCCAGTTCGCCAAGGACGATCCAGGCCTGGGCATCGCCCGGGGAGATTTGAACCGCCACCACCTCCAGATGCCCGATGGCGCGGTCCAGGTTGCCCGAGTTCGCGTAGATGTCTGCGGCCTGGCGCCGCAGCGCCGGGTCGCGGGGATGGGTGCGCACGGCCCGCTCGATTTCGCGGGAGGCTTCGTCGTAGCGGCCGGTCTTGGCGTAGGCGGCGGCCACCGCCCCCGGATCCCCACGGAAGGGATTGGCACACGCGAGGGGAAGCCCCATCAGGGCCAGCAGGGCCAGCAGCGAAACGACGGTGCGGAACATCCGGCCGGGCCCTCCCATCCCCAGTTAGCGATTATCGGTGAACTCCGCACCGAGGTGACGGATTTCTTGCGATACCTTGCGCCGCCGGAGGGTCGGGGAAGCGATGACGGCCGAATCCGGCGGGGAAGCGCTCGTTCCGAGACTGCGGGAGTTCGTGGCCGGGTGCGCAGGTGTTGCGCCCGAGGGCGTTCGCATACAGGGCCTGCAGCGGCTGGCGGGCGGGGCCTCGCGGGAGTTGTGGTCGCTGGATGTGGAGGTCGGCGGGACCGAGCCGCAGCACCTCGAGCTGGTGCTGCGCCGCGACCCCCCGGGTCGCACGGGCGAGGGCGACCGCAGCCTGGAGTTCCGGTTGCTCCGGGCCGCCGCCGAGGCCGGCGTCCCGGTTCCGCGTGTGCACTGGTGCAGCGCCGACCCGGCGATCCTGGGTTCGTCCTTCTTCCTCATGGACCGGGTCGCAGGCGAAACGATTCCGCGGCGACTCCTGCGCGACGATCGCTATGCACACGCCCGACAGGTGATGATCGCGCAGCTGGGCGAAATCCTGGCGCGGGTGCACCGCATCGATCCCGACCGGCCCGAACTGGTGGATCTGATCGCGGAGGATTCGGGGGTCGAGTCGGGTCGGGGCGAGGTGGAACGCATCGCCCTGGGCATTCGCGAGCTGGCCGTGGAGCCCCACCCGGTGCTGGATCTCGCCGAGCGCTGGCTACTGGAACGCGCGCCGATGCCGTGCCGGCGCGTGGTGGTGCACGGCGACTTCCGGGTGGGCAACGTGATCTTCGACGACACCGGTGTGCGCGCCATCCTCGACTGGGAGCTGGCCCACGTAGGCGATCCGGTGGAGGATCTCGGCTGGTTCTGCGTGCGCGCCTGGCGCTTCGGCAACGACGCCCAGACGGCGGGCGGCATCGGCTCGCGCGAGGCGCTGGTGCGCACGTACGAGGAGGCGGGGGGCGCGCCGGTGGATCGCGAGGCGCTGCGCTTCTGGGAAGCTTGCGGAAACTTCAAGCTCGCCCTGGTCTTCATCCGCCAGGCGCGCGTGTTTCTCGACGGCATGGCATCGGTGGAGCTCGCTTCGCTGGGTCGGCGCATCGCCGAAGCGGAGCAGGAGCTTCTGAACCTGATGCAGGAGTCGGTGTGAACGATCGGCCCCGCGGTTCACTTGGCTCCACAAACACGTACGCATCGTCATCCGATACGATCGACACTCCGAAAAATTAATCGGCTTCGTCCACCTCGGGTGCAACTACATCCTATTTCGACATTTCTGAGTGGAGTTGCCCCGAATGGAAACCGCCGACATCGTCTTCGGCGTGAACGTTCGTTCCTGCAGTCATCGTTCGGCTCCACGAGAACGCAGAAGGGAGCCGCACACGGCCCGGCATGCCTCTCGCAACGCACACCAGGAATGGATTCCGAAGTCGCCGCCAACCTCTCGCTCCGCGGACGCCTTACCGCAGGCTCCGTACGAGGCTACGAACGACATCGCCCGGAAGAGACCGAGCTGCACAGCGTCGTTCGCGAGCAACTCGAGACATTCCTTGCGCGCGCCCGAGAACGCGATCGCGCGGTGCCGGGCTTCATCGAGAAGGAGCTCCGTGCGTATCTCGAATGCGGGATCCTCGCCCACGGCTTCCTCAGGCTTCATTGCGACGAATGTCGCCAAGGTCGCCTCGTCCCCTTCTCGTGCAAGCGTCGTGGATTCTGCCCCTCGTGCGGCGGCCGGCGCATGGCCGACACCGCGGCTCATCTGGTGGATTGCGTCCTGCCCGAAGTGCCCATCCGCCAGTGGGTTCTCACGCTGCCCTACGCGCTTCGCTATCGATGCGCCTACGACGCGAGGCTCACCAGCCAGGTGCTCCGCGCCTTCGTCCGCTCGGTGTTCGCCGGGCTCCGCCAGCGGGCGAGAGACCGGTGGAACGTGGCACGAGGCCAGTGCGGCGCCGTCACTTTCATTCAGCGCTTCGGCTCGGCCCTCAACCTGAACGTCCACTTCCATACCCTGGTGCTCGACGGGGTCTACCCCAGAGACGACGGCACAGCCCCGCGTTTTCTTCCGCTCCCACCGCCCAGCGCGGGCGAGATCGCGCGCGTGCTGACGGGCACGGCGCGCCGCATCCAGAGACTGCTCGCGTCGCGAACCGAGGACGACGACGCCCTCGCCCGAGACGAGCCCTTGCTGGCCACGCTCGCTACCGCATCGCTGCGCACCCGCATCGCGATTGGCCCCCACGCCGGCCTGCGCTGGCAGCGCCTGGGCGACCGCGTCACGCCCGAGGACTCCAACATCGATCCCGAAGCGTCGCCCCGCGTCCGACAGCACGACGGCATGAGCCTCCACGCCGGCGTCGCGGTGCCGGCGCGTGACCGTCGCCGACTCGAGCGGCTCTGCCGCCATGTCGCACGCCCTTCGCTCGCGAACGATCGCCTCGAAGGCCGGCCGGATGGCCGGCTCGCCCTGCGCCTCAAGACCCGTTGGCGCGACGGCACGACCCACATCCTGATGGAGCGCCACGAGTTGCTGGAACGACTCGTCCCCCTGATCCCACCGCCCCGAGCCCACCAGGTCCGCTATCACGGCGTGCTCGCGCGCTGCGCCAGTGCCCGCGACCGAATCGTGCCCGGACCACGGCCGCCACTGAGACGGGCCGGCGCCGAGGCGAGGAAGTCGAGAAGCGAGGCGATCGAGGAGCCCGCCGACGCGTCGCCATCGGGCGCGAAGGCGGGCCGCCCGACCGATGGCGCAGGACGAGCGATCCCGACCCGGCGGCGCATGCGAGCGGCGCTACGGATCTACCCGTCGGGGCAGGCGGTCGGTCGGTCGACAGGGATCCACCGGCAACCGGGCGCCCAGTCCCACGGCGACTCCCGTGGGCCAAGCTCCTCCAGCGTGTCTTCGGAGTCGCTGCGCTGCGCTGTCCCCGGTGTGGGGCGCCCATGCGTCTGGTCGCGGCCATCGAGGAACCGGAGGTGGCCCGCAAGATCCTCGAATGCCTCGACCTGCCCGCGCGAGCGCCGCCGCAGCGGCAGGCGCTAGGCGAGCCCGCTGGCCACGAGTGGGAGTCTGGGGACGACGAAGCTCCCTGGACGTTCGGTCCGGCGCCGCTCGACGCGGATGGCACGGCGTAGCCCCCGTCCTGCCGAAAAGCCAGCCCATCCCGCGAACGCATCGACTCCGATTTCGGTCCGTCAGCCCCCCTACGTCCGCGCCGACAGCGCTCCCTCCCATCAGCGCCAAGAATCCAGCCGCTGCTCAACGCGAACGCAGCCGCCCCCTTGAAATCGCCCCGGTGTGGGGGCCAGACCCCCCTCGGCTCCTGTTTGACAGAACGCTTGGTGGGTTCAATGGGTCGACGCAACATCTTCTGTTTTACCTCGTAGGCCAGGAGATGGTGCAGATGGCACGAATGAAACGACGGGGGCTCTCGGATTCGCAGAAGAGGGAACTCTGGGAGCGATGGAAGCGCGGGCAGTCG
>JAQBHB010000054.1:0-68870 GCA_032128115.1 Deltaproteobacteria bacterium | reverse complement strand
GGCGCCGAAGTCACCCACTTCCGCATCAGCGGCATCACGAATGGCAGCCTCTTCCAGGCCGACGGCACCACGGTCGTCAATGACGGCGACTACATCACCTACGCCCAGGGACAGGCGGGGCTGCGCTTTACCCCGCCCGCCGACTCGAACCTGGCCGGCAGCTTCGGGGTGGAAGCCTCGCAGGATGGCACCAGCGTCGCGGCCCAGAGCGGCGTGGCGACTTCGACCATCACCGTCACACCCGTGGGCGACACCCCGGTGGTAGCCGACATCACCACCGCCGAGGACGCCCAGTCCGGTCTCATCGTGCTGGACCGCAACGCGGTCGACGGCGCCGAAGTCACCCACTTCCGCATCAGCGGCATCAGCAACGGCAGCCTGTTCCAGGCCGACGGCACTACGGCCGTCAGCAACGGCGACTACATCACCTACGCCCAGGGCCAGGCGGGGCTGCGATTTACCCCGCCCGCCAACTCGAACCTGGCCGGCAGCTTCGGGGTGGAGGCCTCCGAGGATGGCACCAGCGTCGCGGCCCAGAGCGGCGTGGCGACTTCGACCATCACCGTCACGCCCGTGGGCGACACCCCGGTGGTGGCCGACATCACCACAGTCGAGGAGGCCCAGTCGGGTCTCATCGTGCTGGACCGCAATGCGGCCGACGGCGCCGAAGTCACCCACTTCCGCATCAGCGGCATCAGCAACGGCAGCCTGTTCCAGGCCGACGGCACTACGGCCGTCAGCAACGACGACTACATCACCTACGCCCAGGGCCAGGCCGGGCTGCGCTTCACCCCGGACACCGACTCGAACCTGGCCGGCAGCTTCGGCGTGGAAGCCTCGGAGGATGGCACCAGCGTCGCGGCCCAGAGCGGCGTGGCCACCTCCACCATCACGATCACGCCCGTGGGCGACACCCCGGTGGTGGCCGACATCACCACGCTCGAGGACACCCAGTCGGGCCTGATCGTGCTGGACCGCAACGCGGCCGACGGCGCCGAGGTCACCCACTTCCGCATCAGCGGCATCAGCAACGGCGACCTGTTCCAGGCCGACGGCAGCACCGCCATCAGCAACGGCGACTACGTCACCTACGCCCAGGGCCAGGCAGGCCTGCGCTTCACGCCGCTTGCGAACTCGAATGCGGCCGGAAGCTTTGGCGTCCAGTCCTCGGAAGACGGGACGTCGGTGGCCGCACAGAGCGGCACGGCCCCCTCCACCATCACGGTCATCCCTGTGGGAGATACCCCGGTGGTGGCCGACATCTCGACGATCCAGTTCGTCCAGTCGGGCCTGATCCCGGTGGACCGCAATCCAGCGGACGGCGCAGAAGTCACCCATTTCCGCATCAGCGCGATCACCAACGGCGACCTCTTCCTCGCGGATGGCGCTACGCCGGTCAACAACGGCGATTACATCACGGTGGCCCAGGGCCAGGCCGGCCTCCGCTACACGCCGACAGCGGATCCGCTGGCAGACGGCAGCTTCAACGTCGAGGCTTCCGAGGACGGAAGTTCGGTCGCGGCCCAGAGCGGTGTCGACACTTCGGACATCACGGTCAACGCGCCGCTCCCGCCCATTCCTCCCGACCCGGAGCCCGAGCCGGAACCCGAACCCGAGCCGGAACCGGAACCCGAGCCCGAGCCCGAGCCCGAGCCGGAACCCGAGCCGGGACCCGAGCCCGAGCCGGAACCGGAGCTCCAGGTCGCCTCGGCTATCGATGAAGCTCCGAAGCGTGCGGCTGCCGAGTTCGTTGCGCGTGCGCCCAAGATCCACGATGCCGAAGTCTTCGAAGGATCCCAGCGGACGGAAGGCGGCTTCGAGCGCTTTGCAATCTCCGAACGCGACTACGACACCGAAGTCTGGGAGGTCGAGTCAATCGAGGACCTCCCCCTGTGGGAAACCCTCGAGCGCTGGCGGCGGGAGATGGCACGAGGCGCCGACGAGTCGGAGATGGCCGGATCCGAGTGGGCGCTGGCCGCCACGGAGGGGCTCACCGTGATGGCAACCTTCGCGCTCGCGATCACCCTTTTGCGGGCATCCCCCCTTGCGATCTTGGCGTTCTCGGCTCTTCCCATGTGGGCTGAATTCGACACGGTGGCGTTCCTGTCGTTGTCGGAGAAGGAGCGAGAGCGGCGCAACCGCGAAGCGTTGCGGGCCGAGATGGAAGAGTCTCGTTCGGGCGTCGCCGACATCTTGGATCGGGACTGAGCCTTTCGCGGAAGGCTTGCCTTTCCGCACACACTCTGACGATCGGGAAAGCAACGCGTGTGGGCGCCGCGCAAGGTGGTGCGCCTGTTTCGGGCCGTGCCGGCCGAGCCGCCGCTCATCGGTCCGCGCCCTCCCCCACCGCCCGCTCGTGCAACCGCGCCACCCAGCGCTGGTAGAGGGCCAGCGGGTGGGCTCCCACGATCACGGCGTCGTCCCCTTCCCGGCGTATGGCGGGAACCCCGGTGACTCCGGTCTCCAACGCCTCCTGATGCTGACCCACGACCTCCCGCAGCAGCTCCGGATCGTCCACCCGATCGAAGGCGACCGCTGGCAACCCCAGCTCACGCCACAGATCGTGCAGGGTGTCTCGATCGCTCACGTCACGGTTCTCGGCAAAATAGGCGCGCAGCAGGCGGGCGTGTACGCGGGCGAACGCTTCCGGGCCCACCCGGGCGGCCGCCTTGGCAACCAGGTGAGCGGGAACGCTGTGGGACGGCGGACCCGCATCGGTCTCCCAGACCCGGAACGCGCCGCTGTCGGGCTCGGCGGCGGGGCGTAACCACGAGCGTGTGTAGTCGCGAAATCGCCCGAGATCGCGTCCGTCGCGAGGCGTTGGCCGCAGCAGGTAGCTCCGCCACTCGAGCTGCACGGTGCCCGCAGACTCGCGCTCGAGCCGCTCCAGCCGCACCGCAGCGTTGTAACACCACGGGCACAGGTAGTCGGAGTAGACGACGAGGCGAATCGGTTCCACTGGGGCAAGCTACCACAGCGCGCCGTTGGGCCGGGACCGCTCCGCGAATTGCACGAGCGCCGCCAGAGCGCTAAATCATGAACTCATTCGGGCATTTCGGCCCCCATCCAACGCGGAGAACGAACAGTGTCGGAACTCGCAGACATCGCACGCGCCATGGTCGCGCCGGGCAAGGGAATCCTCGCCGCCGACGAGAGTACGCCCACGATCAAGAAGCGGTTCGACTCGATCAAAGCCGAGTCCACCGAAGAGAACCGGCGCTTCTACCGCGAGATGCTGTTCACCACCGAAGGCGCCGAAGAATTCATCAGCGGCGTGATCTTCTTCGACGAAACCCTGCGCCAGAGCAGCGCGGACGGGACGCCGTTTCCCAAGCTGCTCCAGGAGAAGGGAATCCTCCCGGGCATCAAGGTGGACAAGGGCGCCAAGGACCTGCCCTACGCACCGGGCGAGAAGATCACGGAAGGCCTGGACGGTCTGCGCGAGCGCGTGGCCGAGTACCGGGATCTGGGGGCGCGCTTCGCCAAGTGGCGCGCAGTGATCAGCATTGGCGACGGCATACCCAGCGACACCTGCCTGGACGCCAACGCCCATGCCCTGGCCCGCTACGCGGCGCTGTGCACGGAGGGCGGCCTGGTCCCCATCGTGGAGCCCGAGGTGCTGATGGACGGCCCGCACACGGCCGAGCGCTGCCTCGAGGCGACCACCCGCGCCCTGCGCAAGCTCTACGACGAGCTGTATCGCCAGCGCGTGAACCTGACGGAGACGATCCTCAAGCCCAACATGGTGCTGTCCGGCACCGAGTGCAGCACCCAGGCCGATGTAGCGACGGTGGCGGAAATGACCCTTGGCTGCTTCCGCAACGCCGTGCCGGCCGAGGTTCCCGGCATCGTGTTCCTGTCCGGCGGCCAGAGCGATCAGCTTGCCACGGCCCACCTGAACGAGATGAACAAAGTGGGGGGTAGTCCCTGGGAGCTCAGCTTCTCCTACGGCCGTGCCCTGCAGGCCCCCGCCCTCAAGGCGTGGAGGGGCAAGCGCGAGAACCGGGACGCGGGCCAGAAGGCCCTCTACCACCGGGCCCGCTGCAACGGAGCGGCCCGCTACGGCCGCTACACCGAAGCCATGGAGCGCGAATCCGCATAGGATGGGACCATAGGATGGGGACGGGGTTGACTATTGACTTTTTCTTGGAGTCAGAGGCAACGCCGACAGCGGGCCGAAAAAGTCAATAGTCAACCCCGTCCCCTAGGCCGTCCCCTAAGCCAGCGAGCGGTAGCGCCTCGCGAAGTGGATCAGCGGTTCGCCCTCGGAGCGATGCGTCTCTTCGACGCGTCCCACGTAGATCACGTGGTCTCCGGTGTCGTGGGCCGCCACCACCCGGCAGTCCAGGGACGCCAGGGCTCCCTCGATCAGGGGCGCCCCGGTCGCGCCACATCGGTGGGCAGTGCCCTCGAAGCGGCGGTGCTCGTCCTTCTTGGACGCGAAGCGATTCGAAAGCCCCTCCTGCTCCCGGGCGAGCAGGTTCACCGCGAAGACCCCCCCCTGTGCGATCAGGTCGTGGGTAATGGTGGTCTTCTCGGCACACACCAACACCAGGGGCGGATCCAGCGAGACCTCGGTGAAGGCCGAGACGGTCATGCCGTGGATGCGATCACCCGCCCGGGACGTCACGATCGTGACTCCCGTGGCCCAGAGCGACAGACACTGCTTGTACTCGTCGGCGTCGATGGCCACGGCGATCGTTCCAGCCCGGGAATGCGCCCGTGGGATCAGTCGGTGACTTCGCGCGCGTCGAGCTCCGCTTCGCTCAGGATGGCGTCGATCTTGCGCGCAAACATCTTGGCGTCGTCGTTGGGATCCGGCCGCCAGTAGATGTTGACGGTCTTGCCCTCCGACAGGTCGCTGAGGTCCGCCTTCTGGCCGTTGATCGAGACCGTGGTGCGGGTGAGCACCGACCCTTCGGGCTTCACGTTGAAGGTGGCTTCCTTGTTCTTCTGGAGGCGCTTGGAGTCGTCGCCCCGTCCGGGCTTCGTCACCTTGACCGTCACCGTCTTTGCCGCGGGGTCGAACTTGATCCACTCGGCCTCGGTCTGGGTGCTCTTGCCCTTGTCCTGCGCGATCGCCGCCGTGGCGCCGACCAGCGAGAGCGTCAGCGCAATCGCAATCGCGATGATGAGTGTTCGTGTGGCTTCCGTCTTCATGGCCTTTTCTCCCTCCTCCAAGATTCCTGAACCCGCACCGGTGGCACCGGGGGGCTTTCCCCATCCTCCCGCGAACCGCCCACCGGGGGCGTGCGGGCACACAGGCTACACGGTCTTTGACGGGTGCGACACGTCGGGATTCACCGGCGCCGGCTGGACCCCAGGCTGCAGGAACTCGGCCGCGTACGGCCCCAGAACGTCCAGCGGGCGCATCCCCGGCGCGAGCTCCACCACCAGGGCATATAGAAGCGACAGCGCCCGCGACCACATGACCAGCCCGTCGGGAAGGCGAAAGCTCCGAATCCGCTTCATCTCCCGGCGCATGCGCCGGAAATACTCACCGAAGTCCAGGTTGGCCATCTCCTGGGGCGTCAGGTTGTAGTAGGCGGGGTCGAAACTCATCTCGGCCAGCGCCTTCACGGCGGGGACGTCTGCGCGGTCGACGATGTCCGCGTCCAGCAGCGACTCGGCGTACAGGTCCGCATTGCGCAGCAGCGAGGCCATCACGTTCTTGCGAAAGGCCGCCAGGATCCGGGGCTCGAGGCGCCGGTGCATGCCGAAATCCACGATCCCGATGCGCCCGTCCGGGCCCACCAGAAGGTTGCCCGGGTGGGGATCACAGTGGAAGAAGCCGTCGCGGAACATCATGTGCAGGAAGGCGCGCGAAACCCACAGCACGCGATCGGTCACCGGAGTCTCCTGGGCCTCGAGCGCGGCGGTGTCGTTGATCTTGACCCCCTCCAGGAACTCCATGCTGAGCACGCAGCGGGTGGTCAGCTCCCACGCGATCTTCGGCACGCGAATGCGCGCGGCCAGCTCCGGATCGCGCCCCAGGTTGTGGGCCACCTCCTCCGCGGCCCGCCCCTCCTGCAGATAGTCCATCTCGCCTCGGAGCGTGTCCCGCAGCTCCCGGTAGACCTGGGTCAGATCCGCAACGCTGATGAAGTCGAACAACCACAGGGCGAGCTTCGTCATGGCCAGGTCCACGGCCACCGACCGCTCGATCCCCGGGTACAGCACCTTGACCGCCAACTCGCGCCCGTCCTCGTGGCGCGCCCGGTGCACCTGGCCCAGGCTGGCGGCAGCCAGCGGCTCGGGATCGAAGGCTGCGAAGCGCTCCCCGATCGAAGCCCCCAGCTCCCGCTCCACACGCGCAACGATTTCGCTGAACGCGTGGGGTTCCACCCGATCCTGGAGTCGGGCGAGCTCGTCGGTGACCTCCGGCGGCATCACGTCGACGCGCAGGCTCGCCACCTGCCCCAGCTTGATCAGACCGCCCCGGAAGCGCATGGCCGCGGCGACGAAGCGGCGGGCGAAGTGCTTGGCTCGCCGGGTGAGCTGCTCCTCGGAGAGCGCGAAGATCCCGCGGCGCCCGAGCCAGATCCGCGCGTAGAGCACCACGGCCTGCACGATCAGGGACAACAGAACCGCAGCCCGCCACCCCAGCGCGCCCGGCGATGGTCCGGGAGGGTGATTCACGCTAGCTCCGCTCGACATACACGAGCGCCAGGTCCATCACGTTGGTGAGCGTGGGCCCCGTGCGGAACACGCCCCCTTCGGCAGCGAAGAAGGTGTGGGAGTCGTTGTCGTCGAGTGCTCGGCTCGCCACGACCCCGCGGGCCAGGCCGCGCGCCACGGTGCCTCCGTCGGCGAAGGCGCCTGCCGCATCGGTGGGCCCGTCGCTGCCATCGGTGCCCGCAGCCAGTAGCGCCACGTCGTCGCGCCCGGCCAGCTCCAGAGCGGCCGCCAGCGCCAGCTCCTGACTGCGGCCGCCGCGGCCCGATCCGCGCACGTTCACCGCCGTCTCGCCGCCTGCCACCAGGCAGACCGGACGATCGCCAGCCACTGCCCGAGCCCGGGCCACCAACCGACGCCCTGCGTGCCGGGCCTCCCCGTGCAGCTCCCCCGCGAGGACGCGCGCTTCGAGACCGCCCTCCTGTGCCGCCAGCCGGGCGGCGTCCAGCGCCGTCTGGTTGCTCGCCAGCAGCGTCGTGCGCACCCCGGCGAAGGCGGGATCGCCCGGTTTCGGGGTCTCGTCCAACTCGCCCCGCACGCCGGCCGCGAGGTGCGAACGCACCCCGTCCGGCACCCGCTCGCGAACGCCGGATCGATCGACCACCGCCAGTGCGTCGCGGTAGGTGGTGGGGTCGGGCGCAAACGGACCCGAACCGATCACGTCCAGGCGATCGCCGGGCACGTCGGAGATGGCCAGCACCTCGAGCCTCCTGGCCCCGCTGCAGCGGGCCAGACGGCCGCCCGCCACCCGGCTCAGGTGTTTTCGCACCGCGTTCAGCTCCTCGATCTCGACACCGCCCTCCAGCAGGGCCCGCGTGGTGTCGGCCACGTCACGCAGCGACAGACCGGAAGCGGGACACGTGAGCAGGCTCGACGCGCCGCCCGACAGCAACACCAGCAGGAGATCGTCACCGGTCGCCGAGGCCACCAGCGTCAGGGCCTCCTCCGCGGCTCGCGCTCCGCGCGCGTCCGGTACCGGGTGCGCCGCCTCGCGCAGGGTCATGCGCGACAGGTCGGCGCCGTGGCCGTTCACGGTGATGGCCAGGCCGGCCGCGATGCGATCGCCCGCGATGCGCTCGAGCTCCGCGGCCATCGCCGCCGCCGCCTTGCCCGCCGCCAGGACCACCAGTCGAGCCCCGCCTACGGGTTCACCCGCGATCGAGAGATCGTCGCCGTGGCGAACGACTGCGCGGCGCAACGCCGCGGCGGCGTCCACCGCGGCCAACGCCCGCCCATAGATGCCCTCGAGGCGGACGCGCACCCCGCCGGGCGGAGTCACGAAGCGGCTTCGGGCGCTGCTTCGGGTGGCACGGGAATCAGGCGGATCTCGATGCGTCGGTTCCGGGCGCGGCCGGCGTTGGTGTCGTTGGAATCCACGGGTCTGAACTCGCCGAAGGACACCGCCGTCATTCGCGCGGGGGCGATGCCCGCATCGGCAAGCACCCGCACCACGCGGCTGGCCCGGGCACCCGCCAGCTCCCAGTTCGAAGCGAACCGGGTGGCAAGCCTTCCGCTCACGGGAACGCTGTCGGTGTGCCCCTGCACCTCCACCCGGTAGGCAACCGACTCGATCCGAGCGGCCACCTTGCGCAGCACCGCAATGCCCGCGTCCCCCACCTCGGCCGAGCCCGAGGCGAACAGCACGTCCTGGGTAAGGTTGAGGCGGATCCCCTCGCGCAGCTCCTCGATCTCCAGGTAGCCCTCGGAGAGCTCCTTCTCCAGATCCTCCACCAGCCCCTTGTAGGTGCCTTGCAGCTCGTGGATCTGCTGCTTGTGGGTGGCGAGTTCCTCCTCGCGCGTTCGCAGGGCCTCGGAGAGGATCGACTCGGTGCGCTGGAGCTTGTGGACGTCGCTCTCCAGTATTTCGCGGGTGCTGCGCAGATCCTCCATCTCGTCGATCAGGCTCACGCGCTCGGCGGAGAGACTCTCGGTGGAGGCGCTAAGCAGCTCCACCCGATCCTGCAGCATCTGGCTGCGTTCCAGCAGGCGATCGCGATCCGCAACCATCTCCAGGTGGGTGCCGCGGGTGACGCAGGCCGGAAGACCCAGCAACCCGAGGCTCAGCGCCACGGCGATGGCGTCAATTCGGCGGTGACAGGGTGTACCGGAGCGCTTCATCGATCCTCCCGACATAGTCCAGCTCGAGTCCTTCGAGCAGCTTCGACGGAATCTCCTCCACGTCGCGACGATTGAGCTCGGGCAGGACCACCCGTCGAATTCCGGCCCTCTTGGCGGCCAGCACCTTCTCCTTGATGCCTCCCACCGGGAGGACCTTGCCGCGCAGGGTGATCTCCCCGGTCATAGCCACGTCCGGATGGGCCGGGCGTCCGCTCAACAGCGACGCGAGGGAAGTCACCATGGCGATTCCAGCCGAGGGGCCGTCCTTGGGCACCCCGCCGGCGGGCACGTGCAGGTGGACGTCCGAGTTGGCAAAGATCGCCTCGTCGATTCCCATCTCGGAAGCCTGGCCCCGCAGCCACGAGCGCGCCGCTTCCACCGACTCGCGCATCACGTCGCCCAGCGAGCCGGTGAGCTTGAGTTTTCCCTTGCCCGGCATCCGGGTGGATTCGACGAACAGGATGTCGCCGCCCGCCGGGGTCCAGGCTAGCGCCACGGCCACGCCCGCTTCGCCCAGGCGTTCTGCGATCTCGGGCTCGAAGCGAACCGGTCCAAGCAGATCGCCCAGGTCTTCAGGCGCCACCCGCACCGGACCCTTCAGACCGTCCTCCGCCACGCGCCTGGCGATCTTGCGAGCCACGCCTCCGATCTCCCGCTCCAGGTTGCGCACCCCCGCTTCCCGGGTGTAGCCGTGGATGATGGTGCGCAGCGTCTCTTCGGGAATCTCCAGGGAGATTCCGCCCACGCCGTTCTGCTCGATCTGTCGCGGCACCAGGAAACGCTTCGCGATCTCCACCTTCTCTTCTTCGATGTAGCCGGGAAGCTCGATCACTTCCATGCGGTCGCGCAGCGCGGCCGGCACCGGATTCATGACGTTGGCGGTGGCGATGAACAGCACCTGGGACAGGTCGAAGGGCACCTCCAGATAGTGATCGCTGAAGGCGAAGTTCTGTTCCGGATCCAGGACCTCGAGCAGTGCGGACGACGGATCGCCCCGGTAGTCGGCGCCCACCTTGTCCACTTCGTCCAGGATGAACACCGGGTTGCGGGTGCCGGCGCGGCGCAGGCCCTGGATGACGCGCCCCGGAAGCGCGCCCACGTAGGTGCGGCGGTGGCCGCGAATCTCGGCCTCGTCGCGCACGCCGCCCAGGGAGATGCGCTGGAATTCGCGTCCCAGGGCGCGCGCGATCGAGCGGCCCAACGAAGTCTTGCCGGTGCCGGGGGGGCCCACGAAGCACAGGATCGGCCCCTTGAGGTCGCGCTTCAGCGAGAGCACCGCGATGTACTCGACGATGCGTTCCTTGACCTTGTCGAGACCGTAGTGATCCTCGTCCAGGATTCGACCCGCCTCTTCCACGTCCAGGCGGTCGTCGCTGATCGTCGACCACGGCAGATCCGTCATCCACTCCAGATAGGTGCGGATCACGCCGTACTCCGCCGCCGCCGACGGCATGGCGGCCAGCCGGTCGAGTTCGCGGGTGGCCTGGGTGTTCGCCTCCTCGGGCATCTCCGCGGCCTGGATGCGCTCGCGCAGACGCTCCACCTCGGACGGGGCGTCCTCGGCCTCGCCCAGTTCCTGGCGGATGGCCTCGAGCTGCTGGCGCAGCATGTAGTCGCGCTGGGTCTTGCCCAGGTCGGTCTGGACCTTGTCGCGAATCTCGCTCTCGACGCGCATGGCGTCGCGCTCTCTCCCGATCTGCTCAAGCACCCGCTTCAGGCGGGTGGGGACATCCAGGTCCTCCAGCAGCGCCTGCTTGCCCGACACATCGAAGTCGAGATTCGAGCCCACCAGATCGGCCAGCTTCGAGGGCTCGTCCAGGTTGGCAACCAGCACCTGCAGCTCGTCCGAGAGTCGCGAACTTTCCGCCACCAGGGCGCCGAACGCCTGGGACACGTTGCGCACCAGGGCGGTCGTCTCCACCGAATCGGGGTCGCCAGTCTCCTCCAGGGCATGAATGCGGCCAGTCAGAAATGGATCCGACGACACGAAGTCGTCGATGCGAACCCGCACCACGCCCTGCACAAGCAACCGGTACGACTCGTCGGGGAACGTGAGCATCTTTGCGATGCGCACCACCGTACCCGTGCGGTACACGTCGCCGGCTCCCGGGCTCCCCTCCACGGGAGACTTGACTGCGGCCGCCACCAGCAGTCGCTGTGGCGTCAGCAGCACCTGATCGATCAGCCGCTTGGAGCGTGTGCTGGCCACCAGCAGGGGCGACAGCAGGAACGGAAACAGGACCGTGTTCTTGAGCGGCAGGACCGGGAGCGTCTCGGGGATCTCGACCGGAGCGACACCCTCGTCTTCGCCCGTGCCGACGGCAACCCGCGCGCCCGTGGCGGCGAACCCGCTGTCGGGCCGGATCTCGCCCGACTCGTCGGACATCAACTCTCGACCTTCACCTCGCGTCGCGGCGAGGGCCGGCGCGGAAGCGTCACGGTCAGGAACCCGTCTGCCAGGTGGGCCGAAACGCGATCCCGATCGAAGGGAATGGGAATGCGCACGCGGCGTTCGAACGGCCCGGTGGCAATCTCCATCTGGTGCAGTCGCTGCACGTCCGGCCCCTCGGGCGGCCGACGCTCACCACTCAGCCGGAGCACCTGACCGTCCACGTTCACCCGCACATCCTCGGACTGGATCCCGGCGATCTCGACCCGGACGATCACGCCCTGGTCGGTCTCGAACACATCCACGTCCGGTTGCCAGCGATCGCCGCGAAGCCGGTCGGCGAATTCGCCGTACAGCTCGGCAAACGGGCCGCTACGTCTGGGTTGACTCACGACTTCGGGGTCGGGGGGCCACCGCCTCGCGACGGGGGATCAGCCGTCCCCCTTCTCCTCCGTATATTCGGCGTCGATCACGTCAGCGTCATCGGACGCGGCCGGGCCACCTGCGGAGCCGCCGGCGCGATCCCCGGCTTCGGCCCCCGGCTCGGCCGTCTGGGCTTTGTAGAGCACCTCGGCGAGCTTGTGAAGCTCCTGCTCCAGGCGCTGGCGTGCGGCGTCCAGGCGCGCCACGTCATTGCTCTCGAGATCGGCCTTGGCCGACTCGAGCGCCGTATTCAGGCCCTGGCGGTCCGACTCGGAGAGCTTGTCCGCATTGTCCTTCAGCTGCTTCTCGGCCTGATAGATCATGGTGTCCAGCGCGTTGTGCTTCTCCACCTTCGCGCGCTGGGCCTTGTCCTCATCCGCGTGGGACTCCGCCTCCCGTACCATCCGCTCGATCTCATCACGGGCCAGGCCGCCGCTGCCCTGGATCTGGATCGACTGCTCCTTGCCACTGGCCTTGTCCGTGGCCGCGACCGACAGGATGCCGTTGGCATCGATATCGAAGCTCACCTCGATCTGGGGCACGCCGCGCGGCGACGCCGGAATGCCGTCCAGGATGAAGCGCCCGAGGGTGCGGTTGCCGGTGGCCACCTCGCGCTCGCCCTGGAGCACGTGGATCTCCACCTGCGGCTGGTTGTCGGCCGCAGTCGAGAAGACCTGGCTGCGCCGGGTCGGGATCGTGGTGTTCTTCTCGATCAGCTTCGTCATCACCTGGCCCAGGGTCTCGATGCCCAGCGACAGGGGCGTCACGTCAAGCAGCAGCACGTCCTTCACGTCGCCGGCCAGCACACCGCCCTGCACCGCCGCACCCACGGCAACGACTTCGTCGGGATTCACGGTCCGGTTGGGCTCCCGGCCAAAAAGCGCCTTCACCTTTTCCTGAACCATGGGGATGCGGGTCGAGCCGCCCACCAGCACCACCTCATCGATGTCCGCGGCCGTGAGGCCCGCGTCCGACAGGGCCATCCGGCAGGGCTCGAGGCTGCGGTCGATCAGGTCTTCGACCAGCTGCTCGAACTTGGCCCGCGTGAGCTTCAGGGTCATGTGCTTGGGACCGGTCTTGTCTGCCGTGATGTACGGCAGGTTGATGTCGGTGCTGATTGCGCTCGAGAGCTCGACCTTGGCCTTCTCTGCGGCCTCGCGCAGGCGCTGGAGCGCCATGGGATCCTTGGCCAGGTCGAGGCCCTGGTCCTTTTTGAACTCGGCGATCAGGAAATCGATGATGCGCTGGTCCAGATTGTCGCCGCCCAGGTGGGTATCGCCGTTGGTGGCCTTCACCTCCACCACGTTCTCGCCCACCTCGAGGATCGAGATGTCGAAGGTCCCGCCCCCGAAGTCGAACACGGCAATCTTCTCGTCTTCCTTCTTGTCGAGCCCGTAGGCGAGTGCTGCCGCGGTGGGCTCGTTGATGATGCGCTTCACGTCGAGGCCCGCGATGGCGCCGGCGTCCGTGGGGGCCTGGCGCTGGGCGTCGTTGAAGTAGGCGGGCACGGTGATCACCGCGCCCGAGACCCGGGCGCCCAGGTGGGCTTCGGCGGCCTCCTTGAGCTTGCGCAGGATCATGGCCGAGATCTCGGGCGGCGTGTAGACGTCGTCCCTGACCTGGATCGAGGCGGTACCCTCCTTGCCCTCGATCACCTGGTAGGGCACCAGGGTGATCTCCTCGGAAACCTCGTCGCGGCGGCGCCCCATGAAGCGCTTGATCGAGTAGACGGTTCCGGTGGGGTTGGTCACCGACTGGCGCCTGGCGATGGCGCCCACCAGGCGCTCGCCCTCATCCGTGAAGGCGACGACCGAGGGGGTCGTGCGACCGCCCTCCTCGTTTGCGATGACCGTGGGCTGGCCGCCCTCCATCACCGCGACCACCGAATTGGTGGTGCCCAGGTCGATCCCGATGACCTTTCCGGTCTCCGCCATGTCGATTCCTCTTCTCCCGGCTCCCGGGCCCAATCTCGTCAGCGTCGTCAGCGGCCCGCTTGGTGTCTCTGCTCGAACGCGGCTTCCCCCCCGGGGACGCCCGGATCGGCCAGCCTCGCGGCCGGAAACCTCGGCGCTTGCGACTGAATGTCAACCGGGGGGCCGGGCCGCATCCGCCCGACGAGACGAAAACCGGAATCTCCGACGGCAAGCGAACGCAAGTTCCCCATCGGGTGTCTCAACAGGGAGCGGGGGGACGCCGGCGAACCTGCGTGTGACTTGCGTAACCTCGCGAAATTCCGAAGGATCCCGACGTGGCGCGGATGCCGGGGTATAATCCCCGGTGTCTAACCGGTTCCGGCAGGTCTAATCGGTTCCGGCAGGTCTAACCGGTTCCGGCAGGGGTGGACGGCGGCGGCGGGTATGACGCCGGTAGACCGAGTAAAACATCATGGGTCGAACGCTCAGCTGGACCGCCAATTCGGGGCTTTTCGTGCTTTGCTGCTTTCTGGCGGCGAACACCGCCAACTCGGTATTTGCGGCCCTGCTGATGCCCACGGCCGCGGCCGAGGATGTCGCGCCCGCTGCCGCGGCGCCGGCCGTCAACAGCTGGGAAGACACCCAGGTCATCCTGACGCGCAATCTCTTCAACGCCTCGATCCTGGCGCCGGCGGCGGCCCCGCTGCCGGCGAACGTGTCGCTCGAGGACACGCGCCTCCCGCTCGAACTGCGTGGCACCGCCGCGGCCAGCAACCCGATCTTCTCGTGGGCGGCGGTAGAGGACACGCAATCGCATGAGGTCGAGGTGGTGCAGGTGGGCTCCCGCCTGAAGAACCGCAAGGCCGAGGTAGTGCGCATCGAGCGCAAGCTGATCGTCCTGTCCGAGAACGGCGAGCACCGCAAGCTCTCCATTGACGATGACGCACTCCCCACCACTACCACCAGCGCCGCCCCGTCGGCCCGCGCGGCCCGCGCGCGAAGCCTTGCCTCCGCGAGATCGCCCCGCAGCTCGCCCACGGCGCGCACGTCGTCGCGGCGCGCGCCGCGCAGCCAGGAGAGCACGGATCTGGGCAAGAACCTGCGCCAGGTGGCGGAGGACCGCTTCTCGGTGCCGCGCGCAGACGTGGAGGAGCTGGTCCGGAACCCGGGCGCCCTGCTCTCCCAGGCCACCATGATCCCCAAGTTCGAGGACGATCAGATGGTGGGCCTCGAGCTGCGGGCCATCAAGCCCGGAAGCCTGTTCGAACGGATCGGACTCAAGAACAACGACGTGATCATCGAATTCAACGGCCAGCCCATCGAGAGCACCCAGGACACGGCAAAGATCCTGGCCGAGTTCTCCCAGGCCGATGAGGTGGACGTGGTGTTGCAGGGCGGCCGCAGCCTGCACTTCATCTACGAATAACTTCGTTTGCGACTTCGTTTGGGAATAGTTTGGGAATAGTTTGGGAATAGGAAGGCCGGTGCGAACGACTTCGAAAAGACGAGCGGGAACGACGAGGCGCCTGTGGGCCGCCGCGGCCGCCCTGCTCTGGGTGCTGCCGATGATGACTGCGCTGGCGAACGACGTCATCGCAGCGGAAAATCCGCCCCTGGAGCTTTCGCCGCCGCCGCTCGATTCGGACGAGGACATGGTCACCCTCGATTTCAAGGACGTGGAGCTGTCGGTGGTGATCGCCACCATCGCCTCCATGACCAAGACCAACTTCATCTACGACGACCGGGTTCGCGGCCGCGTCACCATCGTCTCCCCCACGGCCATCCCGCGCAGCCAGGCCTACGCGGTCTTCGAATCGGTGCTCCAGGTCAAGGGCTTCACCACGGTCCAGACACCCGGCGGGGCCATGAAGGTGATCCCCATCCGCGACGCCAAGGAATCCAACATCCGGACGCTGCAGAGCAACAACCCACCGCCGAACCGCGACTCGTATCTCACCCAGCTGATTCCCCTGCAGTACATCGACGCCGAGTCGATCGTGTCGACGCTGCAGCCGCTCGTCTCCAAGGACGCGGCCATGGCGGCCTATGGCCCCACCAACACCGTGATCCTGACGGAGTCGGCCTCCAACATCAGGCGCATCCTCTCGATCCTGGAATCGATCGATGTGGAGAACTACCGGGACGAGCTCACGGTGATGCGCATCCAACACGCCGACGCGGGCACCCTGGCCGACCAGATCTCGGAAATCTACGGAGCCGAGGTGGCTACAACTGCCGCGGGCGGCGGCACCCGCGCCGCGGCTCGCCGCACGTCGGCGTCGCGTCGCGGCGGCAACCCCCCGACGGCTGCGGGCAGCGTTTCGCCGCTGCGGCAGGTCCGTATCCTCACCGACGACCGCACCAATTCGTTGATCGTGTTGGCGGCGCGCAACCAGCTGGAAGACATCCGCGAGCTGGTGCACAAGCTCGACGTGCCCATCGAGGGCGGCGGCCGCATCCGCGTCTACTACCTGAAGCACGCCAATGCCGAGGAGCTGGCCCAGACGCTGAGTTCCCTGATCACCGGAGGCGGTGGCAGTGCGGCCGCAGCCGGTGCGTTGGGCGGCGCCCAGGCCCAGCAGCTGCGCACGGCGGTGGCGGGCCTGGACGAGGGCATCACCATCACCGCCGACCCCGCCACCAACTCGCTGGTGATCCGCGCCAGCAAGGAGGGTTACGCCACCGCCATGGCGGTGATCGAGAAGCTCGACATCCAGCGGCCCCAGGTGCTGGTGGAGGCGCTGATCATGGAGGTGAACGTCACCGACGGCGAGGAGCTGGGCTTCAACGGCATCTACCGCCTGGTGACCGACACCTACGACGTGACGGTGGCGTCGGCCACGGATAGCAATACGAACCAGCTGGTCGGAACCGCGCTGGGGGGGCCCGCGGGAGCGGCCGCGGCGCCCTTCATCACGAACTTCCTTCGCAATACCCTGGAAACCGACGAAGTTACCGGCGAAACCTCCGGCACCCTGATCCAGGGCATCATCCGCGCCTCCGCCAGCGAGACAGGACGCAACATCGTGGCCGCGCCCCACATCCTCACCTCGGACAACGAGGAGGCGGAGATCCGCATCGGCGACAACATTCCCATCATCAGCAGCCGGGTGGAGTCGGCCCAGGGCCAGCAGCTGGGCCTATCCACCTCGGTCAACGTGGAACGCCAGGACATCGGCGTCACGCTGCGGGTGACGCCCCAGATCACCGAGGGCAACACCCTGCGCCTGGACATCTACCAGGAGATCAGCGCCATCAACGAGGGCCTGATCTCCGTCACCGGCGCCGCCGAAGACGTGGGTGTGCCGCTCTCGACCCGCAACATCGAGAATACGGTGGTGGTTTCCGACGGCGAAACCATCGTGGTGGGCGGCCTCATCAGCGACAACTACGCCGACATCGTCAGCAAGGTGCCGTGGTTCGGCGACATCCCGATCCTCGGCTGGCTGTTCAAGACCACTACGAAGACGCTGACGAAGACCAACCTGCTGGTGTTCCTGACGCCGCACATCATTCGCAATCCGCAGGATCTCGAGCTGGAGACGATTCGCAAGCGCGAGGAGTTCACGGAGAGCGCCGGGGTGGAGATCGGCCGCATCGAGGAGGTGCGCGCCCACGAGGCCGAGCGCAAGGCCGAGGCCGAGGCCGCGGGCGAGGAATACAAGCCGGAGAGGAGCGCGAACCCGGTGCGCACCGCCGTGCTCAACCACCAGGCGCGCTATCCGCTCGAGCGCATGCGCGACATCGAACAGGCGCAGCGCGACGAGCAGCAACGCGAGACGGCCGAGGCCGCGACCCAGGCGGCCCGCGCCGCGCCCCGCTATTTCCTCCAGGCCGCCATCTACAGCGATCCGGACGCGGCCGTGAGCAAGCTCACCGAACTGGTGGACGCCGGCTACGACGGCAACCTGGTCTCGGGCGAAGTCGACGGCGCGGTCCTCTACCAGGTGCAGCTGGGCCCGTTCGAGAACGTCGAGGAGGCCGAACGCGTGGGCATGGCGCTCCGCCGCTCCCACGGCCTCGAGCCGTCGGTGATGTTGGCGCCGCCGGAGGAGCCGTGAGCGAAGCCCTGGCGCGCGGAGGCTCTCTCGACCTGGCCGAGATCCTGCGGCGCAAGGCGGGCCTCTCCGACGAGCAGATGGCCGAAGCCCGCAGCGCCCAGGCGCAGAGCGGCCGCCGGCTGATGGACGTGTTGGTGGCCGAGGGCCACCTGACCCAGGACGAGGTGCTCGAGGCCCTGGCCCACCAGCTCCAGCTCCCCATCCGCACCCGCATCGAGCGCGAAGACGTGGACGAGGCGCTGATCGAACGCGTGCCCATCGCATTCGCCAAGGCCCACCTGGTGCTGCCCCTGGATCGCGCGGCCGACGGCACCGTGCGCGTAGTCGCCGTCAACCCCCTGGACACCACGCCCTTCGACGACCTGCGCCTGTTGTTCGGCGGCAGCCAGGTGGCCGTGGAACTGACGACCCAGCGCACCCTGCTTGGCGCCATCAACGAGGCCTACGACCGGGGCGGCAGTGCCACCGACGCCCTGGCCGAGGACGCCGCCGACGATCTGGACGCCTTGGCCATGGAGGCCAGCCAGGAGCCCCAGGACCTGCTGGAGGCGGCCGACCAGTCGCCCATCATCAAGCTGGTCAACTCCATGCTCCAGCACGCGGTCAAGGATCGGGCGAGCGACATTCACCTGGAGCCCTTCGAGCGCGAGATCCGCGTGCGCTTCCGGATCGACGACGTGCTCTACGAGCCCATCAAGCCGCTGCCCCAGGCGCTCCAGGCCAGCATCGTGTCGCGCATCAAGATCATGGGCGGCCTCAACATCGCCGAGAAGCGCCTGCCCCAGGACGGTCGCATCCGGCTCAAGATCGCGGGGCGCGACTACGACGTGCGCCTGTCCACGGTTCCGGTGACCCACGGCGAGCGCGTGGTGATGCGCCTGCTGCCCCGGACCCAGGAGATGTTGAACCTGGAGAAGCTGGGATTCGGTGAAAAGCAGCAGCAGGCGCTCGAGCGGCTCATCAGCCGGCCCAACGGGATCGTGCTGGTGACGGGACCCACCGGAAGCGGGAAGACCACGACCCTCTACGCGTTGCTTTCCCGTATCAACACCACCGACAAGAACATCATCACCATCGAGGATCCGGTGGAGATCCAGCTGGCCGGAGTGGGCCAGATCGAGGTGAACCCGCGCATCGGCCTGTCTTTTGCCGACGGCCTGCGCTCGGTGCTGCGCCAGGACCCGACCGTCATCCTGGTGGGCGAGATCCGCGACCTGGAAACCGCGGAGATCGCCATCCAGGCCTCGCTCACCGGCCACCTGGTGTTTTCGACGCTCCACACCAACGACGCTCCCAGCGCCATCACGCGCCTGGTGGACATGGGGGTGGAGCCCTTCCTGGTGGGCTCCTCGCTGGTGGCGGTGTTGGCCCAGCGTCTGGTGCGCGTGTTGTGCCGGGCTTGCCGCATCGAGTACGAGCCCCCGGACGCGGAGATCCGCGAGATCGGCATCCGGCCGCCGGACCACCCGCTCGCCTTCTACCGGGCCGAGGGCTGCTCGTCCTGCAACTACACCGGGTACCTGGGGCGCGCGGGCATCTTCGAGCTGATGATGGTGGACGACGACCTGCGGGCCATGGTTTCGCAGAATGTCGACTCCAAGTCGATCAAGCAGAAGGCGATGAGCAAGGGCATGCACACGCTGCGTGCCGACGGTGCGAGAAAGGTGCTGCAGGGCGTCACCTCGGTCGCCGAGGTGATACGCGCCACCGAAGAAGAAGGCACCGTCGCACAGATCTGAGGGGCGCGAACAGCGTGCCGGTCTTCGCATACAAGGGTGTTACCACGGCGGGCAAGGCGACCCGCGGCTTCCTGGATGCGGACACCGCACGCAAGGCCCGCGAGCGGCTGCGCAAGGACGGCATCTTCCCCACCGAGGTGGCGGAGTCCCAGGCCGCCGCCGCCGCTTCCGACAAGGGTTCGAGCCCGAGCCTCCGGCTGCCCCGCTTCGAGCGCATCGCACCGCTCGACCTGGCGCTGCTGACGCGCCAGGCGTCGACCCTGCTTTCGTCTGGGATTCCCCTGGTGGAGGCGCTGGGCGCCCTGACGGACCAGATGGAGAAGGCGAAGCTCAAGTCGATCCTCGGCCGGGTGCGCGACAAGGTGAACCAGGGCGCATCGCTAGCCGACGCCCTGGCCCAGTCCGGGCCGTTTCCCAACCTGTACGTGAGCATGGTGCGGGCGGGCGAGGCCGGCGGGGCCCTGGAGCAGGTGCTGGAGCGCCTGGCGGACTACCTGGAGGGCCAGGTTCGCCTGCGGAACAAGGTCGCCTCGATCATGATCTATCCCAGCGTCATGGCGCTTTTCGCCATGGTGGTCGTGGCGGTGCTGGTGACGGTGGTGCTGCCCCAGATCATGGACCTGCTGGAGAGCATGAAGCTCCCCCTCCCCTGGTACACCCGCGCGATCATCGGCCTCTCGCACTTCACCCTCGACTGGTGGTGGGCGATGCTGGCGGCTGGCGTCGCAGTCGCGGCGGGCTTCCGGGCGGCGATCGCCACGGAACGGGGCAGCCGGATCTTCGACCGGGTCAAGCTGCGGATGCCCGTGATCGGACGGGTGGTGCGGCTGGTGGCCGTCGCCCGCTTCACCCGCATGCTCTCGACGCTGCTCTCCGGCGGACTCCCCATCGTTCGGGCCCTGTCCACGGCGCGGGATGTCACCGACAACATCATCCTGGGTGAAGCAATCGACGCCGCGCGCGATAGCATCACCGAGGGCGCCAGCGTGGCGGCGCCGCTGCGTGCCAGCGGCGAGTTTCCGCCCCTGGTCACCCACATGATCGAGGTGGGCGAGCGCAGCGGTCAGCTCGAGGCCATGCTCAGCAAGGTGGCGGACACCTACGAAGAGCAGGTCGAGACCACCGTGACGCGGCTCACGGCACTTCTCGAGCCCTTTCTCATCCTGATCATGGTCGGAATCGTGGTGGTGATCATTCTTGCGACGCTCGTCCCGCTGCTGGAGATGACGAGCGCTTTGAACTGATGGGAGGGTGCCATGGGTCGCCAGATGCACGAATCGAGGGACGGTTTCACACTCATCGAGATCATGGCGGTGGTCTTGATCATCGGCCTGCTCAGCGGAATCGTGGGGGTCGCGGTCTTCAGCCAGGTCGAGAAGGGCAAGGCCACGGCGGCCAAGACACAGATCCGGAACCTGGAGGGGGTGCTCGAGCTCTACCACATGGACAACTCGCGCTTCCCCACCACCGAACAGGGGCTCGAGGCACTGGCGACCCGTCCCAGCGGGAGCCCCGAGCCGCGAAATTACCCGGAGGGCGGCTACATGCGCAGCGAGACCGTTCCCGTGGATCCGTGGGGCGAGCCATACCAGTACGAGTACCCGGGCCAGCACAACAGCCGCAGCTTTGATCTGTGGACCTATGGCGCCGACGGCGCACCGGGCGGCGAGGGCCCCGACCGGGACCTCGGGAACTGGACCGACGACGACACCGGGAGCTGACCCGGATGACCCCCCCCACGCGCCGGGCGGCGGCGTTCACGCTGATCGAGATGCTGGCGGTGGTGGCCCTGATGGCCGTGATGGCCACCCTGGTGCTGCCGAACCTGAGCTCACTCCAGGGGCGGGGCCTGCGCAACGAGGCCCTGCAGATGGCCGGACAGCTCGAGCTGGCACGCCAGCGTTCGGTCATGACCGGGGTTCCCCACCGCGTGCTGATCGATCTCGACGCCGGCAGCTACCGCCTGGAATGGCTGGTGACCGAGGCCCAGGCCCTTGGCGAGCCGGAGCCGGAAATCCAGCCCCTGGACCTGTCGCCCGACGTCCCGCTGCCCCTGCGGGCGCCGAGCAGCGGCCGCCGCGAGTACCACTCGGCACCTCCGCCGCTGGGCAAGGATCACTGGCTCGACGACAGCTTCCGATTCGCGGGCATGGAGACGCCCGAAGGCTGGCTGCAGCAGGGCGACGCCTTCATCGGCTTCGATCGCGACGGCACGAGCGTGGCGGCGACCGTGGTGATGGACGCGGTGTCGGGCGCGCGCATGACGCTCGTGGTGCTTCCCCTGGCCGAGGCCGTGAGGATCCACGATGACGGCTCGTAGCCGCGGCTTCACGCTGCTCGAGGTGATGGCCGCCGTGGCGATCCTTGGCATCGTCTTCAGCGTGCTGGCCGAGGCGGCGATCCAGAGCCTGCGCTCCGAGGGCCGCAGTGTGCGGCGACTGGAGGCCTCGCTGCTGGCCGATCAGCGCCTGAGCGATCTGGAGATCGAGCTGGATGCGGGCACGCCGCTCCCGGACGGCCGCCAGGAGAGCGAACAAGAGGAGTTCTCCGTGGTGGTCGAGGTACGTCCCTTCCAGCTGCCCCAGCCGCCGACCCCGGGAAACGCCGTCGACCCCGCCAGCGACGAGCCGATCAGCGAAGGACTGAAGAGCCTGCGCGAAATCCTGATCACCGTGAGCTGGCTCGAGGGCGAGAGCGAGATGAGCGTGTCGCGAACCAGCTACGGATACGACGCCGCGGCCTTCGCAGCCGGCCTGCCGGTGGCGGGCGAGGCTCGCGACGACGCCAATCGGGAGCTCAGCATCGAGGACCTGGCGAAGCAGCTGCCGGTCGAGACGCGATGATGCCGCGGCGAGACGGATTCACCCTGATCGAGGTGCTGGCGGTGATGGCACTCACGGGCCTCGTGCTTGGCCTGGCCCTCGACTACTACATGGATCTTTCGTACGCGAGCCAGCGGGCCACCGAGCGAACCCGCGAAATCCGCCAGGCAACCGCCGTTCTCGACCGGGTGGCGCGCGACCTGGAGAGCGCCATGCTCATCGCCAAGCCCGAGGAGCTCGATCCGCTCCTGCACCCGTGGCTGTTCCTGGGCGAGTCGCACTACTCGGACACAGGCGCCGATCACGTCAAGTTCGTGACCCGCAACCACCGGGCCCGAAGCAACCAGTCCCACGAGTCGGACCTGGCGGTGGTGAGCTACACGGTGCGCCGCAACGACGACGATCGACTGGAGCTCCTGCGCACGTCGATTCCGCGTCTGCCCGAGAGCCTGGACCGCGAGTTCCCCCTCTACGATTCCGACGACCTGACACCGCTGTTGTTGGACGGCCTGGCCTCGTTCGGGATCCTGTTCCTCAGCGAGGGCGGCGACTGGATCAGCGAATGGGACTCGTCGCAGCTGGCCCAGTCGGGTGAGTTGCCCCGGGCCGTGGAGATCCAGTTGGCCCTGGCGCCGGAAGTCGACGACGACGGCTTCGACAGCCTCGACGAAGAAGAACCCACGGTCTACCGACGGCGCGTGCTGCTGCCGGTTCGCCCCCGTCAACTGGCGGACCTGCTCGATCCCACGCGCGCCGGCGGAACGGGCGCTGGACAAACCGACGAAGACGACGAGGACGCTGAGAATGGGGAAAACGGAGACCAGGTCGCGTGCGGGCTCACCGTGATCTCGTGCCTCGAGGGCGCGCGCTACCTGGCGGAGTTCCCCAACGCCGCCGTCGAAACCGGCTCGTTCATCCAGGCCAACGGGACGCGGGATTTCGGCGAGTTCTCTCGGCAACGCATCGCGAGCCTCGGCATCGACGCCAACACCGTCCCCAGAAATTGTCGCGAATGCTGGTAGCCGGAGAAGCCCGACGGCAACGGGGCGTCGTGCTGCTGCTGGTGCTGTTCTTCGCGCTGCTGCTCACCAGCAGCATCGCCACCTTCACGCGACGCGCCACCCTGGACTACCGGATCGCGCTCAACCGGGAGTCGGTGGCCCGGGCCGAGGCCCTGGCCCGAGGTGGCATCCGGCTGGCCACCGCCGTGTTGCTTGAGGATTCGGCCGGCGGCGGCCCCGGGCTGGACAGCCACCTGGAGCCCTGGGCCCTGCTGGGGGAGACGCCGATTTCGACCGAAGACGGTTCCAGCCTGCGCCTCCAGATCGAAGACGCCGGAACCCGGCTCAACCTGAACGCCCTGGTGAGCTTCGACGAAAGTGGCGCGCTGGACGGCAAGACCGTGCCCTTCCTGCACGAGATGTTCGAGAAGGTGATCGAGGACCTGCCCCCGGAGCTGCGCCTGTATGACACCCGCGAGCTGGCCGAGAACCTGATCGACTATCTCGATAAGGACGACCTGCGCCAGGCAGGCGGCGGCGAGAACGACTACTACCAGCGACAGGATCCGCCCTACCGGGCCGCCAACGGCCCCCTGCTCAGCCTGGACGAGTTGCGCCTGATCGAGGGTTTCGACGGCCGCCTGGTGGACGCCCTTCGCCCCTACCTGACCGTCCACCCCTACGTGGGAGGCGCTGGCATCAACCTCAACACGGCCCCGCCCCACGTGCTCTCGCTCCTGTATCTGTTCGACGGAGTGGAGATGCGCCTGGCCCCAGAGGACGTGGTGCGCGAGATCCTGGAGATCCGCCGGGACGGAGAGGTGCTGTGTCCAGAGGCGGCCAGCGCAGAGAGTTGCGTAGTCCTGAACGAGATCGTCCCCAACGAGATCTTCCCGCCTCCGGCCTGGGAATCCCATGTGTTCGTCGTCTCCGCCCAGGCCCAGGTGGGGGAGGTCCAGCGCACGCTGGAGGCCGTGATCGATCGCGCCGACCCCGCCGACCCCTGGGTGCTATCCTGGCGCACACGCTAGATCCAGGCGCCCGCTTCCCATGCCCATCCTCAAGAACGTTCTCGGTCTCGATCTCGGTAGCTTCAGCCTGAAGGCGGTCGAGCTGCGCAAGACCCTCCGCGGCCACGAGGTGGCGCAGTTCCAGCTGCTGCAACGCGACGACCCGGAGATCCCGCTGCCCGAGCTGGTGGGGCACTTCCTGTCTCTTCACGGCTTCTCTACCGAGCACGTGGTCACAGCGCTGCCCGGCGACTGCGTCTCCTCACGCCGGCTGGAGTTCCCGTTCCGCGACCGAAAGCGGCTGGTGCAGGCGGTGCCCTTCGAGATCGAGGCGCAGCTGCCCTTCGACATCGACGACTTCGTGGTGGATTGGGAACAGGTGGGGGGCGACCGCGCCCGCGCCGAGATCTTCGCCAGCCTGGCCCCCCGCAGCGAGGTCTCGGATCTGCTGCAGTCGCTGGCCAGCAGCGCCTGCCAGCCCCGCACCCTGGAGGCCGAGGGGCTGGTGCTCGGCAACCTGGCCGCGGCCTTCGACCTGCCCGGTTCGCGGCTGCTGGTGGACCTGGGCCATCGCAAGACCACGCTGTGCCTGCTGGTGGACGGACGCCCGGTGTCGGCGCGCAGCGTACCCATCGCGGGCGCCGCCCTCACGGAAGCCGTGGCCAAGGATCGCAATCTGACACCCGAGGACGCCGAGCGCGCCAAGTGCGAGGAGGGCCTGTTCGGAGGCGCCTCTGGGGCACTGGACACGGACTCCGAGGCGCTGGCAGTGCTCGATCGCATCGCCCGCGAGATCGCCCGCACCCTGGCGTCCCTGGAACCCGTGCTCTTGAGCCACGGTACCTCGGTGGTCTCCGAGATCACCTTGTTCGGCGGCACGGCCCAGCTCGATCGCATCGACCACTTCCTGGCCGAGCGCATCGGCGTCCAGACCGGGCGCCTGGGCCTGCCGAAGCCGGGTGCCAGCGCCGGGCTCGCGGCCGGGGGCTCGCCCCTGCTCTTCGCACCCGCCACCGCCCTGGCGCTTCGAGGCACGTCGGACGCCCGCACCCGCATGAATTTCCGCCAGGAGGAGTTCGCCCTACGGCTCGACCTCGACCGGTTCCGGCGCGACTTCGGTGCCACCGGCGTATGGGCCGGTGTGGCTGCGGGCCTCGCAGTGGTGAGCTTCGGCACCCACGTGGTCCTGGACTCGCGACGCGCCGCCGCGGTCGAAGCCCAGGTGGCGCAGATCACCGCCGCCGCCGTGCCCGGTGCCACCTCCGACACCGCCGTATCGAGCCTGCGCAATGCGGTGCGCGACGCCAACGAGCGCGCGGAATTCCTGGGCGTGTACCGGGGCAACCTGTCGGCCCTGGACGTGCTGGCCGAAATCTCCCGCCTGATTCCCGCGAATCTGGAGATCGTGCTCGAAGAGATCAGCATCGATCGCCAGACCATCCGCATGAAGGCCTGGTCCAAGACCTTCGAGGCGGCGGACCGTCTGGGAGCCGAACTCGGCCGCTTCGCGCCCTTCTCGGGCGCCCGCATCGGCGCCATCGAAAACGACGAAAAGCGCGGCGGCAAGCGCTTCAACGTGACCATCAGCCTGGCAGCTTCGGAGGATCCGCGGTGAACGAGCTGCGCGACCGGCTGCGTGCCGCATTCTCGAACCTGGCACCGCGCGAACGGGCCCTGGTGCTGGCCGCGTGCGCCGCGCTGGGGGTGGCGCTGGTGTACTTCGTGGGCGTCCTGCCGGTGAAGGCCGCGTCCGGACGCGTCGGCCAGCGCCTGGAGGCCGCCGAGACCCAGCTGCAGGTGGTGAAGCGCCTGCGCCGCGAGTTCGACGAGGTGAACGGCCGATTGACGTCGGTGGAGCAGCGCATCCTGAGTGGCCGGCGAGGAAACCTGCGCACCACCCTGGAGAGCCTGGCCGGCCAGTCGGCCGTCAAGGTGGAATCCATGGAGCCCCAGGCTTCTCCCTCCCACGACCGCTACAAGGAGACGAAGGTCCTGGTGGGACTCGAAGAAGTCACCCTGGCCCAGGCCGTGAACTACCTGCACCGGATCGAGGACGCGTCTCAGGTGCTTTCGGTGAAGAGCCTGCGCATCCGCACACGGCCCGATGCGCCCGAGCTCCTGGACGTGACGTTCACCGTCTCGTCGTTCGAGCCGCTCTAGGTGGCCGGATCGCGCTGGGTCCGATTCGGCGCGATCCCCGCGGCCGGGTTCACTCTGACCCTCTTCTTCATCTTCGTGGGATTTCCGTACACCCAACTGGCCGACTATCTGGCAACGCGTCTGGGCCAGCAGTCGGGTGTTTCGCTGGCCATGGTGTCGCTGGGTCCGAGCCTCGCCCTGCAGGGTCCGGGTCTCGAGGCCACCGGGGTGACTCTGCGCCTGGCAAGCGGTGACGAAATCGAGCTGGACCGGGCCCGGGTGCGTCCGGCCTGGTCGCTCTCCTGGTTCCGGGGCGCGCCCGCCGTACACGCCGTCCTCACGGGCCCCCTGGGAGAGGCCGACGGGGTCTTCACCCTCAACGGCGCCGGCAGTTGGCAAGGGGAGCTGCACCAGGTCGACCTGGCCGAGCTTCCCCTGTCGGACCTGTGGCCGGGACTCGACGCCGAGGGCCTCGTGGACGCCTCGCTGGACCTGCGGCTCGGCGACCAGGGAGTCGAAGGGTGGGCCGCCTTCGAAGCCTTCGAGGGCAGCCTCATCCTTCCCGACATTCCCGTGGCCGTGCCCTTCACCCGCATCGAGGGTGCACTGGCCCTGGGCGGCGAATCCATCCTGAAAGTGGATTCCCTGCACCTGGATGGGCCGCTGCTGCGCGCCGACGTAACGGGGCACATCGCCCAGGCGAGCAACCTGGCCTCGGCCGCCCTGAACCTCCTCGTGGAGATCGACTCGGAGCCCGGCATCCGCCCCCTGCTGGAGTCAGCCGGCCTCCGGATCGGGCGCGACGGCAAGGCGCGGCTTCGCCTGGGCGGCACGCTCGAAAGCCCGACGCTGCGCTGAGGACATTCCCGCCGTCATGAGTCCCGAATCGCTTCAGAAGGTCTTCAAGACGTTCTCGGATCCCACCCGGGTCCGGATCCTGTGGCTCCTGGAGCGGGAAGAGCTCGCGGTACAGGAACTGATGGAAGTCCTGGGCATGGCGCAATCGCGCGTATCGCGACACCTGGCGATCCTGCGCGAGGCGGGACTGCTGAAGGACCGGCGCGACGGCACCTATGTGTTCTATCGCTTCGCGCCGCCGGCGGAGGGAGTCTGGAGCGAAACCTGGGCCCTGGTGCAGCGCAGCCTGCGCAACGGCTCCACATCCGAGCGCGACACCGCGGCCCTGTCGCGCGTGCTCGAGGCGCGCGCCGAGCGCACGCGGAGCTTCTTCGACTCCGTGGGTCCCGAGTGGGACGCCCTGCGCAAGGTGTTCAACGACGATGCGCTGCGGGCCCAGGCCATCGCGCGCCTGGTGGACCCGGACCGCAGCGTGGCCGACGTGGGCACCGGCACCGGCGTATTGGCCATCGAGCTGGCGCGCCTGGGACTGCGTGTGATCGCCGTGGACAACTCGGCGCGCATGCTCGACGCGGCCCGCGCCAAGATCGACGCCGCGGGCCTCGAAAACGTGGAGCTTCGCCGGGGCGAAGCCGCCGCCCTGCCCCTGGCGGACGCCGAAGTGGATGCGGCCCTGGCGCACATGGTGCTGCACTACCTGGCGTCGCCCGGCGAGGCGATTCGCGAGATGGCGCGGGCCGTGGCTCCGGGCGGCACCGTGGTGGTGGTGGATTTCGTTTCCCACGAACACGAGTGGATGCGCCAGGAACTGGGCGTGATGTGGCTGGGATTCGGCCCCGTCGAAATCGAGACCTGGTTCCGGGAGGCCGGCCTCGTGGCCTACCGCTGCGACGAGCACGAGGGCCTCTCCTCGAACCGCGACCTTCCCGCCGTCTTCATCGCTTCCGGCCGCCGCCCCCGTCAGTCGGCGTAGCAACGGGCGCGTTGTGGCGCGTCAGGAGGCCCATGTCGAAAATCGACGCCGCCCTGTTCGACGCCGTCCTGTTCGACGCGGCGGGAACGCTGATCGAACTGCACGAACCCGTGGCCGCGATCTACGCCCGGGTCGCCGCCGACTTCGGCGTGCGCGTCGATGCGCCGCGCCTGGCAGAGGCCTTCGCCGGCGCCCATCGCCGGGCGCCGCCCATGGTCTTCGCTGGAATCGAGCCTTCACGCGTGGCCGACCGGGAGCGCGCGTGGTGGCGCGACGTGGTGCGCGACACCTTCCGGCGCGCCGATCCGAACGCGCACTTCGGCGAGCCCGGCGATTTCGACGCCTTCTTCGAGCGTCTGTTTGCGACCTTCGCGCGGCCCGAGACGTGGCGGCCCCGCGCCGGCGCCCGGGAGGTCCTGCCCCGGCTGCGGGGCCGGGGTCTGGCCCTGGCGGTCCTCTCGAACTTCGACCAGCGCCTCCGCAAAATCCTCGAAGGCCTCGGATTGACCCGGTATTTCGACTTCGTGATCCTGCCGAGCGACGCCCTGGCCGCCAAGCCCGACCCGCGCATCTTCGCCTTCGCCCTGGCGCGCCTGGGCGTCGCGCCCGGGGCCTCGCTCTATGTGGGCGACGACCACGAGAACGACATGCTGGCGGCGCGCAACGCCGGGCTCTTTGCTGTGGATGTGGGTCGGCTTGCTACGCTGGCCGAACTCCCGGATCACCTGGAATCGATCGGATCCGGAGCGGTCCCCAAGAACGGAACGAACGGGAGTCCCAATGAGTGAGTCTTCGGCGCGGCGTGACGACGAGGCCGTGCATTTCTTCCGCGACCGTTTCGGCCTGGACGACACGAGCCTCACCACGGCGCTCGACACCGCACTCGAGCGCCAGGTGGACTACGCCGACCTGTTCTTCGAGTACACCACCCAGGACTCCGTGTCCCTCGAAGAGGGAATCGTGAAGAGCGGAGACCGCCACCTGGAGCAGGGAGTCGGCGTCCGCGCCGTGGCCGGGGAGAGGCAGGGCTATGCCCACACGGACGACGTGACGGTCGAGAGCCTGAAGCTGGCGGCGTCCACCGCCCGCGCCATCTCCCAGGAATCGCGCGAGTCGCGAGCGCTGGCCATCGCCGGCATCTCGCCCCGACATGATCTCTATCCCGTGGAACTGGCACCCACCGACGTCCCGGTGGAGAGCAAGGTCGACCTGCTCGGCGAGATCGACGCCTATGCCCGCAGACTCGATCCCCGGGTCACCCAGGTGATGGCCAGCGTGGTGAGCCAGTACCGCACGCTGCTGATGGTGGGCAGCGACGGAACCCGCGTGGGTGACGTCCGGCCGCTGGTGCGCCTGAACGTCCAGGTGGTCGCCAGCGACCCCGGCGGCGCGCATCGCGAGATCGGTTACCAGGGAGCCGGGGGGCGCTTCGAGCTTTCGCGCCTGCTGGATGCCGATGCCTGGAAGCCACTGGTGGCCGAAGCCGTGCGCGTGGCCACCCTCAACCTGGACGCGGTTGCCTGCCCCGCCGGCAGCATGGACGTGGTCCTGGGTCCAGGCTGGCCGTGCATCCTGCTCCACGAAGCCGTGGGCCACGGGCTCGAGGGCGACTTCAACCGCAAGGGAACCTCCGCCTTCTCCGATCGCCTGGGACAACGGGTGGCCTCCGAGAGCGTCACTGTCGTGGACGACGGCACGCTGGAAGCGCGTCGCGGCTCTCTCAACGTGGACGACGAAGGCACCCCCACGCAGCGCACCGTGCTGATCGAGGACGGGGTGCTGCGCGGATACCTGCAGGACCGGCTCAACGCGCGCCTCATGGGCGTGGCGCCCACGGGCAACGGGCGCCGGGAGAGCTACGCCCACCTGCCCATGCCTCGCATGACCAATACGTTCATGCTGGCTGGCCAGGAGGATCCGGACGAGATCCTGCGCAGCGTCAAGCGCGGGCTGTACGCCGTCTCGTTCGGCGGCGGCCAGGTGGACATCACCAGCGGCAAGTTCGTGTTCTCGGCCAACGAGGCCTACCTCATCGAGGACGGACGCCTGGGCGCCCCCGTCAAGGGCGCCACCCTGATCGGCAACGGTCCGGACGTGCTCACGCGCGTGAGCCACGTGGGCAACAATCTGGAACTCGATCACGGCGTGGGCACCTGCGGCAAGGACGGCCAGAGCGTTCCCGTAGGGGTGGGCCTGCCCACGATTCGCGTGGACGGACTCACCGTGGGAGGAACCGCGGGATGAGCGCGCGCGACGTGATCGAGCGCGCCCTCGCCCGCGCCCGGCGCGCCGGCGCCGACGCAGCCGATGCCCTGATGGCGGAGGGCGACTCCCTGGAGGCGCGGGTCCGCGGCGAGGAGATCGAGTTCGTGACCCAGGCGCGGGAGCACGCCCTGGGCATCCGGGCCCTGGTGGGCGGAACCGGGGGCTTCCGAACCGCCGTGACGTCCACCAGCGACCTGTCCCCGGAGGCCGTGGACCGCATGGCCGACGAGACGGTGGCCCTGGCCCGGGCCACCGCAAACGACCCGCACGCCGGGCTTCCCGGGGACGGCTACGCCGTCGACTTCCCGGAGCTTCTGCTCTGGGATCCCGGCGACCGGGCCGTGTCCGTAGACGCGCGCATCCAGGACGCGCGCAGCGCGGAGACGTCGGCTCGGGCCGCCGATGTGCGGGTGGTGAACTCCGAGGGCTCAACGGTGGGCTCGGATTTTTCGAAGGTGGCCTACGGCAACAGCGAGGGCTTCTTCGGCGAATACGACACCGCCACCCATTCGCTCTATTCCGAGCCGGTGGCGCGCGAGAACGGCTCCATGCAGCGCGACTACTGGATGACCGTGGCGCGTCGCCTGTCCGACCTGGAGGAGCCGACCCGCGTGGGCCAGCGCGCCGCCGAGCGCGCCACCCGCCGGCTGGGCGCCGTCCGGGTGCCCACGTGCGAAGCCCCCGTGATCTTCGACCCGGTGACGGCGCCGAGTCTGCTGGGGCACCTGGCCGCGTGCGTCAACGGCTACGCCGTGTACCGCGAGACGAGCTTCCTGGCCGGATGCCTGGGCCAGGAGATCGCAAACGAACGCGTGACCGTGATCGACGATGGACGCCGCCCGGGTGGCCTGGGCAGCAAGCCCTTCGACGGCGAGGGTCAGCCCACCCGGCGCAACACCATCGTGAGCGGGGGGCGCCTGGAAAGTTGGCTGCTGGACAGCTACTCGGCGCGCAAGCTGGGCATGCGCACCACCGGCAACGCTGCGCGCGGCGCCGGCAGCGCGCCCCACGCCGCCCCCACCAACCTCTGGCTCGAGCCCGGCGACGCAAGCCTTGCGCAGATCATCGCCGACACGCGCCGTGGCCTGCTCGTGACCGAGTTGATCGGCATGGGTTTCAATCCGGTGACCGGCGACTACTCGCGCGGCGCCGCGGGCCTGTGGATCGAGGGCGGCAAGATCAGCCACCCGGTGGAGGAGATCACCATCGCCGGGAACCTGCGCGACATGCTGGCCGCCGTGGATGTCGTGGGCTCCGACCTGGTCTGGATCGGCCGCATCGCCTCGCCGTCACTGCGCATCGCCAAGATGACCATCGCCGGTGAGTGAACCCGTGTCGGCACCCACCATGATCGGCTTGCAGATGCCGGACGTGGATACCTGGTCCGAGCGGGTCAGTGTGGCCCTGGGCCAGAACCCGGGCCTGTTTACCGGCCCCGGAACCAACACCTATCTGGTGGGCACCGGCAGCCAACGCATCCTGGTGGACACGGGAGACGGGCGCAGCGAGTACCTGCCGGTCCTGGAACGCGCGCTTGGCGAACTCGGCTGCGGGATCCAGGAGATCGTCCTCACCCACGGACACCCGGATCACCAGGGCGGCGTCGCCAGCGTGATGGGGCGCTTCGGAAGCCTCCCGGTCTCGAAGCTGCCCCATCCCCTGTACGACGCGCCCTACTCCTTCGAGACCCGGAAAATCGGCCACGGCTCGCTGATTCGCACCGAAGGCGCCACCCTGCGAGCGGTGCACACGCCCGGTCACGCCGAGGACCACCTGTGCTTCGTGCTCGAAGAGGAGCAGACGCTCTTTTCGGGGGACAACGTCCTGGGCGTGGGCACCACCGTGATCCCGGGTCGCGGCGGCAGCCTGGGCGACTACATGCAGTCGCTGGAGCGGATGCGAAGCGAGTCCCCGAAGGCCATCTACCCCGCTCACGGCCCGCGCATCGACGACGGCGTGGCGAAGATCAGCGAATACGTCGAGCACCGAAACCAACGCGAGGACCAGATCGTGGCGGCTCTCGGACATGGACACGAGCGCATCGGTCAGATGGTGCTGGAGATCTACGCGGCGTATCCCGAGTCGCTCCACGCCGCGGCCGCCCAGTCCGTGTGCTCCCACCTGCGGAAGCTCGAAGACGAGGGGCGTGTCGCGCGAAGCGGCGAGGACCCGCTCGAGGCGCACTGGCACCTGGTCTGATTCACTTGCTGCCGGGGATCGGATTGCCGGGCTTCCACGAGCGTCGCCGCGTCGGCGATACGTCTTGCTCCCAGGCCTCGATCGCTGCCTTCAGCTCCGCCACCCGCTCGGCCTCGGATTCGGTGAGCGTGCGCTTCTCAGCCGGATCGCGACCCACGTTGTAGAGACGCGGCGGCCCCCCGGCCAACAGCAGCTTCCACGGCCCCTTTCGCACGGCGCGGTGCAACGGCATGTTGATGTCGCGATAGCGCCAGAAGAGCATGCGATCGGGCATCGGGCCCTGCTGGAACAGGGTGGGCGCCAGGTCCACGCCGTCGAGTTCCAGGTTTGCGGGCAGGGGCGCGCCAGCCAGCTTCGCCATCGTCGGAAACAGATCCATGCTGCTCAGCAGCTGGCCGTTCACCCCCCCGGCCTCGATGTGCCCGAGCCAGCGGGCGATGGCGGGGACCCGATGGCCGCCTTCCCAGGCACCGCCCTTGCGCCCCCGGAAGGGACTCGCGGAGCCCAGGGTCGGGCCGTTGTCGGAGAGGAACATCACGAACGTGCGCTCCGACAGGCCGAGCTCGTTCAGGCTGGCCACGATCCGACCCACGCCGGCGTCGAGGCTCTCGACCATGGCACGGAAGGGGTCGTCGAGCGCCGCGCCACGAGGCGCCTCGGGAATCTCCGCATTCATTCGCGCGAGATACGCCTCGCGCTCCTCGTCCTTGAGTCCCGCCGGCGAGCGCTGGACCGGATCGTAGGGGCCCTGGGCCGGCGCGTGGGGTGCCTGGTAGGAGACCACCAGCAGGAAGGGATGCTCCCGATTCCGCACCACGAAGTCGATGGCATCTTCGGTGGTCAGATGGGTGATGTATCCCGGCTCGTCGCGCAGCTCGTTCTGCTTCCACCAGTCCAGCTCGTCATCCGGCCCCAGGTGCGAGCGGTAGTCCACATTGCCGCCCGCGGAACCCTTGAATTCGTCGAAGCCCTGCAGCACCGGGCTGAACTGCGCCGTGTTGCCCAGATGCCACTTGCCGAAGAGCGCCGTGCGGTACCCCGCGGCCCGGAGCACCTCCGCAAACGTCACCTCCGAGAGCGCGAGCCCGCCCTTCCGGTCGCCGGAGCGAACCAGATCTTCCAGATTGGAGCGCTGCGGATAGCGGCCCGTCACCAGGGCCGCTCGCGACGGCGTGCATACGGGGCCCATGGCGTGAAAGTCGGTGAAGCGAATGCCCTGGGCGGCCAGCCGGTCGAGGTGGGGCGTGCGGCTGCGCGTGCCCCCGTATGCGCCCAGGTCTGCGTAGCCCAGGTCGTCGGCCACGATCAGCAGAAAATTGGGAGGCGGGTCCTCGGCCGCAGGAGCGGCCCCGATCCCGAGCAGGGCGGGCAGCAGGATCCACGGAAGTCGCAGGGAGCGCTTGCGTTGCAGCCACATGAGCGAGCCGCGGAGTCTAACACGCGCCACGAGCACACAACGACGCGCCACGAGCACACAACGCCCGCGATCGCTCGGCTACCCTGTCCGCAATCCCGCACCCGGACACCGGATTGACCCACCCCCTCCTTGAACGCCTCGCCAGCTCATCGGCCCCACAGCGGGAACAGGCTTGCCGCGACGCCCCCGCCGACCCCTCGGCGATCCTGCTGATCGATGCCCTCTGCGACGCCCTGGGCGATCCGGATCCCGGTGTGGCACGGGCGGCCTCGGACTCGCTTGCCGAGATCGGACGCAACAGCCGGGACGTGGACGAGGTGCTGCGGCGGGCCCTGCACGACGACCTCCCCCGGCGACGCTGGGGAGCGGCCTTCACCTGGGCGCGACTCGAGCCCCCGAGTGCGCGCCTGCTGCCGGCGCTGGTCGAGGCCCTGGACGCGCACGAGGGTTCTGTGCGCTGGACCGCCGCTCGGCTGCTGGTGGAGAGCGGACGCGCAGACGGCCAGGTCCTCCCCCTGCTGCTGGGACTGGTGCGCACGCACGACCGCCCCCGGGTCCGGCGCATGGCGTCCCATTGCCTGCGCGAGCTGGCGCCCGAGCGACCCGAGGCCGCCACGGCACTGCTTGCGAGCAGTCGCGACCCGGATTTTCGCGTGCGGCGAGCCAGCCTCACCGCCCTGGCCGGACTGTTCGGGCCGCCGCCCGCGGTGGAAGCGCGCCTGCGCGAGGCCGTCGAGAGCGATCCGGATGCCGCCAACCGCCAGGTCGCCTCACGTGCCCTGGATCGCCTCGGTCATCAAAAGAACAAGGCGTCCAGCGAGTAGCGGCCCGGGCCCAGCAGCGCCAGACACGCGCAAATGGCCGCCAGATTGATGGTGTACTCGGCACCCGGCGGGTTGTTGGTGATCAGATAGCCGCCGCCCTTGTGGCCCAGGCGCCCGGCCACGATCATGGTTCCCACCAGCAGCAGACACGCGGGACGCGTCAGCAGCCCGGCGGCCAGCAACGACCCTCCCACCAGCTCCGAGAGCATGGCGATGCGGGCCTGGATCGGCGCGAACGGCACGTTCAGGCTCTCGAGCCATTCGACGAAGCCCTGCATGTTGCCGGGACCCACGACGCCCAGCTTGCCCAGGGCGTGGACGATGAAGCACACGCCGATGAAGCCCCGGGCGATCAGCAGGGCCAGATCGAATAGACCCTCGGGGGTCCCCATCAACACGGCGGAGAGATCCATGGGTTCCTCCCTTGCGTCAGGTAATACCACCGCATCCCGGCGCGCCGCTACCGGCTCGCGAACCGCTATAAAGGGCCAGGCGGGGAGATCATGGAAAAGGCGGAGTTCTACCGCGAGGCGCGCGCCGATCTGACCGGTCCGCTGCAGGGCACCCGCGTGCTCGAGGCCACCACCACCTGGGCCGGCCCCATGTGCGGCTGCATCCTGGCCGATTTCGGCGCCGACGTGATCAAGGTCGAACATCCCCAGGGTGAGATCGCGCGCAATGCGCCTCCCTTCCTGCCCGGCACGGACCCACCGCTCTCGTTCATGCACGCCACGGTCAACCGCAACAAGCGGAGTCTGGCGATGGATCTCCGCCGCTCCGAGGGACGCGAGCTGTTCCTGGCACTGGCTGCCCGCGCCGACGTGGTGGTCGAGAACTTCCGACCGGGAACCCTTCAGTCCTGGGGCCTGGGCTACGACGCGGTGCGCGAGCGGCGCGCAGACAGCATCTACGTATCGATCAGCGGCTACGGACAGTTCGGCCCCCTGCGCGACCGGCTGGGCTACGACCCATTGGCCCAGGCCATGAGCGGCTTCCTGTCGCTCAACGGCAGCCCCGACGGGGAACCCGTGAAATCGCCCACCTTCCTGGCCGACGACCTGGCCGGCGTCCACGCAGCCCTGGCCGCCCTGGCCGCGCTTCGCCACCGGGATCGGACCGGAGAGGGCCAGCGCATCGACGTTTCGTTGCTGGACTCGCTGTTGTTCCAGTCCACCGGCTATCTGACGCTGGGCGCCCTGGGGGTCGAGCTTCCGCGCCTGGGCAACCAGTTCCGGATCGCGGCGCCCGCCAACAGCTACCGCTGTCGCGACGGACACATCCTGGCTGGGGTGCTGCTGGATTCGCACTGGAAACGGCTGGCGCCGTTGTTGGGCCGCCCGGAGCTGGCCGACGATCCGGACTATGCGAGCGCCCCGGCCCGGCTGCAGCGTCGAAACGAGGTGGATGGACTGCTGGCCGCATGGTGTGCGGACCGATTCGCAGAGGGCGCGCTGGAGAATCTTCACGCGGCCGGGATCCCGGCAGCCCCGGTGCGGACCTACGCCGAGGCCGCCCGCGACCCGGCCGTGCTCGAGCGCGACATGCTCCAGACGCCCGAGGGCGGGTCGATACCCGTCACCGGACCCGCCGCGAAGTTCTCCCGGACCCCCGTCAAGGTCCGCAGCCCGGCCCCGGCGCTCGGCGCCCACACCCACGAGATCCTGGACGAGCTGGGCGTGGACAAAGCCGAGGCCGCGCGCCTGGAACGCGAAGGCATCGTCCGCAGCTAGAGGCGGAGACGGGGTTGACTATTTTGCTTAGGGCTCGGTCTGGCTGCGGGGGTCCAGGAGGCGCTCGAGTTCGGCCTTGGGAAGCACCTTCTTCTCGAGACAGAGCTCGCGGACTGTCTTGCCGGTTGCAAACGACTCCTTGGCGATGGCGGCGGCCGCGTCGTAGCCGATCACCGGCACCAGCACCGTCACCATGGCCAGGCTGCCCTCGATGAGCGATGCCGCGCGCTCGCGATTGGCCTCGAGTCCGTTCAGGCACTTGTCCACGAACAGGTTGGAAACGCTGGCCAGCAGTCGCACCGACTCCAGCAGGTTGCGAGCGATCACGGGGATGAAGACGTTGAGCTCCAGATGTCCGGACAGCCCGCCCAGCGACACCGCCGCATCGTTTCCAATCACCTGCACCGCCACCTGGGTCACCGATTCACAGATGACCGGATTCACCTTGCCCGGCATGATCGAGGAGCCGGGCTGGAGCGTCGGCAGCGAAATCTCGCCCAGACCACATCGCGGACCTGATCCCAGCAACCGCACGTCGTTGGCAATCTTGTACAGCGAGACGGCGATCGTCTTCATGGCGCCACTGGCTTCGACGGCCGCGTCGCGTCCGCCCTGGGCTTCGAAGTGGTCGGCCGCCTCGCGGTAATCGAGGCCCGTCGCCTGGGAAATGCGGGCGATGGCCTTGGTGGGAAAGTCCACCGGCCGATTGAGCCCGGTTCCCACCGCCGTGCCGCCCAGGGCCAGCTCGGCCAGCGCCTCGGCGGCCGCTTCGGCCCGCGCCACCCCCAGCTCGATCTGGCGGGCATAGCCGGCGAACTCCTGGCCCAGGCGCACCGGCGTAGCGTCCATCAGGTGCGTGCGGCCGATCTTCACCACGTCATCGAACTCGACGGCCTTGCGAACCAGGCACTCGTGCAGGCGCCGCAGGGCCGGCAGCAGGTCCTGGTGGATCGATTGGCGCGCCGAGACGTGGAGCGCCGTGGGAATCACATCGTTCGAGGACTGGCTGGCATTCACGTGGTCGTTGGGGTGGACGCGAACCGATCCCTCGCCAAGCAATCGTTGGGCGCGATGGGCGATCACCTCGTTGGCGTTCATGTTGGTCGAGGTACCGGAGCCGGTCTGGAAGATGTCGAGCACGAAGTGCTCGTCCAGCGCGCCGCCCGCCACCTCCAGAGCCGCCGCCTGTATCGCTTCCGCCACCTTGGGCTCCACCACGCCCAGTTCGGCGTTCGTGGCCGCCGCCGCACCCTTGATGAAGCCCAGGGCCTCGATGAACCGGCGCGGGAAACGCTCGCCGCTGACCGGGAAGTTCAGCAGCGCGCGCTGGGTCGAGGCCCCCCAGAGGGCGTCTTCGGGCACCTCCATCTCCCCCATGGAGTCGCGCTCGATTCGGGTCTTGCTGGCCACGCCTGCCTCCGCTCGGTCTCGACTGGATTCGAACCGCGAGGGTAGCGCTTCGCCCCTCCCAGCGGACGGCTGGCCCGTCGCTGGCGCGCCCCTCGAGGGGTTGGAGCCGCCCCGGCGCATGGGTAAACTCGGACCGATCCCGCATCGAGACGCCCAGGGACAAGGAGAAAACATGCCCGACCTCAAGGGGACCAAGACCCACGATAATCTCAAGGCCGCGTTCGCCGGGGAGTCCCAGGCCAACCGCCGCTATCTGTATTTTGCGCGACAGGCGGACATCGAGGGCTACCCCGACGTGGGCGGCCTGTTCCGCGACACCGCCGAGGCCGAAACGGGCCACGCCCATGGGCACCTGGACTACCTGAAGGTCGCTGGCGACCCCGCCACCGACAAGCCCATCGGACCCACGGACCAGAACCTGGCCGCCGCCGTGGCCGGAGAGACATTCGAGTACACCGAGATGTATCCGGGGATGGCCAAGGCCGCGCGCAACGAAAGCTTCGACCAGATCGCCGAGTGGTTCGAGACGCTCGCGAAGGCCGAAAAGTCCCACGCGGGCCGTTTCCAGAAGGCGCTCGACGGGCTCGAGAAGCTCTAGGCCCCCGATCTCTTCTCCGCGCGCCGCCTGCACCGGGCGGCGCGCGGACGCTTCGGTCGCCGGGATGCGTGAATGAAGGTCGATCCGCCGGAGCACCCGTCGACACAGCTCGGCTACGCTGACGCCGCCTACGGCGACGCCGACCAACTCGAGCGCGAACTGCGCCGCACGGGCGAGATCTGCCACCAGTGCCGGCGCTGCCTGCCGCTGTGCCCGTCGTTCCCGAAGCTGTTCGACCTCCTGGATGCCACCGACCGCGAGATCGAAGGCGTCAGCATGGCGGGCTTCGACCAGGTCAACGAGCTCTGCTTCCATTGCAAGCTCTGTTACAACAACTGCCCCTACACGCCGCCACACGAATGGGACGTGGACTTCCCGGCGCTCATGCGCCGGCACCAGATCTTCCGGGCGAAACGCGACGGCATCCCCCTGGTCCGCAAGCTGGTGACGAAAACCGATTGGATCGGGCGCGCGGGCTCCCTGGCCCCGCCGCTCATGAACTTCGCCAATCGCAACCGCGCGTCGCGGATCGCCATGGAGAAGACCCTGGGGATCCATCGCGACTGGGTGCAGCCCTCCTTCCACGCCCAGACCCTGGATCGCTGGTTCGCGAATCGGAAACCGACCCCGACCGGAGACGGCGGACGCGCAGTGCTCTTCAGCACCTGCAGCGTCAACTACAACGATCCAGCCGCCGGCCGCGCCGCGGTGCAGGTTCTCGAACGCAGCGGGATCCGGGTGGATCTCTGTTACGAGCGCTGCTGCGGCATGCCCTACACGGACACCGGCGACCTGGACGCGGCACGGCGAAACGCGGAGCGGAACGTGAGCGACCTGCTGCGCTTCGTGGACGAGGGCGCCACGGTGGTGGTGCCCGGGCCGTCGTGTTCGCTCATGCTGAAGACCGAGTATCCGAAGCTGTTGGGCAGCGAGGCCGCCAGGCGCGTGGCCGGCGCGACCCGCGACCTGATGGAGCATCTCTACCACCTGGCCCGCGACAAAAAACTCGACCGGGAGTTCACGCAGCCCCTGGGAACCGTGGCCTACCACGCGCCGTGCCACCTGCGCGCCCAGAACATCGGGTTCCGCTCCCGCGACCTGCTGCGCCTGGCGGGTGCCGAGGTGCAGGTGATCGACGCCTGCTCGGGGGTGGACGGCACCTGGGGCATGCAGAAGCGATTCCACACCGAGTCGATGAAGGTCGCCGACAACCTGCTGCGCCGGATTCGCGAAGCGGGTCCGGACCACGTGGCCACCGATTGTCCCCTCTCGGCCCTGCGAATCCGGGAAGGGCTCGGCCTCGAGGCGGTACACCCGGTGGTGCTGATGGCCCTGGCCTACGGGATCGAGACCCGGTGAGGCCCCTGTCCCTCCATGAGATCGTCGATCGGGAACGTTACGAAGCGCTCCGCCCCGCCTACCGGGACGCGGTGATCGCACACAAACGCGATCGCCGCGTGGCGCTCGGGGACCGCGTGAGCCTGGTATTCGAAGACCGGGAGACGCTTCGCTTCCAGGTGCAGGAGATGGCCTGGGTCGAGAGGATCGACGACGCCGATCGCATCCAGCACGAACTCGACGTCTACAACGAGCTGATGCCAGCGGAGCGCCAGTTCTCGGCGACGCTATTCGTCGAGATCGTCGATCTGGCCGAGATCCGGCCCGAGCTGGAACGCCTGATCGGGATCGACGAGCACGTGGCCATGCTCCTGGGAGACGACGAGACGCCCATCCCGGCGCGCTTCGATCCCAAGCAGATGGAAGCGGAGCGCCTCTCGGCCGTCCAGTACATCAAGTTCACGCTGGACGCGGACCAGGCCCGGCGCTTCGCAGACACCTCGATCGTCGCACGCATCCGCGTCGATCACCCGAACTACCCGTGCAACACCGAGCTGCCGGCACCGGTGCGCCAGAGCCTGGCCGCCGATCTGTCGCGCGAGCCGACCCCGCTGCTCGAGGCCCCCGGGAAGCCCCCGGCCCCCCAGGGCCCCCCGGGAGACGAGGTGGTCTTCGAGTCGCCGCAGGTGCGCGTGCTGCGCCCGGCCCGGCCGCGCACCCCCGGCCACCTGGTGGTGGAATCCACGGGTCCGATGGCCTCGATCCTGGAGGTCGCCCCCGAACAGGCGCAGGAGCTGCTCCTGGCCGTGCAGCGCGCCGCCCGGGAGGTGACCGGGGCGTACGGCGCCTGTCGGATCCAGACCGACGTGAGCCCCGCCGAAGCGCGCCTGCGCGTCCACATCCTGCCGGCGCGCTCCGACCGCTGAGCGCACCGCGAATTCCAAGTCATACCGGGCCCCTGGCGGAACTTCCGCACCCTGGGGATGGCTCTGGCGATGCCGCCCCAGGGCCCGCGAAGCCTCAATCCGGGGCTGCGTGCGTCCGATACGAACCTTCGCAACCAGCGCTTCCGCCGGTTCTCGCGCATTGCTTGCGTGGATCCAGACGGCGCGCTCGCGAAGAGAGGCAGGCCAGCATGTTTCCGTACTCACTCGGTGCGCTCACCTTCCTGCAGGGTTTCTACTCCCTGCTCTGGATCGTGATCCTGATGGACGTGCTGTCGCCCACCCTGGATCTGCGTCGGATCGGAAGCGGCTCCGACGCCCAGGGCCTCCTGATGGTGGCCGGCCTGTTCATCATCACGTTCACCGTGGGCGTCGCCATGCATACGATGTCGCGCAACATGTTTCGCAAGATCAAGGACCAGTGGGAGATGGACGTGCTCACCAGCGCCGCCGTCCGCCAGCGCCTGGCAGACCACCACGCCATGCGGCCCAGTGGCGGACCCTCCTTGCAGGATGTCCACGACGCCGAGGGCTTCGACCGCACGCGCAAGGCGGGCGAGTTCATGCACGCGCTGAGCTACGTGCTGCAGATCCGGGCCCCGGGGCTCTATGAGTCGATCCAGGTCTACCGCGATCAGTATCGACTGGCGCGCGGATTCGTCGTTCCGTCCCTGATTCTCGCCGTGGTGTTGCCCTTCTGGGAGTCGGTACCCAGCGGTAACGTGGGGACCTTCCCGGTGGTCAGCTTCCAGCTCTTCTTCCTGGAGGTGTTCTTCGCGGGAGTGGCCATGTATGCCTTCAAGGAGCGCTCGTATCGCTATGCCGCGGCCCTGATCCGCAGCTTCCTGACCATTGAAATCGAGACCCAGCAGTCAGCCGAGATCCAGGACCGCCTGGCGGCCGCCAGCTGAGCGCAGCCTACCCGAGCACATCGTGCCCGAAGAGGAAACACCCATGAGCTCCGACTCCAACGCCGCCAAGCGCAAGCGCTATTTTGTCGACCCCCAGCTGCAGCTGGCCCTGGCCCTGCCGCTGGTGGGCATTCTGGCCATCGTGGGGCTGGCCTATGTGGCGGCCATCTACCTGCTCCCCGGCGAGACCGCACTCCAATCGATGACGGCCGAGGAAACGCGAGCGATGTTCCTGCAGGCCAACGTGACCTACTTCCTGATCGCTGCCACCGGCCTGGGGCTCGTTACCGTCTACCTCACCCATCGCATCGCCGGGCCCGTATACGTGGTCGAGGAAGCGTTGCGCGCCATGACTCGCGGCGAGCTCAACCAACGTCTCGCGCTGCGCCCGAACGACTCCATGAAGTCACTCGCGGCCGCCGCCCGCGCCCTTCGCGACCACCTGCGCAGCGTTGACGAGCAGCGCCAGCGCCTGATCAAGGAAGCCAGCGCCCGCCTCGAGGCCCACGACACGGCCAGCGCACGCGACCTGCTGAGCCAGCTCGCCGACGTCGGTTCGGCGACGGCCGCAGAGGCCAACGGAGGAACCAGCTCGTGATCCAGCGAGCCTTTGCTCGGAGAGCCGCCGGCCGAGGCGGATTCACCATCATCGAGCTGATGCTGGTGGTGGGCCTGATCGGGATCTTGTCCACCCTGGCGATTCCGATCATGATCCGGTTCCAGCTCAAGGCGAAGGTCGCCGAGGGCCGCACGAACATGGCTGCGATCCGCGAGGCCGAAGAGACCTATTTCGCGGAGTGGGGAGCCTACGCGAGCGCGCTTCCGGCGATTCCCCTGAGCGTGGGCCCGGGGAAGGAGCCGTGGGTGTTGCTCCCCACGGATTCGCACGGGTTCAACACCATCGGCTACTCGCCCGAGGGCGAAATGTACTTCCAGTACGGCGTCACGTCCGACGGTGCGACGGCCTACACGGTGGGAGCCCGCTCCGACGTGGACGGCGACGGCGCCTACAATACCTGGGGGTACGTGAAGCCCGCCGCGGGAACGGGAACCGGCGTGGTCGGACCCTTCGGCGTGTGCCCCGGCACCGGTGTCATTGATCCGGACACCCGCGTCCCCAACCGCTTCGTCCTGGTCGGACCCTGCGACGCCGCTTCGGGCATCAGCGCCTACTAGCCTTCGGGCATCAGCGCCTTCTAGCCTTCGGGCATCAGCGCCTTCTAGCCAACTGGCCGGCGGCCGCTGGGCCACCACTCCCTGAAGATCGCGGGTCGCCCGGATCAGGGATAGGTATCGAAGGCGTACCACTCCGTGGCCATGTTGTCGTCGGTGATCAGCGGCTCGGCGTGGGTCCGCTCCAGGATCGAGGCATGCCCCTCCCAGCTGGGCCGCCCGCGCCACATGGCCTCTTGCAGCATCTGCTCGATCTGACTGGCGTCGCGCTCCACGTCGACCACCGGGCTCCCATCGATCTCCCAACCGGCCAGCGACCGGCGCCAGCGGTCCCGGTCCACCACGATGGGCGAATCGCCCGCGATCAGCATGTTCTGGAAGCGCACGGCGAACGGAAACATGCTCGCCCCGGTCTTCTGGGCCGCCGTCGAGGCGGTGGTGTTGTAGTACACCAGGCCGCCCGGCTTCAGCCGCTGGCGCGTGAGATCGAAGTACTCGCGCGAGAGCAGGTTGGTCGCATGGGCGCGCCAGTACACGATGGTGTTCTGGATGATCACGTCGAACTGGCGATCCGTGCGGCGCATATAGCGGCGCCCGTCATCGATGACGATCTCGACCTTGGGGTTCTCCAGGGCGCTGGCCACCACCGGCGAGCGGCGCATCATCTCCACGTAGCCGGGGTTGATCTCCACGGCCGTGATGGTCTCCACGGCGTCGAAGTTCGCCAGCACCTGCAGCCAGGATCCGGACCCGAGTCCCACCATCAAGATATGCTTCGGGGCCGGGTGCAGCGCCGAGATCAGGTAGGCGCGAAGCACGCGGTTCGTGTCCTGGTCGGGCAACGGGTTCGTGTTGAAGCTGCCGTCGTAGGAACCCATGCCGTAGACGGTTCCCGAGCGGGTCACGGCGACGACGCCGCTCTTGCCCTCGTAGACGTGGAGGAAACGCGTGTCCGGGGTGAAGTCGTCCTGGTACTGGAGCTTCTCGTAGACGCGGTCGTAGAGACGCGGCGCCAGGACCACCACCACCACCGTCGCCGCCAGCAGGGCCGAGCCCCGCGCCACGCGAAGTCCGAGCATCCCCGGAGCCGCCAGGATCAGCGCTCCGGCCACCATCAGGCCCATCAGGGCCAGCGCAACCGACAGGGAACGCAGACTCAGCACGTCGAGCAGGATGAAGCCGGTCGTGAGGCTTCCCGCCGTCGAACCCAGGATGTTGGCCACGTACAGATACGAAAGGCGAGCCCCGGCCCGTGCGTCGGCGGGAATCGCGTAATGCGACACCAGCGGAAAGGTCGTGCCCAACAGGGCGGCCACGACTCCGAAGATCGGCAGCGTGTTCTCCGACGGCCACGCCCAGGCGGAGACCGCGTGGGCCACCAGGGGCACGGCGCAGAATCCCGCCAGATTGGCCAGCATCAGGAACAGCCCAAGCACGTAGAGCGGGTCGGAATCGGTCTCGACCTCCGCGCGGTGGCAGAAGCGGCGTGCGAAGAACGCGCCGAAGGCAAGACCCGACAGGTATGCGCCCAGCAGCAGTCCGAAGGCATCCGGCTGGGTCTCGGTGAGGAAGCCGTAGACCCGCACCCACACGATCTCGTAGGACAGCGCGATGAAGCCGCTCAGCATCGCGACCGCGAACCCCGCCATGAGCCGAGCGTTGGCGTTCACGCCGTCTTCTCCCAGACCCGCGACTGCATCCGGTCCATGGCAAGCACCGCGACCCCCAGGCTGATGTTGAGCACGGCCATCAGCTTGACGGACGCCAGCAGGCCCAGGCTGCTCAGCAGGAATTCGACGGCCAGGAAGGCGCCGATCGCCGCACCCAGCGTGTTCACGAAATAGAGATTGCCCACCGAGCGACCCACGTTCTGCGAACCTCGGGTGGCGTGACCCACCAGCAGCGGCAGCGTCGCGCCCATGAGCGTCGTCGGAAACACCAGCAACGCGAACGCCACGATCCCGGTTCCCGCGTGGCCGATGCCGGTGGTGATGCCAGCCACCAGGTCGAACAGCGGGAGGCTCACGAAGCCGAACAGGCCGATCCCCAGCTCGAAGCACGCGAACAATGGCAGGGTGAGCTTCGGATGCCGGTGCGAGAGCGCGCCGCCCACCAGGCTCCCGATGCCCAGGCCCAGCATGAAGGCGGTGACCACCACGGTGACCGAGGCGATGTCCAGGCCGTAGATGCCGAACAGTGCCCGCTGCCACACCAGCTGGTACACCAGCGCCGCCGCACCGGACAGGAAGAAAACGATGAAGATCCCGATCGTCATACTCCGCCGCCTCGCCGCACCCATGGGTGGGAGAACTGCCGGTTGCTTGCGTCCTCGAGAGTTTTCGGCCGGATGGCGGCTGCGCTTGAGACCGCGCGAGGCGTCGTAGGCCGCCCCCGGGGTCCCGGCACCTGTTCAAATCCTGGGCAGCGGGTGCCCGCTCCCTGGGCAGGCGCCGCCCCCGAACCGGCCTCGCAACGCGCGAGAAGCCTGCCCAGCGACTCCCAGCCCTGTGCCGGCTCTGGCACAAGCTTTGCTATCTCGCAGGCCGACTTGCTGAGGATCCTGCATCCGAACGAGGGAGGAAGACCCCCATGCGACTCGGGCTCCGCGCGATCTTGAACCTGTCGGGCCTGGCCACCGGCCTCGCCCCTGCTGCGGCCCTGGCCCAGGACGCGGCCGCCACCAGCGCGATCAACAGCGGCGACGTGGCGTGGGTCCTCACCAGCTCCCTGATCGTCCTGATGATGACGATCCCGGCATTGGCGCTCTTCTACGGCGGTCTCGTGCGCGGCAAGAACGTGCTCTCGATCCTGATGTTGTGCTTCGTCACCGCCGCCGTGGTGAGCATCACGTGGGTGCTGTGGGGCTACTCGATCGCGTTCGGTCCGGACGTCATGGGCCTGTTCGGTGACCTGAGCCTCCTGGGGCTCTCGGGCGTCAGCTGGGAGGTGGGCACCATCGCCCCGACGATCCCCGACCAGGCGTTCATGGTCTTCCAGCTCATGTTCGCCATCATCACACCGGCGCTGATCGTCGGCGCCATTGCCGAGCGCATGAAATTCTCGGCCTTCCTGCTGTTCCTCGTGCTGTGGACGACTTTCCTCTATTCGCCGCTATGTCACTGGGTGTGGGGCGGCGGTTGGGTCGGCAAGCTGGGCGCCCTGGATTTCGCGGGGGGCACCGTGGTGCACATCTCGTCGGGAATCTCGGCCCTGGTGGCGGCCATGATGCTGGGACGGCGCCGCGGCTTCGGCAAGGAGCCCATGCAGCCCCACAACGTGCCTTTCGTGGTGATGGGGGCCGCGCTGCTGTGGGTGGGCTGGTTCGGATTCAACGCCGGAAGCGCGCTCGCCGCCAACGGCATCGCGACCATCGCCTTCGTGAATACCAACACCGCCACCGGCGCGGCGGTGTTGGGCTGGATGTTCAGCGAGTGGATCGGGCGCGGGAAGCCCACGGCGGTGGGCGCCGCGACCGGAGCGGTGGCGGGTCTGGTGGCCATCACCCCGGCGGCGGGCTTCGTGGAGCCCATGTCGGCCATCGCCATCGGCGCCGTGGCCGGCTTCCTCTGCTACAAGGCGTGCGGCCTGAAGAGCCGTCTGGGCTACGACGACGCCCTCGACGTGGTGGGGGTTCACGGCGTGGGCGGCACCTGGGGAGCCCTGGCCACGGGGATCTTCGCCTCGCCCCTGCTCAGTGGCGGGGGCCTGCTGTTTGGCGGAAACCCCGGCCAGGTGTGGAAACAGGCCGTGAGCATCCTGGCCACCTACGCCCTCTGCGGCGTCGGGACCTTCGTCATCCTCACGATCGTGAAGGCCACACTGGGCCTGCGCGTCGACGAAGAGGAAGAGGCCACCGGCCTGGACTTGAGCCTGCACGCCGAGACCGCCTACACCTCGTCGGGGAGCGGGTCCCCCATCGGAGACCGCTAGACGGGGAGCGGGTCCCCCATCGGAGACCGCTAGACCGAGGGCGGCCGATCGAGGGAAATATCCCCGACGACGTGTTTCAGTTCTGCGCGAACATCCTGCGGAGGAGATCCATCTGGCGAGGTCCCAGATCGACGAACCGCACGGCGAAGCCGCCGTCCGTATTCCGGACGATCTCCCCAGCCAGCTCGATGTCAAAGGATCCCACGAAGAGCGAGCAGCGCAGGACGAGTCTCGTGCCCAGCTCGATGGACTCCGAGGCGGGCTCGACAAGTGCTCCGGAGTAGGAGACGTTCGCGAGCATCCCCTGCCCCATCGACATCATCGACTGGAATTCGACGGGGAAACAGACCTGGGCGCGAGGGCTTCCTCGCAGCTCGGTGGCTTCGCGTACGGCGCGGGTCCCGCGGGAAAACACATACTTCAATCGGCAAGTCGTCCCGCCGACTTGAGTCCGAAATTGAGTCCGAAATCGCGATTTCGCCCGCCGGATTCAGCGGCTGCTGCCCGGAGAATTACTGAATTCTTACGCGCCCTTCGAAGCCCTCTTCATAGCCGTGGAAGTAGGCCAGCTCCTCCTCGGGCCACTTCCAGCAGTAGCACCCGCTGCCATTGTCGAAATCGACGAGCCACAGGCCCCTCACCTCGAGGCCCAAGGCCTCCATGGACCGGGTCCAGCCGCTCACGGTGCGCCGGATCGCTGCGTCGGCGGCGGTCCACTCCGGTGAGCCCTCGGGCAGCGACTCGCGTTCGGCCAGCACGCTCTCCACGGTTTCGGCGGCCCGCCGGGTCCGCTCGCGCACCTCGTCCAGCAGGGCCCGCGCGCCCGCGAGGGACCAGCGTCGATTCGACGAGTCCTCCACCGGCACGCCTACCTCTCGTCCTGCTTCGTGAGATCGATGAGCGCGCGAACCACGGCGCTGCGGCCGGCTCCGCCCACGAGCATCTTCAGTTCTTCGTAGAGGGTCGGGTCGTTGAGCATCAGGCCGATGGTACCCTCGCCGCGGTCGACCTTGGCGAGAATGCTGTTCAAGCGGACCGTCGCGTCGCGCAGGGTCCGGGCGAACTCCTCCTCGTCGCCCACACTGGCCGGTTCGTAGAGCAGGGCATGCATCACGCCGTCGCCTTCGGCCACCTGCTGCAGGATGTCTTCGAGCAGGGCCAGCGAGCGCTCGATGCTCTTTACCCCTCCCCCCTCGTACTCGTCGTAGATCAGGCTGTGCAGGAGGCCCTCGCCTTGCACCACCTCCTCTACCACTTCGCTGAACGCCACCACCGAGTCAGCGAGCTTGCTGGCGCCCTGCTCGCGTTCGAACTCCGAAATCACGCTGTTGAGCGTCGTGGTAAGGCGACCAATATCGTCGATGCCCGAGCCCACCTTGGCGATCAGGCGATTCAGGTCGACCGGACTCAGGGAGGCCAGCTGGTCGCCGTCCTCGAGCATCCGCGCTTCGGTGGTGCCCAGGGAAATCTCCACGTACACATCGCCGAGCAGTCCGATGGTGCCGATGCTCGCCACCGAGTCGGCGCGAATTCGCTCGCTGGCGGATTGCTGGATCTGCATCACGACCTTCACCGCGGCGCCGGACAACGGGTCGGAATCGAATTGCACGCTCTCGACACCCCCCACGCGCTTGCCGGCCAGCCACACCGGGGCTCCGCGGATCAGGCCACCCACATTGTCGAAGTAGCCGACGAGCCGATAGTGCGACGTCCAGATTCCGCTCTGGGAGGAGAGGGTCAGGATCGCCACGCAAAGGGCGACCAGGCCGCCAAGCACCAGCCCCCCCACCGTGAGACTCAGGCGTCGATCACGGTCCATGACGATCTCCTTCTCGCGCCACTTCGGATGCCGCGTCCTGTCTGGGGGCAGGCCCCGGTTCGGATGCCGTGCCCTGTCTGGGTGCAGGCCCCGGCTCGGATGCCGTGTCCTGCTCGCCGGCCAGGAAGGCGCGCACGGCTGGATCCTCCGAGGCCCGGATGGCCTCCGCAGCCCCCTCCGCTGCAATTCTACCGTCCTTGAGCAGCGCCACACGGTCGGAGATGGCAAAGCACAGCTCCAGCTCGTGGGTGACCACTACCGAGGTCACCTGCAGCCGCTGCTGGAGCACGCGGATCAGCTCGCCGACTCGCCGCTGGTTGGCGGGATCGAGGCCGGTGGTGGGCTCGTCGTAGAGGATGACCCGGGGCGCAAGCGCGATGCCACGCGCCACGCCCACGCGCTTTCGCATGCCGCCGGAAAGCTCCGCCGGCATCAGGGCGTCGGCTCCGGTCAGCCCCACCGACTCCAGGCACTCGGTCACCCGCTCCCCGATCTGCGCCTCGGACCAGGCGCGGTGTTCGCGCAGCGGGTACGCCACGTTCTCGAAGACGCTGAGCGAATCGAAGAGCGCAGCACTCTGGAAGATCATCGAAAAGGCAGTGCGGACCTCCACCAGCTGGAGCTCCCCCCAGTCGGTGATATCCGCTCCCAGCGCGAACACACGCCCCGCATCGGGCTTGAGAAGGCCGATCATGTGCTTGAGAACCACCGACTTTCCGCTGCCCGAACCGCCCAGGATCGTCAGCGTCTCGCCCTCGAAGACACTCAGATCGACCCCGCGCAGCACGGCCTGGCCCCGGAACGACTTGTACACGTCGCGCAGCTCGATCAACCGCTCGCGTCCGTTGCCCTCGCCGGTCATAGGACGAGCAGTGCCTTGGTCAGGAAGAAGTCCGAAATCAGCACCGAAATCGACGCGGTGACCACGGCGCGGGTGGTGGCGCGCCCCACCCCCACGGTGCCTCCGCTGGCCGTGAGCCCGAAGTAGCAGCCGACCATGGCGATGATCCAGCCGAACACGAAGGTCTTGGCGATTCCCGACACGAAATCGTCGACGGTGACGTTGTGGAAGATCGTCTGGAGATAGAAGTTCGCGGTGATTCCGAACTGGGTGGTGGCAATCACGAGCCCCCCCAGAATTCCGAGGATGCCCGCCATGGCCGTCAGCAGCGGAAGCGAGAGGGTGGCAGCCACGACCCGGGGCACCACCAGCTTCTGGACCGGGTCCGCGCCCATGGAGCGGATGGCGTCCACCTGTTCGGTGACGGTCATGGACCCGATCTCGGCGGCGATGCCCGCGCCCACGCGGCCCGCCACCATCAGGGCCGTGAGCACCGGCGCCAGCTCCCGGGCCAGCGAGAGCCCCACCACCGCCCCCACGTAGGGCTTGGCGCCGAAACGCGCCAGCGCGAAGCCCGTCTGGAGTGCCAGGACCATTCCCGTGAAGAGCGCGGTCAGCAATACGATGGTGGTCGAGCGCGACCCGATGGCCTCCACCTGGCGAAGCGTCTCCAGCAAAGGAAAGCGCCCACTCGCCATGGCGCGAAAGCTGCGACCCGCGAGCTGGAAGAACGATCCACAGCCCTCGACGATCTGGAGGCTGCGGTCGCCCAGATCCGCCAGCCGTGCCTCGGCCCGCTGTACCCGACTCCCGCTCACGGATGGATCGACTCCGACAGGCCCGGCAGACCGTCGAGGCGAAACGACGCGACCCACGCCTCGAAGGCAGCCTCGGCGTCATCGTGGGGCCCGGGGCCCGCGAGGGTGAGCATCCAGTCCACGGTGCAATCGCCGGCGACGGCGGTCACCGTCCTCACCCGCACGCTCCCGGATTCAATGGTCTGGCGCCAGGCCGGCCGGCCGTCCACCCGCACCGCCTCGCTGTCCTCGATCCGGCGCGGCTTGATCCCGATCACGAGCTGGCGGGCCATGATCTCGGGCCGGGCCACGGGATGGCCACAACGCGACTGGACGATCAGGGTCTCCGGGCCCGGCCGCCGAAAGGCAATGGCGGCGCCCTTCACGCGCACCCGATCCCAGGCGGGGCCGGGACCGCCCGGGGCTTCGAAGTGGTAATCGTGCCGCTCGTTCCGGTACCCCCCCTCGACGGCCACCACGTCGCCCGCGCAGCCCAACGCCACGATCACGGCGAGCAACGCTCCTCCCACCGCGCAGGGCGGCACGCCGTCGCTGCGCACGGGAGGAGCGGCAAGCGTCTGCACCCTTTCCATGTGGCGTCGAGGCTACCGGATCTGCTTCTTGACGCATCCCGAGGGGCTCGGTACCCCCGCGGTGCCATGGCGACCGCTCTCCCCCTGATCCTCGCCAGCGCCTCCCCGCGGCGCCGCGACCTGCTGCAGCGGGCGGGCGTGCCGTTCGAGGTGAAGCCCGCGAACGTGGACGAGACGGCCCGGCCCGGTGAATCGCCGCGGGCCTCGGCCCTGCGCCTGGCTCGCGCCAAGGCCCTCGCTGTGGCCGAACGCGTGGGTGCCCAGCCGCCCCGCCTGGTGCTTGGCGCCGACACCCTGGTGGTGGTGGATGGCGAAGCCGTCGGCAAGCCCAAGGACGCGGAGCACGCCGTGGCGCTATTGATGCGCCTGGTGGGGCGGCGCCACCGGGTGATCACGGCGGTGGCCGTCGTATCGAGTGACAGCCTCCAGGTGCGACACGTCGTCGTGGAGACCGATGTGGTGATGCACAGCGCCGATGAGCAGGAGCTTCGGGCCTACGTGGCAACCGGTGAGAGCCTGGACAAGGCCGGCGCCTACGCCGCCCAGGGCGAGGGGCGTCGACTGATCGCGGCCATCGAGGGCAGCGAGACCAACGTGATCGGGCTGCCCGTGGACGAAACCCTGGCCCTGCTGGCGGCCGCGGGCCTGGATGAGGCTTCTCCGTGAGCGACTTCGGAACTCCCGCCGAACGGCTAGCGGCCGTGCGAGACCGCATCGAGCGCGCCGCAGCACGCGCCTCGCGCTCCGCAGACCAGGTGACGCTGGTGGGCGTGTCGAAGCACAAGTCCGCCGACGCCATCGTCGAAGCCGTGTGCGCCGGCCTGCGCCACGTGGGAGAGAACTACGTGCAGGAGGCGCGCGAAAAGATTCCGGCCGTGCATGCGGCTCTCGAAGGCGCGGGGATCGAGCGACCGCGCTGGCACTTCCTGGGGCGCCTGCAGACGAACAAGGTGAAGCACGTGGTGGCGCTGATCGACGTGCTGGAGACCCTGGACCGCCCGGCGCTGGGCAGCGAACTCGAGCGACGCGCGGAGTCGCAGGGCCGGGCGCTCGACGTCCTGATCGGAGTCAACCTGGACGCGGAGCCCCAGAAGGCGGGAGTGGCTCCCGACGCGCTTCCGGACCTGCTCGCCCAATGCGCCGGTTGGCCGCATCTTCGCGTGGTGGGCCTGATGACGATCCCCGAGGTCCGAGACGACCCGGAGGCGAGCCGGCCGGCGTTCGCCCGCCTGCGCGCATTGCGCGACGACCTGCGCTCGGCGCCCGGGGGCGAAACACTTCTCGAGCTGTCCATGGGCATGTCGGCCGACTTCGAAGTCGCCATCGAGGAAGGTGCCAGCATCGTCCGGGTCGGAACCGCAATCTTCGGCCCTCGAACCTGAAGTCGCTAGACAGGGAGACGACCGCATGTCACTGGATGACCAACGGATCGGATTCATCGGCGCGGGTGCCATGGCGGAGGCGCTGGTGGGCGGGCTGCGCGCGGCGGGAATCCCGGGCGCGAACCTGTGGACCGCGGATCCCGACCCCAGCCGCTGTCAGCGCCTGGCCGATCGCCACCAGGTAAACACCACGGACGACAACGCCCAGGTGGTGACACACAGCGACGTGATGGTGATCGCCGTCAAACCCGCGGTGGTCACCGGGGCCCTTGCGGCGCTGGCCTCGAACCCGGACGTGGACGTGACGCGCCCGTTGTGGATCTCGATCGCCGCTGGGGTTCCGCTCTCCAGGCTCGAGAGCGCCCTCGCGAGCCAGGCCCGCATCGTGCGCGCCATGCCCAACACCCCGGCGCTGGTGCAGGCCGGTGCCACGGCCCTGTGCGGCAACGCCTTTGCGACGCCCGCCGACCTGGCGGCCGCTCGCAGCCTCTTCAACGGCGTGGGGATCTGCTGGGAGGCGCCGGCCGAGGACCTGCTCGATGCGGTGACGGGACTGTCCGGCAGCGGCCCGGCGTATGTCTTCGTGTTCCTCGAGGCCCTGGGCGATGCCGGTGTGCGCATGGGCCTGCCCCGCGACGCAGCCTTCGAGCTGGCGATCCAGACGGTGTACGGGGCCGCCAAGCTGGCTCTCGAAACCGGCCGATCCCCGTCCGAGCTCAAAGATCAGGTCACATCCCCGGGCGGCACCACCCTCGCGGGCCTCGAGCGCCTGGAGGCAGGCGGACTGCGAGCGGCCGTCCACGAAGCGGTGGCCGCCGCCACGCGCCGCTCCCGCGAGCTCGGCCGCGACTAGCCCTCAAGAAATCGGGGGGTTCGGACGATTGCCTGCCGCAGGACGAAGCAACGATGCGCATCACACCCCTGGATATCCGCAACCACCCGTTCGGGAAGCAGCTTCGCGGCTACGACCGGGAGGAGGTGGACGCCTTCCTGACCATGGTGGCCGAGGACTTCGAGTCCCTGCTGCGCGAGGCCGAGGGCCTGCGAAAAGCGGTTGCCAAGCTCGAAAGTCGGGTCGAGGAGTTCACCTCCAACGAGGCGATTCTCCAGGAGACCATGACCACCGCCCACCAGCTGAGCGAGGACCTGAAGCAGACCGCGATGCGGGAAGCCGAGGCCCTGGTCGGCCTGGCGGAGCTCCGCGGCGAGAAGATCCTCGATGCGGCCCACCGGCGCGCAGCGAAGCTCCAGGAGGACATCCGGGAGATGAAGAGCCTGCGCGGCCGGATCGCCTGCGTCGTGCGATCCACCGTCGAGACCCATCTGGCCCTGCTGGACGGGCTCTCGCAGGACTCGCCAGACGAGGTGCGTAGCACCGGCCACGACGATGTGACCGAATCCCTCGAGCCTTTGGCGCCCGGCCGGCGCCCCCGGGCGGGCGGCCGCAGGGGCTGATGGGCCCGGGGCCGTTCGAACCACGCGTCGGGCCGAAACGGGCCGGATTGGCGGCCGAGCGAGCGGCTCAGTAACCTCGCGGCTCGCGAAATCCACAGGGAGACCGGCTCGGGGGGCCAGAGAAACGATGCCGATCTACGAATACGCCTGTGATAAGTGCAAGGCCGAGTTCGAGGTGGAGCAGCGCATCACCGAAGCTCCGGTCAAGACCTGCCCCAGGTGCCGCTCCCGCAGGGTCAAGCGCCTGATCTCCCAGACCTCGTTCGTACTCAAGGGAGGCGGCTGGTACTCGGACCTCTACTCATCGACCGGGGGCAAGGACAAGAGCTCCGGCGACGCCTCGGAATCCACGTCGAAATCGGATTCGGATTCGGATTCGAAATCGGACTCGAAATCGGATTCGAAATCGGATTCGAAATCGGACTCGAAGCCGGACTCGAAGCCGGACTCGAAGCCGGAAAAGAAGAACACCGGCGACCGGAAGCAGAGCAAGAAAAAGGGCGCCAAGGCAGCGGCGTGAGCGCCGGCGCCCGCTGACACCGGAGTCGCCCCCCCCAATGACCCGATCGACCCGAAAGACCGTCGTGCTCGACGGCCTCGCCCTCGCCCGGGAAATCCGCGAGCAGCTGGCCGACGCGGTGTCGGCCCATGTGGCCCACGGCCGACGCGCGCCCTGCCTGGCCGTGGTGCTGGTGGGCGACGATCCCGCCAGCGCCTCCTACATCAAGGGCAAGCAGCGCGCGTGCGCGCGCATCGGGATGAACTCGGTCGAGCACAGCCTGCCCCACACCTCGACCGAGGCCGAGATCCTGGAGCTGGTGGAACGCCTGAACCGCGACGGCGGCGTGGACGGAATCCTGGTGCAGCTTCCCCTGCCCAAGGCCGTGGACGCGAACCGGGTGGCCGAAGTCATCGAGCCCCACAAGGACGTGGACGGCCTGACGCCCACCAACGCCGGGCGGCTCCTGCTCGGCCTGCCGGGGCACGTGGCCTGCACGCCGCTGGGCATCATGGAGGTCCTCCGCCGCCACGAGGTCCCCCTGGAGGGCGCCGTCGCGGTCGTGATCGGGCGCAGCAACATCGTGGGAAAGCCCGTCTCCCTGCTGCTCCAACAGCGCAACGCCACGGTGACCATGTGCCACTCGCGCACCCGCGACCTGGCCAGCGTGTGTCGCGAGGCCGACGTGCTGGTGGCCGCGGTGGGCGTTCCGCGTCTGGTGAAGGCCGATTGGATCAAACCCGGTGCCGCCGTGATCGATGTGGGCGTGAGCGATGTGGACGGCGTACTGGTGGGAGATGTGGACACCGACAGCGTCCAGGGGATCGCGTCCCTGGTCACGCCCCACCGCCGCGGCATCGGTCCCATGACCATCACGATGCTGCTGCAGAACACCCTTCGGGCCTACGAGCGCAGCTGGGCGGCTCGCGGAGCCGATTCCCCGCCGCGCCCGTGAGTCTCCGGCGCACCCCCCTCTACGAGATCCATCGCAGCCTGTCGGCTCGCATGGTCGAGTTCGGCGGCTTCGAGATGCCGGTGCAGTACTCGTCGATCCTCGCCGAGCACGCCGCGGTGCGCGAAGCCGCGGGCCTGTTCGACGTGTCGCATATGGGCCAGTTGGGTTTCTCCGGCGGCGAGGCCGTGGCCAGCGTGGACCGCCTGCTGTCGCGCCCGGTCTCGACCCTGCGGCCCGGACGGGTGCGCTACGCCCTGCTCTGCAACGAGCAGGGCGGCGTCGTGGACGACGTCACGGCCTACCGACTGGAAGAAGACGCGCTGTTCCTGTGCGTGAACGCCGCCAACGTGGAGAAGGACTACCGATGGTGCGCGCGCCACACGCCCAAGGGCGCCGGCCTGCGCAACCAGAGCGAGCAGACGGGTCTGCTGGCGCTCCAGGGACCCGCCAGCGCGGAGATCCTGTCGCGGACCTCCGATGCCGGCGTCGCGAAGCTGGGACGCTTCCGCTTCGGCTCGTTCGACCTGGCGGGAACGTCCGCGATCGTTTCGCGCACGGGCTATACCGGATCGGACGGCTTCGAGATCTACGTGGGAGCCGGCCGGCTGGCCCGCGTCTTCGAGGCCCTGCTCGACGCGGGCACGCCCCTGGGCCTGGTGCCCGCCGGGCTCGGAGCCCGCGACACCCTGCGCCTGGAGGCGGCCCTATCGCTCTACGGACACGAACTCGACGACACCACGTCGCCCCTGGAGGCCGGGCTCGGGCGCTTCGTCCAGCTCGACGGCCACGACTTCATCGGCGCCGCGGCCATCGCCCGACGGCGCGACGAGCCGCAGACCCGCAGCCTGGTGGGCTTCCAGATGGAGGGGCGCGGCGTGGCCCGCGCCGGCTACCCGGTTACCCGCGAGGGGCGGGAGGTGGGACGCGTGACCTCGGGAGCGCCCTCCCCCACCCTGGGACGCAACATCGGTCTCGCATACGTTTCCCCGGAGTGCGCCCCGGTGGGCACCCGCCTCGACATCTCGATCCGGGGGCGCGCCACGCCCGCGCAAGTGGTAGAAACTCCGTTCGTGAAGCCGTCTCGTGGATCCGAGAGCTGATCGGGGGGATCGCATTGGCCGAGACTGGAATTCCGAAGACGCTGCTCTACTCGCTGGAAGACGAGTGGGTGCGACAGGAAGACGCTTCCGTGGTGGTCGGCATCACCGACTACGCCCAGCAGCAGCTGGGCGACATCGTGTTCGTGGAGCTGCCCCCGGTGGGCCGCACCGTTTCCAAGGGGAGCGCCTTTGGTGTGATCGAATCGGTGAAGGCGGTGTCCGATCTCTACGCGCCCGTCTCCGGCACCGTGATCGGGATCAACGAGGAGCTCGCCGACGCGCCCCAGCACGTCAACGAAGACTGCTACGGAAACGGCTGGATGTGTCGGATCGAGCCGGACGACCCGGGGGAGCTGAAGGCGCTTCTCGACGCGCGGGCCTACAAAACCCACGTCGACGAGCGCTCCGGGTAGTTCCAGGACCGGACCCCAAAGGCCGAAGAGACTCTCGTGCGATACATCCCTCACACCGCGCAGGACGTCCGCTTGATGCTCGAGACGATCGGCGTCGAGAGCATCGACGATCTGCTTGCGCCCATCGCCCAGAAGCATCGCCTGCAGCGCAGCCTCGACCTGCCCGCCAGCGTCAGCGAGCAGGAAGTCATCGCCGAGATGCAGGGGCTGGCGGAACGCAACGTCAACGCCGAGACCCACGACTGGTTCCTGGGAGCCGGCACCTACAACCACTTTGCACCCAGCGTGGTGGATGCCATCGCCTCGCGTTCCGAGTTCTACACTTCCTACACGCCCTACCAACCCGAGATCAGCCAGGGAACCCTGCAGGCGATCTTCGAGTGGCAGACCATGATCTGCGCACTCACCGGCCTCGAGGTGGCGAATGCGTCGCTCTACGATGGCGCCTCGGCCCTGGCCGAGGCGGTCTTGATGGCCATGCGCTCAACCCGGCGTTCGCGCGTCGTGCTGGCCGACGCAATCCATCCCCACTACCGCGCGGTGGTGCGCACATACCTCGCGGGCCTGGGCGCCGAGATCGTCGAGCTCGAGCGAGGCCCCGACGGGCGCAGCGCGACGCCCGCGGATCTCGTCGACGACGACACCGCGTGTGTGGTGCTGCAGCAACCCAATTTCCTGGGCGTCGTCGAAGATCTCGACGCCGCCGCCGAGGCCGCCCACGCCAGCGGGGCCCTGTTGGTGGTCGGGGTGACCGAGGCCCTGTCGCTGGCGCTGCTGCGCGCGCCCGGCGATCAGGGCGCCGACCTGGTGTGCGGAGAGGCCCAGAGCTTCGGCGTGCCCATGGGCATCGGTGGCCCTCACCTGGGCTTCCTGGCCACGCGCCAGAAGTACCTGCGCCAGCTTCCCGGGCGCCTGGTGGGCGAGACCGTCGACACGGCCGACCGCCGCGGATTCGTGCTGACCCTGGCTGCGCGCGAGCAGCACATCCGCCGCGAACGGGCCACGTCGAACATCTGCACCAACCAGGGCCTGTGTCTGCTGATGGCAACCGTGTACCTGGCGCTGCTGGGACGGCAGGGGCTGCGACAGCTGGCCGAGATGAATCTCGCGAAGGCCGAGTACGCTCGCGCGCGCGTGCGCGAGACACCCGGGCTCTCGCTTCCGCTGTCGGCACAAACCTTCAACGAGTTCGTCGTGGGGGTTCCGGACGCCCCCGCCCAGGCCCTCGCGCGGGCCCTGGCGGCGCGCGCCGTGGGCGGCCTCGACCTTTCGATCCACGCACCGGACCTGGGCCCGGCGCTGCTGGTCTGCACCACCGAACGCACGTCGCGACAGGCCATTGATCGCCTGGTGATCGCCCTGGCGGGAGTTGCCTCGTGAGCGGTGACATTCCCGAGCCCACGGGAAATGCCGCACGCGGCTTCGGCTATGAGGAGCCGCTGCTGTTCGAGCGCAGCCGCTCGGGTCGCGATGGCTACTCGCTGCCGGCCCTGGACGTGCCTGCCGTGGACCCGGCGACGCTGCTCCCCGAGAGCGCCCTGCGCAGCGACCTGCCCACCCTGCCCGAACTCTCCGAGGTGGACGTCGTGCGCCACTTCACGCGTCTCTCCACCTGGAATGCCGCCGTCGACCTGGGCCTGTATCCGCTGGGCTCGTGCACCATGAAGTACAACCCGAAGGTCAACGAGCGCATCGCGCGCCTGCCGGGATTCGCGTCGGCCCACCCGCTGCAGCCGCCGGAGCAGCTGCAGGGGTTCCTCGAGCTGGCCCACCGGCTCGAGCTGCAGCTGGCCGAGGTGAGCGGCATGGATCGGGTGAGCCTGCAGCCAGCCGCCGGCGCCCAGGGCGAGCTGGCCGGAATCATGATGATCCGGGCCTACTTCGAGCACCGGGGCGAACGCCGCACGAAGATCCTGGTGCCCGACTCGGCCCATGGCACCAATCCCGCCAGTGCCGCCCTGAACGGCTACGAGGTGGTGGCCGTGCCGTCGGGAGAGGACGGCATCCTGCACCCGGAGGCGGTGGAGGCCCTGATGTCGCCGGAGGTGGCCGCCCTGATGGTCACCAATCCCAACACACTGGGATTGTTCGAGCGGCACATTGCGCGCATCGCCGAGATCGTGCACGCCCAGGGCGGACTCGTCTACGGGGACGGCGCCAACCTGAACGCGCTGCTGGGCATCGCGCGTCCCGGCGATCTGGGAACGGACGTGATGCACTTCAACCTGCACAAGACGTTCTCGACGCCCCACGGCGGCGGCGGCCCCGGCGCGGGACCGGTGGGCGTGAAGAACATCCTGGCGCCCTACCTTCCCGTGCCGGTGGTGTGTGAACTCTCCGGGGGTGACACACCGCGCTACGGGTTCGACTACGAATACCCCCGATCCATCGGCCGTCTGCACGGCCATTTCGGCAACGTGGGCATGCTGGTGCGCGCCTACGCCTATCTGCGCTCGTTGGGCCCGGACGGCCTGCGCCGCTGCGCCGAGATGGCGGTGCTCAACGCCAACTACCTGCTGGCGCGACTGCGGGGCCACTTCCACGTGCCCTACGACGCCACCGTGATGCACGAGTGCGTGCTCTCGGATCACGCACTGGCAGACACGGGCATCACCACCCTGGACCTGGCCAAGCGACTGATCGACTACGGCTACCACCCGCCCACCATCTACTTCCCGTTGATCGTGCACGGTGCACTCATGATCGAACCCACGGAGAGCGAGAGCCTGGAGGGCCTGGATCTGTTCGTCGAGACGCTCCTGACCGTCGAGCGCGAGAGCCGCGAAAACCCGGAGCTGGTGCGCACCGCCCCCCACCATACGCGGCGCTCCCGGCTCGACGAAACCCGCGCCGCCCGCAAGCCCATCCTGCGATGGCAACCCAAATGACATGGCGGACCGCGCAGCCCGTCTGATCGTCTCGGGGCTCGCTACACTGGCCCTCCTGGCTAGCTGCGTCCAGGACGACGGCTCCCGGTTCAACCCCTTCGATACGTTGATGCCGGGCATCGACGAGAACGACGAGCGCGAGCTGGGCCTGGAGTTCGATCGCGAGCTCCGCAAGCACGTGCAGGTGATCGACGACCCGGTGGTGGCGGGCTTCGTGAACGACCTGGGCGACGCGATCGTGAGCACCATCCCCCAGCCCTACGTCTATCGCTTCCGCGTGGTGGACGATCCGTCGCTCAACGCCTTCGCGGTGCCCGGCGGGTTCATCTACCTGCACAGTGGCACCGTGCTCGGGGCGGGCAGCATCGATGAGTTGGCCGGGGTGCTTGGGCACGAGATCGCCCACGTGCGCGAGCACCACTTCGCGCGGTCCCAGGCCAAGTCGCAGCCCATCGACCTGCTGGCCGGGCTGGTCGGCATGGCTGCCGCGATTGCGGCCAAGGAGCCCGGGATCCTGGTGGCGACCCAGGCCGTCAACGTGGCCGCCAAGCTCAAGTTCAGCCGTGAGTTCGAGACCGAGGCGGATTACTTCGGCGCCATCTTCGCCGCCCGCGCGGGCTTCGACCCGGACGGCAGCGCCCGTTTCTTCGAACGCATCCTGGATCTGCAACGGCAGTATCCGAACGACATTCCCCCGTACCTGTTCACCCACCCGCAGGTGGCGGACCGCATCCAGGGCATCGAGATCAACGCCGCGTCCATCAAGCCCGTCAGCGAGCCCGATCCCGAGCTGGTGGCGGGCCTGCGCGAAGCCCAGGCTCGCCTGGCGTATCTGGTCCGCGACCGGCGCGCCACGCTTCCCGGTACGACGCCTCCCGCGGATCGGGCACGCATCGAGCCGATTCTCGAAGACGTCCGCGAACGCGCAGAGCGCGGAGAGATCGACGAGGCTCTCACGCTGTTGGCGCGGGCCGCGATCCTCGAGCCCAACGATCCCCGCGTCTCGTTTCAATCCGGAAACCACCTCTACGAGCTGGGTCGCTACGTAGAGGCCGCCGCCGCCTACCGCCGCACCGTGGCGCTCGACCCCAGCCGGGCACTCGTCTTCTACCGGCTGGGACTCAGCTACAAGGCGCTCGGCGACCCGTACCGGGCGGTCTACGCCTTCGAGCAGGCCATCAATCGCGCGGGCGCCAGCAGCCAGCTGCGCAGCAAGGCCGAGTGGGAGGTGGTCAAGCTGACGTTCCCGATCCTCGCGGAGTCCGGATTCGCAGACGGGGCGCGCGGCCGGGGAACGGATACGCCGGCAGGCTTCTCGCGCCTGTCGTTCACATCGGGCGAGGCCGAAATGGTGTGGTGGGGCCGCCTGGGTCCGCGCTTCGCCGCGCATGCGGACGAAGTCAGCGTGCGCTGGACGGACCCCCACGGTGTGGTGGCCCAGGACGGGCCCGCCCGGCGCATCCGCCGCACCTTCGTGGGCTCGAGCCTGTCGCTGCTGGGTACCCGGACGCCGGGAATCTGGTGGGTGGAGGCGCGATTCGAGGATGCCGTCATCGAGAGTCGCCGTATCGAGGTGCGTGAGACCTCCGCGAGCTCCCTTCCCGGAGCCTGACGCCCTCACCTCCAGGTCCCTCCAGGTTCAGCGCATCGCTTCGTCCTGAACAGAGTCGGTGGGGCTAGAGATCGTCGCAGAGGCGCCGCCGGGCCAGGTCGGCCCAGGTGCCCGAGGCATCCAGCTGCAGGTAGCGGCGCCAGTGCTCGCGAGCACGCCGGCGCAGACTGAGCTTCTCGTAGAGCAGCGCCAGGCTCACGTGGGTGTCCGGGCTCAGCGGATCGGTCACCAGGGCCGCTTTATAGTGCTGCAAAGCCGCCTGATTGCGGTCCTCCTCCTCCAGAAGAGTCGCAAGATTCAGGTGTGCCTCCGGGTGACCCGGATCGATCTCCAGAGCCCGCTCGAAGCAGTCCGTGGCCTCTCGCCGGCGATCCCGGTTGAAGTAGACCGAGCCCAGATTGCAGTGGGCGTCGGCGAACTCCGGGTCGGCTTCCAGGGCCCGCTCGTAGGCCTCGATGGCGTCCGCGTAGGTGGACCTGTCGGTATCCAGCTTGCAGCCGCGCTCGAACCACTCGCGCGCCTCCTGGAACCGAAGGACGTCGGGCCCCCGGTCTCGCGGTCCCGGGAGCGGCGCCACCCGCTGCTCGTCCGACGCCTCGACACCGAAATCCAACACCGTCTGTCCGTCGGGCTGCAGCAGCCTGCCTCCATAGCGCACCACCATGCGCTCGGACCCTTTGGCCCATACGTGCAGGGCACTCAGGGGCCGCTCGATCTCCGGAACGCTCGCCCGCAGGGATTCCATGCTGCGTCGGATGCGGCGCAACGGGACACCGCCATCCAGCAGCGATCGGACCCTCTTGACCGTCACCAGATCGCGAAAGCCATAGATGGGACGCGCGTCCGCCACGACCGCGCTCGGCCCAAAAAAGGACGTTCGGTTCCAGTAGCGCAGGCGCGCAGGCGAGATCTTGCAGATGCGTGCCGCGGCGCCGAGGGTGAAGGCCGTCACGGGCCGGAAGGGTACACCGGGTTGACAGAAACAACCCTCTTCTCGGGCATTTTTGTCGCGTTGTGCGCCAGTGGCGGCGATCCATGCGGGCGCGGACTCCATCGTTTAGAATCGCCCCCGGAAGCGATTGCCACGCTGGTGCGGGCCTCGGACTTCAAATCCGATGGGGGGCGTGGCAACACGTCCCCGGCGGGTTCGATTCCCGTCCGCTTCCGCCAACCGCCGCACCGGTTTTTTCGAGAACGCCGGAACATCAGGGAAATCAATGCCGCAGACGCCGATCGTACTGATTCACTTCAAGGATCTCCCCGCCGACGAGAAGCTTCAAGAAACGCTCCAGGCGCGCTGTGAGCACCTGGCGCAGGAGTTCCACGAGACTGCCCGGTTCGAGATCACCTTCACGGAAGACGGCGCCGGGTTCACGGCGCATGGACACGTGACGGGAAAGAGCACCGATGTGGCGACCCATGCCTCGGCCAGCGAGATGGCACCGGCCGGGGATCAGGTGCTGGAAAAGGTGGAGCGCCAGCTCCGGCGCGCCCACGACAAGCGCATCTTCTCCCAGCGTCGCGACGCCCAGAAGGATCCGCCCAAACGCAAGAGCTAGACCCCGTAGTCCCCGGGCGGGGCGAACGCAGCCCCCTGCTCGCCGACGGTCGCGTGCGCAGGGCCATGGGGGCTGCCTAGCCGGAAGCGGCGGCTCTCAGGGCGGCGCCCGTATGCGATTGCTGGCAGGCGGCGATCACCTCGGGGGGACCGGCCGCGACCAGACGTCCCCCCCCGGGTCCGCCCTCGGGCCCCAGATCGACAACAAAGTCGGCGCGCCGGATCACATCGAGATTGTGCTCGACGACGATCACGCTGCCACCCGCGGCCAGCAGCTCGTCGAGGCACCCGAGCAGGACCTGGATGTCCGCGGGGTGCAGCCCGGTGGTGGGCTCGTCCAGCACGAACAGGCAGCCGGCGCCGCCCTCGACCAGCGCCTGGGCGATGCGCAGGCGTTGGGTTTCGCCGCCGGACAGGGTCGACAGCGGCTGCCCCAGTGTGATGTACCCGAGGCCGACTCGCGTCAGGGGCTCGAGCCGCCGAGCGATCTTCGGGTCGCTTTCGAATCGGGTCCGGGCCTCGTCCACCGTCAGCTCGAGCACGTCGGCGATGGACAATCCGCCCACGCGAATCGCCAGCACCTCCGGCCGGTAGCGGCGCCCCTCGCAGATCTCGCACGGCATGCGCACGTCGTCCAGGAAGTGCATGTCCACCACCACTTCGCCGGACCCCTCACAACCCTCGCAACGCCCACCGGCCACATTGAAGGAGAAGTGGCCGGCCCCGAGGCCCCGAGCCCGGGCCTCGCGTGCGGCCGCAAACTGCTGCCGGATTGCTTCGAAGGCCTTCGAAACGGTTGCCGGGTTGGAGCGCGGGCTGCGCACCGGGGGCGCCGCGTCCATCACCACCACATCGTCCAGAGCCTCGGCGCCCTCGATGCGCAGGCACGCGCCGCGATCGGGCTCGCGCAGCAGGTGCCCCACCAGCACGCTTCGCACCAGCGTGGACTTGCCAGCTCCGGAAACGCCGGTCGCCACCACCAGCTGTCCCAGGGGAATTTCCACGGTCAGGTCGCGCAGGTTGTTCTCGCTGGCACCCACGATGCGCAGGTGGCCCCGCGCGGGCCGCGGGCGCCGCGACACGACGTCGTACTCGCCGCGCAGGGCGCGCCCGGTGAGCGAAGACGGGTGCTGGCGCACGGTCTCGACGGACCCCTCCACCACGAGTCGGCCTCCCCCGCGTCCTGCCGCCGGACCCAGATCGATCACGTGATCGGCGGCGGCCACGACCTCGGGCGCATGCTCCACCACCACCACCGTGTTTCCCTGGTCGCGGATGTGCTTCAGGATGCCCACCAGCCGTTGCGTATCCCGCGGGTGCAGCCCAATCGAGGGCTCGTCGAGCACATAGAGGGACGACGTCAGCGCGCCGCCCAACGCCGATGACAGCTGGATGCGTTGGGCTTCGCCTCCCGCGAGGGTTCGCACCGGACGGTCGAGGGTCACGTAGTCGAGCCCCACGTCGACCACCGTGGCCACGCGCGTGCGCACGTCGGCGAGCAGGCGGCTTGCGCGCTCCTTCTCCCCGGGGGTCAGCGCCAGATCGTCGAGCCAGGCCAGCAGCTCCGCCAGCGTCAGGCGCGAAAGCTCGCCCAGGTCACGCCCCGCCACCCGCACGCAACGGGCCTCGGGGCGCAGGCGGCTGCCACCGCAGTCACCACATGGATCGAATCGCCGGTAGCGCGCGATCAGGACGCGATTCTGGACCCGATAGCGCTTGCGCTCCAGACGATCGAAGTAGCCCTGCACCCCGCGCCATCTCGATCCATCTCCCGTGAGGATCCACTCGCGCATGGCCGGGGTCAGGGCCGCCACCGGGCGATCGGTGGGTACCCCGCGCGCTCGACACGCCTGCAGCAGCACGCGCTGCCAGCGTTGCCCCCTGGGCGTGCGGAACGGGGCCACGGCTCCGCCTTCCAGGCTCCGGTCTGGTTCCGGAATCACGCGCTCGGGATCCAGGGCGGCGATGCGGCCGAACCCCTGGCACGCGGGACACGCACCCAGGGGGCTGTTGAACGAGAACAGCGCCGGCTCGGGCAGACCAAAGCGGCGGGCACAGCCGTCGCAGCGGAACCCGTTGCCGAAGACGGCCCGCTCACCCGCCTCGCTCACCACCACACACTGCCCCCCGCCCCGGGCGAAGGCGCTGGCGATCGCCTCGTGCAGGCGCGCCCTCCCCTCGCCGGGCCGCAGCGCCAGGCGGTCGATCAGCAACAGTCCGTTCCCGCGCAGAGACGTGATCTCACGCGCGGGCATCTCCAGCAGGTCGCGCACGTCGCCTTCGGGCGCGATCAGGCGGGTGAAGCCATCGGCGGCCAGGCGCTCGCGCAGGGCTCCGGCGCTCTCCTCCCGGCGCCGCACAAGGGGCGCCCCCAGGGAGATGCGCACGCCCTTCCAGCGCGCGAGGATGCGCCCGCCCACGGCCTCCACCGTGCCCGGCTCCACGCGAAGATCGCAATCGGGGCAACGCGTCTCACCGATCTTCGCGAACACCAGACGCAGGTAGTCGAGGATCTCGGTGGCCGTGCCCACGGTGGAACGCGCGCTGGTGACCCGGTTGCGCCGTTCGATGGCGATGGCCGGTGGCAGATTCGAGATGAAGTCCACCTCGGGCCGGGGCAGACGCTCCAGGAACTGGCGGGCGTAGGTGGACAGAGAGGTGACGTAGCGGCGCTGACCCTCGGCGTAGAGGGTGTCGAACGCCAGGCTCGATTTGCCCGAGCCCGAGACGCCGGTCACCACCGTGAAGGAACGCAGCGGGATCCGACACGTCACACCCGCCAGATTGTGGGAGCGGGCGTTCTGGATCAGGAGGTCGGTGGCGGCTGCCGCCCGCCGAGGATCGCTCAGCGCGGCACCGGAAACAGCAGGCGCAGCTTCATCGCGAGCGTGAGGTTCCCCTCGACCTGCATGCGACCGGCGAGAAACAGCATCTCGCCATTCTCACGCCCGCCCAGGATCCCGAACAAGTCGGCGGCGCTGAGCCGGAAGCTCACATCGGGCTCGCCCAACTCGCCTTCGGCCGCGACCAGACGTCCCGCGTCGATGCTCGCGTGGAATGCGCCGCCGTCCGGTCCGGTGAGGTGGAACTGGAAACCCGCCCGCAGCTCTCCTGCGGCCTCGGGATCGAAGTGCTTTCGCAGCCACTCGACCGCCTCGGCGATCGAGGCCGGTGTGCCCGCTGCCATGACGGGCGATTCTAGTCGTGGATTGACAGATCAGTCAATTCGAAGGAATTCGCCCCAACGGAGCGCGACGTCAGAGTGCGTCGTGCAGGGGCGCCGGTTCATCGACGATCAACGTCACGCTGATGTGATCGCCGGTTTCGCTCTGGGCCATGTGCAGCACGCGCACCTCGCGGTTGGAGAGATACTTGTTGATATCCTCCTCCGCTTCCTTCACCAGACCCCGGAACACCAGACAACGAAGTGCCATCGACTCAATCCTCTCCGCGCACGGCCTGACGCCGAGCCTCGGTAGCATAGCGATCACGACCTGCGGACGTGGCCGCCTCGGCCAGCGTCTGCCACTCGTCGCGATCGGGCTCGCGGCCCAGGGCCGCGGCCACGGACCGCAGCAGGAACGCGTCGCCCCGCGCGAGGGCCTGCCGGCGCAATCCGTCCAGCGCCTCCTCCGCCTTCGCCTTTCTCAGGAAATCGACGGCTTCGATCTCCCGTCCCTCTTCCAGGTAGGCGTCGGCGATGCGCTGGGCCTGGGCCGTGCTGATTTCCCGCTCGATCAGGTGCCGTCGCTCCAGCGGCCCGGGAATCTTCGATTTTGCCATGGTCTGCCCTCCGCCTCCGATTCAATAGCGCGGCACGTCCGGATCGACCGTGAGCGACCAGGCCTCGATGCCACCGGCCAGGTTCGCCACGTCCTCGAAGCCGGCGGCCTGCAGGATCTGGCAGGCCCGCGTGCTGCGCGGTCCGTGATGGCAGTGCACCACGATGGGGCGCTGCTTCCACTCGGCCAGCTGCGCAAGCCGGGACTCCACCTGGCCCAGGGGGATCAGCTTCGATCCCTCCAGCCGGGCCGTCTCGTATTCGGCAGGCTCGCGCACGTCCAGGAGGAGAAAATCCTCGCCCCGCTCCTGGCGCTCTCGCGTCTCGATGGCCGTGATCTCGCGAATCGACACACTCCCCTCCTGACGAGGAACCCCGCAGAACCCCTCGTAATCGATCAGTTCGGTCACACGGGGCTCTTCGCCGCAGACCGGACAAGCCGGATCCTTCTTCAGACGGTACTCGGTGAATTCCATGGCGAGCGCGTCGTATTGGAGCAGGCGCCCGTAGAGAGGCGTGCCGATGCCCGTGGCGATCTTGACGGTCTCGGTGGCCTGGATCATCGCGATCAGGCCCGGGAGCACGCCGAGCACGCCCCCTTCCGCACACGACGGTACGCTCCCCGGCGGCGGCGGTTCCGGATACAGACAGCGGTAGCAGGGACCGTGGCGCGCATCGAAAACCGTGGCCTGCCCTTCGAAGCGGTAGATCGAGCCGTGGACATTGGGCTTGCCGAGCAGCACGCAGGCGTCGTTGCTGAGATAACGGGTGGGGAAGTTGTCGGTTCCATCCACCACCACGTCGTACGCCTCGAGGATCTCGAGGGCATTTTTCGACGTGAGTTGCACCGGATGGATCTCGACCGTGACGTCGGGATTCATGGCGTGAATGCGCTCGCGCGCCACCTCGACCTTCAGTCGTCCCACATCGGCGGTGCCGTAGAGCACCTGGCGTTGCAGGTTGGAAGCGTCGACCCGGTCGAAATCCAGGAGCCCCAGGGTTCCGACTCCGGCGGCCCCCAGATACTGGGCCAGCGGACAGCCCAGGCCGCCCGCGCCGATCAACAGCACCCGGGCACGCAGCAGTGCCAGCTGCCCCTCGGCCCCGAACTCGGGAAGGCTCAAGTGGCGCGCGTAGCGCGCGTGCTGATCCGGCTTGAACAGGGGCTCGACCACGGCCATCCCGAGAACCTATCGGGCGTCGGCCCAGGCGTCCAACCTGTCGGTTCTGAAAAGAAAAGGCCCCCCGGGCCGGAGACCGGAGGGCCCTGAGGCGCTGGCCTGGACCGCGCCTACTCTTCGTCGACGCCGCCTTCATCCTTCGGCGGCTGGACGACGATCTTGTAGGCCTTGCGGGGCTTGTCCATCATCTTCCAGGAGACGGTCACCCAATCGTCCTTCTTGATGTCGTCCCAGGTGGCCCTCTCCCCCTCAACCGTGGTTTCGTCCAGCTTCTCGAACGAGACCTTGTCTCCCATCCGATTGTCGACGAACAGCTTGGTCTTGGTGATCTTGTCGACCTTGCCGCTGAACTCCCGATACTGGGCGGAGGCGATGCTCGCCGCGGCGAGGGGCAGCGCGAGCGCCACGGCAGCAACCAGTGCGAAACGGCAAACGATCTTGGACATTCGAGCGTCTCCTTTTCTCGGGGCGCGCCTCTCGTGGCGAGCTTCCGGATCTCCAAACGGTCCGACGGCGGGGGGCCCCGAAAATTCAACCCTCGCCAGGTCTTGGTGCCGGAGGCGGGATTCGAACCCGCATAGCCGTGAAGCCGGGGCCTTTTGAGGGCCCTGCGTATACCAGTTTCGCCACTCCGGCCGGAGCCGGTGGAGGATACAAATTCCAGCCCGGACGCCCCACCGGGACCCGAGGGCCATCACCCTCGCCGTTTTGACAGCCCCCCAGCCCGCGGGTAGCTTCCGAATCCGTGGGGCTGTAGCTCAGCTGGGAGAGCATCAGGCTGGCAGTCTGAGGGTCGGGGGTTCGATCCCCCCAGCTCCACCAATAAAAGCGCCAGCGGTAACCAGACGTGCAATCGGCCCCGAGGCCGATTGCCAGCCTTCCCCGGACTCGCTCGCCCTCCCCCGCTCCGAGAACGCCAACTACCAGTACGGAAAGCAGCGGCTGCGGGAGATCGACACGCGCGTCGAGTTTCTCGACAAACGCCTCGAGGCCGGGGTGGGTTCAATGGGTCGACGCAACATCTTCTGTTTTACCTCGTAGGCCAGGAGATGGTGCAGATGGCACGAATGAAACGACGGGGGCTCTCGGATTCGCAGAAGAGGGAACTCTGGGAGCGATGGAAGCGCGGGCAGTCG
>JAQBHB010000053.1:0-61812 GCA_032128115.1 Deltaproteobacteria bacterium | reverse complement strand
CCGCTTTTTGGTGTCCCGTACGGGTGCCGCCAGCCGCGCCGCCCCGTCCCGCCGGGCGGCCTCTATCACCCGGGTCACGGCCGGGGCTCGCACGATGGGGCGAGCCGCGTCGTGAATCACCACCCAGGCGGCATGGGCGGGCAGCGCCGCAAGGCCCGCTCGGACCGAATCCTGGCGCTTGGCGCCTCCGGTCGCCGCCGGGGCCAGCTTGGGCAGATCGCCCAGCCCTTGCGCCAGGGCCTTCCAACGCCCGAGGTCGCTTTCCGCTACCACTGGAATCACGCAGTCGATCTCCTGCACCGCAATCAATGTCTCCAAGGAGTACAGAACCAGCGGCTTTTTGCCGATTGACACAAATGCTTTGGGAAGCTCGTGGCCGAAGCGCTCGCCGCGCCCGGCGGCAAGAAGAAGGGCCGCCACGGTCATGAGTTTCCAGGATAGCCGACACCCGGTTTGTCGGTTGTCGCACGTGTCCCCCCCCTCGGATCGGTTGTATCGTGGGTCCGGTGCCGAGTGGAGGGTGACATCATGTCGATTCGCAGGCCCGGTCGTTCCAGGTCGTGGCCGTTTTTTCTCGGGCTGACAACGCTTGGCTTCGCCCCGATGGCGCTCGCCGCCGGGCCGGATGAGAGCGACCTCGCTCGCAACGGCGTGCTCGACGTTCCCGCCCTCCATGGGCAACTCCAGCTGACCCTGGCCCAAGCGATCCAGATGGGCCTGGAGAACAACCTGGACGTCCAGGTGGAACGCTACGAGCCCCTGATCACCGGCCAACAGGAAGACATCGCGTGGGGCGCCTTCGACCCCCAGTACTTCGGGGACGTCTCATACGGACAGGAAGAGTCGTTCTCGACGAGCGCATTGGCGCCGACGATTGGTGGCGTCCCGGTCCAGTCCCTCGAGACCCTGGGAGGCAGCACGGGCATCCGCGGTATCATCCCGATGCTCGGCATCACCTACGAATCGCGACTCGATACCGGGCGCGGCACGTCCAACCTGGTGGTAGCCGCCTTGGCCCCCCAGTACAACTCCGCCTGGGTCATCGAGGGTCGGGTGCCGCTGCTGCGCAACCTGATCTGGAACGAGCCGTGGACCACGGTAAAGACCACGCGCATCCTGCACGAGGGATCACTCGAGAGATTCCGCACCGCCGTCATGAATACGGTGCAGGCCATCACCGACGGCTACTGGAACCTGATCGCGACCAGCGACCAGGTTCGCGTGGCGAAAAAGAGCCATGAGACGGCGCTCGCCCTGTTGGAACAGACCCAGACCCAGTACGAAGTAGGCGTGGTCTCCAAGGTCGAAGTGGTGGAGGCCGAAGCCGGCGTCGCCGACCGCGAGTTCAACCTGATCGTCGCCAAGAATCGCTACCGGAATTCCCAGGACGTGTTGATCGACCTGGTGCTCGGGCCGCACCTGTCCGCGGATTCGACCCTGGCGTTCGAGCCCACCGACCGGCCCGATGACTACATCCAGTACGAGATCGATCCCGAGCTCGCCGTCCACCGGGCCTTCGAAAACCGCCCGGAGCTGATGGTGGCCAACAAGGAGATCCAGGCCAACGAAATCGACGTGAAGTTCGCGAAGAACCAGCGACTGCCCGCGGTGGACTTCGTGGGCAGCTACGGCTACTCGGGCGTGTCGGGCACCCAAAACACGGATCCGAGTGGTGGGCCCCCGGTTCCACCCACTGCCACGACGTCCCTGACCGGCGGCTACGGCCACAGCTACAACAATTTCCTGTCCGGCAGCGGACCCAACAGCTACTCGGTGGGTGCGGCGGTCTCGATCCCGATCGGGAACACCGCCGCCCGACACCGGGTGAGCCAATCGGAGCTGGAGCTGCGCCGCTCCCAGACCCGCAAGCGGCGCCTGGAGCAGGACATCATCCTCGAGGTCCGCAAGGCGGTGCGCGACCTGCACTCGGCCCAGGAGGGCATCGAGGCCGCCGAACGCCGCTCGGCCGCGGCCCGGGAACAGCTCCGGGCGGCCCAGATCAAGCTCGAATACGGGGAATCGACCCCCTTCGACGTGCTCCTGAAGGAGCGGGACTACGTGGAGGCCGAGAGTTCGGAGATCGTGGCCTTCCAGACCTACCGCACCTCCTCCACCGCGCTCGATCGGGCCCAGGGCACGATCCTGCGCAGCAACAACGTGGCAATCGATCAGGTCCAGCGCCTGCGGTAAGCTGCGTCCGGCACGGGGGAAACGTGAGCCTGTTCGGCAGCAAAGCCAGGGAACGCCAATCCGGCGGCGACGGAGGCAAGCCCTCCACCCCGGCCGACACTGCGAACCCATCCGTCCAGGGCCGGGGCGAGACCCAGGCAAGCCGCCGGAGCGGACAGGATGCCCGGAGGGAAATCATGGCGAATATCGGGAAGTCGATCTCCATCAAGGGGGATCTGACGGGCAACGAGGACATCGTGATCGAGGGCAACGTGGAGGGAAAGGTGAACCTCCCGGACGGCCAGCTCACGATTGGAGCCGCGGGAACCGTCAAGGGCGAAGTCCAGGCCAAGACCGTGGTCATCGTGGGACGCGTGCTGGGAAACGTGAGCGGTCTCGAACGGGTCGAGGTTCAGGGCTCGGGCGTGGTCGAAGGCGACGTGACCTCGCCCCGCCTGACGGTGGCCGAAGGTGCAGTGCTGAACGGCACCCTCAAGGTGGGCGCGCAAGCGTCGAGCAGCAAGGCATCGACCGCCCAGGCCCCGAGCCAGACCCAGACCCCGACCCGGCCGCCAGCCACCGGTGACGTGCGCCGGGCCGGCTGACGCCTTTCAGCGCGAGCCGCCCGCCTTCTTCCTTCGCTTGCCCCGCTTCTTGCGGGGAGGATCCGAGGTCGACCCACCGGCGGACGCGGTGCGCGTGACGAACGCCGCACCCGCCGCGACGGCCTTGCCCGGATCCACCGGGGCTGCCGAGCCGTAGCGCACCTCGAGCCACAACAGGATGGGCGCGGCGATGAAGATCGACGAGTACGTTCCCACCACGATCCCGACGGACATGGCGATGGCGAAGGGACGAATCACCTCGCCACCCAGGAACAGCAGACACAGGACGGCGGCCAGCGTGGTGCCCGAGGTCAGAACGGTGCGGGCCAGGGTCTGGTTGACGCTGCGGTTCAGCACATCCAACAGGTCGTACTTCGTGTGCAGCTCCATGTTCTCGCGGATGCGGTCGTAGATGATGATGGTGTCGTTGAGGCTGTAGCCCAGGATCGCCAGCAGCGCGGCCAGCACCCGCAGGTCGAACTCCAGACCCAGGATCACGAAGACTCCGGCGGTTATGCCCACGTCGTGAATCAGGGCCACGATGGCGCCCGGAGCGAAACGCGCATTGAATCGGAACGCGATGTAGATCAGGATCAGCAGGCTGGCGAGCACCATGGCCTCGAGGCCATCGCGGCGCAACTCGGCGCCCACCCGCGGCCCCACGAACTCCGCCCGCCGCATCTCGACGGGCCCGATCTCGTTGGTCAGGGCCATGGTCAAGCGATCGATCATCTCGCCGGTGCCGCCGCCCTCGATCTCCGCGTCGTCGCTGGCGTTGATGGCCGCCGCCTCGGCCAGCTCCGCGCGCTGCTCGTCGCTGATCGGGCAGTCGGCGCTGGCCGGCGACAACTCCGCGTCCGGCGCCTGGCGGAAGCGGATCAGGAACTCGGCGTCCTCGGTCTCTCCGTAGCGGATCACGCTGGGATCGCTCACACCACAGCGGGTCACCACCGAGCGGACGGCAGCTTCGTCCACGACCGCGTCCTTCCCGAAGCGCTCCACCAGCTCGGTGCCGCCAGCGAAGTCGATGCCCAGTCGCACACCGCGGCTCAGGATCGCGCTGGCCTTCGCGAGCGTCCCCATACCGTCCAGCGGGGGTCCGGGCGCCAGCATGCCCCGCACCGGGATCGCTACCAGCGAGATCGCCAGCGCGAGGATCGAGAGCGCGGCGTACAGGCGCCGCTTCCCGATGAAGTCGATGTGGGTTCCGGGCGGAACCAGCTCGAAAGGCACGGTCGCCTCCGCCTAGATCGAGAGCGCCTCGATGTGACGATTTCCCGGGTAGAGCATGAACAGGGCACGCGTGATCACGAGCGCCGCGAACACGCTGGTCGCAACGCCGATGGCCAGTGTCACCGCGAAACCCTTGATCGGACCGGTACCGAACTCGAAGAGCACCAATGCGGTGAAGAAAGTGGTGATGTTTGCATCCATGATGGTCCAGAACGCTTTGTTGAAGCCCGTCGCCACGGCACCCCGAGGCGCCTTGCCGGCTCGCAGCTCCTCGCGGATGCGCTCGAAGATGATCACGTTGGCGTCGATGGCCATACCCACCGTGAGCACCACGCCCGCCAGCCCCGGCATCGTGAGGGTCGCCTCGAACAGGGACATGACGCCAAGCAGCAGCAGCAGGTTGGCAATCAGGGCCACGCCCGCGTAGACGCCCGAGAGCCGGTAGTACCCCACCGCGAACAGCAGGACCATGATCAGACTCAGGATCGATGCCTCCAGGCCGCGATCGATGGAATCCTTGCCCAGGGTGGGCCCCACCGTTCGCTCCTCGGCGATGACCACCGGCACCGCCAGCGAGCCGGCCCGAAGCACGACGGCCAGGTCGGTGGCCTCCTGCACCGTGAAGCGGCCCGTGATCTGGCCGCTGGTCGAGATCTGGGACTGGATCTCCGGGGCGCTGTAGACGCGGTCGTCCAGGACGATGGCCATGCGCTCGCGGATGTTGTTGCCGGTGAAGTCGCGGAAGATGCGCCCGCCCTCGGGATTGAAGGTGAAGCGAACGACCGGTCGGCCCATCTGGTCGAAGTCGGGACGCGCGTCCTTCAGGTACTTGCCGGTGATCACCGGCACATGGTTCACCAGGAAGGCGGTGAGGACGCGATCGGATTCCTTGTCCTTCTCGAAGACGATCTCCGCGTCCTCGGGAATTTCGCCGTTCAGCCGGTCGAGCAGGAGTTCCCGGGTCTCGGCGGCGTCGAGCACGAGCTTGAATTGCAGGAAGCCCGTCACCCGCAGCAACTCCCTGGCGCGGGTGCGATCGATCTGGCCACCGGGAATCTGCACCAGAACCCGGTCGTCGCCCTGCTGGGTCACCACCGAGTCGGGGATCCCGCCCACCGGGTTGGAGATGCGCCGGCGCAGCACCTCGAGCACCTGACCCATGCCGCGCTTGCGCACCTCGTCGAGCCAGCGGTCCGTCAGCGCGTACTCCAGCCGGCCGGGGCCGCTGCCGGTGGAGCGCATCACGCCAGACTCTTCGACCCAGTCGCGCACCGCCTGGATCTGGGATTCGCCGGAGGCCTCGGCGATCAGGCGCTGGTTCTCGACCAGGACGTCGACGCCGAAGATGTCGTCTTCGGCCATCTGGCTTTCGAGACCCGTGGCCAGGAACTGCAGCTCCTGCTCCACGGCCACATCGAGCTTCACTTCCAGCACCCAGTGGATGCCGCCCTGCAGGTCGAGCCCCAGGCGAATGGCGCCGTCGGGCAGCAGGGGGCTCTTTACCCGCTCCTCCTGGGGAATGAAGCTCGCGGCGGCGAAGAAGCCGAAGAGCAGCACGATCGCCAGGATCGTGCCGAGGCGCACGCGCAGGCTCACGAGTCGTCGCCCTTGGCGGCCTTGCTCACGTTCTCGATACGCGGCCGAGCCACCTTGACACGCACGCGCTCCCCCTTGATCACGGCGATCTCGAGGGTCAGGACGTCGTCGGTCACGCCGGTGACCTTGCCGTGGAGACCTCCCGTGGTCACCACGCTGTCCCCCTTCTCGATACCCTTGATCAGGGCTTCCTGCTCCTTCTTCTGCCGCTGCTGCGGCCGGATCAGCAGGAAATAGAAGATCGCGAAGATGGCGATCATCGGGAACAGCATGTTGAGCAGGCCCGGATCCGGGGCCGCCTGCAGGGGAATCAGCCCGGCGGTGGAAAAGGTCATTGCACCACCTCGGTTCCCGGGTAGAAGGTCGCCAATATCTCGCGGTAGCTCGCACCGCGACTCGCCATGGCCTGCCCTCCCCACTGACTCATGCCCACTCCGTGCCCGTGACCCGAACCGACGAATACGAAAACGCCGTCTCCCGGGCGGATCTCGAAGAGCGTGCTGCGCAGCACCGACTCCCCCACCGCCGACCGCAGGGCCCGCGCGTCCAGCTTCTCACTGCCCTCATCACCGCGGACGGCGATCCGCAGGGCGCGACCGCTTTCCGAGCGTTCGGTGATCCGGACCTCCCGGACGCGGCCGACGCGGAGCCCCAGGCTGGCGAGGGCGCGCCCCAGTGTGGTCCCTGAGACGGTGGCCCGCCAGTAGGTGTCCGGGGAATCCTCCTCGCCCTCCACCTCGAGGCTCACCAGGTAAGGCACCCGGCGTCCCCAGACCTCCTCTGCGCTGGCGGTGCGGCCGCCCGAGGCCGAGTGATAGACCGCCAGGATCGGGCTTCCATCCCAGGCCAGGTACTGGCCCCGGGTCGCTCGAACTGCCGCAAGCACGGCCGGGGTTTCGGCCTCGATGCCGCCGTAGACCTGCCCGGAAGTGTCGCCCCGCAAATCAAATGCGCGATCTTCGCGGTGCGCACTCTGGTGCAGGGCGTAGGTTCGAGCCACCACGGCCTGGGCCTTGAGCATCTCCGGATCCCAGTAGGGGTAGATCTCGCGACCCAGGGTGCCGGCCACGTAGTCCTCCAGGTCGACCCGGTTGACCACCTGGATGCCGCTCTCCACCCGGTGGACCTCGAGTCCCCCTCGCACGTGCCAACCGGCCGCGGTGTGCTCGCCATCGCCCTCGGCGCGCCACACGCGTCCCACCGGCTTCGAATCAGCGGCCAGGCCGTTGGCGGCCGGTGCCACGGTGGTCGTGGCACTGGCGCCCGCGCCGCGCACCCGAATCGGGTCCCCGGTCTCCAGCAACAGGACGCGAACCCGAGGCGAAGACGGCTCGCGGTCGTCGGCCGCCGCCGACAGCGCCAACAGGGCCAGCAGACCGCAGCCGGCGCAGACTCCCCGTCTCAGCGGGAGACGTCGCGCCGGATCGCTTCCGCCTTGTCGGTTCTCCCACGGGAATCCCTCGTTCTCGCGCCCGAAGTGGCCGTGATAGGAGGTGGCCCGATAGATCGGGCGCAGCAGGTCGAGCGACTCGATGATGCCGCGGGGAGTCAGATCGAAGTACTTGCGCACCAGGCGCTCGAGGGCCCCCTCGTCCAGCGTCGCGGTGCCGAAGGCGTCGACCCGCACGGAGACCGGCTCGGCCACGCCGATGGCATAGGCGATCTGCACCTCGCAACGCCGCGCCACACCGGCGGCCACCAGGTTCTTGGCCACCCAGCGTGCGGCGTAGGCGGCGCTGCGGTCGACCTTCGAGGGATCCTTGCCCGAGAAGGCACCGCCGCCGTGGCGCCCCATCCCGCCGTAGGTGTCGACGATGATCTTGCGGCCCGTCAGACCCGCGTCGCCCATGGGACCGCCCACCACGAAGCGGCCCGTGGGATTCACGTGGTAGATCGTGTTGTCGTCCAGCAGCTCCGACGAGATCGTCGGCTTGATGACCATTGCGATCACGTCCTTGCGGATCTGATCGTGGGAGACGTCGGGCGCGTGCTGGGTGGAGAGCACGCAGGCCGAAACGCGCACCGGGCGATCCCCGTCGTACTCGACGGTGACCTGCGACTTGGCGTCGGGCCGGAGATATTCGAGTTCGCCCGACTCGAAGCACTCGCGCTGGCGCTCGATCAGGCGGTGAGCCAGCCGGATCGGGGCCGGCATCAGCTCGGCCGTCTCGTCGCAGGCGTAGCCAAACATCATGCCCTGGTCGCCGGCGCCCTGTTCCTTGTGGAGCCCCTCGCCTTCCGAGACGCCCCGGGAGATGTCCTGGGACTGCTGACCCAGGGCGATCATCACGGCACAGGTGCTCGCGTCGAAGCCCATTGCCGAATCCGTATATCCGATGTCCGACACCACCTGCCGGACCAGGGGCGGGAGATCGACCACGGCGCCGGTGGTGACTTCGCCGGCCAGCATCACCAGACCGGTGGTGGTGAGAGTCTCGCAGGCGACTCGCGAGGCCGGGTCCTGGGCGAGAAACGCATCGAGGACCGCGTCGGAGACCTGATCACACAGTTTGTCCGGATGGCCCATGGAAACCGATTCGGAGGTGAAAAGAGACCGGGTCGCCATGGGTTCCGCTCCTCTACGCCGTCGCCGCTGCGCCGGGAAGGTCGCACTCTAGAGGAGCGCCGGGGCGGATTCAATCAGGAAACGGGGCTTCGTCCCCCCAGCCCGGAGATCTCAGGCCGAGGCCTCGCCCTCCACGGCCGAGGCGGGCTTCTCCAGGATCGCACCCAGGGCCTCGACCGCCTCGACTGCATCGGCGCCCACGGCGCGGATGCGCAAGCGCGTGCCCTGGCCCGCAGCCAGGGAAAGCAGCGAAAGCACGCTGCGGCCGTCCACCCACTCGGGGCCGCGCCCCACCTGGATCTCGCATTTGAAACGGCCCGCCAGGGTTACGAACTGACTCGCCGGACGCGCGTGCAGGCCCAGCTCGCGCTGGACCGTGAACTCGCGCTCGTACGCGCAAGGGGCGGTCATCGCTCTTCTTCGGGCAGGATCTCACTGGCCACCGAGATATTGCGTCGCCCGTAGCTCTTGATGAACGTAGCCAGGTCTTCCAGCGATTTATCATCGGTCATGGTGGCCAGCTTGATCAGCATGGGCAGGTTCACGCCCGTCACCACCTCGACCGCGTGATCATCGATGAACGACAGGGCGATGTTCGAGGGTGTGCCTCCGAACATGTCGGTCAACACCAGCACGCCCTGTCCCTGGTCGGCCTTGGCCAGGGCCTCGGCGATTCCGCCCCGCATCTGCTCGACCGATTGGCCCGGATCGATGGCCACCGCATGGAACTGCGGCGACTCGGGGACGATCAGCCGCAAGGCCTGGAGGAACTCGTGGCCCAGGCGGTAATGCGTCACGATGATCACACCGATGTTCATGTTCGCTCCGCGTCTCGATGCTCCACGTTGACCTCGCGACCGCTGTCCCTGAGATCGACGGCCAGGCTCTCGGCGATCGCCACGGACCGGTGGCGCCCCCCGGTGCACCCGATCCCGATCGTCAGGTACGCCTTCCCCTCGGCATCGTATAGCGGAAGCAGGAAGTGCAGGAGATCACAAAGACGCTCCACCAGCTCCGCCCCCTGGGGACTCTTGAGCACGTACTCGGAGACACCGCGGTCGAGTCCCGAGAGCGGGCGCAGGTGGGCCTCGAAATAGGGGTTGGGCAGGAAGCGCACGTCGAAGAGCAGCTCGGCGGCGGCGGGCGTGGCGTGGCGGAACCCGAACGACTCGATGTTGACCACTGTTGCGCGGGTCTCCCCCGACACTCGCCGCACCACGTCGGCCACGAGCTGGTGCACGTTGAGCGAGGACGTGTCGATGCTGTGGTCCGCCAGCCCTGCCACCTCCACCAGCAGGCGCCGCTCGGCGTCGATCCCCTCCTCTACCCTGCCGCCCGGCGCCAGGGGGTGAACGCGGCGAGTCTCGCTGTAGCGCCGCACCAGCACCTCGTTGGCGCAGTCCAGGAAGATCACGATCACGTCGGCGCCCCGTTCGCGCAGGCTCGCCACCACCCCGGGAACGGACCGTAGAAACTGGCCGTCCCGAGCGTGAGGGACCAGGGCGATCCGGTGGATCGGGGGCTCGGCCTGGGCGCACTGGGCCAGGAGCGCCTCGATCAGCTGCACGGGTAGATTGTCCACGCAGTAGAAGCCCAGATCCTCGAGGGCGGCCATGGCCGTGGATTTGCCGCTTCCCGAGAGGCCGATCACGATCGCGATGCGGGGCTCCCGATTCACGTTCGTCGCATCTCGCTGCGCAGGTCGATGTCCAGTCGCTTGGCCGCATTGACCCCACTGCTGCGCTGGCGGTGCTCGCGTGCCGCCACGTCTACGATGGTGGCCATGCTTGCGCCCGGGCGCGCCGGCAACGTGAGGGCGGCCAACTCCACCCCTGCCACGATTTCGGAGGCGCGCTCCAGGCCCACGCGCTCATACTCGGCGCCTTCGCGCCAGCGTTCCAGGCGACATACCAGCTCGATCTCGATCTCGTCGCGCACCCGGTCGGGTCCGAACAGGTCCGGCACGTAGATGATGCCCAGGCCTCGGATCTCCATGTAGTGACGCACACGGGGAGGCGCCGAGCCGATGGGCCCCCGATCGCCGCCCGGTCGCAGCTCGACCACATCGTCGGCCACCAGCCGGTGTCCCCGGGACACCAGCTCCAACGCGCACTCGCTCTTGCCGACGCCGCTCGGCCCCAGAAGCAGGACGCCAACCTCGTGCACCTCGAGCAGGGCACCGTGGAGTGTGGTCATGGTCAGAACCCGTCGCCGCAGCGGGTCAGAGCTTGGAGTCTTCTTCCTCGATCGCACGGACCACGTCGTCGAGGGTCTCGGCGTCCATCAGCTGCTGGCGGAAAACCGCGTCGCGGAAGAAGCGCGAGATCCGCGCGAGCGCCTTGAGATACTGGCCCCCGGAGTGTTCGGGCACCACCAGCAGGAACAGGTGGTGGGTGGGCTGCCCATCGATGGAATCGAAATCGATGCCCTCAGGGCTACGGGCGTACGTGGCCACCAACCGGTCGAGACCGGCCATCTTCCCGTGCGGAATCGCGACACCCTCGCCGATGCCCGTGCTCTGGAGCGCCTCGCGCTCCAGCAGCACCTCCAGCAGGCGCTCGGATTCCACCTGCGGCTCGACCTTGGCCAGGGCTGCCGACATCTCCTCAAGGGCACTCCGCTTCTCCCGAACCCCCAGGTTCAGGATCACGGCGTCCTTGACGAGAATGTCCATGATCTTCATCGGGAACCCCCGATTGACGCGGCCAAGAGGCTAGCCGACCTCTCGGCGCTTCGTCGACGACAGGATATTGAGGCTTTCCCGGTACTTGGTAACCGTCCGGCGGGCGATGTCGATATTGGCCACCTTGAGCATCTCGGCAATACGCTGGTCCGAGAGGGGCCGCCGGGGGTCCTCGTTCCGGACCAGGCGGCCGATCCGGTCCTTGACGCTCTCGCTGGCAACCGCTTCTCCCTCGACGCGATTGATGCTCGAATTGAAGAAGTACTTCAACTCGAAGATGCCCTGGGGGCAGTGTACGTACTTGTTGGTGGTCACACGGCTCACTGTCGACTCGTGCATCTCGATGTCGTCGGCCACGTCCCTCAAATTCAGCGGCTTCAGGTGATTGATGCCGCTATCGAAGAACTCCTGCTGATGCTTGATGATGCTCTGCATCACCCTGTAGATCGTGCGCTGGCGCTGGTGGATCGACTTGATCAGCCATAGGGCCGAGCGAACCTTGTCGTGCACGTAGGCCTTGGTGTCCTTGGCCACGTCGCTGCGGCGCGACAGCACGTCGCGATACAGGTTGTTGATGCGCAGGCGCGGCAGGCCGTCGTCATTCAGCACGATGTGGAGGTCGTCGCCCACCTTGTAGACGTAGATGTCGGGCACGATGTAGACCGGGTCATCGCCTCCGAATCCCCGGCCCGGCCGGGGCTCCAGGTTTCCGATCACCTTGGCAGCCGCCGCCACCTCTTCGATGCTGATTCCAAGCACCCGCGCCACGCCGCGGAAGTCTCGCTTGATCAGGGTGTCGAGGCATTCGTCGAGGATGCGGATCACGATCGGGTCGGTGATGCCCAGGCTCCGCACCTGGATCTTCATACACTCCGCCAGGTCTCGCGCCGCTACGCCGGCCGGATCCAGATCCTGGACCCGCGCCAGGGCCGACTCGATGACCGCCTCCGACACGCCCGACTGTCGCGACAGATCCTCGACCGTAGCCATCAGATAGCCGCGCTCGTCCAGATTGCCCACGATGAAGGGGCACGCCACCTCCTCCTCCACCGGAAGCGACAGCAGCTGCAGCTGCCACCGGAGGTGCTCGGCCAGGGTGGGGCGCCGGGTCAGGGTGGCCTCGAAGGACGGGCGGTCATCGTCCTCGCGGGCTTCGCGGGGGCCCGTCTGGGGATAGGCGTCCGCGTAATTCTGCCAGTCGATGTCGGCGATCTTCTCGGCGTCGGTGGGCTCCTGGTCGCCGACCGTCTCGGAGGCCACGTTCGCCGCCGTTTCGGGGGCGGATCCGGCTGCCGCGTCCAGGCGGTCGGCGGTGGCGTCCTCGGACTCCTCCCCCGCTGCCGGCTCGTCATCGCCCTCCATCAACTCCTCGAGGACCGGGTTCTCCTCGAGTTCCTGCTGGACCACATTGACCAGTTCGAGCCGGTTCATCTGCAGCAGCTTGATGGCTTGCTGCAGCTGCGGTGTCATCACCAGCTGCTGGGAAAGGCGTAACTGTTGCTTGAGCTCGAGCGCCATGGCTCTCCCTACGTCAGGCGGAAGTTCTCTCCCAGGTAGATCTCGCGGATCTGTGCATCCGCCGCGATCTCTGCCGGGGGCCCGTGCTTGATGATATGGCCGTCCTTGATGATGTAGGCACGATCACAGATCGACAGGGTCTCGCGAACGTTGTGGTCCGTGATGATCACGCCGATTCCTCGCACCTTGAGCTGCTCGATGATCTTCCCGATGTCGAGCACCGCGATCGGGTCGATCCCAGCGAACGGCTCGTCAAGGAGCATGAACTTCGGATCCAGCACCAGGGCACGTGTGATCTCCACGCGACGCCTCTCTCCGCCCGACAGGGCATCTCCCCGTCGATTTGCCTTTTCGGCCAGACCGAGCTCAGCCAATAGCTCCCTCAGGCGTTCGCGGCGGACGCTTCGGTCGGGCTCGACGGTCTCGAGAATCGCGTTGACGTTGTCAGCGACGGAAAGCTTTCGGAAAATCGAGGCTTCCTGGGGAAGATACGTGATGCCGAGGCGCGCCCGCCGATACATGGGCAGGCTCGTGATGTCCGTCTCCCCCAGGAACACGCGACCCTCCGAGGGCTTCACCCCTCCCGCCACCATGTTGAAGGTGGTGGTCTTGCCGGCGCCATTGGGGCCGAGCAGGCCCACGACCTCGCCCGGACGCACCTCCAGGTCCACCTGGCGCACCACCTCGCGCTCGCCGTAGCGCTTCGTGAGGCCCGCGCCTTCCAGCACCATCACGGACTCGCCCCCACGTCCGGGCTGCCGTCAGGTTGCGCAGGATCTGCACCCTCGTGAGCCGTGTCCTCCTGCGGCGTCAGCAGCACCGACGCGCCACCCGAGACCGTCACGCGGTCGGTCTCGACATCGAATTCGATCACCTGTCCGCGCACCAGGTCACCGCCCTCGCGCAGTTCCGCTTCGCCGCGACACACGAGGCGACCCTCGATCCGGTAGTAGATCGCCTCCTGGCAGCGCGCCTCGCGCGCTCCGCGCACCATGACCACTCGACCCCGAGCGATCAGCTGGTCGGGCTGGCTCGATTTCTCCGGGTACAGGGCCTCGAGCCGATCCGCGGTCAGGATCAGGTCGGCCTGGGTCACCTTCACCTCGCGTGTGAAGACCAGCTGGCGCCGGCCCTCGTGCTGGAAGGCGTCCAGGGCCTCGGAACGGATCGTCAGAGGCGCGTCCCGGTCGAAGCCCGCGAAGTCGAAAGGCGAGCTCGACTTCGTCGATGGCGCGGTCCGGGCCGCAGTGGACGCCGCCAGTGTCGCGGCTCCCTTGACCACCAGCCCGGCCAACCGATCGATGGCGGGCTCGATCCCTTCGGGATTGGAGATCTCGGTGGCGTAGCGATCGGCCACCCCCCCGGACGCGCCGGAGCGGAGCCAGAGGTCCACGTTCAAGACGCTGCCCACGCGCGTGGTACGACCCACCACCACGACCGCCACCTGCGACTCCCGCGCCCAGGCCATCACCACGTCGTCGCTAGGCGCCGACAGGGGCGCGGCGCCCAGGGCTTCGGGGCCCACGACCCGGTCCACCCCCAGGGTTCCCAGGCGTTGGGCCAGCAGACCCGAGAGATCCGGCGCCAGCTCACCCGGGGGCGCCGCCAACTCGAATGGCGCCACGCCGATGCCCAGCATGGGCCCGGCCGGCGCCTCGTCGGCTCGAGTTCCAGTAGAGATCCACAGCAGCATTGCCATCACCAACCACGCACCCCGTCGGTTCACGGGGTCTGCACCACGCTCACATTTCCCAGCAGCCGGAACAGACCTTCCTCCAGATGGAAACGGAAGCCATCACCGCTGAAGGTTCCGGTCTCATCCACCATGACCACACTGGCGTCCGAGAACAGCACGCCGTTCTCGTGGTCGTACTTCACCCACGGCGCCGAGTAGCGCTGGCCGTCTCCTGTCACCCCGCGCACGTTTCCCTCGGCCGTGAAGTCGTTGTTCGACACGTCGAGCTCGGCGCGATCGCAAGTCATCTCGAGGCTCTTGCGCTCGTCGGCGTACGTCAGGACCGCCACCACGTCCTCGAGTTGCGCCAGCTCGGACTCCGGGCGGAAGTGCCCGACTCGCGCTCTCAGGGCCAGCCCCCGGCCCGGTTCCCGGTCGGCCAGCAGGGTCATCCCCGTCACCTGGAGCTCGGGCGGCTCCTCGGCGCCCACGCCGGCGGGCGTTCCCACGCCGAGCACCAGGCCCACCAGGAGCGGAGCGAGCCGGCTCACGACGCGTACGTTGATTGCGGTTGCTTGATGTAAACCCGGGCGCGCTGCATATGCAATAAACATACCAGCAACGAGCCACTAGAACAATCGAGAATCGGGAAAAGGGGACCCGCTGGCTACCAGTCGCGGTGCCCGAACAGGGTCGTCAGCGGCTCCTTGTGCACGAGCCAGTGAGCCGGCCGAAAGATCAGGGTGTCCAACAACACACCAATGGGGTGCACCACATAGGCAGCGACGCGAAGTACGTGTCCCGATTCCTGGGGATCGTGGGGATCAGCCCAGGCGGCCGGCGCCGAGGCGCCCAGAACGACACCCGCCAACATCACGCCCAGAATCGCGCGCAGAATCGCGCCCAGAACCTGCTTCCGATGCCGGCTGTACATTTCGATCTCCTTGCCGCCCCTACCCTAACCGACGCACGGCCGGAGGGGAAATACCGATTTCGAGTGGGCGTGCCGATCCCGGCCGACTCCCATGATGACGTGAAATGGCTACGTTTGCGCCATCGTGGCCGCTTTTTCTCCCAGCCTGCCGCAGCCCCCCCGAAACCTCTGGATCATCTCGCCCGTTGCCGACGCGGTATTCGTGATCGGGGCACCGCTCCTGATCGCGCCGCTGATCTACCTCCTGGCGGCAGCCTTCTCCCCCACCCTGGTCGCTGGATTCGTGCTGGGTGTGCTGTCGACCGGCCACCACCTGCCGGGCTTCCTGCGCGCCTACGGCGACCCGGCGCTGTTCCGTCGCTTCCGCCTGCGTTTCCTGCTCGCCCCCCCCGTGTGCTTCCTGGCGATTTTCGGATTCACGTGGAACGAGATGCACGGCGCCGCGGCACTGGTCGCGATCTGGAGCATCTGGCACGGCTTCATGCAGGTCTACGGCTTCATGCGCATCTACGACGCCAAGCGCGGTGAGAACTCGTCCACCACCCGGCATCTCGATTGGCTGATCTGCGCCGTGAGCTTCGTGGCGATCCTGCTGTGGAGCGAGGGCGCCACGGAGTGGATCGTGCGCCCCGCGGAGATCTCGGGCCTCTATTTCCTGCCCATGCTGTTCGGCGACACGGCCCGAAGCGCCGCCACCGTCGTCGCCACGGCCGTGGCCGTCGTCTACATCGGATACACCGCCTGGAAGTACCGCCAGGGGCGCCCGATCGCACCGGCCAAGATCGCGCTTCTGGGCATCAGCATGGGCTTCCTCTACTTCAGCTGGGTGCTGATGGGCAGCGCCGTACTGCTGGGCCTGGCCGCCTTCGAGATGTTTCACGATGTCCAGTACCTGGCCATCGTGTGGGCCAACAACAGACGCGTGGTGGAGAAGGGAAGCGCCTCGCGAGCGCTGAGTCGCATCTTCCGGCCCGGCGCCGGGCTCGCCCTCTTCTACGTGGCGTTGTGCCTGGCGTACGGTGCGGCGGCCAACTCCGAGGACTACTTCACCGGACGCTTCGTCGTGTCGATCATCATCAGCCTGGGACTCACGTCCGCGGTGATGCACTTCTATTTCGACGGCTTCATCTGGAAGGTGCGACAGCCCCAGACCCGCTTGGACCTGGACATCCCGACGGCCGACGCGGCGCCCGCCCGTCCCACCGGCCCCCCCGGTGTGCGGCGGGACGCGACCCAGCTCGCATACCTGCTGGTCCCCTTCGGCGCGCTGGCGCTTCTGGGTCTCTACGGTTCAGGCCTGGAGATCCCCATGCGCGAGATCGCCGTGCGCGTAGACCCGAATTCGAGCGATCAGCACATGAAGCTTGGCGCCGCGCACCAACGCGAACGAAACTTCGAAGTGGCCATCGAGCACTACCGGGCCGCCGTGGCCCTGGATCCCAGCCTCGCCGCCGGGCACCACAACCTGGCGGCATCCCTCGCCGGGCAACGTCGCGATGCGGATGCGATCGAAGCCTACCGGGCCGCGCTGGCGGCCGACCCGGGCTTCGCACCCAGTGCGCTCGCCCTGACGGAGCGGCTGATCGATCGCCAACGCCCCCTGGATGCGGTGCCCATGCTGCGCCGCGCGCTCGAGCATTCGCCGGAAGACTGGCGATTGATGGACGCCCTGGCCCGCGCCCTGCTGGCCGCACCGCGCGACGACGACCGCACCCGGGAGGCGATGCGGGTGGCCCAGGAGGCCGTGCAGGTCGCGCCGCCGGCCCGGGTGGTGGAGCCCATGAAGACTCTCGCCGCCTCCATGGCCGCGTTGGGGCGCTACGCGGTCGCCGTCCGTCTCCTGGAGAAGGCGCAGCGCTTCGAGCAGGAGCACGCGGCCCAGACCGGCGATCTTCTGCGGCCCCTCACCCGCTACCGCCTGCTCCAGGAGCGGGCCGAAGTCCGACGATCGGCTGCCGCCGGGACCGCAGACGACTCCTGAGCCTACGCACGCCAGCCTCCGTATCATGCCGGGGTGTCCCGCGAGGCCCCGTCTGCCGATCCGGCCCTGCCCGACAGTGAGGACGCCCTCGGATTCCGGCGCGTCTTGACCCTGCTACGTCGCTGCTTTCCGATGCTGCGTCCGGTGGCACCGCATCTGGTGCGCTTTGCCGCAGGCGTTGCCGTGCTCGGCAGCTTCGGCATGGCCAGCGCCGCCCTGTTCTTCGACCTGCACTGGACCCGGGTCCTCGAGGGCCACCCGCTCACCTCCCTCGAGGCGCGCCTGATGTTTCTGGACCCGGATCAGTACGTCCACGTGCAGGGCCTGCTCGACCCGGAGGCGCGCCGCGCGGTGCGCGATCGAGAGATGTTCGCCGCCCTGGGTCTGGTGCTCCTGATCGCGCCTCTCGCCGCCGCGCTGTTCTACTACCTGGTGTGGACCCTGCAGCGACTCAATCAGCTGCTGCGCCTGGAAATCTTCGACCGGCTCCAGACCCTGTCACTGCGCTTCCACGCCGACAGCCGCGTGGGCGACGCCATCTATCGGCTCTACCAGGACAGCGCCGTGGTCACGAACGTGATCCAGACGTTGATTCTCGAGCCCCTGGGCCAGATCCTGCGCTTCCTCACGGCCGTGGTGGTGGTGGGCTGTTTCGATCCCACGCTCGCCGCGGTCTTGTGCATGATCTGGCCGCCCGCGCTCCTGCTGGGTCGCTGGTTCACGCCGCGCCTGCGCGACGGATTCCGCCGCGCGCGCGAGGCCAACAGCGCCCTCACCTCGCGCATCCAGGAGACCCTGTCCGGGATGCGCGTGATCAAGGCGTACGGCGCCGAGGCCTTCGAACAGGAGCGATTCGAGGCCCAGTCGAAGGAAGCCTTCGCCGCGGCCTACCGGGCGCGAAACCTGTACGCGACGTTGGGCGTGGGCGTGTTCTGGCTCGCCGGTGCGGTGCTGCTGGTCACGACCGCGGCCGCGGCCCTGCAGACTCGCGACGGCGCCGGCCTGTTCGCCCAGCGGCTGTTGGTGACCGCGGGCTTCACGACCTGGACCCTGGGACGCTTCAACCTGTTCAAAGCCATGGCCGGTGAGGGAACCCAGGGCGTGGAGACGCTCTTCAAGCTGTGGGCCCGGGCCCAGGACGTGTCGGCCGGTCTCGATCGGGTGTTCGCTCTGCTCGACCTGGAGCCCGAAGTTCGCGAGCGGTCGGATGCTCGCCCGCTGGAAGCCGTGGAACGCGGCATCGCGTACCGGAGCGTGAGCTTCGGCTATCGGCCCGATCGACCCGTCCTGCAGGACGTTGATCTCGAGGCCCGGGTCGGAAGCATCACCGCCATCGTGGGACCCACCGGGGCGGGCAAGAGCACCCTGATGTCGCTGCTTCTGCGCCTGTTCGACCCGGACCGGGGTCGGGTGGAAATCGACGGCGTCGACCTGCGTGAGCTGCAGCTCGCGAGCCTGCGCTCGCAGATTTCCATTGCGCTGCAGGAGAACCTGCTCTTCGGCGCCAGTGTGCGCGAGAACATCCGGTACGCGGCCCCGGCGGCGCCAGACGCCGCCGTGCGCGCGGCCGCCCGGGTCGCGTGTGCCGACGGCTTCATCCAGACACTTCCTGCCGGCTATGACACCCTGTTGGGGGACCGCGGCGCCAAGCTCTCCACCGGCGAAAAGCAGAGGCTCTCCATCGCCCGCGCCGTGATGAAGGACGCGCCGGTCCTGATCCTCGATGAGCCCACCGCCTCCCTGGACGCGGAGACCGAGTTCCAGGTGCTGAAGAACCTGGCGGCCTGGGGACACGATCGGGTGATCTTCCTGATCACCCATCGCCTCTCCAGCCTGCGGCACGCGAACAAGATCCTGTTCCTGGCCGACGGCCGCGTGGTCCAGTGCGGGTCCCACGACGACCTGTTCCGGCGGGGCGGTGCCTACCGCGATCTGTGGCTGCGCGACGCGAACCCGCGACCGACCCGGCTATCCGGGGTGAGCCCGTGACCGCCGCAACCGACCCGGCTATCCGGGGTGAGCCCGTGACCGCCGCGACCGCACCCGTCCCCTCGGATCGCGAAACCGTCGCCCTCCTGGCGCGGGCCCTGCGCTACGCAGGCCCGTTCTGGGTGCGCCTGACCGCCAAGTTCGGGCTCGTGATGCTGAGCATCGTTCCCCGGCTGCTGCTTCCCTGGCCGGTGAAGATCATCATCGACCACGTGATCCGGGGAGTGCCGGTGGGCGATCCCTCGGTTCCGTACCCCGCTTTTCTGTGGCCGGTGCTGAAGCCACTGGTGGGGCTGTCGCCCAGCGAGATCCTGCTGTGGATGCTGGCGATCCAGGCCGTGCTGGTGATCGCCATCGGCGGCCTGGGCTCCACCTCCGCCGAGGTGGACCACACCGAGGACGACCTGGCCAATGGCCGCGACATGGCCACGCGCACCGAGAACGAAGCCAACTGGGGGCACAGCTTCGTCGCAGGCCTGCTGGGGCTGTTCGAGTTCCGCTTCACCCTGCGCCTGACCCAGGCCTTCAACCACCACTACCGATCGCGGTTGTTCGAACGTATCCAGGCCCTGCCCATCACGGCCTTCGACGACGCACGCATCGGCGACGCGGTCTACCGGCTCATGTACGACACGCCGTCCATCACCCGCGCGGTCTACCGACTGCTGCTGGTGCCGACTGCGGGCGTGCTGGCACTGCTGGTCACGGTGGCGGTGCTGCGCATGGTGTACGGCGACACGCCGGGCATCGCAGGGTCGGCCTTCGCGTTCCTACCCCTGTCGATGGTCATCGCCCTGGGATTCGGTGCGCTGCTGCGCCGGCGCGCCCGGACCGCACGCGATGCCGGCGCCACCACCACCACCAGCCTGGAGGAAGGCTTCGCCAACATCGTCGCGGTCCAGAGTCTGGGCGCCGAGGGCCGTCAGCGCGCGCGCTTCGAACGCGACAGCTGGGCCGCCTTCGGCGATTACCGGGCGCTCGTGCTGGCGACCATCGCCGCCATCGGCGCGGGCGCGATCCCGGCCCTGGTGTTGTCGGGCTGGCTCTACGTGACCCTCACCGACCTGGTGATCCGGGGAGAGCTGAGCACCGGCGACTTCGCCGTGGTGTTCATCTACTTCGTGCAGATCGCGGGCTACTCGACGCGCATCGGGTCCCTGTGGCTGCAGGTCCAGGATGCGGCGGCCGGTCTGGGTCGCGTGTTCTCCCTGATGGACCACCCCGCAGAAGAGGATCCTGCGGATGCACAGCCGCTGGCTCCGGTGCGACGCGGTGTCCGGGTAGAGGACCTGCACGTCCGCTACCCGGACGGCACGGAAGCCGTCCGGGGCGTGAGCTTCGAGGCCCCCGTGGGTAGCCTCACGGCCCTGGTGGGCCCCGCGGGTGCCGGAAAGACCACGATCGCCTACGCGATTCCGCGCTTCGTGCAGCCCGATTCGGGCCGCGTCCTCATCGACGAGGCCGATGTGGCCCGGGTGACCCGCGAGTCCCTGCGCAGCCAGATCGGGTTCGTGTTCCAGGAAACCGCCCTGTTCGATGCCAGCGTCGAGGCCAACATCCGGGTGGGCCTGCCCGGGGCCAGCGACGCGCAGGTGCGACGCGCTGCCGCCGCCGCGGGCGCCGACGAGTTCATCGAGACACTGCCTGACGACTACGGCACACGCCTGGGCCGCGCCGGCGGAAAGCTCTCCGTGGGCCAGAAGCAGCGCCTCGCCATCGCGCGCGCCCTGGTGCGCGAGGCTCCAATCCTGATCTTCGACGAACCCAGCTCGGCCCTCGACACGGAAACCGAGCAGAAGCTGGTGGCGACCCTGCTCGAGGCGGCCCGCACGCGCTGCGTGGTCGTGATCTCGCACCGCCTGTCCTCCGTGCGCGCCGCCGACCAGATCCTGTTCGTGGCGGAGGGCCGCATCCTCGAGCGCGGCAGCCATGACGAGCTGATGGCGCGACCCGATGGTGCCTACCGGCGTTTCGTAGCACTCCAGACCCGTGGCCTGGATTGACCCGGCCGACCGAGGTGCCGATCCGGACCACTGCGCGTCGGCACATCGCCGACGAGTGGGCGCTGGTGCTCGCGGCCGAAGGCCTCACGCCGCGGGTGTGGCGCGCGCCCGAGGGCTATGCCCTGGGCGTGCCCGAGCTCGACCGGACCCGGGCGGAGACCGCGCTCGCGGCCTGGGAGCGCGAGAACCCGGCCCGGTCCGAAGAGCGCAGTCCCCGGTCGTCCGAGCCGGCGCCGGCCCACCCGGCCGCACTGCCCACGGGGCTCGCGATCTCGACGGCCCTGCTGTGGTTCTTCGCGCACACCGGCCCGCGCCGACCGGACGTGACCTGGTTCGCACAGGGCAGCGCCGACGCGGAGAAGATCCTGACCGGAGAACCCTGGCGCCTGATCACGGCTCTGTCGCTTCACGCCGATGCGGGCCACGCGATGACCAATGCCGTGGTGGGCGCCTTCTTCATCACCGCCGTCTGCCGGATCCTGGGCCCTGGCGTCGGTGCCGGCCTGGTCCTGCTGGCCGGGGCCTGCGGCAACCTGATCAACGCGGCGGTCTACGGCTCCCCCCACGCGTCGGTGGGGGCGTCGACTGCGGTTTTCGGCGCAGTGGGCCTGTTGGGCGGCCTGGGCGTGAGTCGCTGGTGGCGACGCGGCGTTCGGGGTCGTCGGGTCTGGATCCCCGTCGCCGCCGCGTTGGGATTGCTCGCCATGCTGGGAACCTCAGGTGAACGGGTGGACCTGTGGGCCCATCTCTGGGGGCTGGCGGTGGGAGCCGCCCTGGGCCTGCCCGTGGGCTTTCTTTCCACCCGCCCCGCCGGCGTCGGCGCGCAGGGCCTGGCGGGCGCAGCGGCGATCGCAGCCGTGATCGGCGCCTGGAGCCTCGCCCTGCAGTGAGCGCCGGGGCTACGCTGCGACCCATGGTCAGGCGGCGCACATCGCTCGGGATCGCCTTTGCGTGCGCGATTTCGATCACGACCGGCGCCTTCGCCGAGCCCCTGTTCGGCCCCGCACTGCGCGACCCGGACGGCCGCTTCGAGAACCTGGGAGGCGTGATCCGCCACGGCGATCCGCCTTTCGGCTTCGGGTTCCGGCGCCTGTGGGTCGCGATGGCCGGGCGCGACGGGGCCCCCGAGCGGATTCTCAACGACGGCGCATTCCTGCGTGAGAACGCCAAGCACAGCGTTCCGACGGTCACCTGGGTGGGCCACGCCACGCTGTTGGTGCAGATGGGGGGCACCACGTTTCTCACGGATCCCACCTGGTCGGACACGGCGAGCCCCATCTGGCTGGGGCCGCGGCGCTTCGTCGATCCGGGCATCGACATGGACGCCCTGCCTCCCATCGACTTCGTGCTGATCTCCCACAACCACTACGACCACCTGGACCTGGACACCCTGGAAGCACTCGCCGAACGCGGGCACGGCACACGCTTCCTGGTTCCCCTGGGCAACGGCGCGTTGCTGCGCTCCCGCGGCATCGAGGGCGTGGAAGAGTTCGACTGGGGCGACTCCCGCAGCCTGGGCGACGTTGAGATTTTTTGTTTGCCGACCCAGCACTGGAGCCGGCGCGGGCTCCGCGACGAACGCCGCGCTCTGTGGTCTTCGTGGGCCGTGCTCTCGCCCCGGCGCCGTTTCTACTTCGGCGGCGACTCGGGCATGTTCCCGGGCTTCCGCGACATCGGCGAAAAGCTCGGTCCTTTCGATCTGGCGGCCGTTCCCATCGGGGCCTATGAGCCGGTGGCCATGATGCGCCCCTACCACCTGGACCCGGAAGAGGCGGTGCAGGCGGGTCGCGACCTGGACGCGCGTCACCTGCTTGGCATGCACTTCGCCACCTTCGATCTCTCGGACGAACCCCTGGACGAGCCGCCACGCCGCTTTCGGGCGGCGGCCGAGGCCGCAGGCTACGGACCCGACGACGCCTGGATCCTGCGCATCGGGGAGACCCGCGACTTCTGATGCGGGAGCGAACCCGCGGCCTCGCCGTGCTCCTGGCGATCGCGGCCCTGGGTGGCGTCTTGCGCTGGGGCGTCCTCGAGACGCTCGGGCCCCCGAAGCTCACCGGCGACGAGAACTACTACGGGATCACGGCCATCAACCTGGCCAGCGGGCGCGGCCACATCAACAGCCGCGACGAGGGAGGCTCGCGCGCCTGGCGCCCGCCCGCCCACGCGTGGCTGCTCTCGTGGTTCGTGGACCCGAACCAGCCCCGCAGCGAATCGAACCTGAAGCAGTGGGTCCACCGCATGCTTCGCTGGCAGGTGGCCCTGGGCACGCTGTTGGTGTTCGTCACCGGATGCCTGGGTAGGGCCCTGTTCGATTGGCGAGTGGCCTCTGGCGCCGCCGCCGTCATGGCCGTGTATCCCAACTGGGTGGCACAGAGTCACACTCTCTGGTCCGAGCCCCTGTTCACGGTGCTTGTGACGGGCGCCCTGGCGACCGTCGTGGTCCTGCAGCAGCGAGCCGGCTGGGGCACCGCCGTTGCCGCGGGGGCGCTGTTCGGCGCGGCGGCACTCACGCGCGAAGCAGCAATCCCGATTGCCGGCGTCGCGGGCTTCTGGCTGTGGCACACCGCGGCGGCAACACAGCGGGGGCGCGCGGCGGGTCGGGCCGCGCTCATGCTGGCTCTCATGGTTGCCGCGATCGTCCCCTGGACGCTTCGCAACCAGCGCGTGCTCGGGCGCTTGGTTCCGGTCTCCACCGTGGGCTGGTTCGCCGCCGCCGAGGGCAACACCCTGGAGAGCTCGTGGCTGGCCCCGGATGGTCCAGCCCAGCAGCAATACCGGGCCGCGTACTTCGCCATCGCGGACGAAGCGGAACGCCTGGACTACGCCCGGCGCCAGGCTCTGGAGCGGATCGCCGCCGAACAGCCCCTGTGGATCTTCAAGAAGATCATCCGCAGTCTGGCGCAACTGGGCGAGCCCGATTCGGTGCTGCTGTACAAGCTGCGTCGGGGAAACTACGGCGACGTGGCCCCCGCCTGGCAAACCGCATTGCTGTGGCTCTGCGCGCTGAGTTATGGGGCAGTGCTCACGGCCGGAATCATCGGATTCGCCGCGGCGCCGGGGCCGGGCCGCCGACTCTTGCCAGCCCTGGTACTCGCGGCGGTCGCGGGCCTGCACATCCTCGCGAACGCGACGCCGCGTTTCCGACTGCCGTGGATGCCCCTGTTCATGGTGTACGGCGCCTGGAGCGTCCTCCACTGGCGCAGCCTGCCCGCGGCGCTGTCCGGACGCCGCTGGACCGTCCCGGTGGCGGCGCTGGGGTTCCTTTCCGTCGTGTGCATCCCCTACTTCGTCGTGTACGGCGGCCGGCATTGAGCGCCGCTACAGGCTGAGCTGGCCCAGGCCGATGCGACCCCAGGACACCTGGGGGACCCGGCCTTGCGCATCGCATTGGCGGTCGAGGGAACGCGCGGAGACGTGTATCCGCTGCTGGCGCTGGGCGAGGCCCTGCTGGCCGCCGGCCACGGCGTTCGCGTGTGCGCGCCGCCGGACTTCCGGGGCGCGACCCACGCCCGCGGCCTCGAGTTCTGCCCGGTAGGAGCGCCGGTGCGTCCGTATCTGACTGAACACGCCGACCTCATCTCCCGCGGCGGGCTTGCGTCCCTGCGCGAATTCGACAGCTACGGCAAGACCGCCGTGCCGGCCCAGTTCCAGGTGATTCCCGACGCCACCCGGGACGTGGATGTCATCGTGGGTGCGGGTCTCCAGTTCGCTGGCCCAACGGCTGCCGAGCTGCACGGAATTCCGTATCGCTTCGTGGTCTATTGCCCGGCCCTGCTCCGCTCGCGCGAACACCCGCCCCCGTTGCTCCCCACCGGCGAGTTGCCCGGCTGGGTCAATCTGTTGCTGTGGAGAACCGTCGCCGTGTCCTGGAACCTGGGAATCCGGCGCGTCCTGAACCGGGAGCGCGCCGCGCTTGGGCTGCCGGCCGTGCGCGACGTCTACCGCCACCTGCTCTCGCCGCGGCCGGTGCTGGCGGCCGACGCCCCGCTTGCGCCCGCCCCGAGCGACACGGCGCCGGCGGCCCAACAGATCCCGTGTCTGCACCCGGTGGCCGGCGAGGCGCTGCCCGAAAAGCTCGAGGCCTTCTTGAACGCTGGCCCCCCACCCCTGTACGTGGGCTTCGGAAGCATGCCCGACCCGGATCCCGAGGCGACCACCCGTTGCCTGCTGGAGGCGATCGCCCGCCTGGGCCAGCGCGCCGTGATCTCGCGGGGGTGGGCAAACCTGGCGCCCGGCCCCGTGCCCGAAGAGGTGTTCGTCGCCGGCCCTGTATCCCACGCCGCCCTGTTTCGGCGGGTGTCCGTGGTGGTGCACCACGGCGGCGCCGGAACCACCACCACGGCCGCCCGAGCCGGCGTTCCCCAGCTGGTGATTCCCCACCTGCTCGACCAGTACTACTGGGGACGGCGGGTGATGCTCCTGGGCCTGGGGCCGCCCCCGCTCCGACGCACGCACCTGCGGGCCGACCGCCTTGCCGCAATCCTGGAATCGGTGCTCGACAACGACGTCGTGCGCGAGCGCGCCCGGGAGCTGGGTGAACGTTGCCGACGCGAGGCCGACGCGGCGGATCCGTGCCGCATCCTGGACGCACTCGCAGGCTGACCCCGGACCCGCCAATCCTGATAGGCTGGACCCCGTCATGGCGGGACTTCGCGACGTTGCCGGCCGGGTGGCAGTGGTCACCGGCGCTTCGAGCGGCATCGGCGCCGCCCTGGCGGTGGCGCTGGCGCGGCGCGGTGCCCGCGTGGCGCTGGTGGCGCGCCGGCGCGATCGCCTGGAAGCCCTGGCCAAGGAGATCGAGCGCGACGGCGGCGTGGCCCGGGTCGTGGTGGCCGACGTCTCGAGCCGCGATTCAGTGCACGACGCTGCGAGCGACGTACTTGCCCACTGGGACCGCATCGACCTGTTGGTGAACGCCGCCGGCTTCGCCCGCCACATCCTGTTCAAGGATCACGACGTCTCCGACATGGAACGCATGCTCCAGACCAATCTACTGGGGTGCGTCTACTGGATCGAGCGGGTGCTGGCGCCCATGCGCGCCCGGGGCGAGGGCTGGATCGTGAACGTGTCGTCGTTCGCGGGAAAACTTGGCCAGCCGGACGAGGCCGCCTACTCGGCCTCGAAGTTCGCGTTGACCGGCCTGTCCGAGGCCCTGGCCCACGAGTTCGCGCCGCTGGGGATCCACGTGCTGTGTGTCCACCCGGTGCTGGTGAGAACCGAGATGTTCTCGCCCGAAATCCTGGCCCGCATGCCCCGGGCCTCCTTGCGCAGCTTCATCGAGCCCGCGGACTTTGCCGAGCGCAGCCTCCGCGCCCTCGCCCGCGGCGAGACCGACGTGGTGATCCCGCGCCGCTTCGGGTGGGTCCCCGTGTTGCACTCGTTGTTCCCGCGCTGGGTGGGGCGCGGGGTGGCCCGGGTGAAGCTCGCGTCCCTGCCCGATCTCACGCGCTGAGCCGCGGACCTCCCATCATTCGTACGCGCCGTGTCGGCCGGCGCCGTCCGCAAAGCGGCGCGCCCCCGCGGCGGTCTCGCCCGACCGGATCACCTGGAGTCCCAGGCGCGTTTCTTCACGGAGGGCCTCCACGTAGGACAGATCCCATTGGCGGTACGAGGACAGGCGATCGTTGCGCAGGCAGAGCTGCGGGAATGCCGCCAGCTGCTCGGCCAGGCGGATCGCCTCGCAAAGCGCCTCTCCGGGATCCACCAGGCGATTGGCCAGGCCCATCATGCGCGCCTCCTCCCCCGAAACACCGCGGCCGCTCAGGATCAGATCGAGTGCGTGGCTGTGTCCGAGCATGCGCGAGAGGCGCACGCTGCCGCCGTCGATGAGCGGCACCCCCCAACGACGGCAGTACACACCGAAGACGGCATCCCGCGCGGCCACGCGCAGATCGCACCACATGGCCAGCTCGAGACCGCCGGCCACGGCGAAGCCCTCCACGGCGGCGACCACGGGCTTGGAGAGCAGCATGCGCGACGGCCCCATGGGCCCGTCGCCCTCGAGTTTCACCGGGTTGCCGCGTTGCTCGGCCGTGGCCTTCAGGTCGGCTCCCGCACAGAAGGTGCCCTCGGCGCCGGTGAGAACGGCCACCGCCAGCTCGTCGTCCGCGTCGAAACGGCGGAAGACATCGGCCAGGGCTTCGGCGGTGGCGGCGTCCACCGCATTCCGCACCTGGGGGCGGTTCAGGGTGACGATGGCAACCGCCCCCCGGGTCTCGAAGCGCACGCTGGTCATGGTCGATCCTCCGATTCCGGGTGGTTCGCGCGGGCATGCTCCCCTGGGGCTTCAAGTTCGTCAACCGGAACGTCGACCGGAGCGTCGACCGGCCCCACACGATCCCCGGTTGCAGTACCGTGTTTCCATGACGGAAGCCGAGATCCTGGATCTATGCGATCTCAACCTGGCGGAAGCCACGCGCGAGATGGCGCGTTGGCATCCCGCGAGCGAGCTGATGGAAACCGGGGGCGTGCTGCTGGCAGCCGGACCCGACGCGTTCCCCGTCGGCATGGGAAATGCCGCGCTGCGGCTCGACGCGTGCACCGCGGCCACGGACGCGATCGACATCGCCGCGAAATTCTTCGCGGCGCGCAAGCGAGGCTACACCCTCTGGACCGGCGATCACGCGGATCGGGATCTCCAGCAGGCGGCGGCGGCCGCCGGTCTGCAACGCCTGTCCGAGTCCCCTGGGATGGTGCTCGACAAGCCGCTTTCCACGGCACCCGATCCGCCGGGGGCGACCCTGCGCTGGGTCGAGGATGAGAAGTCCGCCAGCGACTTCGCCATGGTGTCGGCCCGGGCCTACGCAACCCTGGGTCTGCCCGAAGCCGTGTGCGCCCACCTCTTCGAGCACGCTGCGCGCATCCTGGCCCCCCACGTGATCTCGGTGGTGGCCTCCGTGGAGGGCGAGGCCCGAGCCGCGGCCATGGCGATCCTGAGCCACGGCATCGCGGGGATCTACTGGGTGGGCACGCTTGCGTCGGCGCGCGGCCGCGGACTCGCCGAGGCCTGCACCCGTGCCGTCGGCAACGCGGCCTTCGATCGCGGTGCGCGCCTGGTGGTGCTGCAGGCAAGTGCCCAGGGCGAACCGATCTATCGACGCATGGGGTACCGCGAGGTCACGCGCTACGCCTGGTACGTGTCGTTCGGGTCGGAGGGGTGACGAGCTAGAAGGGCTCCACGAACGGGCGCACGTCCAGCTCCAGCGTCCAGGCACTCCGCTGCTGGGTATGCAGCGCCCAGTAGGCGTCGGCAATGGCATCGATGCGAAGCATGCCGTCCTCCCCCCGCTGCGCCTTCAGATCGGGAAAACGCTGGTTCAGTTGGTCGCCATCGATCATGCCGTCGATGATCACGTGGCCCACATGAAGCCCCTTTGGCCCGAACTCCCGCGCCATGCCGTGGGCCAGGGCGCGCAGCGCGGCCTTGGCCGAGGCAAACGCGGTGAACGGAGGCCGCGCACGGATCGAAGCCGTGGCGCCGGTGAAGATCAGGGTTCCGCCACCGCGGGGCAGCATGCGCGCCGCCGCCTCGCGCCCGACCAGGAAGCCGCCGAAACAGCACAGGCGCCACACGTCCGCAAAGAAATCGTCGTCCATCTCGAGCAGCGGCCGGAAGCGGTTGTTTCCCGCGTTGTACACCACGAGCTCGGGCGGCTCGCCCACGGCGTCGAAGATCCGGGTCACGTCGGCCGCCAGCGTGGTGTCGCCGGCCGCGGGCGTGGCCTGGCCGCCACCGGCGCGGATCTCCTCGGCGACGACGTCCAGCCGCGCCTGCGTCCGTCCCGCCAGGATCACGTGCATTCCCTCGCCAGCGAAGCGACGGCACAGGGCCGCTCCCAGGCCGGCAGGGGCGCCCACGCCGATGACCAGTGCTCTGCCGCCCATGGGGATCCTCCGCTTGCGTCGAGGCCTTCGCCGCGCCTGGGACAAACCCGGAAAACGACAGCGAATTCCGGGGCTTGATCGTTGCGGCTGCGGCGCCCAGAGAGGCCAGAATACTACAGACCCGGGCGGTCCCGGCCGATCAGCAATTTCGCACCCATCGTCGCGGAATCGATCCAGTGGCATTCAAATCCCGCATCCCGGCGGCTCTCCTCGTCCACGACGGCGAGTTGTCCGACATCGGCGCCCTGCTGATGGAGCTCGGCATCTCCGTCGGCGAGCGCAAGGGCCTGCCCACCCCCGGCGATGCGGCTGCGGTCTGGGACCTGGTGATCGCAACGCCCATGCGGATGCTGGAGTTTCCCGTGGGCGCCCGGGGGGCCCGGGTCGCGATCCTGACGGCCGACTCGAAGACGCTGCGAGCGATGCTGATCCGAGCCGGCATCGACCTGATCGTCCGGCGCCCGGTGCACCCGGAGGCCCTGCGCCTCCTGTTGATCTACACGCTCTACAGCGGCCCGGAGAAGCGGCGAGCGGATCGCGTGGCCGTGGGCTTCCCGGTGCGATACCGCACCGGGCGTCTGCGCCGACGCGACGCGATCCTGTCCGACCTGTCCATGAGCGGCTGCCGTCTGATCACCGAAGAGAATGTTCGGATCGGCACAGGGATCACTCTGCACATTCCCGACAGCCTGGTCGGCAAGGCCCTGGCGCTGAGCGGAGACGTGGTTCGTACGGGCACGACGCAGGTGGGCGGTAAGCAGCGGACCTCGCTGGCCGTTGCCTTCGATCGAGTGGAGGGAGACACCGCGACGAAACTCCACGCCGCGGTGCTGGCCCACGTGGCGGGCCCGGCCATGGTGAGGCAGGAATGGCTGAACCAGCCCGCTGCCGGGGCCGATCTGCCGGCGCTGAAGGTATCCGCAGCCACGGCCGATCTGCCGGCGCTGAAGGTATCTGCAGCCACGGCCCCGGCCCCGGCCGGGGCGCTCGTGCCCGATGCGGCCGCCCCCCCGGCCGAGACACTCCACGAGCCGTTGGCTGAACCGAGCGCCGAAGAAGCGGACGAAGAGGTGGACGAAGAGCCCGAAGGGCTCGCGGTGATCGAATGCAACCGGCGGGTCGATGTGCGCCGCACGATCTCGCGCCCGGTCGTGGCCATGAGCAGGCACGCCACCCGGGTCCTGCTGGGTCGCGACATCTCGGTGGGGGGGATGCGGATCGACGCCAACTCCACCCTGGCCGTGGGCGAGCGGTTCGACGTCGCGATCCACGTGCGGGCCCAGCAGGCGCCGCTGGTGGTCCGGGCCCGGGTCGATCGGGACGACGGCGACAGGGGTCTGCTGCTGCGATTCGAGGATCTCACGGACGAGGCCCGGGCGTGCCTCGAACATCTGGTCGACTTCCTGCCGATCCTGGCCAATCGCGGAGACGAGCGCGAAAACGGGGCCGTGGTCGTCTCCGAGATCCTGGAGCGGGAAGCCTCCTAGCCGCGAACTTGAGGACCCCGGCGCGCGTTGTTACGGTGCACGCGTGGCGTCGTTCGAGTCGGTTGGAAAGCTTCCGCCGCTCCCCGTCGACTGGGACGAGATCGAGCGCGAAGCCACCGAGCTCCTTCAGGCGTACCTCCGCATCGACACCACGAATCCGCCCGGCGGCGAAGAGGCCGGCGCCCAGTTCCTCGCAAAGGCGCTGCGCCGCGATGGCTTCGAGCCCACATTCTACGAATCCGCCGAGGGGCGGGTGTCTCTGTCGGCCCGGCGGCCCGGCATCCACAGCGCAGGCACCCAGCCGCTGGTGCTTCTGTCGCACATCGATGTGGTGCCGGTGGAGCGGGATTACTGGAGTCGCGACCCCTACGCGGGACTTCTCGAGGACGGCGTGCTCTGGGGGCGTGGAGCCCTGGACATGAAGGGCATGGCCATCATGGAGCTGCTGGTCTTCGCGCTGCTGGCGCGCCACCGGGTCTCCCACCAACGCGACATCCTGCTGCTGGCGGTGGCCGACGAGGAGGAAGCCAGCGCCTTCGGGATGGAGTGGCTGGCGGAGCACCACCCGGAGCTTTTGAAGGCGGATGGCGTCATCAACGAGGGCGCCTTCGGCTTCGGCGAGCTGCTGGGAAAGCGGGGGCTCGTGTTCGGAGTCGCCCCCACGGAGAAGGCGCCGCTGTGGCTGCGACTGGTGGCCCGCGGCCGACCCGGCCACGGATCCCTGCCCCATCGCCAGAACGCCGCCGTCCACCTGATCGAGGCCCTGGCCCGCATCCAGGCGGCCGAGCCCTCGACCCAGCTGCGCCCGGAAACCGAGGTCACGTTCCGGACCCTGACCGACCTGGGCGTGCTTCCGGCGAATCTGGACTTCAAGGACCCCCAGGTGCTGCAGGGGCTCGCCAGCGCAAACGACCTGGTGCGCGCCCTGGTGGCCAACACCGTGAGCCTCACGTCGCTCGGCGGGGGCAGCAAGCACAACGTGATCCCCGCGCGCACGACGGCCACGCTGGACTGCCGACTGCTTCCGGGCGAGAACGTGGACGCCTTCCTGGATCACCTGCGCGGCATCATCGATGACGAAAGCGTCGACGTGGAGGTGATCTACCGCTTCGAACCGCTGGTTTCCGACATCCGGTCCGAGCTGGTGGAACAGGTGGAGGACACCATCCGCTTCGAAACCAACGGCGGCGTGGTGATGCCGATGATCTCCCCCGGCTTCACCGACAGTCGCATCTACCGGCGCCACGGCGTGCCCGCCGTGGGCTTCACCCCGGTGCTGCTCACGACGGAAGAGGTGGGCGGCGTCCACGGACACGACGAACGCATCTCGACCCGCAACCTGCGCCTGGGCACGCAGCTGCTTCTCGACACGGTGCGACGCGCCGCCGGCGTACCCTGAACCGGGAATCCGGCGTGCGCATCGAAGCGATCCAAGGCGCTCGGCGGGCAATTGAAAGCGGCCATCGCTGCACGTCGCGCCGGGACGAAAAACACCGCGGCGGCGAGACATTCCGCGGGGTTATGGCTACACACCCTGTGAGATGAATCGTGAGATGACGCGGGGTTTGCTGCTTCTGCTTCTGGTTTCGCTGCTGCTCATGCGCGGCGAGCTGGATCTGGGTGCGCTCGATCCGCAGCTGGGGGTGGCGCGCCAGACTCCCCTTTCGCCGGACCCGCGCCTGCTGGATGCGACCCCGGTTCCCATGGCTGCGATCCCGATTGCCATGGCCTCGAGCGACGCCACGCAGACGCCCCGGGATCCCGGCATCCTGCTGGAGCTGAACCGGAGGACCTACCAGCTCACCGCCCGCGACCTGAGCGACGACGACACCGGCCCCGCCCTGAAGGTGGTGCTGGGATCGCCGGCGCATCCGACGCCCGCCGGAAACTTCCGCCTCTACCAGGTCGTCCACAGCCCCGAGTGGCAACCGGGCAGCGCCGCCCGGGCCCGGGGCGCCGAGCCCGTTCCGGCCTCCGAGGCCGGTCCCATGGGCATCGCCAAGATTCCCTTCGCCGCCGGCGGCATCGCGCTGCACGGCGGCGCGCATCCGTTGCTGCTGGGCAAGCCCGTCTCGCTCGGCTGCGTGCGCACCCAGGACGCGGACCTGGACAACCTGATCGCATGGCTCGGCGACCAGGGAGCCCTGGGTACCTCCCGGCCTCGGGAAAACGGCGAGTCCCAGCAGGCCTTCCTGCGCCCGGCGCGCATCGTCGTTCGCTAGCTCCTGAGGGCATTTCCAGCCTCACTGGAAGATTCCACTTCAAGCCCAGGTCGGCAGTGCGCAGCTCGCTCGGCTAACGCGGCCCGTCTCCCAGGATTCCGGAAAAGTTCTTCAAATCCAAACACTTTCCCGATCTGGAAGCCACATACCTCCGACGCGCGATTCGGCCCAGATGACGACGCGCCCGCCCAGGTGGGGCGGAACCCAAGGAGGCCCGTACGATGCGCCGCGAATCCTGTCGCGCCCTTGCTCTCGCAGCCGCGATCGCCCTCGTCCTGGGCATCGCGCTCAATGCTCCGGCGGCCCGCGCGATTCCCAGCTGCAACGCCACCGCGTGCACCGTCGAATACGACGGCGCCGGGGGCTTCGGCATCAGCCAGGCCGACGCCCTGTTCCTGGCGGACATGAACAATCTGGGCCTCGACATCGTGACGCCCGGCAGTCTCGCCCAGCTGGACGTGGATCTTTCGATCTTCTCGGTCGACTTCAACGACAACGACGACGTGGAGCCCTTCCCGCCCGGCACCGGGCCCAACGTGGCGACGCCGCACTTCAAGATGCAGAATGTGTCGGGGGGTGACCTTCTGGGCCAGAACTGGCTCTTGATCACCCAGATCATCGACAACTTCATCTTCATGGGCGAGTCCGTGGACTATCGAGGAACGAACATCGGGCTTCGGATCGACCCGACCGTGGACCCGTGGGCGATCGTGCAGTTCGGAAACTTCTTCTACCCGGCCGTGGCGTTTGGTTCGCTGGCACAGAACGGCGTCTCGCCCGAGTTCGACGTGCCGCTCAACGTCAGCGGTCCGCTGGTCGAGGTCGTGACCACGGGCAACGTCTTCCGCGGCTTCGTGCCGCCGGCGATCCAGATGGGGAGTGCTTTCACCCCGGTTCCCGAACCGGGCGCTGCCATCCTGCTGGCCAGCGGCTTGCTCGGACTCGCAGCCTTCGGGCGCCGCCTGGAGCGACAAACCTCTTGACTCCCATCGCATGCATCCAGCGAACCCGAGGGATCGTCGTGCTCGCACTCCTTCTGGTGGCGAGCCCCGCGCTCGCCGCCGACGAAGGCCGGGTCCTGCGGCTGCGGGCCGAACAGCTGGCCGCGGACGGCCGCTGCGAAGAGGCCCTGCCGGTGCTGCGACGCGCCCGCAGCGCGGACCCGACCGACGCCCGCGCCGCACTGCTCGAGGGCGAGTGCCTGATCCGCCAGGGCGACTACGTCGCGGCGATCGTTCCATTGACGGACGCTCGGCGCCTCGACCCGGAGCTCGGCGAAGCGGCTCTCTATCTCGGTGTGGCGGCCTTCCACGCCGGCGATCTGGATACCGCCGGCCCGGCACTCGAAGACGCCGTTCGCCTGCTCCCGAACAACGCCCAGGCGCATCTCTACCACGGGCTCGTGCTGCTCGACCGCGCCCAGGCCACCGAGGCCGCCGCGTCGCTGGAGCGGGCCTCCACGCTCGACCCCTCCTTCGACCCCGTCGCCAGCTACTTCGCCGGGCGCGCCTGGCAGGCAGCCCGGGAGCGAAGGCGCGCCGAGAAGTCGCTCAAGCGGGTGGTCGCCGAAGCGCCGGGCACCAGCTGGGCCGACGAGGCCGAGCGCGCGCTGGAGAGCGGCGTGGGAGACCGACCCTCGTGGGTCAGCCTGTCCGGCGGGTTCGAGTACAACACCAACGTGGTCCTGCAGGGAACCGGCGTGGTCCCCGCCGGTGGCATCAGCAACACCAGCGACTGGGCCGGCGTGTGGGCGCTGGACACGGGAACCGAGCTGTTCCGCAACGACGACTGGGCCGGCGGCGCGGCCATCAGCTACTTCGCAAGCGCCTACGGCGAACTCAGCGCCTTCGACGTGCAGTTCCCGAGCGCCTACCTCTGGCTCGACCGGGCCCTGGGCGAGAGCAGCTTCCTGCGCCTGACCGCGGACTCGGGCTACGCCTGGGTGGGCTACGACCCCTATCTCCTTCCCATCGGCACCACGCTCTCCCTCCACCACCGCACGGAGAAGGCGGGCTCCGGCCGCGCCTACTTCCGCTGGGCGCGCAACGACTACAAGTTCGCGATCGACGGCACAGACCTGCCGCCGGTGCCCCCGGGCGTGACCGCATCGGCCCGCGACCAGGACGGCAACTGGTACCTGGGCGGATACGACCACCGTTTCTCGGTCAGCAACGACACGGCCCTGCGCGGCGGTGTCTCGATCGGGCACTATGACTCGAACCTGGAGTACACGAACACGGCGTACCAGGCGTGGATCGGCGCCCGCCAGGAGCTCCCGTGCGAGATGGCCTTCGACGGCTTCGCCAGTTACACCCGGGCGAGCTACGCGAACCCGTCCACGTTCCGGGACCCCAATACCGGGTTCTTTCCCGGCCAGGATCGCCGCGACAACATCTACCAGGTGGGAGCCACCCTGGAGCGCTACCTCACCGATCGACTGGTGCTCTCGGCCCGGTACCGCTACGTGAACGACGACTCCAATACCCGCGTCTACCGCTACGACCAACACGTGGTCGGCGGATACCTGACCTTCGAACTGGGGCCCACCCGAGCGCGCACGCGCTTCGACTACAACCCCTCGATCACCGACTTGTAGGCTCTTGAGGAGAACCGGATGCGCTTCCACACAGGACTTCTGTCAATGCTCTCACCCCTGTGGCTCGCTCTCGCCGTTGCAGGCGCGCCCATTTCTGTTCATGCCGACGAGATCTCCGCCGAGCCCATCGTCGTGATGGATCCCGCCGGCGTCGGCGTGGTCGTGGCGCTCTCGGGAGAGGTGCTGGCCGTGCGCCCCGGTGAGGAGCCGCGCGTGCTGCAGTGCCGCGACAGGGTCTACCAGGACGAGCGGATCGTGACGAGCGAAGGCGCCCGCGTGGACCTGCTCATGGGCGACGTGGTGGCGCACCTGACCGAAAACTCGCGGCTGGGGGTGGGACGCACCAGCGACGACGTGGCGGACATGACCCTGGAAAAGGGCGGCGTGCGAGCCATCGATCCGCGCGACGCCGGCGCCCAGGCGCGCCTGGCGGCCCTGGATGCCCGGGCAGACGTGCTGGGCAACGACGCCGAGGCGTACGTCTTCAGCGAGAAGACCGGCCCCTACGCGGTGATGTGCGAGTGGGACGCGCCGCTGCCGGTAGCGCGCAGCGATGAAAAGTCGGTGGCGAATCCCGGCAAATGCGTGATCGCCAAGCCCAGCGAGCCGCTCTACGTGGCCGACGCCCACGAGGAGCGTCTGGGCCCCCCGGGTGAGGACCCGTGCCCACTGGGACCGGTCATCGGGGACATCAACCTGCACCTGACGCCCGACGTGGCAGCGGGGCCGGCTCCGGCGTGGTCGGGCCTGGCCTCGGCCCCCAACGCCCAGGGCATCAGTCCCTGCCAGATGCCCGGCTCCGGCTGTGCGGGTGCGGTGGTGGTGGCGCCTCCGGTGGTAGGAGGCCCGTTCCCCGGGGCCCCGTAGTCTCTTTCGACTCCGATCCGTCCGGCACCCCTTTGGTACGCTCGCCCGATGGCGCTGCGGGCGGTGAGTTTCGATCTGTTCGACACGTTGGTCGATCTGGACTTCGGCAGCGGCATCGACTCCTCGTTGCAGGCGCTGCACGCTGCCGTTTCCGGGATCCGCGCCATCGAGGCCGACGACTTCGCCGAGGCCCTGCGCTCCGTCGACCGCGACTTCCGCAAGACCCGCTACCGCGACGGCCGTGAGTTCTCGACCCAGGAGCGCTTCGAGACTCTCTGCGAGCGCCTCGAACTCGACTCTCCCGACCTGCCCGCGACCCTCTGCGAGCTGCACATGGGCGTCTTGCACTCGTGCGTCGGACTCGTGGATCACCACCCCCTGCTGCTGGAAGAGCTGCGCGGAAAGCTGCCGCTCGCGCTCTGCTCCAACTTCAGCCACGCCCCCACCGCCTACCGGGTGCTGGACGAGGCCCGCCTGCGTCCGCATCTGGATTCGATCGCCATCTCGGTGGAAGTCGGAATTCGCAAGCCCCGCCGCGAGATCTTCGAGCGGGTGCTCGACGAGCTGGGGCTGCCCCCCGAGCAGATCCTCCACGTGGGCGACAACCTGGATGCCGACGTGAGCGGTGCCGCCGCCCTGGGCATGCGCACCGCCTGGATCACCCGCCGGGTGGCCGAGCCCCTGCGGGCCCTTTCGGCCCACACCGGCCCGCGTCCCGACTTCGTGATTGCCGATCTGCGCGAGTTGCTGCCTCTGGTGCGGGCGAACGGCGCCGGATCGGACTGACCCGGTGGCGCTTGGGGCGCCATCCGGGGTACAAAACCGTCCCATAGGAGGTCCCCCCCATGCCGCTTCGAAACGTCGTTCTCGTCGATGGAATGCGATCGCCCTTCGCCCGAGGCGGGCGCGGAATGCTCGTGGCCACGCGCCTCGACGAACTGGGCGCCCAGGTGTTGCGCGCGCTTCTCGACCGCAATCCCAGGGTGAAGGACACGATGATCGAGGACGTGGGCCTGGGCAACGTGAGTGCCCAGGGCGAATTCGTCCTGCTGGCCACCGTTCAGCGCCTGGCCGGGCTGCCCCTGGAAGCCTGCAGCTTCAACTCGAATCGTCAGTGCGGGTCCAGCATGGAGACGCTGCACCGCATCGCCATGGCGATCGAGGTGGGAATCAACCGCTGCGGCATCGCCCTGGGCATCGAGCGCATGGGACGCGCCCTGCTGGGGGGCGGCGGCGCCCCTCCCACGCGCGTCAACAAGTTCAACTCGAAGCTCTTCGAAATGAACGACGTGCAGAAGAGCCAGGCCCACGATCACGACGATTACTTTTCGGTGCCGTTCCCCAGGTACATTCTCGAGTCGCCGCCCATCGTGAGCATGCTGCAGACCGCCCAGAACGTGGCCGAGGTCTACGATCTCACCCGCGTGGAGCTGGACACGTATGCCGTGGAGAGCCACGCCAAGACCCAGGCGGCCTACGAGGCGGGCATCTACAAGGACGAGGTGCTCGCGGTCCAGGTGGAACAGCCGGTCTTCGACGACAAGGGCAACTGGCAGGAGGAGGAGATCGGGGAGACGGTCAGCTTCGACAGGGACGAGGGCCTGCGCCCCGGCACCACCCTGGAGAAGCTCTCGTCACTGCAACCCATCAAGGGACTGGCCAGCTTCGGCAACAAGGAGCTGCTGATCACCGCGGGCAACTCGTGCCCCACCAACGACGGCGTCTCGTCCGCTCTGCTCATGAGCGAGGAGATGGCGCGCGAGCTGAAGCTCGAGCCGCTGGCCCGCGTGATCGGAATCGGAGTCGGCGGCGTGAAGCCCCAGCTCATGGGCATCGGGCCCATCGTGTCCACGAAGAAGGCCCTGGCCCACGCGGGGATCGAGGCCGGCCAGATCGACCGGGTCGAGTTCAACGAGGCCTTCTCCGCCCAGGTGATCCCCTCGGTCCGCGAGCTCGGGATCCCCCTGGATCGGGTCAATGTGAACGGCGGCTCGCTAGCCATCGGGCACCCGTTGGGCGCCACCGGCGCGCGCCTTTGCACGACCGTGGCCATGGAGCTGCGCCGGAGCCACACCCGATACGGCCTGGCGACCCAGTGCATCGGAGCGGGCATGGGGATCTCGACGATCCTCGAGCGCATGGACTGATGGGAAGGGCCTTTGCGGCCATCGGCGTCGCCTACGCGGCGGCGCTGGCCGCCGGCGTGGTGTTCGGATTCCGCGTCGGGTGGAGCGACCCGATCGCCATCGCCGCGGGGGCCGACCTGGTAGCCACCTTCGTGATCTTCGGCTTCAGTCGGATGCACGACAATTCGAGCTTCTACGACGCGTACTGGAGCGTGGCTCCGATTGCCATCGCCATCTACTGGGTCCTCACCCCCGAGGCCGCGGGCGCCGACCTGGGACGCCAGCTGGTGGTGGTGACCCTGGTCTCTCTCTGGGGGATGCGACTCAGCTTCAACTGGGCCCGGGGCTGGAAGGGGCTCGGCCACGAAGATTGGCGCTACGTAAACCTGCGCGGCAGCACCGGGCGCGCCTACTGGCTGGTGAGCCTCGTGGGGCTGCACCTGATGCCAACGGGAATTGTGTTCCTGGGCTGCCTATCCCTGGTCCCCGCGCTGGTTACGGGCGGGGCAGCGGCCGGGGTGCTGGACGCGTTGGCCCTCACGGTGACTGCGGGGGCCATCTGGATCGAAGCCGCGTCCGACAAGCAGCTGCACCGCTTCGTCGCTGCGAAGCCGGCACCGGGTTCGATCCTGAACGTGGGTCTCTGGAAGTTTTCACGGCACCCCAACTACTTTGGAGAGATGGGCTTCTGGTGGGGTCTCTACCTGTTCGGCCTGGCGGCCGATCCGTCCTGGTGGTGGACGATCGTCGGGCCGCTAGCCATCACATTGATGTTCCGATTCATCAGCCTTCCCATGATCGAGAAGCGCATGATCGAACGCCGGCCGCAGTTCGCCTCCCACGCGCAGCGCACGCCGCTGGTGATTCCCTGGTTCGCCGGGTAGCGGAGCCGTCGTGAAGATCGGTCTCGTGGGAATGCCGGGTTCCGGCAAGAGCACCGTCTTCGGTGCCCTCACCGGGTTGTCGGTGGACGCCGGCCACAGCGGCAAGGCCCAGTTGGGTGTGGTCAAGGTTCCAGACCCGCGTCTGGACGCGCTGGCCCGGGTCTTCTCACCCAAGAAGCTCACCTACGCGGAGATCGCCTTCACCGACCTGGGGGCGGGCCACGGCGCGACCCTCGACCGCGGGGCGCTGAACGCCATGCGCGAGGTGGACGCGTTGTGCCAGGTGGTCCGCGCCTTCCCGGATCCGGCGGGTGACGCCGCGGATGCCGTTGGCGAGATCTCCGGCCTGGAAACCGAGACGATCCTCGCCGACCTGGAGGTGGTGGAGAACCGCATCGCCCGCCTCCAGAAGGACCGCAGCAACCCGGGCGAGCTGGCACTCCAGGAGCGCGTGCGCGACGCCCTGGAAGGAGAACAGGCCCTGCGCACGCTGTCGCTCTCGGAAGAGGAGCGCCGCATGCTGGCGGGCTATGCCTTCCTCACCCTGAAGCCGCTGCTGCTGGTCCTGAACGTGGCGGAGGCTGCGGCCTCGGACCCGGCGCCAGCCGACGTGCAAGCCGCCGCCCGCGAGCGCGGCCTCGGGCTGGTGGTGCTGTCGGCCCAGGTGGAGGCCGACATCGCGCAGATGGCCGCGGACGAACAGCGCGAGTTCCTGGAGTCCCTGGGGTTGGAAGAGCCGGCGCGCAACCGCTTCATCCGCGCCGCCTACGCCACCACCGACCTGATCTCCATGCTCACGGCCGGCGCCGACGAGTGCCGCGCCTGGCCCGTGGCCCGCGGCACACCGGCGCGGCGGGCAGCGGGAAAGATCCACTCGGACATCGAACGCGGCTTCATCCGCGCCGAAGTCACGGCCTGGGACGACCTGGTGGAGCTGGGGAGCGAGGCCCGCTGCCGCGAAGCGGCGAAGTTGAGGGTCGAGGGCAAGGAGTACGTCGTGGCGGACGGCGACGTGGTCAACTTCCGATTCAACGTCTGACCCGAGAAGGACTCCCGGACATGGATCGCCTGCTCGTCTATCACAACCCGGGCTGCTCGAAGTCACGGGGAGCCCTGGAACTCCTGCGCGAGCGCGGCGTGGAATTCGAGGTCGTGGAGTACCTGAAGGATCCCCCGGACAGGGCCACGCTCGGGCGCATTCTCGACCGGCTGGCCGACGCGCCGGCCGAACTGGTGCGCAAGGACGAGCGATTCAAGCAGCTGGGGCTCGACGCGAGCGACTACGAGAGCCGCGACGCGGTGATCGACGTGCTGCTGGCGCACCCGGAACTGATGCAGCGCCCGCTGGTGCTGCGGGGCGAACGGGCTCTGTTGGCGCGGCCCTCGGAGAAGGTGGTCGAGATCCTGACATGACGCGCCCCGTCCGGCCGCGGGCGCCTCGCGGCCTCGCGTTCCTGCTGGTTGGCGGCCTCGCGTTCCCGCTGCTTGGCGCCCTCGCGTGCGGCGCACCCGCCCCGCTGGACGACTCCGGTCCCACCGCGGACTGGCCCGAATACGGCGGCGACCTGGGCGGCCAGCGCTACTCGCCCCTCACCCAGATCACCCCGGACAATGTGGGCGATCTGGAGGTCGCCTGGATTCACCGCCACGGCGACATGTCCGACGGCTCGGACGGCAACACCCGCACCAGCTTCAACGCCACGCCGATCGTGGCCGGTGGCTCGCTCTTCCTGTGCACCGGATACCACCGCATCCTCGCATTGGATCCGGAGACCGGTGAACAACGCTGGAGCTTCGATCCCCAGACGCGCCTTCGGAAGCTCCGCGGGCCGTACCCGCGCACGTGCCGCGGTGTCGCCTGGTGGCAGGACCCGAACCCGGGAACCTCGGTGGAATGCCGCCGCCGGGTATTCCTCGCCACCATCGACTCGGAGCTGGTGGCCGTGGATGCGGATACGGGCGAGCCCTGCCGCGACTTTGGACGCGGGGGCCGCGTCGACCTCCGCCAGGGCATCGAGGACGCGCCCGCCTGGGAGTACTACGTCACATCGCCCCCGATCGTGGTCCGCAACCGGGTGGTGGTGGGAGCGCTCGTCTCGGACAACCTGCGCGTGGATGCCCCCGCCGGCGTGGTGCGCGCCTTCGACGCGCGCACGGGAAAACTCGCGTGGGCCTGGGATCCCGTGCCGCCGGGCTGGCCGGCCCCGCCCGAGGGCACCTACACACCCGGAACGCCCAACGTGTGGTCGATCCTTTCCGGCGACGAAGAGCGCGGACTCGTGTTCGTGCCCACGGGAAATGCGCCGCCCGACTACTTCAGCGCGGTGCGACAGGGCCTCGACCACTACGCCAGCTCGGTGGTGGTGCTCGACGCCGAAACGGGTCGCGTGCACTGGTTCTTCCAGACCGTTCACCGGGACGTGTGGGACTACGACGTGGGCTCCCAGGCGACCCTGTTCCAGATCCCCGGAGTCGGAGGGGGCGCGCCGGCCGTGGCCCAGCCGACGAAGATGGGGCACCTGTTCCTGCTCCACCGCGAGACCGGGGAGCCCCTGTATCCCGTGCAGGAGCGCCCCGTGCCAACGGGCGCCGTCGCGGGCGAAAGGCTGTCGCCGACCCAGCCCTTCCCGACCCACCCCGGGCCCCTGCACCCGGCCACACTCACGCCCGAAGACGCCTGGGGCTTCACACCCTGGGACCGCGCGAAGTGCGCCGAGACGATCGCCCGCCATCGCTCGGATGGGATCTTCACCCCGCCGAGCCTCGAGGGCTCGATCCTATACCCGGGCAGTGCGGGCGGCGCCAACTGGGGCAGCGCCTCGCTGGACCCCGAGCGGGGCGTCCTGTTCGTGAATCAGTCGCGGATGCCCATGCTGGTGACGATGCTGCCGCGCGAAACCTACGCCGCCCTGCCCTCGAAGGAAGCCAGCTACCCGGAGGAGCTCTACCCGGGAGAGGGCGCTCCCTATGCCCTCCGGCGCGGTCCCCTGCTCTCGCCCCTGGGCGCCCCCTGCAACCCCCCGCCGTGGGGCACGCTCACGGCGGTGGACCTGGCCAGCGGCCAGGTGCTGTGGGAGTCGACCCTGGGATCGACTCGCGACCAGGCACCATTCCCCCTGTGGCTCCCCCTGGGCTCCCCGAACCTGGGCGGGTCGATTGTCACGGCAAGCGGGCTTGTCTTCATCGGGGCCACCACCGACAAATTCCTGCGCGCCTTCGACGCCCGGAACGGCGACGAAATCTGGTCGGCTCGCCTGCCCTACACGGCCAATGCCACGCCTCTCACGTACCGCCTCCGCCCGGACGGCCGCCAGTTCGTGGTGATCGCCGCGGGCGGCCACGGCTGGTCCGAGCCGGGCGATGCCGTGGTAGCTTTCACTCTTCCCTGAAATCGCCTCGTATTTAATAATTTTATCGATTCCCCCCTGGGGAATATGCCGATATGTGGAATTTCTTCGTCGTTTCTAGATCTTCATCTAGAGATCGACCGATCTATTCTTATGAATTATGACGATTTATCTGGAGATTGTGGATCGAACAAGATCGGCCCGTCGAACTTGATGATCGTTCTTGAATAGATAGGCCATCTGCGGCTACAATGGCGCACCTTACCTGCTTTCATTGCGATAGAAGAAGATTTCGAGGAGATCGTGGAGACGAAACAGACGACTGGAGGGGAAAAACTGATCCAATGCCTGGAGCGGGAGGGGGTGGAATACATCTTCGGCCTCTCGGGGGGGGCCGCCATGCCGATCTTCGACGCCCTCTTGGACTCGAAGATCAAGCTGATCCTCGTGCGCCACGAGCAGGGCGCCACCCACATGGCCGACGGCTACGCCCGCTCTACGGGCCGGCCCGGTGTGGTGCTCGTGACCTCCGGCCCCGGTGCCACCAATACCGTCACGGGACTGCTGACGGCGCTGATGGACTCGGCGCCGTTGGTGGTGATCACGGGCCAGACGCCCACCGCGGGCCTAGGCAAGGACGCCTTCCAGGAGGCCGACGTCACGGGAATCACCTACCCGGTGGTGAAGCACTCCTACCTGGTGAAGAACGCGCGCGACATCCCGCGCGTCGTGCGCGAGGCCTTCTACCTGGCCACCAGCGGCCGGCCCGGGCCGGTTCTGATCGACGTGCCCAAGGACGTGGGTCAGGGGCCGTGCGACGCCCCCTTCACCGACGAACTCGACCTGCCCGGCTACCAGGTTCCCAGCCGGGGCGACCCCGGGTGCATTGCCGAGGCCGCCCGGGCACTCGGCGAGTCGCGGCGCCCCCTGTTGTACGTGGGACACGGCGCCGTGATCTCCGAAGCCGGCAAGGCGATCACCACCCTGGCCGAGAAGCTGCGTGCGCCCGTGGTCACCACCTTGTTGGGCAAGGGCGCCGTGGACGAAACCCATCCGCTCCACCTGGGCATGATGGGCATGCACGGCACGGCGTATGCCAACAAGGCCGTGGTGGACTGCGATCTCATCATGGCCATCGGTGCCCGCTGGGACGATCGCATCACCGGTCGCCTCTCCGACTTCTGCACCGAGGCCTTCAAGATCCATGTGGACATCGACCCGGCCGAGTTCCGCAAGATCATCGTCCCGGACGTGAGCATCCTGGGAGACGCCCGGCTGGTGATCGAGGATCTGATCCCCCAGGTCGAGATGGCCGACAGCGCCGACTGGCTGCGGCAATGCGAGCGCTGGCGCAAGCAGTACCCCCTCAAGTATCCCAAGCAGGGGGGGCTGCGTGCCCAGCACGTGCTCGACCGGCTGGACGCAATCACTGCCGGCGAAGCGATCATCACCACCGACGTGGGTCAGCACCAGATGTGGGCGGCCCAGTTCTGCCGGGTGCGCTCGAACCGCCACTGGATCACCAGCGGTGGAGCGGGAACCATGGGCTTCGGCTTCCCGGCAGCCATCGGCGCCCAGTTCGCGAACCCGGGCAAGAAAGTGTGGGCCGTGGTGGGCGACGGCGGTTTCCAGATGACCCAGGCCGAGCTGGCGACCGCCCAGCTGAACAAGCTCCCGGTGAAGTGCCTGATCATCAACAACAACTACCTGGGCATGATCCGCCAGTGGCAGGAGATGTTCTACGAGAATCGGCTCTCGGGGTCCGACCTGGAGGGCAATCCCGACTTCGTGAAGCTGGCCCAGGCCTACGGCAGCAAGGGCCTGCGCATCCGCCGCCCCGGCGACGTGGATCGCATCCTGAAGGAGGCCCAGGCGTACAACGAGGGTCCGTGCATCGTGGTGGCCGAGGTGGTGAAGGAAGACAACGTCTTTCCCATGATTCCCGCCGGTGCCGCCCTGAGCGAGATGCTGGTGGAGAAGCCCAGGCACCGACTCGAGAAGCCCGAGGGGAGCACCTGATGAGCGTCGCCCAGATTGCGGGCCCGTCGGCGTCGGAGGTCCCGGCGCCTCCGATCCATACGATCTCCCTGTTCGTCAACAACACGCCGGGCGTACTCGTCCGGGTGGCCCTGGTGTTCTCGCGTCGCGGCTTCAACATCGAGAGCCTGGTGGTGAGCCCCTCCGCCGAGGGACGCTTCTCGCGCATGACCATCACGTGCTCGGGCGCGCCCGAGGTCCTGGAGCAGGTGGTGAAACAGCTGACGAAGCTGGTGGACGTGGTGCACGCCATCGACCACACGGGCGACCTCTCCTACGAGACCGAGATCGCGCTGCTGAAGCTCGAGGCTCCGCTGGACCAGCGCACCGAGATCCTGCAGATTGCAGAGCACTTCAAGGCGCGCGTGGTGGACTACGGCACCGACTCGGCGATCCTCCAGGCCCATGGATCGAGCGAAAAGCTCGACGCCTTCATCGATCTGCTGCGGCCCTTCCATCTGGTGGAGCTGGTCCGCTCGGGCAAGCTCCTGATGGTGCGCGGGAAGCGCATCACCTGAGCCAGCGGAACCGGGGGACCCGCGCGCGATGATCCGGATTCCGCGCCGCCGTCTCCTTCTCGCCGTCGCCGGCCTCGCCCTCGCGGCATGCGACGGGCTGCCCGCACCGGAAGCCGACGGGATCGCGACCGATGCCCGCGCTGCCCTGGAAGCCCACAACCGCGAATTCGAGCGCACCATCTATCCGGTGGGAGCAGGCGTCCATGTGGCGGTGGGATTCGGCCTGGCCAACTCGATCCTGGTGGAGGGAGACGAATGCGTCTTCGTGGTCGACACGCTGGGAAGTGTCGAGGCCGCACGCGCGGTGCGCGCCGAGTTCGAGAAGATCACCGACAAGCCGATCGCCGCCCTGATCTACACCCACAACCACGCCGATCACGTCTTCGGAGGGCCCGGCTTCGCACCCCAGGGCGGAGTGGACGTCTACGCCCACGAGACCACCGAGCAGATCATCGATCGGGTGATCGGAATCATACGCCCGGTGATCGCGGCGCGAAGCACGCGCATGTTCGGAAACCTGCTGCCCGCCGATGGCGCCGACGCCTTCGTGAATGCGGGCATCGGCCCCTTCCTGGAGATCGGACGCGGGGGCGACACAGTGGGCCTGCTGCGCCCGAACCGCACCTTCGCGGACCGCCTCGACGTGGAGATCTGCGGCGTCCAGGTGCAGCTGGTGCACGCTCCCGGCGAGACCTCGGATCAGCTGTTCGTCTGGCTGCCCGAGCGACGCGTGCTCATGCCGGGGGACAACGTCTACAAGGCCTTCCCCAACCTGTACACGATCCGCGGCACGCCGTACCGCGATGTGCTGGAGTGGTCGCGGAGCATCGACGTCATGCGGGCACTGAAGCCCGAACACCTGGCACCCAGCCACACGCGGCCAGTTTCGGGCGCCGAAACCATCGAAGGCGTTCTCAGCGCCTATCGGGATGCCATCCAGTACGTCCACGACCAGACCGTGCGCGGCATGAACCTGGGCCTCACCCCCGACGAGCTGGTGGCCTTCGTGCAGCTGCCACCCCATCTGCGCGATCACCCCTATCTGCAGGAGTTCTACGGAACCGTCGAGTGGTCGGTGCGCTCGATCTTCGATGGTTACCTGGGTTGGTTCGATGGCGACGCCGCAACGCTCTCGCCCGCGAGCCCGGAAGAGCGCGCAGAGGGTTTCGCCGACCTGGCGGGCGGCCAGGCCGCGCTGCTGGCCGCGGCCCGCCGCGCGCTCTCCGAGGGCCACACCCGCTGGGGGGCCGAGCTGGCCAGCGAGTTGCTGGTTCTCGACCCGGGTCAGGACGAGGCCCGACAGCTCAAGGCCCGCGCCCTGCGCGTGCTTGGCCAGGACAGCCCGAGTCCCAACGGGCGCAACTTCTACCTGACCCAGGCTCGCGAGCTCGAGGGCCGCGTCACGGTGGATGCTGAACGCGAGCTGGACGAGAGTGTGCTGACGCTGGTGCGCTCGATTCCCATCGACAACTTCATGTCGGCGATGCCCGTGAACCTGGACGCCCAGAAGGCCGCCGACACGGATCTGCTGGTGGGCTTCCGCTTCCCCGACCTGGACCAGGCCTTTGGAATCCACGTGCGGCGCGGTGTCGCCGAGCTCCAGTCCGGATTTCCCGAAAATGCGGATGTGTCCCTGACAATCGACTCCCGGGTCTGGCGCGAGCTGGTAGTGGGAGCCCGCAACCCGGCCCTGGTGTTCGCCTCCGGCGACGTCCAGATCGAGGGCAGCACCCTCGACCTGATCGGCTTCCTGAACCTGTTCAACTGACGTCTCCGCCTCGCACCCGGACCCTGGCCACCAGGGAAAGACTTGCTGCTACGCTGCCCCCCCGAGCACCAGGAGGACAGATGACCGAACCGCATCGCGTCGACCCGTGGCGATTCGCCGGCGGATTCCTGCAGAAGGTCCTGTCCAGCCAGATCCCCGACGAGCCCACCCATGGACCGATCCCGTGGACACCGGTGACCCGCCCCCTGGCGGATTCGAAGGTGGCGCTGCTCTCCACTGCCGGGCTCTCCATGAAGGACGATGTGCCCTTCGACATGGAGATGGAGCGCGCAAACCCCACGCGCGGCGACTCCAGCTGGAGGAAGCTCTCCGTCCGCGCCACGTCTGCCGACATCCTGGCCAACCACCTGCACATCGACACGAGTTACATCCTGCGGGATCTCAACGTGGCGCTGCCGGTCGACCGCCTGCACGCCCTGGTGGAGGACGGCGTCGTGGGCTCGCTGGCCGACACCCACTACTCCACCATGGGCTACCAGGGAAGCAGCACCCGCGAACTGGAGCAGAAGAGTGCCCCGGAGATCGCCGAACACATGAAGGGCCAGGAGGTGGATCTGGCCCTGCTGGCGCCCGTCTGACCGGACTGCTGCCGGTCCGTGGGACTGGTCGCGCGTGCCATCGAAAAGGCGGGGATCCCCACCGTCACGCTGAACATGATCTGGGCCTACCAGAACCTCGTGGGCATGCCGCGGATCGCGGCCATCGAGCATCCCTTCGGGCGACCCTATGGCGACGTGGACGATGCCGGCACGCAGATGGCGGTTTTGCGCGCCGCCCTCGACGTGTTCGTCCGGGCCCGTGAGCCCGGCCACGTGGAGCACCTGCCCTTCATCTGGCCCCACGATCCCGCGGAGACGAACTGGCACCCTTCCGAGCCGTCTCCCATCATCGCGATGATCAAGAGGAACCAGAAGAACCGCTAGGCCCGCGCGTCGCGCCGCCTCCCACGAACCCGAACAGGTGGCCCGCCACCTTGCGGATCTGGATCTGCTCGGCCCCCTCGGTGATGCGGTAGCGACGGTGGTGTCGGTAGATGTGCTCGAACGGCACGTGGCGCGAGTAACCGATCCCGCCGTGCACCTGCATGGCGAAGTCCGCAGCCTCACACACCAGGCGGTTTGCCCGGTAGTTGGCCATGGAGACCTGGTCGCTGACGGTCATGGGGTCGCGGCGATCCAGATACCAGGCGGTCTTGTAGACCAGCGTCCGCACCATCTCGGCCTCGGTGTGGAGCTCCGCCAACGGAAACTGGATGGCCTGGTTCCGTGCCAGCGGCACGCCCCAGGTCTTGCGCTCGCGCGCGTAGGCAACCGCCCGATTGATGCAGTATTGGGCGGCGCCCACACCGGACGCGGCCTGGCGAATGCGGTTCTCGTGCACGAAGTGCTGGGCCAGGCTGAGCCCCTCGCCTTCCACGTGGAGGATGGCGTCGTTGCGAACCCGCACGTCCCGGAGCGTCACCTCCGCGTGGTCGGTGGGCATGTTGAACGTCCACCACATGTGCTCCACCGTGAAGCCGGCGGCGTCGGTGGGCACCAGGAACGCCGTGATGCCCCGCGGCTGTCCGGGCTCCCCCGAGGTGCGCGCGAAGATCAGATCGACGGTGGCATTGTGGAGACCGGTGTTGAAACGCTTGGCGCCGTTGATCACCCAATCGTCGCCGTCGCGCACCGCCGTGGTCTCGAGAAAGGTGGCGTCACTGCCGTGCTCGGGCTCGGTAAGACCAAACGCGATGCGGTGCACACCCGTGATGGACGCCTCCAGGTATTCGGCCTTCTGCTCGGGTGTCCCGAAATCGTTCAGCATATGAGCCATGGGGAAGTTCCCGACAATGGACGATTCGTTCTGGAGATCGTTGTGGAGTCCCAGACCCCGAGCGGCCAGGTGCTCGCGGATGATCGCCATGGCCAGGTTGCTGCCATCCTGGCCGCCCAGCTCCCGGGGAAGTCCGTAACGCAGGTGGCCGGCCTCGTCGGCCCGGCGCCGCATCTCGGCCAGGAGCGCCTCCCAGGCCGGCTCCGGCACACCATCCTCCTCCCAACGGGTGCGGGCGTGCTCGCGGCGGTGATCGAAGTACTGGGGATGCTGGCGTTCGAGCGGGAGGATTTCCGCCTCGATGAAGGCATCGAGCTCGGCCAGCTTCTTCTGGATGTCGTCGGGGATCGCGAAGTCCACTAGATGCGCTTGCCCCTCACCGGATGCGCTTCCCCCTCACCGGATGCGCTTCCCCCTCACCGCCCCGAAAAGCTAGCCCAGGCCCGCAATTTCCTGCCTTCTCGTTCGTAATGGTGTGCAGGGTCCTGGCTGGGCCCGTATTCGGGAGATCAAATCGGTTGGCGGCCGCCGAGCTAGTCTTTCGGGTTGGCGTCCCGCGTAACGCCCCGCGGTGGGAGGGTCGGGTGGGCCCGGATGAGATCCAGGATGAGATTCAGACCGGGATCCAGTCCCTGATCGACCGCGCCCTCGCAGGAAATGCGACGGCGTTGGCCGAGCTGTTCGAGCGCTTCGAATCCGACGTGGGCCGTGTGTGCCGACGCATGCTGGGCGGCAGGGGAGCCGCCGAAGACGCCGGCCACGAGGTGTTCCTCAAGCTGCGCGGCGGTCTCGAGAGCTACGACCGCAGGCGCCCCTTCCGCCCCTGGCTGCTGGGGATCGCCGCCAACCATTGCGTCGACCAGCTGCGCCGGCAGACCACCGAGGCCCGGCTGTTCGAGGCTCGCGAACTCGATCCCGCCGACCTGGCCGACCCCGGGCCCTCGCCCCTGAGTCAGGTGTCCCAGAACCGGGAGCGCGACGCGATCGGGGCGGCCATCGATGCGCTCCCCCACAGCTATCGGTTGCCCCTGGTGCTGCGTTACTTCAGCGACCTGGACTACGACGCCATCGCCGAGACACTGGGTGTCACCCGTAACCAGGTGGGAACCCTCCTGTTCCGGGCCAAGCGCCAACTGCGCCAGCGCCTGGCGGAACCCCATGCCGACGTGGTGGATCTGGTCGAGCGTCGCCGCGGAGGGCGGGAGCCGTGAGTTGCTTTCCCGAAGCCACCTACTCGGTCTACGTGGATGGCGAGCTGCGGCCCGATGAACACCGCGCCGTGGAGCAACACCTGATGACGTGTCGCGCTTGCCGGGCCCAGGTGTTGGCGTTGCGCGACGAGGCCGGCCTGCTCTCCGATGTACTCCATGGGCGGGTGCCGGCAGCGGTGCGCCGTGTGACCCGCACGAGGCCGGCCCGGGGGCTCGCCGTGGGCATGGTCCCCGCCGTGGCGCTGACCGCGGTGGCGGCCTTCGTACTCGGGACCCTGGCCGAGACGCAGCTACCCGGCTCCATCCTGAATCCCATTCGATTACGAGGATTTTCATCCATGGCCTTCGACCTGATCTTCACTCTTCGCGACCGTGCTCCCGGCCTGCTGGAACTGGCCCTGGCGGTGGCGGCCACGGCGGGCGCATCGGCCCTGCTCACGTTCTCGGTGACGGCCGTATTCCGGCGCTGGGCGGGGCCGGGGGTGGCGGGCCTGGTGTGCCTGGCCGTTCTGGCGTCGCCCCAACCGGGCGCCGCCCACTTCGGCCTGCACGAGCACCGGGACATCCAGGTGGCGGCTGGCGAAGTCCACGAGGGCACCCTGGTCGCGTGGTCGGGGCGCACCGTGAACGTGGACGGAGTCATCGACGGCGACCTGATCGTCTTCACCGAACGACTGGCCGTGCGAGGCGAGGTGCGGGGCAACATCCTGGGCTTCGCCCGCGACCTGGAAATCTCGGGTGCGGTGACCGGGTCGGTCTATCTGTGCAGCGGTCACACCACGGTCTCCGGCACGGTGGGCCGGAATCTCTACGCATTGACCGAAGACTTCCGCCTGTCTACGGGCGCCCGGGTCGAGCGCGACACCCTCGTCCTGGCCTCCACCGCCGTCGTGGAGGGATCGGCGGGCCGCGACGTCCTGGCCGCGGTCGATTGGATGGAGGTGCGGGGCAATGTGGGACGCAACGTGGTGACCCGGGGTGACCGTCTGGCCCTGCTGGACACCGCGCGCGTGGCCGGCGACGTCAGGGCAGAGCTTCCCCGCGGCCAGGAGATCGAGGTGGCTTCGGGAGCACGGGTAACCGGGGAGGTCGAGTCCACGGTGTACGCCTACCGACACGGCCCCCGGCTCGAACGCTATCGGGAGGCGAGCTTCTGGATCTGGCTCGCCGTCGAGCTGGTGGCCGCCTTCCTGTTCGGGATGCTGCTCCACCTGCTCGTGCCCGGAATCTTCGGGGGCCACCTGGCGACCACGGGCAGATTCTTCCGCTGCGTGGGCGTCGGCTTCCTGGCCCTGGTGATTGCCCCCCTGGTGATCTGCGTTTGCGCCCTCACCCTGGTGGGCCTCCCCATCGCCGCCCTGGGGGCGTCCCTGTTCCTCACCGCGCTCTACGTCTCGGGCATCCTGGTGGCGGCCCTGGTGGGGACCGCACTGGTACACCCCCGCGACCCCGGAATCCACGCATTCGGGCTCGCGCTGCTGGCGGGTCTGACCGTCGTGATCGTCGCCATCGAGCTTCCCTATCTAGGGGCCCCGTTCACGCTGTTGATCGTGTTGGCAGGCCTCGGCATGTTGGTCGACCGGGCGCGCCACGCCTGGCGAGCCCGCGGAACGGCCGCGTAGGCACGCGCGCTTCGGATTCAGCCGGCGCGCCACTCGACTGCACTCGACTGCACTCGACTGAGGTGGGAGCGCAGCCCGGCTCCGGCGGGGAGCCCTCCGGTCACTGACCCGAGCGAGTCTTCTCCGGGACGGCGGCCTCGGGCAGGGCCTCGGGAGTGATCGGCTCGGCCAACTGCTCGGATTCCCAGGGGGCAACTTCCCCTTCGGCCAGCTGCTCGAAGTCGGCGCGGTATTGAAGCGTAAGCGCCCGCAGCAGTTCGTAACTTCCAGAGAAGTGCTCGATCACGCGCCCCCGGTACGCCTCGACTTCACCGCGAACCTGTTTCAGTTCGTCTCGCCGAGCCGCCACCTCCACCAGCGCGTGTTCGCGCTCCTTGGCCAGCAGCTCCGCGCGAGCCTCCAGATCCAGAATCTGCTGCCTCGCCCCCGAGACGTGACGGCCGACCACGAAGCCAACCACCGCCGTCGCAACCGGAACCAGGATCATCGCCACGAGTTGCCATGACATGAAGCAATCCTCCTCCCCCGAATGGGTCGCAGCTTAGCGTTTGCACCTTCGTGTTCCAGCAATTCTTCCAACGACACGCGCGAAAGTGGCGATCGAGGGGAAGTAACCACTTGTGGAGAGTGCACCGAAGAGCGTAAACCGATGTCTGCCCGACGAGCGAACCCACGGGCACCAGTTTTCGCGGGGTGAGAGAAGAGACGAGTAGGGGTGAGAGAAGAGACGACTAGGAAGAGACGACTAGACGTGGACGAGTAGGGTGAGAGGTGAGGAGAGGTGAGAGAAGGCGGGCCGGACGAAGAACGAGCTCCCCATTGAGCTCGGCGAGCGAGTGAGCGGAATCTTTGAGCGGGACCTGAACAGGATCGACCGGGCGGCAGTGCGCTCGCCAAGGCGCGTTGCCTCCCACGCCCGCTCGTTCGCCTTCGTCCCGGCTCCACGCCCCACTTGGGCATCCCGCCGTGCCTGGCTCCCACGATTCGGCCCGCTCGACGCGCGGTCCGCCCAACCCGGACGGGCCGTCTTCATCGGAGCGGGGGCAATGCAGAAATCGAAGTCGGGCGCTCGCCAACAGGCCGAGACCCTTGCGAAGGACCTGCGCGCCATCGTCCAGGCCCTGGCGGAGCGCGAGATCGATGAAACCGACCTCACCGCTGCGGCCGGGTTGGCGCGCGACCTGCGGGGACGACTCACCGGGCCGCGCCGCCCCCGCTGGTACGACGCAGACGACGATGCCTTGTCTCTCAGCTCCGAGTCCCGAACCGCGTACCTGGATCAGAGCCCCATCCGCGGGATCCTCAACCCGGTGGCGCCCCCGCTGACCCTTCAGATCGTGGACACTGCCGGGGGCTCCCGGCGTATCCAGGGTCGTGCGCGCCTGGGCCTCGCCTACGAAGGGCCTCCTCACGGCGTACACGGGGGCTGGGTCGCGGCCCTGTTCGACGACGTGTTGGGGGCCACCCAGGGGCTCTCGGGCGGAGGCGCCGTCACGGCCAGACTCACGGTTCGCTACCGGGCCATCACGCCCCTGGACGAGGACCTGCGCTTCGAGGGCTGGATCGACAAGCAGACTCAGCGCCGCATCGTGACGAAGGCTCGTTGTTACGCCGGCGACACGCTCACGGCGGATGCCGATGGAATCTTCGTGCGCGTCGATTTCAACGAGATCCAGGAGCGCATGCAGCGCCGCCGCGAGTCGCGCAGCAACGACGCCGGCTGAGCGAATACCTTCACACGCCCGTCGACCCCGGGCGGAGCGAGCAGCTTCACACGCCCGTCGACCCCGGGGTCGCGATGCTAGAATGGCCCGGCGATGTCCCCCGGGGCGCGGCACCAGTCGCAATGGCTCTTCGGACCGCTGCCCGATCTCGCCCTCGGCTGCGGCGTGGGATACCTCGCCGTCTTCGTCCTGCTCGTGGTCGCGGGCCCCGAGATGCGCGCCTGGATCCCGCTGAGTCTGCTTCCCCTGCTGACCGTGGTCACGTCGACGCCCCACTACGGCGCCACCCTGCTGCGCGTCTACGAGCAGCGCGAGAGCCGCCGCGCCTACGCCGTGTTTTCGGTAGGGGCAACGCTGGCGATCCTGGGGATCTCCCTGGCCGCACTCGAGTGGCACGTGATCGGCTCCTGGCTGCTGACCCTGTATCTCACCTGGAGCCCATGGCACTACACGGGCCAGAACTACGGAATCGCCCTGCTGTTCATGAGACGGCGCGACGTGACGATCACGCCGCTGGCCAAACGTCTGTTCTACGCGTCATTCCTGTTGTCGTTCCTGCTCACGCTGCTGGTGGTGCACGGCGACAGTCTCTCCGGGGCGGTGTATGCACCCAACGCCCCATCGGGCCAGACCCGGGACTTCAGCAACGTCTATCACTTCATTCCGCTCGGGATTCCGTTGGGAATCCAGAAGACCCTGCTGACGGTGTGCCTGGGCGGGTACCTGGTGACGCTGGCGGCATCGGCCGTGCTGCTCCTGCGGGGGGGATCGTTTCGGGCCCTGTTTCCCGCGGCCGTCCTGGTCCTGACCCAGTCCTTGTGGTTCGTGGCACCGACCCTCACCCGCTACTGGGGGGTCACCGGGGGCGTGGAGGCCCTGGGCTGGGAGTACGCCAGCTACGCCTTCTTCTGGGTGATCTTCGGACACTCGCTCCAATATCTCTGGGTCACCTCCTACTACGCTCGCCGATCGGGAGAGTCGCCACGCCAGAGCCTCTACCTGCTGAAGTGCGCCCTGGCTGGCGCAGCCCTGTTCGCGATTCCGGAGTTGCTGCTGTCGCCGCAGACCCTGGGAAGCCTGCCGTACCACGATGGTCTGGCCCTGTTGATCGCGTCGTCGGTCAATCTCCACCACTTCGTCCTGGACGGCGCCGTCTGGAAGCTGCGCGACACGCGAGTCGCCCGGGTGCTGATCCGGGCCCCGGAAACCGCCGCCGAACCCCGCTCCGTCGCCCCGGCGACCGGCCGCTCCTGGCTGAAGCCCGGGGTGTGGGTCGCCGGAGTCGCGGGGGTGGTGATCGTGATCGTGGGAACCCTCGAGATCGACAGCTTCCATCGGGCGCTGGCCTACGACGACTATCCGCGCATCGAGCGGGCAGCGACGCGGCTGCGTTGGATCGGGCGCGACAACAGCGAGATCCACCGGGAGCTGGGCCGTCTGGCGTTGGAGCGCAAGGACCTTGCCCGCGCGGAGCACGAGCTGGGAGAGAGCCTGGCCCTGCGCCCCCACCCGCAGACCCAGATGCTCCTGGGCCGCGCCTACGGCGCGCGCGGCCAACACAGCCGCGCCCGGGACGCCTTCGCCGCGGCCTACGAACTCGACCCGTACCCGACGGTGGTGATCCAGTCGTACGCACGCGCCCTGCTGGGCACCGGTGACGCCGAGCACGCCCGAGAGGTGTTGCGCGCCGGTCTCACCCGGCACCCGGGCGATCTGGCCCTGCAGGAGCTGGCCCGCAAGACCGACCGGCGCCTCGCTCCGAAGTGATGCGACCTCTCACCCCTGGCCCTTCTCGGCCAGGGCGGCCAGGGCACACAGGCGCCCCTCGGTTCGCGACAGCACCCAGCCAGCGTGTCGGAAGACCCGGTCGCGGGTGAAGTCGCGACGGATCGCCGCATCGAGTCCGGTCCGCAGGCGTGTCGGGTCCTCGGCCCCCCCCAACGATTCCAGGACCCGCGCCTCCAGCTGCGACCGCACGGCCTCTTCGGGATAGCGCGCCAGATAGTCGCGTCCCACGCCTACGGCCTGCGCCGGATCCGGAAACACGTTGGAGAGGTCGATGCGCACTCTCTCGCCCGGTCCGCAGCCCGCGGGCCACACCAGCAGCGAGAGGCCCCCGCCCGCCCCCACCACCAGGGCGAGCGACACGAACTCCCGGCGGGTGGGTCGAGCGTTCACAGCATCTCCCGCTTCAGGTGGTCCGAAAGCCGCAGCGTCAGGGCCAGCAGTGTGAACGTGGTGGTGCCCTCCGAGCCACCGGTGGGGAACACCGAGCTCCCGGCCACGTAGAGATTCTCGACGCCGTGCACGCGGCACTGGGCATCCACCACGCCGGAGCGGGGATCCTCGTGCATGCGGGTCGTCCCCATGTGGTGGCTCCAGCCATTGCTGCGCGGCCGCATCTCCTCGGGCGAGATGCGCAGCTGGCCGCGGCCCTGCGCAGCCTGGCCCAGGTCGCGCGCCATCAGCTCGAGAGACCGGGCGATGCTGTCGTAGTCGGCCCGGGCCACGCGCCAGTCCAGGCGGGCCCGGGGTTGTCCCAGGGCATCGCGATCCGTCCCCAGGGTCACGCGGCTCTTGCGATCTGGCGCCTGTTCCGCCACCACCATCAAGCCCGCAGTGATCGCCTCGCCCTGGGCCGACGCGGACGATCGGGGCTCGCTCAGGTGGTCGAGCGCCCAGGTGATGTCCAGCAGTGGGCGGTCCGCCGGGAGGCGCTTGGCTTCCCGCTCCAACAGGACCCGCGCCGAGAACCCCAGGAGCTGCTTCTCTCGCTGTGCCGCCTCGCTCGTCGTGATCAGACCCAGGGACGCAACGCGCCCACCGGGGCGCACGGCCCGGTAGAGCGACAGATCACCCACCGGACGCGTGAACAGCGCGCGCCCCGCCTCGAGCGACAGGTGGTCCATGAAGAAGCGACCCACCAGGTCGTGGCGATTGCCCAGTCCCGCGACCCGGTCGCGGCGCGACAGCAGCAGCAGGCGCGCGTTCTCGATACCCCCGGTTGCGAGCACGAAGGTCCGCGCGTGCACCGAGAAGCGCGGTCCCGCAAGACAGGCGACCTGCAAGCGCGCCACCCGGCGGTCGGCGTCGTCGGTCTCGAACTCCAAGGCGTTCGCGTGGAGGTAGAGGGCAATCTCGCCGGCGGTGACGATCTCCTGGCGGTAGCGCTGGCCAAAGCGGGTGGAGGACAGATGGATCATCGAGGTCTCGATGCCGGAATCCGCGCCCAGATCGAGCGTGGGCCGCTCGCGCAAGCGGTCGCGATCGTAGTCCCCGCCAAAGGGGGGCACCTCGATCAGGGACAGAGCCCGTGCGTAGAAGGGATCCAGTTCGCGGCGGTCCACGGGCCAGCCACTCTCGGGCACCCAGGGGCGCGACTCGAAATCCAGGGGCGCGAGCGGCCGGCAGTAGCCGCCCCAGTGATTGGTGGAACCGCCGAAGAACCGCAAGCGGGTGCGCACCAGGTGGAGATCGGGTGTGGCGATCACGTTCCCGACCGCTTCCCCCGCGTACAGGTCCTGTGTGCCCGCGTCGGGCTCGAATCCGCCGCTCTCCAGCAGGACCACCCGGCGCCCGGCACCGATCCACTCGCGGGCCAGGCTGATCCCCGCAGCACCGGCGCCGACGATGCAGAGATCGGCATCGACGCGCGAGCCGTCCCGGAGTTCGCGAGCATCGATCAGCACGTGGCCGTCGGCCCTTCCCGCTCAGCTGGAGCCCAGGATCCGCCGGGTGGCGCGGGTGAGTTCGGGAATGTTCAGGCCGTAGGGACATGCCGCCAGGCAGGTGGGATCGGCGCAAGTGACGCAGGCATCGGCCCCACGGCCCAACCGGGCATAGCTTCGGCTCGCCAGCTCCGGGTCGCCGTAGTCCTCGGCGTACATGCGTGCGCGCAGCACGTCGGCGATCGGAACCGCGTCGGGGCAGCTTCCCGTGCAGGCGTTGCACACGGGTCGGCAGTAGCTGTCGCCGTTGCGCTGGACATAGCGCTCGAGCAGGGCCCGGTCCTGGGGGCGCACGGCCCCCTTGCCCGACGCGCCCAGGAAAACATCCACCATCTTCGGACCATTCATGGAGATGATCAGCGCGTCCACCCGGGGGCTCGACAGGACCCAGCGGAAGGCGGCCTGCGAGAACGTGGAACCCGGCCACTCGTAGGGCTTCATGTCGTTGAGGCGCGCGCCCATGAGCGTCTTCATGGCGATCACGCCGACGCCCTTCTCGTGGGCCTTCTCCAGAACGCGCGGCAGATCCTCCTGGATGGCGATGAAGTCGAAGCGCCGGGTGAACTGCTGGTAGAACGCGGGATCCTGGCCGAAGTTGTACGCCACGAGCACCACGTCCACGAGGCCGTCGTCCAGCGCCACATCCAGGCATTCGATCAGACGGCCGCCGTGACCCGACATGCCGCTATAGCGAAGCTTCCCCTCCTTCTTGGCGCGGGCCACGAACTCGTACCACTCGTCATTGCGCAGGCGGGTCACATCGTTGACTGCGTGATTGAAGTAGACATCCACGTGGTCGGTCTGGAGGCGCGTGAGACTCCGATTCAGGCGATCCATCAGACGGTGGCGACCGTCATCGGCCCCGGCTTCCGTCTTGGAGGCGATGAAGACCCGGTCGCGAACGTCCTTCAGGGCCTCGCCCACGGCCTTCTCGGAGCCGCCATCGTGGTAGCTATCGGCAGTGTCGAAATAGTTGACACCCCGCTCGAAAGCGTGGCGAACCACCGCCGGATCGGCGGTGCGCGATGTGCCCATGGAGATGTCGGAGATCGTGAGGTCGGTTCGGCCCAGCTTGCGGTAACGGCGAACTTGCGGGATCTCGTCGGCCGCCCGCGACTGGCCCCCGAGGCCGATCCCGGCGCCCACCGTGGCGGCCATCCCACGGCGCAGGAATTCTCGTCGGTTCGAGCCCTCTCGCAACTGATCCATCGCCGCTCCGGACGAAAAAAACTAGCACACACGCCGGGTTTGCCGGTGCCACCACGGCGAGTGGAGGGCGGCTGGACCGCGGGCTTCCGCCCGACCGTCGACTAGGAGGCCGACGCGAGCCCCGCCCACTTCACGATGCGCGGCTCGGGAATCAGGACGTGATCGGCCAACAGCCAGCGAAAGTTCCACACGCCCTCGGCGTGGCCCGCCGTATCCATCCAGTTGGCGTCCGCCAGGCCCGGATCCCGGTGGGCCACCACCAGGCGGACCGAGCCGTCGTCGCGAACCCGCGCGCGTTTGGCGTTGGTGTGCACGGGCCGATGCCGGTAGTCGAACGACTGGCCCCAGTAGTTGCTGAGCACGAAACCCCAGTAGCGACACGCGGGCGGCGTGAAGTCGATCACGGCGGCTTCATCGGGCGCGAGCTTCCACCAGCCGTAGGTCATGCGATTGCCTGGAATTCCCTGGAGAGCGGCCTGCCGCGCCTCGTCGCTGGCGACGAAGGTATTCGGCCGCTCGCGCCAGCGATCCGCGAAGTCGAAGAAGATGCGGTTCGTGCCGCGGATGTAACGGGCGGCGCGGCGCAGGGCCGACTGCATGAACTCGGGCGAGAGCGGCGGCGGCGGCCCGTCGGCTCCCAGGCGTTCGATCCGGAACGAGCCCGGCGTTTCGCACGTCCGATCCCAGAAGGTCTGGCGGATCATGAGAGTGGTGGTTTCAGCATCGAGCTTCACCCAGTTGCCCGGCGCGGGGCTCGCACTCAGCACCACCTCGAAGCTGCCATCGGCCGCGACCTCCAGATCGTCGAGCTCCACGTAGGCCACCGTGGTACCGCCGCCCCTGGCATACGAACCGCCGTACACCGCGATCGAGACATAGTGGGCTTCGCCCCGTGTGCCCCACAGCCGGTAGGCGTGCTCGCCGCGGATGTGCGCGTTCAGGTGCAGGTTGTCCGGGTTGTCCCAACCGAGCTTCAGGGTCTCGTGGAGGCTGGGCACCAGCTGCGGAAGGGCAGGATCGCCCCCCTCGACGATGAGTTCGAAGGCCGAGCGCACCATGTGGGTCAGGTAACGGTGGCCCTCGGCCAGATCCAGGGGTGTCTGGGGTGCGGTGGGTCGCAGCAGGTCGCGACCCGCCTCGGCCAGGGCGTCGCAGAACTCGGACCAGGCCTTTCCCGATTCCAGGTCCGGCACCCGCCCCCCGTCTTCTCGCCCCGCCGACCGGGCGAGCATACCATGCGACCGAACTGCTCCGGAGACTGGGGTGCCCTTCGACTGGCGCACGTTTCGCCTGCTGTTGCGCGAGGCCTTTCGCGACCCCATGTCGCCACGTCGACGGGCGGTGGTCTGGTTGTCGCTATTTGGCATTCCCTTCCTGGCGGCCGTGAACGCGGCGTGCTTCGCTCTGGATCGCCTGGTCACGCCCCAGATCCACAGGCTGCCCGTGCGGGAACCCGTCTTCATCATCGGTCACGCGCGCAGCGGCACCTCCCTCATGCACCGCCTGATGACCCACGACCCCCGCTTCGCGTGGTTTCGCATGTACGAGCTGTTCCTGCCGTCACTGCTCCAGAAGAAGCTCGTTCGCCGCGCCGCCGATTGGGATCGACGCTGGCTCGGAGGCCGGATCCGGCTCCGGATCCGCGCCTGGGAAGACCGCACCTTCGCGCGGGGACGCGAGATGCACCCCATGAGCCTGACCGGCCCCGAGGAAGACGAATTCCTGATGACACTCTCGTGCGCCTCGGGCACGCTCACCCTGCTCTTCCCCTACATGCGCGAGCTCCAACACCTCTACTACTTCGACCAGCGACCCGTGCCTGAACGGCGCCGGCTGATGCGTTTCTACCGGGAGTGCGTACAGCGCCAGCTGGCGCTCGCGGGCGGCGATCACCAGCTGCTCAGCAAGAACCCGGTTTTCTGCGGGCGCGTGGAAAGCCTGATCGAGGCCTTCCCCGACGCCCGTTTCGTGGTGATGATGCGCGACCCGTGCGAGACGATTCCCAGCCTGCTGAAGCTGATGAAGCGCAACTGGAAAGCCTCGGACTGTCCCGCCCACCGGGTCGACGATTCGCTGCAGGTGCTCGCGGCGCAGTCGATCCACACCTATCGCTACCCGCTCGAGGTTCTCGCTCGACATCCGGAGGTGCGCCATGCGGTGGTGCGCTACCGGGATCTGGTGGAGAGCCCCAAGGCCACCGTCGAGCGCGTCTACGCCCAGCTGGGTCTGCCGCTGTCGTCGCGGTTCGAGGGCGCGCTCCGAGACGAGCAGACGCGCTCACGCGATCACCGCGCCGACCACGTCTACGGCCTCGAGGAGTTCGGCCTGGAACGCAATCGCATCCGCAGCCAGCTCGCCGATCTGTTCGAACGCTTCGGGTGGGGGGACAGCCCGGCTCCCAGGTAACGGCACGCTTCCCGCCTCTACACTATCCTGGCCCGGTTTCCGACGGACGCGCCAGACGGCCGGGCTGGACCCCAGCGACAGGAGAAGCTGAATGAGCCGAACCCTCCCGCTCGTTGCCGTGCTGGCGATCGCACTGCAGGGTTCCGCCGCTCTGTCGCAGGCTGCGGAGGACGCGGGGGGCGTAGGTCCGGCCTTCCGGGAAGGCGACATCGTCGGCTTCGACGAGATCAAGAAGCTCCAGCCCTTCCTGCCCGAGCCCTTCTGGGACAACCGGGATTTCTTCTTCTACGAGGGGATGCGCCTCGAGATCGGCCCCGAGCAGCGCGACTACTCACCCTCCCCGGAGTTCCAGGCCGCCACGGAACACTTCCGCGGCCAGGCCCGCATCGGACCGGACGACAGCCTCGAAAACTGGACGTCGGGTCGCCCGTTCCCTCTGGACGAGATCGACTGTCTCGGCGACCCCCAGGCCGGCGTCAAGATCATGTGGGACTTCCAGGCCCCGGGCGGCGACGGCGTGGCCCACTTCTTCTACTCCTACTGGGACCGGGGCGAACGTCTGCCTCTCTACTATGAGGGCACGGGCCAGCGCGTGCAGCTCTCCCACCGCTACGAGGAGCGATACCGGGAGATGAACGGCGACATCTTCCGGGGCGAGAAGCGCAAGTTCGCCTTCGGCGCCGAGGTGAAGGCCCCCTTCGACGCCCGCGGCATCACGCTGCTGTCCTATCGCTACAAGGAATCCGACCTTCCGCGCGAAAAGGCTCGCAACGACGACACCTGGGTCTACGTTCCCACCTTGCGGCGGGTGCGGCGCATCTCGTCTGCCCAGCGCACCGACGCCATCGCCGGCACCGACTTCACGTTCGACGACCTGCGCAGCTTCAACGGGGTGGTTCCCCAATACGAATGGCAATGCCTGTGGGAGGGCCGGATGATCGGCCCCATGAACACCCGGGTGAAGGGCTATCCGTACGACGAAGACCACAACTTCGGGCCCTACGGACTCTCGTTCGCCTCCGACAACTGGGAGCTGCGCGACGTCTGGCTGATCCGGATGACCCCCAAGAACGACGACCATCCGTATCACCACAAGGACATCTACCTCGACAAGCAGACGTTCGCGCCCATGTATTCCTTCGCGTACGACCGGAAAGACGAGCTCTGGAAGATCATCTGGCACAACAAGCGCTGGAGCCAGGACGAGAGCCTGACCGGCGAGTGGTTTCCGGGCTGGCAGGACGTGCCCGAACCCCGAGCGCTGGTGGTGATCAGCGACATGATCGCCAACGTGCAGACCGGCACCGGCAACCGCATCGAGTTCTGGGACGCCCACGGCACGCCGCTGGCCAGCAAGGGGCGCATCCGGCGCTTCATCGATGTGG
>JAQBHB010000052.1:0-26631 GCA_032128115.1 Deltaproteobacteria bacterium | reverse complement strand
CGAAGGCGCTCCTGACCACCGTGAAGGAGGGCGTCGACAACTCGCTCGACGCCTGCGAAGAGGCCGGGATCCTTCCCAACGTGCACGTGGCCATCAAACAAATGGCCGAAACGCGCTTCCGCATCTCGATCGAGGACAACGGCCCCGGCATCGTGAAGGCCCAGGTGCCGAAAATCTTCGGGAGCCTGCTCTACGGATCCAAGTTCCACCGCCTGCGCCAGAGCCGCGGCCAGCAGGGCATCGGCATCAGTGCCGCCGGGATGTATGGGCTTCTCACGACCGGCAAGCCCGTGATCATCACCACGCGCACCGGGAAGGGGCAGGCCGCCCACCACTTCGAGCTGGTCATCGATACCAAGACGAACCAGCCCAGGGTCACGAAGGACGAAGAGATCGAATGGAGCCCTGACCACGGTACGCGCGTCGAGATCGAGCTGGAAGGCGCCTACCGGGGCGGGCAGCACTCGGTGGACGCCTACATCCGACAGATCTCACTCGCGAATCCTCACGCCGAGATCGTATACGAGCCGCCCAAGGCCGAGGCGTTTGGCAACCAGCACATCTTCCCGCGCGTGAGCAACGAGGTGCCGCCGGAGATGGCCGAGATCAAGCCCCACCCCTATGGGGTGGAGCTTGGCGTGCTCATGCAGATGTTCCGCGACACCAAGGCGCGCAACTTGCGCTCGTGTCTCTCGGCGGACTTCAGCCGGGTGACGGCTCGCACGGCCGCCGAGATCTGCGACAAGGCAGGGATGCAACCCACCCGCCGCCCGGGCGAGATCAGCCGCGACGAAGCCGAGCGTATCCACCACGCCATCCAGAAGACCAAGATCATGGCGCCGCCCACCGACTGCATCGCCCCGATCGGGGAGGAGCTGATCGAGAGGGCCTTGCGCGCCGAGGTCAAAGCAAATTTCTATGCGTCGGTGACGAGGCGCGCCACCGTCTATCGCGGCAACCCTTTTCTGATCGAGGTGGGCCTGGCATACGGTGGCGACCAATCGGGCGATGACCCCATCACCGTGTATCGGTATGCCAACCGGGTGCCGCTGCAGTACCAGCAGGGGGGCTGCGCCATCACCAAGGCAGTGACCGGCACGGACTGGAAGAAGTATCACATGCAGCAGCCACGGGGAGCCCTGCCCGTCGGGCCCATGCTGTTGATGGTTCACATCGCAAGCGTCTGGGTGCCCTTCACCTCGGAGAGCAAGGAAGCCATCGCCCACTACCCGGAGATCATCAAAGAGATCCGCCTGGGGCTTCAGGATTGCGGGCGCAAGGTGGCCGCCCACATCCGCAAGCAGAAGCGCGAGGCCGACGAAGCCAAGAAACGCGCATACATCGAGAAGTACATCCCCCAGGTGGCCGTGGGCCTGCAGCAGATCCTGGGGTTCGACGACGTGTCGCGCGACAAGGTGGTGCACTCGTTGACGGATGTACTCGAGCGAAGTCGGAGGATGTGAACGTGGCAGCACGCAAGAAGGCCAGCGGCGGAAACAAGGTCGGCAAGAAGGCGGCCGGCCAGGTCGCCAGCGACGTGGCGAAGAGGAACAAGAAGCTCGACGCCATGACGGTGGAGCTGATTCGCGAGAAGGCCAAGGACGTGCACAGCGTGATCCTCAAGCACCAGAAGCCCGACCTGGCCTTTCCGGTCCGCTCGCTCAAGAACGTCTCGTATTCGGAAAAGCGCGGCTACTTCGAAATCGGCAAGCAGAAGAAGATCCGCACCCTCACCGTCAACACCGTGAAGAGCTTCGCCCAGACCCTGCGCATGATGGGCCTCTCCAAGGAGCTGATCGAAAGCAACGACTTCGCCACCAAGCGAGACGCCTACTACCAGAGCAAGAACTGGGAGGAGGCGAAGTTCGACGAGCAGAGCGAGTCGGATACGGTGATGGACGACATCGAGGCCATGTTCTCCATCAGCGGCGCCTCCCGGGAGCAGCTCCGCTTCATCCCGGACGAGCACGGCGGGGCGGTGGCGGGCCGACTGGTGGTGCTTGACCCGGACCGGGAGACCGGCGAGGTGGAGCGGATCGACTGCACCCGCTTCGGCTCCGGCGCCTACTCGATCCCTTCCACCGTGGAACATCTCTCGTTCGAGACCGACGCCAAGTTCATCCTGGCCATCGAGACCGGGGGCGTCTTCCAGCGCCTGCAGAGCCACAAGTTCTGGCAGGACCACGACTGCATCCTGGTGTCGCTGGCGGGCGTGCCCACCCGAGCCACGCGGCGCTTCATCCGGAAGCTCTCGGACGAGAGCAAGATCCCGGTGTACGCCTTCGTCGACTGCGACCCCTACGGCATCTCCAACATCTACCGCACCCTGAAGGTCGGGTCGGGCAACGCGGCCCATCTCTCCCAGTTCTTCTGCGTGCCCCAGGCCCGCTACCTCGGCGTCACGCCCCAGGACATCGTCGACTACCGGCTCCCCACCCACCCGCTCCTGGACGTGGACATCAAGCGGGCCAAGGACGCCCTCAAGAACGACCCGTTCTTCAAGGCCCACAAGCCCTGGCAGAAGGCCATCGATCAGCTGCTCAAGATGGGCGTCCGCGCCGAACAGCAGGCGCTGGCCAAGTGGGGGCTGAATTACGTGATCGAGGAGTATCTGCCGGCCAAACTCAGCCAGCGAGCGGCCTTCCTGCCGTAACGTCCCGTTCGCCGTAACGCCGTGCGGAGCCCGGTGTTATTGTCCGTGCCCACGATGGGGCGAACGGAGCACCAAAGACCATGAAGGGGATCGTGCTGGCGGGTGGTTCCGGAACCCGTCTCCACCCGATCACGACGGGGGTCAGCAAGCAGCTACTCCCCGTTTACGACAAGCCCATGGTCTACTACCCGCTGGCCACGCTCATGCACGCGGGAATCCGCGAGATCCTGTTGATTTCGACCCCGTTGGACCTGCCCGCCTATGAGCGGCTGCTGCGCGACGGCCGCCACCTGGGTGTTCACATCTGCTATGCCGAACAGGCCAAGCCCGAGGGCCTGGCCCAGGCCTTCCTGATCGGCCGCGACTTCGTGGGCGACGATCGAGTGGCCCTGGCCCTGGGTGACAATATCTTCTACGGGCACGGCCTCCCGGAGGTGCTGCGCCGCGCGGCTGCCCGGGAGAACGGGGCCACCGTCTTCGGCTATTGGGTGCGCGACCCGGAGCGCTACGGGGTGGTGGAGTTCGACGGCGACGCGAAGGTGGTGGGCATCGAGGAAAAGCCCCATACGCCCCGATCGCACTACGCCGTTACCGGGATCTACTTCTACGACAACCGGGTGCTGGAGATCGCCGCGGGGCTCGAGCCCTCGCCCCGGGGCGAACTCGAAATCACCGACGTGAACCTGGCATATCTCGGGCGCGGCGACCTGCACGTGGAGCTTCTCGGGCGCGGCATCGCGTGGCTCGACACGGGCACCCACGAGTCGCTGTTGCAGGCCGCGAACTTCGTAGAAACCATCCAGGAGCGACAGGGCCTGAAGATCGCTTGCCTGGAGGAGATCGCCTACCGCAACGGCGACCTCAGCCGCGACGAGCTGATCCAGATCGGCAAGGAGATGGGCAAGTCGACCTACGGCGAGTATCTCCTGGGTGTCGCCCGCGACGAGGCAGGCTGAGCCGATGCGCTTCGTCGAGACCGAGGTGCCCGGTGTGATCCTGGTGGAACCCACCGTCCATCGCGACGAACGGGGCTTCTTCGTCGAGACCTACCACGGCCCGCGCTACCGAGAGGGCGGCATCGATGCGGTCTTCCTGCAGGACAACCACTCGCGCTCCACGCGGGGAACCCTGCGCGGTCTCCACGGCCAGTTTCCGCGTTCCCAGGGCAAGCTGGTTCGGGTGATCGAGGGCGAAATCTACGACGTGGCGGTAGACGCGCGTCGCGGCTCCCCCAGCTACGGGAAATACGCGGCGGCGACGCTGTCGGCCGACAACTTCCTCCAGCTCTGGGTGCCGCACGGCTTCGTGCACGGATTCTACGTCACCAGCGAAGTCGCGCAGGTGGAGTACAAGTGCACCGACGTCTATCACCCAGAAGACGAGTTCAGCGTGGCGTGGAACGACCCGGATCTGGGGATCCCATGGCCCGTGCCGGATCCGATCCTGTCGGCCAAGGACCGGGACGCCCGGCGCCTCCGCGACGTCCAGGATCGGCTGCTGGCGTTCAAAGAGTGACTCAAGCGTCAAGCGGGGACTCAAGCGGGGACGGGGTTGACTATTGACTTTTTCACGGGGACGAAGGCAATGCCAACGCGGTGAGGAAAATGTCAATAGTCAACCCCGTCCCCGCTCTCGCTCTTAGAAGTCTTCTTCCGCCTCGGCGTCCTCGTCGAGCTTGCCTTGAAGCTTGCAGGGTGCACCGCAGTAGGTGCAATAGATCTCCGAGCCGGGGATCTCGTCGCCGCTGAGCGGGATGTCGGCCTGGCAGACGGGGCAGCTGACGTCCTGGACGCGCATTCGCCTGCCATCGGTGCAACCCGGTGGCAGCTTTAGTGCGCCGGCGGCGGGGCCGGGAGCTCCTCCAGGGGCTCGAATCCCGTCGCCCGGGCCCAGCCAGGCGTAGACCAGGTTCGCCCCTCCACATCCACCAGGAGGCCGTGGCATCCCGGCTGCGAGGCCACCAGCGCGATCCCCTCTTTCTCGCCCAGGATCAGCAGGGCCTTGCTGAGCGCCTCGGCCAGGGTCGCGCTCGGCGCCACCACCAGGGCCTGGCGCCGCCGGGTGAGAGGCTGGCCCGATCGCGGGTCCAGCACGTGCCCATACCGGCGCCCCCCGATCTCGACCCATTGCCCCAGGCTGCCCGACACCGAGAGCGCCTGGTCCGTAAGGCGCATCACCCCCAGGAAGCCCTCGCCAGGGCCCCGCACCAGCAGACGCCAGCCCTTCGCGTCCGGCGGGGCTCCCAGGGCCCAGGTGCTGCTCTGACCGAAGTTCAGCAGCGCGTTCCGGATGCCTCGATCGTGCAGCAAGGGCCGCATGCGATCGAGAGCGTAGCCCTTGGCGATTCCGCCCAGGTCGACTCGCGCACCCGGGTCGCTGAGTTCGACGGTCCCGTCGGCGTAGAAAACCAGGTGGTCCGCCCCCACGTGGCTGCGCGCGGCGGCCAGGTCCGCGGCGCTGGGCGGTGCGCCGCGCTCGGCGGCACCGATCCACAGTGCGACCAGCGGGCCGATCGTCACGTCGAAGCTGCCGCGGGTGAGGTTCGAGTGCACCACTGCCTGCTGCAAGAGCTCGTTCACGCGGGGATCCACTTCTTGCGGGCCCACCCCTGCTGTCCGGTTCAAACGACTCACATCGCTGTCCGGGTCGTAACTCGACATCAGCGAATCGAGCTGCCGGGCCAGCTCGAACAGCGGTTCCAACGCCTCCGGAGCGCCCTCGCCGTAAAGCGTGATCTCGAGAACGGTGCCCATCGCGAAACGCCCGTCGCTGGCCCGATCGGCTTCCGGTCGGGGGTTCGAGGGGCGGGGGTCAGATGCGCAAGCGCCTGCTACCAGGGCTGCCAGGGCCAGGAGACCGAGTGCCCTCAAAGACCGCTGCGGTCGGGGGCGTCCGGTGCGGGGGGATTGCCGCCGTCGTAGTTGCGTTGCGAGCCCGAGAACACGGCCCAGAGCGACACCCCGATCAATGCAGCCAGACTTGCCTGCAATGTCAGGAATCCCGCGATCTTCAGGTACGCGAACTCGGGACTTGCGAAGCGCACCAGCCAGCTCGCCCCCTCGCTCACGAAGCCGGACAGGAACGGCACGGTGATGAGCCACACCTTGAGCCGGTTCGATACGGGGACGAACAGCATCAGGTGGGTGAGCACCAGCAGCAACATCCCCATGGCGAAGAAGTGGAAGTGCGACACCTCGAGCAGCCCCTGGTACGTGCGCGGAGACAAGAAGCTCTCTTCCGAGCCCAGGTAGTACTCCACCACCGAGGCGTAGGTGAGGCTCATCTTGTTGAAATAGAGCAGTGCGTTCGTCACCCACAGGCCCGCTACATAGAGGGCATACAGCGCCACGATCGTCTGGAGCAGACGATTGCGATTCCACTCGCCTGTGATGACGAACCGCAATGGTTATCGCTCGTCTTCGACGAGCACCTCGTACATGGCCAGGGCGCGCCGCACGCCGCTCGTGGTGGCGCGGGCCGACAGGGTGGCGCCCACGATGCCGTGGATGTCACCGCCCACGCGAAGCGGCTCGCCGAGGGCCTTGTCGCCGAACTGGGCGTACCAACGCTCGGAGGGCAGGTAGTCCAGGGGCTCGTAGAAGGCGAGCACCCGCAGGGTTCGCACCGTCCCGTCGGGCCTCAGCACGATCAGGAAGGCCTCGGGCAGGGTGCGCACCGTGTGCAGGTCGATGAAGGCGTAGCCCACGACCTCGCCGGCCTTCCAGCCCGTGTAGACCTTGACCACTTTCGAATCCAGGTCACTGCGGGCGATTTCCTGGATGCGCGATGCCTGGTCGTCGGTGAGCACGTACGTGTGCGAGTCGACCCGGTCCGCCTCGGGGAAGGCGATCTCCAGCGCCTCCGAGCGGCTGTGGAAGACCTTGGCACGCGCCGGGCCGCCCGAGAAGGCGAACGTCGCCAGCAGTGCGAGCCCGGCAGAGATCCTCCACAGCGAGCTTCTAGAAGACAAATCCCACTCCTATGTTGAACTCGTCGGACACGTTTCCGCCGTCCGAATCGCGCAATCGCACGTCGGTCTTGATCACCACATTCTCGATCGGACTGAACTCGAGACCCACCACGTGATTCCAGATCGTCTCCGTGGGGTCGCCCACGAAGCCGGCGGGGATCTGGTTCTGGGTGTCGGTGTACTCGTAGCGGTAATAAGGACTCAGCGACTGGCTCACCGTGTCTCCGAACAGGAGGGGGAGCACGTCGTAGGCGATCTCGGCGTAGCCGCCCAGCATCCGCTCGGCGACGGTTTCGGTCGGGTCGATGTCGCCGGTGGCCCGCAGGGCCGTGGTCAGATCGCCCGCACCGCTGACGTGGGCCATGGTGAACAAGCCGCGCAGGTGCAGACCCCAGCGCTCCCACTGGGCGTGCACCTCCCACAGGGTGGTGGGCGCGTTGGGCACATCCACGCCCATACCGGACGAACTACTCATGAGGGTCTGGTTCTGGCCCGACTTCCCGTAGTAGGCGGCGCCTCCCACCATCAGGTCGTCGGTGGGCCACCAGTTCACCTGGGACACGAAGGCCACGTCCTCGGCCAGGGCCCGGTTTCCCTGCTGGCGTCCGTCGCGCAGACCGGCGGCGTCGAAGCCCGCCGCGTTGAAACCGTTCACCACGTACATCTCGTACTCGACGGTTTCGCCGAAGAGGTCGCCGAAGAATCCGGTGCCGTTCTCGCTCCAGGTGGACGGGATGATGCGGCGCTCGGGCTCGGGACGGAGCACGCCGTAGAAGAAAGGCGGTTCGTGGATCTCGTTGACGAATCCCATGGGAATCAGCAGCAGCCCGACCCGGGCGTTCGCCCAGTCTTTGAGCATGAAGTCGAGGGTCGCGAACTCCACCGAAACCGAACCATCCCCCGAACTCTGTGTGGATTCCGAGGTCGCGTGCTCAAATTCGATCTCAGTGTTGAAGACGATGCGATCCGTGAACTTGTATCCGACGTACAACACGGTTCGCAGGGAGTCCCAACGATCCGACTTCTCAGGCTCGCCGAAGAAATGCTGGTAGACCATCTCACCGTAGCCGCCGATCGAGAGACCCTGCGCCAGGCCGTAGACCTTGCTCGCCCCGGGGCCGCGCCCGTACCGCGGGATCAACTCCGGATCTTCGGGCAGGGCCATGGAGTCGCGGGTGCGATCCAGCTCGTCGGCGAGCACCTCGACGATGCGTTCCAGCTCGGCGATCCGATCCTCCTGGGCCCGCTGCTCGTCCGGGATCGCGTCCGCACCGGCGCTGCTGGCCAGGGCCAAGCCTGCGAGAACGGCCATCCATCGCGTCTTCACCACCACCGGGGTCCCTCCTTCGCCTGCGAAGGTTGGGCTCGGGGTTCGCGACCTCTGGCCTCTCGAATTGGTTGTCGATTTCGAGCCGGGGCGGGTTCATCCAGCTCGTCTCACACAGGGGGGCGACGCCCGGGGGGCGCCGCGCTCGGGCTCGAGCGGGACCACGAGGGTGCGCTTGCAGCGGCGGCAGCGCAGCTCGACGCCGCCGGCCACGACCTTCGCCAGCAGACTGCCGCACAGGCAGCGACAGTCCTCGGCACCGGTCGCGTGCGATTGCTGGGGGGCGCTCATGGCAGCGGGGTCCTCGAACCGATCGCCCGGGTTCATCTGGAAATGAAATTGAAAATCACGTTCATTTTCATTTTCATGCGCAGCTTACCCTCAGGCTCGGACCAGTGTCAACGAGGCTGTGGGGGGGGCAGGGCTCGGGAGCGCGAGAATCTCCCCCGTGGGGACAGGCTCAGGAGGGGGTGCGGCCCCCGAGATCCACCTCATCGCGACAGTTCCCGCAGTGGCCGTAGAGTTCGTGGCGGTGGCGCAGCACCCGGAAGCCGTAGCGGGCCGCGATCTCGTTCTGGGTCGACTCGATCATGGCGCACTCGAATTCCACGATCTTGCCGCAGCGCAGGCACACCAGGTGGTCGTGGTGCTCGTGGGCGATCTCGTAACGCGCCACCGCGTCGTCGAAGTGTCGCTCGTGGGCCAGCCCCGCGTCGCACAGGAGCTTCATGGTGCGGTACACGGTTGTGTAGCCGATGCCCGGATGGTTCTCGCGCACCTTCTGGTAGATGTCGTCGCTGGTGATGTGTCCCGTGGCCTCGAGAAACACGTCGAGAATCGCGTCGCGCTGTTTGGTGTGCTTGAGGTTGTGATCCTCGAGGTAACGAGCCAGCGTTCTGCGCTCGACGTCGTGGGGCATGCCCCGACGGTAATCGAGCCCAGGGACCCGATCAATCCTCCAGGATCTCTTCGGCCAGATCGGCCACGTCGTTATCCCGATCCTCGGCGAGGATCCTCAGCTGGCTGCGGAGGCCCGCTGGCAACGCGATCGATTCGGCCGCCAACACGGCCCGCAGGGCCGTGAGCCCGGCGAGGATCAGATCCCGGTCGCCGCAATCCAGGAAGAAGCGGATGTGGGACACGTCGGAGGGCGGCCCAACGGAATCCCGGTACTCGCGGCAGGCGTCGGCGAGGCCGGGGGTCCCGTGGGCGTCGCGCATGGCCTTGGCCAGCCGCTTGCCCTCCGCACCGCCCTGATGGCTGGAGAACATGCCCTCCAGCTGCTTCCGGTGTTGCTTGCTGGCCGCGTCGGCGCGCTCCCGTGCCGCACGATCGCGAGGGCCGCGATCCTCCGAGCGTCGCGATCCGTCGCGCATGGCGTCGATCTCGCGCCAGCTCCGCTTCTCGCGTTCCCGATCGCCGCGATCGTCGTCGCGGTCGCGCGGACTCACTGTGCCTCCACATCGGGTGCAAGCGACGAAGCCTGCACCGCCCGGATGATGGCCAGGTTGCGCCCCGCCGCAGCGTTGCGGCAATCGAGCGCCACGGCAAGCTCGAAGCTCTGGACCGCATCGGCGCGACGGCCCGCCTTCAGGTAGGCGAGACCCAGGTGGTTCTGCACCACCGAGGCCTCTGGTGCCAACGCGGCGGCCCGCTCCAGATCGGCGATGGCCCGGGGGGCGTCCCCCCGATCGAGCGCCGCCGTGCCGCTCTGGTAGAGCCGCGCCCACTGAAACGTGTTGCAGCCCAGGGCCGGGGCCACCCCGGCGAGCACGACGAACGTGGCGGCGATACGAAACCCGGCCTTCATCGCTCGGTTTTAGCCGGCCCCAGTCGGCGTTGCAATGCGATCGAGTTGCCACCCCCGGCGGGCCGTGGTACCCGCGTCGCCCGAGGAGCCAGCTGATGTTTGTCGGAAAGAACAGGAATCCAGTCGGCGCAGCGGCGTCGGATGTTGCCAACACGGCGGCATCTCCGCGCGTGCCGACCCAGGAGGTTCGCGTCCGGACCTGAGCATCCCACAGAACCCAGATTGTTCACCGGGGCCACGGACGCATGCGCGAGGTCTTCACGCTCGCGTATCCCGTCGTTCTCACCCAGATCTCCACGCCCACCCTGGGCGTGGTGGACGCGGCCATGGTGGGCCGCCTGGGCGCCACCGAGCTGGCATCGGTGGGCTTCGCCGGCGTGTGGTTGTGGACGCTGTTCTCATTGCCGTTCGGCATGGCCACCGGCGTGCAGACGTTCGTGTCCCAGGCCGACGGCGCCGGCAGCAGCCACGGCAGCGGCGCTGGGCCTGCGATACCGGTCCGGCGGCCTGGAAGCGGATCACGATCTAGGACGGCTCAGTCGCGGCCCCGCAGGCGCACGCGCGCGATGACGGGAAGGTGGTCGGAGGCGCGGCGAGCCGCTCGGCTGGTGTGGGCCGTGATGTCGAGTACCTCGAGGCCCTCGGTGTAGATGCGATCCAGGGCCAGGACGGGCCGCGCCGACGGGAACGAGGGCGGCCACCGAAGGTTGTGGTGCGACGTGAGTTCGTCGTCCAGGGCGCGGGTCGCCGGGCACTTGCGCCAGGCGTTCATGTCGCCCATCAGCAGCGTGGGGCGATCGCGCAGCTGCGGGTGGTCCAGGAGTGAGCGCACCTGACGGTGTCGCGTTCGATCGCCCAAGGCCAGGTGGGTCGCCACCACGTCGAGCATCCCCGTCTCGCACTGGAACTGGGCGGCCACGGCCACCCGCCGCTCCAGGCGCGAGAACGAAAGATCCATCATGGAGACGCCGGCGATGGGCCAGCGCGCCAGGATGGCGTTGCCAAGCTCGCCGCGTTTGTGCACCCGTGTGACGGCAAACGCGATGTGGAGACGCAGGGTCTCGGCCAGGATCTCCAGCGGGTCCTCGCCGTTGAAGGGGCGCAGTACCTCCTGCAGGGCGATCACGTCGGCGTCGAGCTCGGAGATCACGAAGCCGGCCCGCGCCGGGTCGGGCTTGCTGCGACCGTTGAGACCCGTCCAGCGGTGCACGTTGTAGGTGGCCACCGTGAACTCGCTGTCCATGAGGCCCGTGCGCGCCGAGGTGCTTGGGGCCTTGAGCAGGCACAGGTGGGGCGTCGTCAGGTGGTGGGCCGCTCGAGCCCGGGCCGCCTCGCGCCGCTGGCGGCGTGCCGTCACGGGCCGCTTCTTCGCTCGGACCTTCGGGGCCTTCCTCGCCGGCAAGTCGCTCCCTGTTCTCGATCCCGCGATCTCGCGAACTTCTACACCGCGCTCTCTTGTGCATCGAAGGCGGTCAATGATGCGTCGTCACAGACGTTTGCGAACTTGAGCGCAAGCCTAGCGACTGCAGGGCCGATACGATGTGACCATGGCCCGAACGCGAAAAAGCGCCCTCGAGAACCTCCTGGACGCGCCCCGGGTGCGCGAGGCGGCTCGCGCACTGATCGACGCGGTCGCCTCCGAAATGGAGGAGCGCGGTCTGGCACCGAGTGCCTACGAACGCGCCGTGAAGCAGCTGGGGCGCCTGCGGGGCCGCCCCCTGCCCTTCCCGATGCTGATCGCTGGAGCCGGTCGAGGCGCCCGGGTGCAGCTGGCGGACGGCACCTGGAAGCTCGACTTCATCGGCGGGATCGGCGTCTACGGCTTCGGCCACAGCGACCCGGACCTGCTGGAGACGGCGGTAACCGCGGCGGCTCGCGACACGGTCTTCCAGGGCCACCTGATGCCGGGGCCCGAGTACCTGAACCTCTCCCGAGCGCTCCTCAAGCACGCCGGCCCGAGGCTGAAGCACACCTGGCTGTCGGTCTCGGGCGCCATGGCCAACGAGAACGCCCTCAAGCTGATCTTCCAGAAACACCAGCCCGCGGACCGGGTCGTGGTCTTCGAGCGGGGCTTCGCCGGCCGCACCCTGGCCATGGCCGAGCTCAGCGACAAGCCGGGCTTCCGCGAGGGCCTGCCGCTTGCGGGCCGCGCACTGTACGTGCCCTTCTACGACCCGGGCGATCCGGAGGCCTCCACGGCCGCCGCCCTGGAAGCCCTGGACGACCACCTGAACCGCTACGAGGGGCGCATCGCAGGCATGCTCTTCGAGCTGATCCAGGGCGAAGGGGGCGTGCGCACGGCGCCCCGGGCCTTCTTCGCCACCTTGATGGAGCGCTGCCGCGAAGCGAAGCTGGCGGTGTGGGTAGACGAGGTGCAGACCTTTGCCCGCACGGGTGAGCTCTACGCCTTCCAGACTCTGGACCTGGCCGAGTACGTGGACGTGGTGACGGTGGGCAAGATGCTGCAGGGCAGCGCCGTGCTGTTCGCGCACCCCTACAACCCGAAGCCCGGACTCATCGCCGGAACCTATGCGGGATCCAGCGTGGGCATGGCGGTGGGAGCGCGCATCATCGAGCGCCTGGAGAGCGAGGGCTTCCTCGGCCCGGATGGGCGCATTGCCCTGCTCGGGCGGCGCGTAGAGCGCCGCTTCGAGATCCTGTGCAAGCGCATGCCGCGGGCCGCGCACGCCGGGTCGGGCGTGGGCGCCATGTTCGCCTTCACGCCGTTCGACGGCTCCCCGGAGGTCGTCCGCGCCGTGCTGCGCAGCGCCTACCAGGAGGGCATTCTGCTGTTCTCCGCCGGCGAGAGCCCCACCAAGATCCGCCTGCTGCTGCCCGTGAACATCACAGACGAGGAGATCGAGGCCGGCTTCACGGTGATCGAGAAGGCGCTGCGGCGGGTGGCCGACGAACTGGAGCTGCCGTGCTGATCCTGCGGCCGATCGCCGAGGGCGACCTGGACGCACTCGTCGACCTGGCGCGGCAACTCGACTCCCTGAATCTTCCCAGCGACCGCGACTTCCTGGAGAGGCGCCTGCAGGCCTCGCTCCGGTCGTTCGCGGGTGACCTGGACGATTGGCGCCTGGGAATCTATGTCTTCGTGCTGGAAGACACCGACCAGGGTCGCTGCATCGGCACGTCGAGCATCCTGGCAAAACTCGGCAATCCGGGCGCGCCCTATTACTGGCTGGAGGTCACGAGCGAGGAGCGCCGCAGCGTCGAGCTCGACCGCCGCTTCGTCCACACCAAGCTCAAGCTCCGGTCCACCGAAGACGGTCCCACCGAGATCGGCGGCCTGATCCTGGACCCGGACTACCGCCACCACCCGGAGAAGTGCGGCAAGGCGCTCTCGATCGTGCGCTTCGCGTTCATCTCCATGCACCCGGACCTGTTCGAGCGCGAGGTAACGGCCGAGATGCTCTCGCCCTTCGAGGAATCCGGCGAGAATCTGCTCTGGAACGCCTACGGCGCTCGCTTCACCCACATGTCGTACTCCGAAGCCGACCGTCTGTCGGCCCACAACAAGCAGTTCATCGCCGATCTCTTCCCCCGCGACCCGGTCTATACCAACCTGTTCCCCGAATCGGTCCAGGCGGTGATCGGCAAGACCCAGGCGGCCGCGGCCACGGCGATCCTGGAGAAGGTGGGCTTTCGCTACCTGCACCAGGTGGACCCCTTCGACGGCGGGCCCTACTACGGCGCCGCGCGCGACGCCATCGCCAGCGTGCGCGAACGTCGGCGGTTGGTGCTGCCGGGGCTGCCCTTCGCGGGCGCCCAGGCATCCGACGACACCCTGGCCCTGCTGTCGTCGGAGGGGCAGTTCGGCTTCCGCTCCACCGTGGTGCCGCTCGACGACGACGACTCGCCCGCGGTGTCCAAGGAGTGTCGCGAGGCGCTGGGCGTCACAGCCGGTGACGAAGTGCTCGTGACCCCGCTTCCGTAAGGGGAATCCTTGAGTCTGCGCAGCGTTTCGCCCGCGGATCCCAGCGACGAAATCGGCCGCTTCGAGATCGCCAACGCCCATGACGTGAACGAGGCGGTGGCTCGGGCGCGGCACGCCTTCCCCGCGTGGCGCGACGCGGGCCTGGAAGCGCGCGCGGGAATCCTGCGCCGATTCGCGGAAGAGGCGAGCAGCGCCGCTGACGCACTCGCCACCCTGATCGCCCGCGAGGTGGGCAAGGCCCTTTGGGAGGCGCGCGCCGAGGCGGCCCTGGTGCCCGCGAAGGTGGCCGCCACGCTGGGTGCCGGCCTGCAGCTGGTGGCGCCCCTGGAGGCCGGAGCCGGTGCGCGGGCTACCTACCATCCCCGTGGCGTGCTCTCGGTGCTGGGGCCCTTCAACTTCCCCGCGCATCTGCCCAACGGACACATCGCGCCCGCACTGGCCACGGGCAACACCGTGGTCTTCAAGCCGAGCGACCTGAGCCCCGGGGTGGGCGAGCGATTGGTCGAGCTGTGGCGAAGCGCGGGCCTGCCGGAGGGTGTGCTCGAGATCGTGCACGGCGGCGCCGAAACCGGGCGCAGCCTGGCCACCCACCCGGACGTGGACGCGGTGCTCTTCACCGGCTCGTATGCGGTGGGCCGCTCCCTGCGCGAGGCCACACTGGAGCAACCCGGAAAATTGCTCGCGCTCGAAATGGGTGGAAAGAACGCGGTGGTCGTGCTGGCCGACGCCGACCTGGATCTCGCCGTGGCCGAAACGGCGCTCTCGGTGGCCGCCACCACCGGGCAGCGCTGTTCGTGCGCCAGCCGACTCTTCGTCCACTCGCGCGTGATCGACGTGTTCACCGAAAAGCTCGTCGGCGTGCTGCGCGGCCTGAAGATCGGCCCGCCCCTGGAAGAGGGTGTCTTCATGGGGCCGCTGGTGTCGCAGGCGGCCTGGGAAAATCTCGAGCGCTTCCGGGCATTCGCGACAGCGGCTGGCGGTGAACGCCTGCTGCAGGTCGATCCCGGCCTGCCGCCGCCCTACGCAGGCGCCGGCCTGGTGCGCTTCGCGAGCCTGGACCAGACCCACGCCTACCAGCGCGACGAACTCTTCGGGCCCGAGGCGGCGCTGTATGCCGTGGACGATCTGGACCAGGCCATCGCCGCGGTGAACGACTCGGACTACGGACTTGCCGCGTCCGTTTTCACGGCCACGCGCAGCCACTTCGATCACGCCGTGGGACGCGTGCGCACGGGGCTCCTGAACTGGAATCGCGGCACCGTGGGCGCCAGCGGCAAATTGCCCTTCGGCGGCAGCGGACGCAGCGGCAACGACCGGCCGGCGGGCATCACCGCCACGCTCTACTGCACGACACCCCAGTCGCATCTCGAAAACGAATCTGCCTTCGATCCCGGGTCGCTGCCGCCGGGAATGCCCGAGCCGTGAGTCGCCGCTGGATCCTCATGGGCGACCCGTCTCACTTCAGTGTGAAGGGCGGCGCCAATCCGCACACCCGCACGCGCTGGGGCACCCGGCGCCGTGTGGACCGGATCCTGGCCATCCGCCAGTGGCACGGCCTGCGCGATCGGCTGCGCGATCTCGGTGTGCACGTGCTGGTGGTGCCGCCCGACCCGCAGCAGCCGGGACTCGTGTACCCGGCCAACGCCGGCTTCCAGACCCACGTGGACGCGGAGAAGACCGACGTCGCCAGAACGTTCTGGCTCTCGAACCTGCTCCCCACCCGCGCCGGCGAGAAGGTCCACTACCGCCGGCTGCTGGAAGCCAACGGCTTCGAACTCGCCGAGTTCGACGAGCGCTATCGCTTCGAGGGCGAGGCCGACTTCTTCCCGGCAGGCGACGTGTATCTATTCACCTGCGGCCACCTGGAGCGACAGCGTTTCGTGCCGGCGCTCCGCATCCCACCCTGGAAGCGCGTTTACGGTTTCCGCAGCGACGCGCGTCTCGAGCCCCAGCTGACGCAGATCGTGGCCCCGAAGCCCGTGCAGCGCTTGGAGCTGGTCCTGGAATCCCACTACCACGGCGACACGGCCCTCTGCGCCTTCGGACCCGGCCGCCGTTTCCTGCTGGCCTATCGCGCGGCGCTGGCGCCCAAAGACTGGCCGCGTCTGGCAGAACTCTTCGGCGAAGATCTCATCGAGCTCTCGGCCGAGGACGCCGAGCGCTACGCCGCCAACTCCTTCTGCCTGAATCAGGGCAGCCACTCCATGCTCGTGATGCCCGCGGGAGTGTCCGATCGCCTGAAAGACCAGGTCCGCGACCGCGGCGTCGAACCCCTCACCGCCGACGTCTCCGAGTTCCTCAAGAAAGGCGGCGGCTCGGTCAAGTGCATGATCGGGGATCTGGGTCCGATGGCTTCGGAAACCCACGAAAACTCATCGGTTTCGGGCTGAGGCTCGTACCATTCCCGTCGACCCGTGCGCTGTGTCGTGCACCGGAATCTCTTCTCGAGAATCGTGGTGGACGCTTCTGGGCTCAGGAGATCCAGGGGACGGATCCCAGCACGGGAAGCCCGGTCTCGTTTTCGGTCTGCTGAGCGTCCACGAGTACGGGGTCTCCGATCTCGAGGAGTACACCTGCTGCTGCGGCGGCCGCCAGCGAGGCGACGATTCCAGCCGCCAGGTACTTCAGCCGATTCTGCTCGGGACGCGTCGGGGGCTCGGACCGATTCAGCACCACCACGCGCTCACCTTGCTGTGCGAGCTCCAGGTTTTCCGCCAACTCGGCCTCCTGGACCTTGCGGAGAAACTCCAGGTATTCCTCGCGAAGGACGCTCGTCCTCTGTTCCACGGCAGCCAGCTCCTCGTTGCGGACCGGCGTACGAGCTACTCGAGCGTCCAGGTCCCGGATCTCCCGCTCCGTGGCGGCGAGCTGGGATCGAAGCTCATCGAGCGTACGGTGCTCGGCAGCCACCATCGCGCCGGCTGTGCCCGTCCCGCCTTCGCGAGCCTGGCCTCCCGGAGAGCCGGCGATCGTCGCCTCGAGGTTCTTGATTTCTCTCCTCAGCGCGATCATGTCCGGGTTGGCTTCCGTCTTGATCACCTCCTGCCGGGCGAGCTCGGCCTGCAGCGCCAACAAGCGAGAATCCGGGGTCACGGGGATTGCCGTGCCCGAAGCGGTTGAGATCATGGTCACGCGAGTGGACGCTTCAGCGATCTGGAGGGCCAGCGACTGCCGCTGGTGCTGGAGGCGCTCGAGTTTGGCAAGGTTCGCATCCAGCTCGCCCGGCAGCTCACCCCGATAGCGACGATTGAACTGGGTGATCTTGCTCTCCTGCTCCCGCAGCTCGACCTCGGTTTCCTCCAGCTGGCGGCGCAGGAAACTGGTCGTCAGCCGTGCCTGCTCGCTGCGCAGACGGATCGCTTCTGCCTGAATGAGCCCGACGATCTCGTTGGCAATCTCTGCAGCCACGCGCGGCGAGTCCGCGGTGAAGGCTACGTTGAAGACCAGAGCGGTCTCCCTCCTCCGGCTTGCCTCCGTCAAGCTCGGATCGAGATCTACGTTCAGGTCTCCACGGGCGATCGTCGCGACCTCGCCAAGCGTATGTGAGTCCAGCAGCTCGGGATAGAGCTCGAACTTCTCTACTAGACCGACCATGCGCTCTCGGGTGAGTGCCTGCGCGACGAGCGCGTCTATGCGCTCGAGGATGTCCTCCGGAACGGTCGAACGAACGAATTCCTCCGGGATCCGCTGGCTGGCGATCAGGAGCGACGCGACGGCGCGGTAGCGCGGCTTCATGGTCGCTACGAGTGCCCCGGTCGCAACCAAGCCGACGAGGAGCACGGGTACCATCCAGCGCCAGCGCCGCATCACGATCCCAACCGGGTCACGGGCGAAGTCCGGCAGCGCCGACGGGGTCTGTGTGTACTCGTTCTCCTCCTCAACCATGCAGGTCTTCCTCGAGGCGATCCCGCGCCTCGTCGTCCTCTTCTCCGTAGTAGTCCGCGTAGTACCGCAGCCTTCCGCCCCGCGCGCGCGCGTCGTTGAGAAAGACCCCGATCAGGGCCTCCGGCGGTAGAGGTCGAAGGGCGTCGTGAATGGCTTTCCGGCGAGTCGATCCCGCTCGAGCCACGAGCAAGCAAGCGCCGATCCGCGGAGCGATGAGCGCGACATCGGGAACCAACAGGATCGGCGGTGTATCGAAAATGATCGTCGAGTAGCTCTCCTCCAGGTCACGGATCATGCGCGTGAAGGCAGCGGTGGAGAGCAGCGTGTGGGCGTCGCGGTCGGGCCTGTCGGCGGCATAGACGTCCAGCGATTCGAGGTCCGTGGCGATCTTCGCTCCGGCGATGGGGAGGTCGTCACGCAACACCCGTTCGACGCCCACCCCAGCTTCGATCCCAAGTGCACGGGCCACCGATGGCTTGCGGAGGTCGAGATCCACGAGCGCAATACGGCGTCCGGCGCTCAGGGATGCCAGCGCAAGAGCCAGATTGCAGCTCGTAAGCGTCTTGCCCTCTTGCCGCTGGCCGCTGCAGACCAGCAGCGCTTTCTGATTGCGACCGGCAAGTTCTTGTTCGACGCGGACTGCGAGTTGCCGAAATCCCTCCGCAACGCCTCGCTGGCCCTTGGCCAGAACCGCTCGCGCCGGCCAGCCCTCGCTCTGGGTGCGATCGATGGGAACGGGTGGTGCCTGAACAGGGCTGGCCCGCCTAGCCGGCCCTCCAAGTTCCGTGACCTCCCGCGCACTGGGCTCATGGGCGACGGCCTCGCGGTCTTGTCGGGCCCGCCGCAGGGCCTCGCTGATCTCGCCCAACTCAGAAGTCCTCTTCGAGCGGCCAGAGGTCCAATTCGAGCGGCGGGCGCGACTCGAGCAGCCCCTCCAGTTGCTTGGCCTTGCGCTCGAGGAGGGCACGCGGGACGGGTCGCATCTGCCTGGCATAGGCGCCGAGCATCGCGCGGTCCGCCAACAGGTTGATCACGCGCGGGTGGCCCTGGGAGCAGTCGAAGAAGAGCTCCTCCGTCCCGGGTGCGAAGACGGACTCGTACTCGCCTCCTGCGACCTGGATGCGGTGCGCGAGGTAGGGCTGGATCTCCTCGGGCCCGAGAGGCTCGACGTGGTGATCGAGCGCAATGCGCTGGCGGATGGCGCGCAGGCTCGGGTCCGCCAGCTTCTGGCGCAGCTCCGGCTGGCCCGTGAGCACGATCTGGAGGAGCTTCTCGGTTTCCGTCTCCAGGTTCGAAAGCAGTCGGATCTCCTCCAGAGCCTCGATGGAGAGGTTCTGCGCCTCATCGACGATCAGGACCGTGTTCTGGCCGCTCCGGAGCCGCTGCATCAGCAGAGCGTTGAGGGCCAGGACGAAGTCACCCTTGTTGTGCGGCTTGATCGGCAGACGCAGATCGGCTGCGATCAGTCGGAGAAGGTCGAGCCGGGCCAGACCTGCCGTGTTCAGGATCATGGCCACGTCTGTCCCCTCGGGGAGTCGCTTGAGGGCGGCTCTCAGCAGGGTCGTCTTGCCGGCGCCTACCTCGCCCGTGAGGAGGACGAAGCCCTTGCGGGAGGTGATCCCGTATAGGAGGGCCGCCAGGCCCTCCTCGTGGGTCTCTGAGAGCCACAGGAAACGCGGGTCCGGGGTCAAGGAGAAGGCAGGCTCCCTCAGGCCAAAGAAGCATTCGTACATGGGAGGGACTCCCCCGGGGTGACGAGTGTAAGGGTATCCGACACGACGCGGGCCCTGCCAATGGGTGTACATCCCCACACATAAGGTGATGCGCACCTGCACACGGGCTGCCGATACCCAGTGGTTACGAGGCGAAAAAACGCATACCCGCCTAGAAACGTGCCCTTTCTGTCATCAAGAAAATTTATCGCAGGAAACGCCTTTTTATTTTACCAAGATCGGCACATGTGTGACAATGCACACAACATAGATGCTAATGAGGGGTTTCCCCCCTAGATCCTTCCTTGGCGCTCTGCAGGCCCCGGACGAAAGAGACAGAAGGCATTGCTCAGGTCACAGGCTCCTCGTCTCGGGTCGCTCTTGCGCACCGCCGACACCGTTGTCGCCGGTGTCGTCTTCGTGTTCGTCGTTTCTTCGACCGGTGCGGGCCTGTCGCCCGACGCGAACTTGACACCGGTCCGCTTGGTCGCTCTGGGGCTCGTGGCGGCGTTGTCGTGGCCGATGTTCCTCGAAATCCTCGGGTTCTATGGATCAATGCGGCGCCTGAGCCTCTACCGGATCGTCGTGCGCCTGCTAGTGGCGGGTGTGTTCTGCACTGCCGCTCTGGGAGCCGCGAGGCTCGCCCTCAAGCCGCCGTTGATCGGCCCCTTCGTGATGCTGTGCGGCGTCGCCCAGACGCTGGCAGTCGGGACCTTTCGCCTCCTCACCGTCGTGATCCTTCGCTCGCTGCGGCGAGCGGGGCGCAACTACCGCGAGGTCCTGATCTTCGGCTCGGGTCCCCGAGCTTCGGGTGTGGCCGAACTGATCCGCGCCCACCCGGAGTGGGGCCTCAACGTGATTGGCTTCGTGGACGATGCCGATTCGCCCGTGGATCCCCGCTTGGCGGGCGCTCGCGTCCACAAGCTGGTCGACATTCCGCGGCTGCTCCGAGAGAACGTGATCGACGAGGTGATCGTGGCGGCGCCGCTCTCGCTCCTGATAACCGTCTCCCCGGCGGTTGCCGAGTGCGCCAAGGCCGGCATTTCCGTCACGGTGCTCTCGGATCTGTTCGGTGACTATTTCCCCGCGCCGCGCCCGATGCCCATGGGCGGTCAGCCCGCCCTCAGCTTCTCGGTCGTGCACCACAGCAGCACCGCGCTTGCGATCAAGCGGGGTTTGGACATCCTCGGCGCAGGCGTCCTGCTGGTGCTGATGGCCCCCTTGCTGGCCACCGTGGCGGCCGCAATCCGCCGGGACTCGAAGGGGCCGATCCTGTTCCGCCAGGTGCGCTGCGGCGTCAACGGTCGCCGCTTCGAGATGCTCAAGTTCCGCACCATGTGCCCCGACGCCGAGGCGCGCCTCGGGCGGCTGCTCCACCTGAACGAGATGGACGGACCCGTGTTCAAGGTCCACGACGACCCTAGAATCACGCGGGTCGGGCGCTTCCTGCGGCGCTGGAGCCTGGACGAGGTTCCCCAGCTCTGGAACGTGCTGGCGGGCAACATGAGCCTCGTGGGTCCGCGACCGCCGATCCCGGACGAGGTGGAGCAGTACGCCACCTTCGAGCGCCGCCGTCTCTCGATGCGGCCGGGCCTCACATGCTGGTGGCAGGTGATGGGGCGCAACGACGTCGGCTTTGCCGACTGGGTGAAGCTCGACCTCCAGTACATCGACAACTGGTCGCTGGCCGCCGACCTCGCCATCCTGCTGCGCACCCTGCCCGCCGTGCTGCGGGGCACGGGTGCTAGCTGAGGCTCCTGCTAGACCAGGTCGTCGGTACCCTCCCCGTCCACGTCACCGAAGCCGACGAGCTGCCGGTTCTTGCTCGGCACCTCGAACGCCTGAACGCTGGTCGCGGAAGCGCCGTTCATGATCCAGAACCTGCCCCCATCCTCGTCCCCTCCCCCATTCGGCGGAGGCGGGGGGGGGCGGCGGGGGCAGCCAGCACGTGCGCCTCGCGATGCTCGACGCCTCGGTTGCGTTCCTGTGGACCGACGGGATGCAGAACCACACCTATCTCGACGAGGGCGTCACCGAGTCCATGACCCACGCGGGGGCCCTCGGCGAAATCCTCGAGGCGATCACCCGCGCGCAGACGACCGCGGAGCTCGCAGCGCGGCTCGAAGCCTGCGACGTTCTGTACGCGCCGGTGAACCGTGTCGAGGCGCTCCACCGGGATCCCCAGGTGGTCGACAACGGGCCGCTCGTCGAGACTGAACACCCGAGCGCGGGGCGCATGCGGGCGCCGCGTCCGGCCGCCCGCTTTGCCGGGACGAGTGCAGACCCCGGCCTGCCGGCGCCGGCGCTCGGCTCCGTGCCGCGAATCTCGTAGCCGCGAAGAAGCGCACCACGCCCCAGGGGCCCGGCAGGTGGCTTCCGGACTCTCCATGTCATCCCGGTGCCACCGGATCTCGCCTCCCCGCTTCTCCGATGCGCAGCTATCCGTCTCAAGCCCGCATCGAGCGCGCACTCTGTGGGCCACCCGGCGGCCGTTCCGTTCGAAATCTGGTCCAGCCCGCCGGTTTCCATGGGGCGATTTCACCCCTTCGAAATTTTGGTGACTGGGATCACGGGGCCGATCGGGGGGGTAGCCGTAACGTGTGCATGGCTCGAGATGCACTCCCACCTGGGGCGCTTCGCATGAGAACCCGGTCTAATCACAAGGCGCTGCGCGCGCTCGCAGGCGCGGTCTTCTTCCAGCTGGTTCTCGGCCTGCCGGAGAGCGGTCACGCGCGGACGGAGACCGTCCGCTGGATGGACCCGAACCCGTCGCCGTCGCCGATCATGGGCTTCGTCGTGTACATGGGACTTAGATCCGGCGACTATTCGGACATGATCGAGGTCGGCCTGCCTGCGGCCGATGCGAACGGAGTCTTCTCCGTCGACACTGAGGTATTCGACGACGCCACGATCTACATCGCCATGACCGCCTTCGACGTCCAGGATGTGGAGAGCGACTTCTCGAACGAGCTGGTGCGTCGTCCGGATTTCGAAATACCGGAATACGGCGCCGGTCTCGATAGCGACGGCGACGGACATAGTGACGCCGTAGACAACTGTCCCGGTGATGTAAATTCGGACCAATACGACGTAGACGACGACGGGACCGGGGACATCTGCGACGCGGACAACCGTCCGACTGAGGCCGACCTGGCTTGCAGCCCGTGGTGTTCGACGAATCTCATTGGGACCGACAAGCTGAGGAGCCGGCAAGCCAGAGACGATCATTCAGCGTGGCGTTTCTTCAGCATGGACACGGACGGTCGGTGGGTCGGGGGCGACGAGGGAAACCAGGTCTATCGCGGTACCTACATTCCCGAGGGTCGGTCGGGCCGGCGTTTCCAGATGGACTTCGATGCGCGATCCCTCACGGCCCTGAAGCAAGCCTTCGCCGAGCGTTCATCATCTAATGATCGAGTGGACTTTCGCAAGAAGCCGGCCTACCTGGGGATTACGGTCAACAAAAACGGGACCCGAGCCACGCTCAACGGCAAGGCGTCTTTCGTCGCGGGAATCCAGCGAGGGACGATTCTGTGGCGATTCTTCTTCGAGCCGTAGGAGGTTCTCCCCGCGGCCTCGAAGGCGGCGCTCCGCAGCTTCACCGGGGGCGAAGGTTGTCGGCGCGGATCTACCGTCCCTCGACGGGTGGGCGTTTCGCACGCGAGCCGGAATCGGGCATAGGAAGTTCAGGCTGCGTTCTGGCTCTAGGTGCGACTCTAGGTGCGAGTATGGGTGTTGCGTAAAGCCCCTGGCGGGGCGAGCCGAGCCCTCGTTCGCGAGCTCCACGAACGCTGCGTCCATCTGAGATCCCTGCGCCGCCCACGAGCCAACGGTGTTTCTCTGCCCGCTGGCGCGGGGGAACCCGGAACCCCGGCGGATCGTTCGTGAAGCGCCTCGATCTCTGCGGCACCGGAGCGGGCGGGGAGCGCGTTCCCTCGGTTCTGGGCGAAGAGGCGAACCTGTCCGGGCCACTGGACAGGCTGAACGGCTCCGGCGTTCGGTTCACTCGAGACACGCGCACTCCTCGCTGGGCCGGTGATAGCCGACGGCGGGGCCCGGCCTAGAATAGGAAACTGGAAAACAGAGCGATGGGAAGCGAAGTCGACGTGGTGGAGAACTCGACTACCGAGCTCACGGTCGTCGTCGCGCTCGTCTCCGGCGCAGTGGAGCACTTGCGCACTTGCCTCACGGCGCTCGACGCGCAGCGGTTCCCGGGCCTGGAGATCCTCGTCCCGTATGACGATCCGGTCGCTGATGTCACCTGCTTGAGCACCGAGTTCCCGGAGGTCGAGTTCATCCGCGCCGAAGGACTCGACACCGCCGCGGCGCGCTCCGGTTCGAGCCGCGAGCATCACGACTCGATTCGCACGGTCGGATTGCGCCGCGCGCGAGGTCGGGTGGTGGCGATGCTGGAAGACGTCGGCCGCGCCGACCCGGGTTGGTGCCGCGGGCTGCTCGACGCGCTCGAGCGCCATCCGGATGCAGGCGTGGTCGGGGGCGGTATGGGCTGTGGCAACTCGCGCTTGATCAACCGCGCGGTGTGTCTGTCCGACTTCTGGCGCTATCAGCTTCCGTTTGCGGAATCGACCTCGCCGTTCGTGAGCGATGCCAACCTCGCGTATCGACGCGAGGTGCTCCAGAGCCTGAGAGACGTCTGGGAGGACGACTTCCACGAGACCCTCGTGAACGGTGCGCTTCTCGAGCGCGGGCACCAGATCTGGCTGACCCCGGCCGCGATCATCTACCAGGAACGCGGACAGCTCGGGTGGGGCGAGGTGTTGCGGGAGCGCTTTGTGTGGGGTCGCTCCTTCGGCGGCACGCGCGTAAGGGGGGTGCCGCTCTCGAAGCGGCTCGTATACGCGGCGTTCTGTCTGGCGCTGCCCCTGTTGCTCGCGGCGCGGACCGTGCGCATCGCCTGGAGCCGCGGAGCCTTCTGGTCCGGCTGCCTGCCAGTTTTGCCGATTCTTCTCGTGCTGTTCATCGCGTGGTCGTTCGGCGAGATGGTCGGCTACCTCTCCGGGCGAGCGGACTGATCGAGTAAGGCGCGCGTGCGGCGGCCGAGGCGGCGGAAGGTGAGATACGCGTCGAGCCGGCCCGTCGCCAGACGCCGCAGGCGTTCGGGGTCGCGCAAGTAGTACATGTCCACGCGCGGCAGGGAGTGCAGCGGATCGTCGCCCGACGCCCGCCGAAGCACCGTCGTGCACCCGGCCGTGAACGCGCGCGCGACCACGGCAGTCGCCGCATCCGAGAAATAGCCTGCCGGATAGGCGAAGGTCTCGACCGGGCGGCTCAAGTGTTCCTCGATGTCCTCGCGCGAGCCGATGATCTCCTGCTCGACTGCCTCCGGATGCAGCTTGCGCAAATCCGGATGCGTGCGCGTGTGCGCGCCGATCTCCCAGCCTGCGTTCGCCAGCTCGCCGACCTGTGCCCAGTCGAGGATCGGGCGACGACCGAGACCCGGAGGCGGATGCTCCCAGTCGTGCTCACCGCCGACATGCCCCGTGATCAGATAGCTCGACGCAGTGAAGCCGTGCCGCGCGAGAATGGGCTGCGCAACGCGCAGATTGTTCTCATAACCGTCGTCGAAGGTGATCGCGACGGTGTGCTCCGGCCAATGGCCAAGGCTCCGCGACTGCTTCAAGGCTTCGCTGAGGGAGGCGCCCCGATAGCCGAGCTCGGCGAGGCAGGCCATCTGCCGCGCGAGGGTCTCGGGGTGCGTCGACAGCACCGAGCCGCTGTCGTCGACAGAATGGTAGGTGAGAATCGCGAGGCGATTGCTCATGCCGACCGGAGCTCCTCGACGATCTCGAGATAGCGCGCGAGGTGTGCCTCGGGAGTCCACTTCTCGGAGGCCGTCGCGCGGCCCCGGTCGCCGAGCTCTCGACATAGTCCCGCGTCGCCCTGCAACCGGCGCATCGCCCGCGCGCAGTCCTCGAGGGTGTCGAAGGTGAAGCCGCCGCCGCTCTCCTCGACGACCTCGGTCAGGGCGCCGATCCGACGTGCGATGACGGGCGTCCCATGGGCGAGAGCCTCGATCGGAATCAGGGGAAACACCTCGTAGCAAAGCGACGGCACCAGCACCGCGATCGCCTGTCGGTAGTAGGCACCGAGCTCGGAGGGATGCAGTGCGCCCAGGAACCGCACGTGTTCGAGGCCGCGGGCCAGCAGTTCCAGGGCCGGCCGGTACCCGCCCTCACCGATGATCAGCAGGTCGGCGGCGCGGTAGCCGCGAAACAGCTCGATCATTTCCTGTATACCCTTCAGCTTCTCGAGCCGACCCACACAAAGGAAGAACGGGCGCTCGCAGACCGCCTCGCGATCGACGGTCGCGGCCGGCGTCGGCACGAAGCTTGGCAGCACGGTCATCGGCGCGTCGATTCCATCTGCGCGGTGCCGCTCGAGGGAGAATCGACTCGGCATCAGGAACCGGTCGACGTGGCGCATGCACTCGGTGAGCCAGCCACCGTAACGCCACAGCTGCGGCGGGCGTCGCGAATGCAGCGTGCATCGCAGGCACTCGCGCGCAGTGCAAGCCTCGCGGTCGTATTTGAACAGCACGTGCGTGGGGCAGATCAGCCAGTACTCATGTGGAGTGTAGAGTTTCAGCGCGCGGCCGAGGCGGAGCACGCCGGGTCCTCCCATGAGCGATATGTTGTGGTAGTGGATGACGTCGTAGTCGCGGTCATCGAGCAACGCCCGTAGGCGCGGCCCATAGGCGCCAGGAGAGCCGAGCTGATGAGCGCTCAGCGCGCTCATGCGCGACCAACGGCTGCGGAGCGGGTGGCAGGTGACGTTCGGGTGCTCGGCGAACTCGCGCTCGGGATCTTCGGGATGTTGCAGCCGGTATGCGTCCTCGGAGTGGATCACGTCGACGCGATGGCCGACGTCCGCGAGAGCGTGGGCCAGGCGGTACACGAAGATCCCATCGCCGCCGAAGCTGAACGGCGGATAGAACGTCGTCACCATGCAGATCTTGAGCGGCTTCATCGCGGGCGGGCGAGGCGGGACTGGTGGTTCGATGACCGCGTCCAGCCTTGACGCGGTGTGGCACGTTCGTATCTTAGTCCGGAGTCCTGCAGCTCTTGTAGGGTTTCGACACGATCGTGCCGCCCTCGCGAGTCAGACGAACTCCCGAGCCAGGCGCTCGTCGCGTTCGACAGGTCGAATGCAAGCACCGCGACCCGACCGCAGGAGAACACGCGATTGAGGCTAGTCCGAGACTTCCTGGCGTTGTCCGTCGGACAGTTGCTGAGCAAGGTCCTCGTCTTCGTGGCGTTCGCCTATCTCGCACGAACCCTGGAGCCCGAGTTCTACGGGTTCGTCGAGGTTGC
>JAQBHB010000051.1:0-82628 GCA_032128115.1 Deltaproteobacteria bacterium | reverse complement strand
CCTCGCCTGGTTCGTGCGCGGGTACCAGCGGGTCACCGCCGGCCGGGCGTCGCCCTGTCGCTACGTTCCCACCTGTTCCACCTACGCTCTCGAGGCGATCGAGGGCTTTGAGAATGGTGCTCATCCGGGCTCCCCAGCATCGGCCGCCGAAATCGCGACGGCAGGATCCGCGGGCTCGACGATGAACAACAGCGGCTCTTCGAACGGTTCGGCCGCGTCGAAGGAGACGGTCTCGTCGAAGTAGACCGCGGCTTCGGCGGGCTCGACCGGCGGCGACGATGCCACGGGCGGGAGGGGATCCACGACGCGCGGATGGGGGGCCGCGATGTCGCGCTGACCCCACGAGTCCGACTCGACGTGCTGACTCGGGTCCGAGGGACCCCATTGCACCCATGCGAAGGCGCCGACGAGCAACACCCAAAGAATCGAAAGGACCGCCACGGCGGGAACCCAACGCGGGATATCGCGCCAGCGCTGCGGCGAGCCGGACATCTCCTTCGCCACTCCTCGGACGATGTCGACGCTCACCTGTCGCGCACCTGCCGCATAACCCGCCAGCAGCGAACGGTCGCACAGCATGTTGACCAGGCGCGGGACACCACGGGTGCGGCGGTGGACTTCGCGCAGCGCCGCGTCGCTGAAGAAGCGACTCTCGTAGCCCGCCGCGATGCTGAGACGGTGGCGCACGTACTCGCCGGTTTCCGCCGAGGACATCGCGCCCAGACTCCAGCGCACGCTGATGCGCTGGCGCAGCTGGCGCAGCGCGTGGGAGTCGAGCTTGTCATCGAGCTCGGGCTGCCCGAACAGCAGGATCTGGATCAGCTTCGACGTCGACGTCTCGACGTTGGAGAACAGGCGGATTTCCTCCAGGGTTTCGGACGCGAGGTTCTGGGCCTCGTCGATGATGAGCAGTGCGGACTGGTTCTTCTGGAGCCGGTCGATCAGGTAGTGATTCAGAGCCAGCAGGTACTCGGCCTTGCTGCGACACGGGGTCTTCACGTCCAGCTCGTCGAAGAGCACCCGGAAGAAATCCAGGGGCTCGAGCGTCGGATTGAAGATGTACGCCGAGGCCGTGTTCTCGTCGAGCTGCGCCAGCAGGGAGTGCAGCAACGTGGTCTTGCCGGTTCCCACCTCGCCGGTGAGCAGTACAAATCCCTTGCGCGAGCGAACCCCGTACACCAGCGTCGCCAATCCCTCCCGGTGGGTCTCGCCCAGATGGAGGAACGCCGGGTCGGGCGTCATCTCGAAGGGGGAACGCAGCAGTCCGTAGAATTCGCGATACATGGGCCTGCCCTATCCCTCTCCACCGGGGCTGGCCGCGCGCCCGCCCGGTTGGGGCTTCTCAGCCTGCCCGGTGAAGTCCTTGAGGAAGCCTGGCATCCCGTTGACCCACGCGTAGTTCGCCGCACCGCCCAGGAGCACGAAACCCGTCACCGCCGCGGATACGATGGCCTGCCGAATGAAGGAGCGACGGCGCCGACGACGGTCCGACTCCAGCCAGATCTCGGGCACGGCCGCGAGCACCGGCAGGTTCAGGGCCACCTGCAGCTGGCGCGCGGTGTGCATGGACGTGTCGGCCGCCTCCAGCATGATGGCCGTACCGCTGGCAAACGCCATGGCGAACAAGAAGCCCAGGACGGCGATGAGAATGCGGTTGGGCGACGCCGGACGCGGCGCCACGAAGGCCGATTCCAGCACGCGGAACTGCTCGCCCAGCTGGCGGCGTTCCATGTCGGCCTGGACCCCCGCCTCCTGCTGGCGCGCGATGTAGATCTGGTAGCTGTCCAGCTGGGATTTGTATTCACGGCCCAGGGCGTCGAGTTGCTCGGCCACCCGGGGCGTCTCGGCCAGCAGGGTTCGCAGGCTCTCGGCCTGGGACTGCAGGCGATCGATCTCCTCCTGGGTGGTCTGGGTGCGCAGCTCCGAGCGCTGGCGCTCCGCCTCGGCGATCTGCTGCTGATAGTTGGGCGGCACCTCGATCTCGGGCGCGTCCTGCCTGGCCTGCTGCGTCACGATCTGCTGACGGATCGCGTCCAGCTCCGCCTGGACCTTCATGTAGTCCGGGTGCTTCACCGTCAGACCCCGGCCCTGGAACTCCGCCACCTGGAGCTCCAGCATCTGCAGGCGCCGCGTGGGACTGGCGTTGTCGTTGGGACGCTCGAGGGATTGGGCCGCCAACACCTGGGTGCGCCAGAAGGCCTCGTCGCTGCGTGCCAGGTCGGCTTCGCGCTGGACCCGGGAGATCTCGGTGGAGATGCGCTCCAGGCCGCGCTGGCTGGCGGACATGTCCTCGGGCAGGCGGCCCGGATTCTCGGCCTTGATGGTGGAAACCCTGGACTCGATTTCGACCATGCGCTGCGAGATCCGCTCCAGCTCGCCCTGGATGAACTCCAGGCTCTTCTGCGAAATCTTGACGCGCTCGCTGATGTGCTCCTCGATGAAATCGTTGGCCAGGCGCTGCGCCACCCGCGCCGCCACCTTTCCGTCCCGGGCGTGGAAGTTGATGCGGAACTGGTTGATCTCACTATCGCGCTGCCTCGAGGCCGCACCCCGCTCCATCTCCGGCAGCACCGGCTCCACGCGGATGGCGCCGCGCATGAGGTCGATCACCTCTTCGCGCACCATCTCCTCCGATTCATCCCGGTAGAGCTCCAGGTCGTCGATGATTTTCGAAAGCCGCGGGCGGCTCAGGATCTGGGCGGTCATCAGGTGCAGGCGCTCGTTCAGGTCGCTCTCGGCGACGCCGGCCTGCACCAGCTCCGGCGAGACCGACTGGGGCTCCACCAGCACCGTGGCGTAGCTCTCGAATTCATTGGGCAGCGCCATGGCGAGCCAGTAGGCCGCCAACAGCACGACCCCGGCGACGATCGCCGCGGCCCGGCCGCGGCGCCGCGCGATCCCCATCACATCGGAAACCTGGAATCCGTTCGATACGTTCATGAGGGCTTTCGCTTCCTCACCACAGGGGCACCGGGTCGAATAGGTAGTTGACACCCATGATCAGGGTGACGTCATCGAAATCGCTGGATGAGCCGCGGGTGCCCGACTGGGACGACTGCTGGTTGTAAGCAAGGCGGAGGTTGGCCTCCAGACGCCGGGTGATCCGCCGGGACGTGCGCCCGGCAACCGCCCAGCGGTTCGTGTTGATCTCGGTGTTGACGATCCGGAAGACCCGCTCGCCCGTCATCTCGGCCAGGAACGGTGTCTCGCCGCCGGGCACCACCGTCGCCCCGGAGTCGAACGCCTGCTGCGTCCGGAACGTGGAGGTAGTGGGCGCAACCGACGTCCGGTTGGTCCAGTCGGCCCGCAGGGCGAAGTTCCACAGGCTCGAGTAGCGGAAATTGAGGTTCGCCGTCACGGCATCGAGAATCGTGCTCCCGCCGACCCCCGAGGCGCTGCTCTCCGAGCGTTGATAGCTGAGCCCCGAGGAGACCCGAGGGCTCCAGCGCTTGTTCAGCGACGCGGATCCGAAATAGGTGAACTGGGTGCTCTGCTGGGACGTGGGCGCACCGGGGGGATCCACGAACGCGAAGAAGGGGACGGAACCATCCGCCACGATCGCGTCCACGATCGCCTGGTTGCTCGGGGTGTCGTAGGGGATCACGCTGTAGTCGCCCTCATTGCAGGACGGCTGGGGCGAGATCACCGGCGTGCTGGGAGCCAACACGCCGCAGGATTGTTCCGTCGCGATGATCAGGCTGTCTACCGGAAGGAACACGTTGTTGATACGGATGTCTGGGCTGCCGTTGCCATCGGTATCGATGGGCACGCCATTGGCGAAGCCCGCATCGGTGACCCGCGTGAACAGGAAGGGGTTGCCGAATCCGGCCGGGTTGTTGTTGGCCACCAGCGCCGCCGCACCGTTTTGCACGGTGTCGATCCAGGTGGGGCCGCCCCGGATGCTGAACGAAAGCGTCTCGTCGATCCGATACATCCAGGACGCGAAGACGCGGTAGATGTCGGTGGTGCTTCCGGGCTGCTCGGGAAGATCGGCGAAGTCCTGATGAGTGAAGCTGGCGCCGCCTCCGATGCGGTGCTTCGAGTTCAGCGCGTAGCTCAGGTTGCCGGCGCCGTTGTAGGTCTGGACCTCGCGCCGGTCGTCGCGATCGGACGTGAAGAGGCTCGAGGCGACGCCGAGTGTGCCCGTCAGCCGGTTCGTGAACAGGTGTTCCAGGCTCGCGTTCAGGTTGTTGCGCAGGATGCGCTCGTCCCCGGTGTTGATCTGCGGCGCGTCCGGGTCGTCGATGGGCTGCACGGCCCGATCCGAGCGGATCCACGCGAAACGGTCTTCCATCGTGAAGCTGGTCCTGGGGGTGAAGCGATAGCTGAGGCCGCCCGTGAAGAACTGGTCGAAGCTGGCGTCTTGGCGCGTCTCGAATCCGCGCGAATAGGGAAGCCGGTACGAGAAGTTGTAGTCCAGGTTCTCGCGCTCATCGCGAAACCGGATGCGCGGCCCGATCCGGAACAACACGTCCTGGGTCTGGTCGTCGCTGGTTCGGAAGACGTTGTTGTCGTACTCCACCCCGGCCGCCAACGACACGCGCAGGTCCGCCTCGCCCCAGGCCATGGCCGGCAGCAGCAGGATCACGAGTGCAACGAAGCGAGCCAGCAAACGAGGGTCTCCATCAGTCCGTTACGATCACCGTGTCTCCGTTGCGGAGAACGATGTTGGTTCCAATTCCTCTGCCCTTGATGTAGGCGCCGTAGTCGAAGCGGTACTCCAACTCGGTACCATCTTCGTGGCGCCGTACGATGCGGATGTCTGCCCTGTCGGCGAAGGTGGTGAAGCCCCCGGCCATGGCGATGGCCTCCAGCACCCTCAGGTCGTACGTCAGGGGGACCCGCATGTTTCGACGGATCCCGTCGCCCATCATCGAGACGAACTGGCTATCCATACGAATCACGATCACCGTCACATCCGGAGCGCTGACGAATTCGCTGAACTCCCGGGTCAGCACCTCCTTGAGCTCCGTCGGGACCAGGCCCTCGGCCTGCACGTCGTCCAGCAGGGGAAGCGAGATCTTGCCGTCCATGCGGACGATCACATCCATGCTGATCTCCGGGTTGCGCCACACGTTGACTCGCAGCATGTCGCGCACCCCGATCACGTAGGGGTGGTGCTCCAGGGGCGCCGGATCCGGCGGCGGGGCCGAGAGCCCGCGCCCCATGCAAGCCACGAGCAACAGCAGCCCCAATCCCAACAGGGAACCCACCGATCGGTACGCGCCAACTCGGTCCACTGAACCTCCGGAAGGATGTTCCACGACGGTCTCAGCGCCCTTCACTGAGCCCGTTCTCCTTCATTTTGTAGAGCAGCGCCTTGTAACTGATCTGCAGGCGAGCTGCGGCCTCCTTGCGGTTCCAGCGCGTCTGCTGGAGCACGCGCTCGATTACCCGCTTCTCCGCAAGCTGAGCGGCACGTCGAGAGATGGCCTTGAGATCCATCCCCTCGCCGTTGGAGAAATCGGCACCCAGGGCCTCCAGGTCCAGACCCCCCCGAGATGCCTCGTCTTGCCGCTCTTCCACGCCCCGTTCGGAGATCTCCTGGAGCACGGCCTGCTCGTTGCCAAGCACCACCATCCGGCGAACCATGTTCTCGAGTTCCCGGACATTCCCAGGCCAGTGGTACCCGATGAAGATCTCCATGGTCTCCGCGCTCAGGGCCTTGACGCTCTTGCGGTACTGCTCGTTGTTCTTCTTCAGGAAGTGATCCACGAGCAGCGGAATCGCGTCCCGACGCTCGCGCAGCGGCGGCATGTGGACCGTGACGACATTGAGTCGGTAATACAGGTCCTCGCGGAAGCTGCCGTCGCCCACAGCCTCTTCCAGATTGCGATTGGTCGCGGCGATGATTCGCGTGTCCACGTGCACGTCGCCGTCTCCGCCCAGCCGCGAGAACTCGCCGTCCTGGAGCACCTGCAGCAGCTTGGCCTGCAGGGCCGGGTGCATTTCGCTGATCTCATCCAGGAAGATGGTGCCGTGGTTCGCATACTCGAACTTCCCGAGCTTGCGCTTCTGGGCGCCGGTGAACGCACCCTTCTCGAAGCCGAACAGCTCGCTTTCCAGCAGCTCCGACGGCAGGGCGGCGCAGTTGACCTTCACGAAAGGCTTGTCCCGCCGGTCCGAAAGCTGGAAGAGGGTTCGCGCCACCAGCTCCTTGCCGGTTCCCGAATCGCCGCGCACCAGCACCGTGATGTCCGTATCCGCGACCTGCTCGATGATGTCGCGGATCTCCCTCATCTTCGGATTGTCGCCACACAACAGCAGCAGCTCCGTTTCGGACCGGGCTCGGCCGCGCAGGCGCTCCACCTCCTGCTTGAGGGCGCGCTTCTCGAGAGCCTTCTGGAACGCCAGCTCGAGCTCCTCAACCTCGAATGGCTTGCGCAGGAAGTCCGAGGCCCCCAGCCGCATGGCCTCGACGATGGTGCGCGCCTGACCGTGGCCCGACAGCATCACAACGGGTACGTCCGGCGAGCGCTGCTTCAGCCGACTCAGGGTCTCCAGGCCGTCGATGCCCGGAAGCACCACATCCAGGGTGATGACGTCGGGCTGCGTCTCATCGATGGTCTTGAGAGCCTGCTCGCCGTCCGCAACCGCGAAGACCCGGTATCCCTGGCGGGAAACCAACGCCTCCATGTAGTCGCGAACTCCAGGATCGTCATCGATGACGAGAACACGAAACTGTTCAGCCATCCGTTGTTCGCTCCGTTTCGGTGAGGAACGCCCTTGCGCTCAGCTCACTGCACCCGCTGCGCCGTGCGCGCGGAGTGCGATTTCCGTGCCAGTCCCGTGCCAGTCCCGTGCCAGTCGAACCCGGCCGGACCCGCGTGGGATACCCTCTTTCCGGGCGAACAGAGTGTAATAGTTTTCCTTTCATGAGAAGCACTTTTCCTACTAGGAAGAAAATTTCCGTTTTGGCCCAGATTCGGTAACACCAGTCGAAACCCCGCTTTTCTCTTCGGAATCCAGTGGATGTGGGCAAAGACCTCATTCGCATGCCGGGAACGGGCGGGGCGAGGACGGAAAGTGGTACGCTTTTCGCAGAGTTCCGCCTGCTCGAGCGGGCGCCGGAATCCGGGTCGGGATCGCTGAAAACCCTGTTTGATTGGGAAGTTGAAGGAAAGAAATGCGAGCCGGTGAAAACTCCTCGGGTGCGGTGCCTGGGAGCGCCCCGGGGAGCGCAGACACCGGAAACACCGGATCAGCCAAGGGGGGTAGCCTGGGCCAGCGATTGAAGGCGTTGAAGGCGGGTTGGATGGCGATCATCGGGCGCTTCGGATACGTACAGACGCTCGTGATCCTTACCCTGTTCTACGGGCTCCTCCTGGGTCCCGTGGGGCTCGCACTCGCCGCGAGTCGGCGCGATCTGCTGGACAAGCGGCGCCTGAGAATTCCCGGAAGCGCCTGGCGCAAGTCGGAGAGCGGCGGCGCTGATCTGGAACGCGCGAAACTAACCTCGTAGCAACACGGGAACGAGTCGTGAACATCCTCGGAATCTCCAGCTACTACCACGACGCCGCGGCGGCGCTCCTGCGCGACGGCGATCTGGTGGCCGCCGCCCACGAAGAGCGCTTCACCCGCGTGCGCCACGATCCGGACCTGCCCGAGAACGCCGTGGCCTATTGCCTCGAAGCAGCCGGGTTGAAGATCGATGACCTGGACTACGTGGCCTTCTACGACAAGCCGTTCGTCAAGTTCGAGCGCATCCTCACCACCTACCTGGCCACGTTCCCCCGCTCCCTGCCCTCCTTCGCCAGGTCGATTCCCATCTGGATGAAGGAGAAGCTCTGGATTCCCAACGAGATCCGCAAGCGCCTGGGCTTCACGGGCGAGGTGCTCTTCGCCGAGCACCACCAGTCCCACGCCGCTTCGGCGTTCCTGGCCTCTCCCTTCGAGGAGGCCGCGATCCTCACGTGTGACGGCGTGGGCGAATGGGCCACCACCACCCAGGGTGTGGGCCGGGGCAACTGCTTCGACCTGATCAACGAGATCCGCTTCCCCCACTCTCTGGGGCTTCTCTACAGCGCCTTCACCTACTACCTGGGATTCAAGGTCAACAGCGCCGAATACAAGGTGATGGGCGCCGCTCCCTACGGAACGCCCCGCTACGTAGACAAGATCTTCACTGAGCTGGTCGATCTCCGCGACGACGGTTCGTTCAAGATGAACATGCGTTACTTCGCGTACGACTACGGCCTGACCATGACCAACCGCCGCTTCGATGCGCTCTTCGAACATCCGGTGCGCGGCTCGGAAGACAAGATGGAGCAGTTCCACTGGGACATGGCGGCGAGCGTGCAGAAGGTCACCGAGGAGATCGTGCTCCGGATCGTGAACGACCTGCACACGCGGACCGGCATGAAGAACCTGTGCATGGCCGGCGGCGTGGCCCTGAACTGCGTGGCCAACGGCCGAATCGTCCGCGAGGGACCCTTCGAGCAGCTCTGGGTGCAGCCCGCCGCGGGCGACGCGGGCGGAGCCCTGGGCGCGGCGTTGTTCGTGCACAACGCGGTCCTTGGCAAGCCCCGGAACTTCCGCATGGATCACGCGTTCTGGGGCCCGGCCTACCGGGACGAGGCGATCCAGCAGTACCTGGACGGGCGCGGGGCGCCCTACCGCAGCGTGAGCCGCAGCGAGATGATAGAGGAGACGGCGCGCCGCCTGGACGCGGACCAGGCGGTGGTGGGCTGGTTCCAGGGGCGAAACGAGTGGGGCCCGCGGGCCCTGGGTAGCCGCAGCATCCTGGCCGACCCGCGCAATTCCGACAACTGGAAGCGCGTGAATCTGAAGATCAAGTTCCGCGAGAGCTTCCGGCCGTTCGCCCCGGCGGTGTTGGCCGAAAAGGCGTCCGACTGGTTCGAGATCGACCGGGAGAGCCCCTACATGCTGCTGGTCTGCCAGGTGAAGGAAGGCCGCAACATCCCCGCGGTCACCCACGTGGACGGCTCGGCGCGCCTCCAGACGGTGACTCGTGAGAACCACCCGGAGTTCTACGACCTGATCAGTGAGTTCGACCGGCGCACGGGATGCCCGGTCGTCATCAACACATCTTTCAATGTGCGCGGCGAGCCGATCGTCCTCAGTCCGGACGATGCGTACCTCTGCTTCATGCGCACGAACATGGACGTCCTGGTGCTGGGCAACCAGATCCTCCTGAAGGAGGAGCAGCCCGAGCTGCACGAGGAGATCGACTGGCGCGAGCGTTTCGAGCTCGACTGACCCCCCCCCCACGCCCGGTGCAGTGTCCGGGCGAGACGAGGAGATTCGATGGCGCGTAGCAGAAGCGGCCTTGCGGGCCGGATGGGAATTCTCGGTGAACTCTGGGCCTTCATGCGGATTCGCAAGAAGTGGTGGCTGGGTCCGATCGTGCTCACGATGCTCCTGCTTTCGGTCCTGATCGTTCTGACCGAAGGATCTGCCGTGGCCCCGTTCATCTACGCGCTGTTCTGAGACCCGCTGCAATTCCAGGGGCCAGAACCGGGGCCAGGGGCCCGGGGGGGAAGCTCGATTGACGACGGGCGTGGATACGTCCCAGGTAGGAACGACGCCTACGAGGCCCGACCCCGTTGCGCGGCGTCCCGCCGTGGTCGCGACCGTTTCGACGATCGCGCTCGCCATCGCCATCTTCAGCCCCATCCTCTACTACATGATCCGCCATTGGCGGGGGTCGGACGACTACTCCCACGGCTTCCTGATCGTTCCCCTGGCCCTGTACTTCGCCTGGGAACGACGCGGCGCCCTGCGGATCGCGCCCATCGAGCCCAGCTGGTGGGGCCTGCTGCCGCTGGCCATCGGCTCCCTGGCCCTGATGGTCGGGCGCCTGGGCGTCGAGCAGATGGCCATGCGCGGCTCGTTCGTGGTGACCGTGATCGGCCTGATCTTGCTGCTGCTGGGCCCCGTGGTCTTCCGGATCCTGGCCTTCCCCCTGGTCTTCCTGTTCCTGATGGTGCCCCTGCCCCAGTCGCTGGTGAACGTGGTCTCCTTCCCGCTGCAACTGGTGGCGGCGGACGCGGCCGTGAACTCCCTCTACTGGTTTGGTGTGCCCGCCCTGCGCGAGGGCAACATCATCCACCTGGCCAACACCCAGCTGTTCGTGGCGGAGGCCTGCAGCGGCCTGCGCTCGTTGATGGCCCTGGGTACCCTGGCCATCGTCTTCGCCTACTTCTTCCGCAAGAGCTGGTGGGAGCGGGTCATCGTCGTCGCTTCGGCGATTCCCATCGCGATCCTGGTCAACGCCTTCCGCGTCGCGCTCACGGGCTACCTGGCCCACCACTTCGGCGATGCCGTGGCCGAGGGCATGATTCACCAGACCGAGGGATTCTTCACCTTCGGCCTGGCCTTTGCCCTGCTGCTCCTGGAGGCCTGGCTGCTCCAGATCCTCTTGCCCCGCCGCCGTCGTCGGCGACCGGTTCGGAGGCCCGCCACGTGATCAAGATCGCCGTCGCACTCGGATTCCTGGCCCTGAACCTCTACACCTATCACTTCCTGGCCACGGTCGAGATCCACCCGCCCCGCGAGCTCTTCGAGACCTTCCCATTGGAGCTCGGCGAGTGGGGTTGCGCCGAACGCGAGAAGGTCGGCGACAACATCATCCGGGCCCTGGACGTTACCGACTATCTACAGTGTGCCTACCGCCGCAGTTTCCCGCGCGAGGTGGTGGGGGTCTACGTGGGTTACCACGAGACCCAGGTGCGAAAAGAGGGCGGCGCCGCTTCCACGGCCATCCACCCGCCGAAGCACTGCCTGCCCGGTTCTGGTTGGGACATCATCGCGTCGGAGATCGTGCCGCTCGAAGTGGACCCCGCCCGGCCCGACGCCTCCATCAATCGCCTGGTGATCGCCAAGGGTGAAACCCGCGCGCTGGTCTACTACTGGTACCAGTCGCGGGGGCGTGTGATCGCCGAGGACTGGATGAAGATCGTTCACCAGTTCTGGGACCGCGCGACACTCCACCGCACCGACGGCGCCCTGGTTCGGTTCACCGTGCCCATCGAGCGCGGCGACGAAGAGCAGGCCAAAGCCGCCTTCCACGACCTGGCGTCGCAGATCGTTCCGCGGCTTCCCGCCTACCTGCCCGACTAGGGGGGCGCGTGAACGGGATCTATCAGCGCCTTCCGATCTTCGCGCAGAACCTGGCCTGCTCATGGGCCGGATACGCCCGGTCCCGCGAGCGCTTCACTGCGCACTTCCATCGCACCCTGGCCGATTGGGAGCGCACGGGGCGCGGACCCATCGAGGGGCTCCACGCCCTCCAGCAGCAGCGCCTCTCGCGCCTGGTGGAGCGCTGTCGCCGCCACGTGCCCCGGTATCGCGATCTGCCGCCCGCCGCCGACGACGACGACCCCGCCGAGGCCCTGGCGCGGACCCTGGAATCCATTCCGCCGCTCTCCAAGGAGGAATACCGGGCAAACGCCAGGGACTTCGTGGCGCGCGACATCCCGCCGCGTCAGCTGCGACGCAGCAAGACCAGCGGCACCACCGGAAGCGCACTCCCTTTGTGGTACACCGCGCAGACCCTGGCCGAGGAATACGCCAGCGTCTGGCGCCTGCGACGGCGTTCGGGCGTAGGGCTCGCCGATCCGCACCTGTCCTTCGGGGGGCAGATGATCGTTCCCTTCGGACAGCGCCGCCCCCCCTTCTGGCGCGGCAACCGCCACGGCGGGCAGACGCTGTTCTCGCTCTATCACATGTCGCCCGAGAACCTGCCCGCCTATCTGGACGCCATCCACGAACGGCCAGCGCGTTACGCCCAGGGCTACCCGTCGTCCATGCACCTGCTGGGAACGGCCATGCTCGAGGCGGGGCGGCCGCTTCCTACGGGGCGCCTGGCTGCAGTGTTCACGTCGTCGGAGTCGCTGCTGGCGTTCCAACGCGAGACCATCGAGCGGGCCTTCGGTGCGCCCGTGCGCGACCGCTACGGCACCAGCGAGTTTTCGGTCTCCATGACCGCGTGTCCCGAGAACCGGCTCCACGTGGATATGGAGTTCTGCATCGTCGAGGTGGAGAAGACCGAGGAGACCGACGAGTACGTGCGCGGCCCGCTGCTGGTAACGGGGCTGGGCAACGACGCCTGCGCGTTCCTGCGCTACCGGATCGGCGATGTGGGCACCCGCCTCAAGCAGCCCTGTCCGTGCGGGCGGCCCGGGGACGTGTATGCCGACGTGGATGGGCGGATCGAGGACTACGTGGTGACCCCCGACGGACGGCGGGTCGGTCGCCTGGACCACATCTTCAAGGAGCAGCGCGACGTGGCCGAAGCACAGATCCTGCAGGAGACGCAGGAGGCCATCGATGTGCTCGTGGTGACACGCCCCAGCTGGAAGGCGGACAGCGAGCGGAGCCTCCTCAAGGAGATCCGCTCGCGCCTGGGGGAGGAGATCGGCGTGAACGTGCGCCGGGTGGACGCCATCCCACGGGAGGCCAACGGCAAGTTCCGCGCCGTGAAGTCGCGAGTGGGAGGAATCGCCGGGTGATCCGGGTCGGGCTGGCGCATACGGACCCCCACTACGGGGACACGACGCCCCCCTTCCACCCGGGAAGGGAATACCCGGAGTTGCTGACGCTGCTCGGGGACGCCGCCCGGGAGGGCGGCGCCAACGCACCCTACGCCGCCGCTCGAGCCGCGCTGCGAGGACTCGGCCTCGACGCGGACCGCTTCGGCAGCGCCGACTGGAATCCCCTGGGCGCCCTGGTGGCGCGGGGCGGGCGGGTCGTCCTGAAGCCCAACTTCATCCGTCACTGGAATCCGGCGGAAGGCGCAACGGTTGCGAGCGTGATCACCCACGGATCGATCCTGCGCGCGCTGGCGGATTACTCCTTCCTGGCAGTGGGCGCCGAGGGGTCCGTGGCCATCGCCGAGGCGCCACAGCACGACTGCGACTTCGACCGCATCCGCGAGATCGCGGGCCTGGATGTCCTGGTCCGGTTCTACGAGCGCACACTCCAACGGGAGATCGAGATCATCGACCTGCGCCGGGAAACCGTGGTCTTCCGCGACGGCATCGTGGTGGAGCGGCGCAAACTCTCCGGCGACCCGGCGGGCTACCGGGTGGTGGACCTGGGGGAGCGGAGCTTCTTCCACGGCTCGGGCCTGGATCCCGTGCGCTTCCGCGGGGCCGACTACGATCCGAAGGATACCTCCGAGAACCACCAGCAGGGCGTGAACCGCTACCTGCTGTCCGAGACGGTGCTCGCCGCCGACCTGGTGGTGAACCTTCCCAAGCTCAAGACCCACAAGAAGACGGGCGTCACCCTGGCGCTCAAGAACCTGGTGGGGATCAACGGCGACAAGAACTGGCTGCCCCATCACTGCGTGGGCTCGCTGGCCAGCGGCGGAGACGAGTTCCCCGACGATCGCTTGATCGACCGGGTCCGCAGTCGCGCCACCGAGATCGCGCGCCCCTGGCTGGCCCGGGGCCGCGGGCTCCCAATCTTCCGCACGGTACGCCGCCTGGAGCGCGCCACCCGGGGCGACGCCTTCATCCGCGCCGGCAACTGGTGGGGAAACCGGACCACCTGGCGCATGTCCCTGGACCTGAACCGCTGCCTTTATTACAGCGATCGGAGTGGGCTCCACCTGGATGCGAACGCTCCAGTGCGCCGCGTGCTCACGGTGCTCGACGGCATCGTGGCTGGCGAGGGCGAGGGCCCGCTGGCGCCGGTGGACGTACCCCTGGGTGCCGTGGTGGCCTCCACCGATCCGGTGGCCCTGGACCTGGTGGCGGTGCGGCTGATGGGCTTCGACGAGCGCCGCATCCCCAAGATCTGGGAGCCCATCAACGACCCGGGTCCGCGCGTCACCGCCGTGCGCACGCCCGACGACATCCGGGTGTTCCAGGTATCGAGAGACTTCGAAACCCGGGAGATTGCCCTGGACGACGTCAAATCGAAACACATCTTCGCCGCCCACCCGGGCTGGGTGGGTCATATCGAACGGAGTCCGGCGTGAAGCAGATCCTGCAGAACGCGCGCACGGGAGTGCTCGAGCTGGCCGAGGTGCCCGCGCCGGCCGCGGACCGGGGCCAGATCCTGGTGCGCACCTGCTTTTCGGTGGTGTCTCCCGGCACCGACAAACTGGCCATGGATTTCGCGCGCAAGTCGCTGCTTGGCAAGGCCCGCAGTCGACCGGATCTGGTCCGCCAGGTCGCACGCAAGCTTCGCCAGGAAGGGCCAGTTCCCACCTACCGCGCGGTTCGCGGGCGCCTCGAGGCCCCCCAGCCCCTGGGTTACTCGAGCGCCGGCGTCGTTGCGGCGGTGGGCCAGGACGTGCACGGCTTCGCACCCGGCGACCGGGTGGCGTGTGCAGGGGCGGGCTATGCCAACCATGCCGAGCTGGTCGTGGTCCCGGAAAACCTGGCGGCCGCCGTGCCCGACGCGGTGCCCCTGGACGTGGCCGCGTTCGCGACCCTGGGCGCGATCGCAATCCAGGGCCTGCGGGTAGCGGCTCCGACCCTTGGCGACGTGGCCGCAGTGGTGGGGCTCGGCCTGATCGGGCAGCTGAGCGTGCAGTGCCTGCGAGCCAACGGCTGCCGCGTGCTTGGCCTCGACCTGGATCCGGCGCGAGTGAAACAGGCCGCAAGCCTGGGCGCCGAATGGACACTGACGCCGGGCGGAGACCTGGAGTCGTGGCGACGCGCGGCCACCGGCGGGCACGGAGCCGACCTGGTGCTGGTGACGGCCTCGTCTGACTCGGCAGCCCCGCTGGAACTGGCCGCCGAGCTGTGCCGGCAAAAGGGCCGCATCTCCGTCGTGGGCGCCGTGCCCATCCAGCTGGATCGGCGCCTGTTGTACGAGAAGGAGCTCGAGCTGCGCATGAGCACCTCGTACGGGCCGGGCCGGTACGACCGCAGCTACGAGGAAGAGGGCCTGGACTACCCGCTGGCCCACGTGCGCTGGACCGAGAACCGCAACCTGCAATCCTTCCTGGCCCTGGTGGCATCCGGCTCGGTCGCCCCCCGCGAACTGGACGTGGAGACCGTGCCCTTCGAAGACGCGGTGCGCCTCTACGAGGAGCTGGCCCGGGGCGACCGCCGATCGCTGGCCTGCGTATTCCGTTACAGGGACGATCCATCGCGGGCGCGCACCCTGGCACTGAAAGAACCCGCCCCGTCGGGTGCGGCGCGCGATCGTGCGGGCATCGGCATGCTCGGCGCTGGAAACTACGCGAAGAGCGTGCTGCTGCCGGCGCTGGCGGCTCGACGCGACGCACGACTGGTGTCGCTCGCCACAGCGACGGGCGCGTCCGCGCGCGCCACCGCCGAGCGCTTCGGATTCGCAACCTGCGGCACCGATCCGACGGCCGTGCTCTCGGATCCGGAGGTGGACCTGGTGGTGGTGGCCACCCGGCACGACAGCCATGCGGATCTGGCCGTGCAGGCCCTGGAAGCGGGCAAGGCCGTGTGGCTCGAGAAGCCGGTTGGACTCACGCCCGAGGAGGTGGAGAGCGTGATCGGTGCCGCCCGTCGCACCGGGGGCCTGCTCTCGGTGGGGTACAACCGTCGCTTCTCCCCCCACGCAGTCGCGGCGCGCGAAGCCTTCGGGGCGCGCCGCGGTCCGCTGGCGATCCACTACGTCGTGGCCGCGGGGCCGCCGCCGGCCGGCACCTGGATCCTGGATCCCCGGGCGGGGGGCGGCCGCATCGTGGGCGAGGTCTGCCATTTCGTCGATCTGTGCGTCTACTGGGTGGGCGCTGCGCCCAGCCGGGTCACCGCCCACGCATTGGGTCGCGACCCTGCGACCGACGACTCGATGGTGGCCCTGCTCTCCTTCCCCGACGGATCCACCGCCAGTCTGGAATACCTGTCACAGGCGGGCAGCGACGTTCCGAAGGAGCGGTTCGAGATCTCCGGCGATTCGCGGACGATCCAGTGCGAGGGTTTCCGCACGACCCGGATCACGGGCGGCAAGACGGTGAAGACCATGAACCAGGACAAGGGCCAGGCGCAGGCTCTTGCCCACGTGCTCGAAGCCGTTCGCGCCGGGCGCCCGTCGCCGTTCGGGCTCGACGAGATCGCCGCCGTATCCCACACCACGTTCGCCATGCTCGAATCCGCGCGGCGAGGCGGGCCGGTGGAGATTCCCGCGTGAGTGCGCCCGCGTTGCCCACCCCTGCGCCCAGCGCCGCGCAGCCGCGCAAGGCCATGTTCCAGTTGGGCCTGCTGCTGCCCGCCGCGATCCTGAGTTTCACCGTGGGCATCGCCATGGGCGCCCGCGGCGAAGACATCAAGATGCTGTCGCTGGCGATCGCCACGACCGCGGTGGGGCTGGTCCCCGGGATCCTCGACCAGGCCCGCGAGCCCCATGAGCGCCACCTGGTGCTCTCCATGTTCACCCTGGTGTTCATGGTGTACCTGGTGGTTCCCATCTTCACGTACTACATGCCGGGCGACGAACCGAAGATCCCCCCCGGAATGCAGTGGGCGCTGCTGTATCCGGCGGACATCACCCACACCCAGACCGTGGCCCTGATCGCGCTGATTGCGCTGCTGCTGGGCTACGTCCTTCCCTTCGGGCGCCTGCTGGGAGACATCATCCCCGCCCCAAGGCGCGAGTGGACCACCGAGCAGTCCCTGCTGGTCGCCGGCCTCTGGATCTCCATCGGTTGGGTCATCTACCTCGCGAGCGCCACTGGCATCCTGCCCAAGGAGTTGGGGTCGGGATTCCTGGGGGTGATCTCCTTCGGCACCTTCTACGGAATCATCCTGCTGACTTTCGCGTACGTGAAGCACAGGGCCCGGGTCGTGTTCATCGCGCTCTGCATCGTCGTGCCCATCACCGCCGGCTTCAACTTCTTCACGGGCTCGAAGCGCCTGTTCGCCAGCGCGCCGGCCCTGGTGGTGCTCTCCACCATCATCATGAGCGGACGCCTGCGGGCGCGCTGGATCCTGATCGGCGTGGCGGGGCTCACCATCCTGTATCCGGCCTCCGAGTTCTATCGCAACGTGATCCTCGACGGATACAGCCGCACCGCACTGGACGCCATCAGCAACCCGGGTGCCGTGTTCTCGAGCCTGGGAGAATTCCTGGGCACCCGCGACACGGGCGAATACCTCTCCGAGGGCCTGCAGCGGACGGGGGCGCGCCTGGACGGGGTGGGCCGCGCGTCGGTGATCATTCGCGAGACTCCGCGCAGCGTGCCCTTCCAGGAGGGGTGGACCCTGGCCAATATCTTCATCGCCTACGTGCCCCGCGTCCTGTGGCCCGAAAAACCCAAGATCACGATCGGCAAGTTCATCACCGACACCTACGGCACCGGCGCCGAATCATCGACCGGACCCACGTGGATCGGCGAGTTCTGGATGAACTACGGCCTCATGGGCGTGATCGGCGGCATGTTCAGCATCGGGTTCCTGCTGCGTCTGGCCCACGAGATCTTCAACCGTCACAGCCGCACCATCCCGGCACTCCTGGCCAGCACGGTGATCCTCTACAAGCTCGCCACCACCGTGGGAGGTGGGGTGGTGGGCGCCGTCAATGGGGTGGTCTTCGCGCTGGGGCCGATCCTGTTGGCCCACGCGGCGGTGAGCACGTTCGGACGCGACCCCGGGAGGCAGCGCGCGAGCCTGCCGCTCGAGCCGCTGGGGGGCGAAGGCGGCTCGCCGGTGTCATCGGCGGCGCCGGGCGGCTTCCGTCCGCCGACGTAGGCCGCGCGCCAGCCACGGCACCAGCAACGCCAGCTCGAAGCCCAGACCGCAGCGGTTGTTTCCCGCCTCGGAGGTCTGCCAGGCGTTGCCGCACTGGGGATCCGCCGTGTCCGTGCGCCCGTCGCCGTCGTTGTCGATGCCGTCGTCGCACTCCGGGTTCTCGGTGTGCCAGTCCGGGTTGCGGCAACCCGGGTCGGCCGCGTCGATCAGCAGGTCGCCGTCGTTGTCGTTGCCGTCCTGGCACGGCACGGCCTCACACGCGTCGCCCACGCCGTCGTCGTCCGTGTCCGCCTGGTCCGGATTGGGCAGCGTGGGGCAGTTGTCCAGGCTCGCGGGCCGCGTGTCCGGGAACGGGTAGGACACGATCACCTCAGGGCGGCCAGAGAAGTCCATGTCCAGGTTCGCCGTGGCCTCGGGCACCCCGTCGTAGCTGCCGTCTGCGTCCGTATCATCGATCCGGTACGAGCGCACGCGGATCTCGCCCGCGTCGGGATCGAAGACCGCGATGGCGTTCCAGCCGTTGTTCTCGGCCGGCGCGCCCCCATCGGCCCAGCCCGCCGGGGGCGGCGCCCCTGCGTAGTTCCGAAACACACCGAGCACGTCGTAGCCCAGGGGCGTGTTGATCACCCACTCGTCCTCGCGAGCCCCCAGGCTCGACCCGTTGGCGTTGAACGTCATCATCACTTGTGGATACGGCTCCACAAGTGCGTCCCAGATGGGCTCGGTGGTGAAGCGTGAGTCGCAGCCGTAATTGGTGTGATTGTTGAAAGTGCCGCCGAAATTGAACATCGAATGGTGGGCGTAGACCGTGGGCACGCCGGCGTAGTCGTCCAGCACATTCTTCAGGTAGGCCGAGTCGTCGTTCTCGTTGGGGTGGATGGCGGGCGGCATGTCGAAGCCGAGTTCGAGCGCCATGAACAGCCAGCGCTGTCCGTTGGGGGCCCGGACGGCCGCCACCCGGTGGCGCCCGGGCTCGTTGGTGGGCGGGCCGGTTCCGGTGAATTCCAGCACCAGACCGGAAGCGATCTCTCCGCTGGCGCCCCCGCCCTGGGTGGTGACGATGTCGGTGAGAACCGGGTCCGAACCCGAGAGCTTGTAGAAATTCAGGCGCTTGGCGCCGTTCTGCCAGGCCTGGACGACGCCCACGCCGTCCACTCCCCACTCAATGGTGTCGCCTGGAACGAAGAGTCCGTCCACGACATTGGTGAGGACCGCCTCCCAGTCGTCGATGTTGTTGCGGGAGTTGGCCACCACCGTGTCGCCGCCGCCCACGAACCACTCCCCGGCATCCCAATCGCAGTCGCTGGGATCCGAGCACGCATAGCTCGCCCAGCGACCCTCGCCGAAGTGATCCTGGAAGCTCGTCGTCGAAGCCTGATAGAAGTTGCGAGGCTCGGTCTCGTGATTGCCGATGGCCAGCACGTAGGGAACCACCGGACTGCAGGCATCCAGGTTGTCGAAGGCGTCGCTCAGCACATCCCACTGGCCCGCGACGGCTGCGGCCGTGCCACCCTGGATCATGTCGCCCCCCTGCAACACCATCAGGATGGGCATCTCCTTGCCGGTGCTGGGCTCCGCCCAGGACGTGCGGTTCGCGCAGACATAGCGCGTCACCAGATCCAGGTGATCGGCGGGTGTGGTGCCGAAGGTGCCTGCCCACGTGTACCACTGGGTGTCGGGAATCAGGAAGACGGCGAAGCAGTTCGGGCACGGAGCGGCGCGGGCCGCCGGCGCCAGCAAGACCGTCCAGGCCAGCACGAACAATCCCATCCCCAGCCGCCGCATCCGCTGCCTCCCCTCCCCCATTCTGACGGGGCCTGAGCCCGACGGAAAGGGGAAACCGCCCCCGGAGGTCAGCTTCCAGACCCGTCCGGAGCCCGGCTCTCCGCTGGAAACCGAAGGAATCACGGGCGAGTCTCGGACGCGGTTTCACCCGGGTTGCGCTCAGCCGCCCGCGGGAGCCAGCCCCGGACCTCGAGCTCGGACTCCAGCACCCCGGCCGCCACGGCGTGACCCTCGGCGTCCGGGTGCAGGGGGTCCGTGGGCCAGGTCTCGGCCAGCAGGCCCGCGCTGCGAAAGCTCCCCAGCAGGTCCACGAACTCGACTCCCGCAGCCTCGGCCTCCTGCCGGTATCCGGCGTGGAGCGCAGCGTAGCCCCAGTCGCGATAGCCCGGCTCGTAAAGATAGGGAAACAGCACCACCAGCACCGGGCGTACGCGAGCCAGCGCCGCGAAGCCCTGCATGCCCCGGCGCACGTGGGACCAGCCCTGGTCGTCGTAGTTCCGGTCGACGAAGTAGTAGCCCCAGAAGCGATCCGGCCGGGCCACCCGGAACAGCAGGTTGCGGAGCCGCAGGGGATGCATGGGCGCCACGCGCGCGTAGTCCGTGTCGGAGGGATGGGGATCGTTGAGACTCAACTGCGCCACGATCAGATCCGGGTCGAGCCCGAGGGCGCGGGTCTGCGCCATGCGCAGCCCCTGGAGGATCGAATACGCGTTGACGCCGAAGTTCAGGCTCTCGAAGCGGAGCGCCCCGTCGGCGCGACGGTTCAACCGATCCGCCAGCAGCTCCAGGTAGATCTCGGGGCGCGGTCGAAGTCCGAAGTTCGCCGAGACCGAATCCCCGACGAACGCCATGCGAAAGGTTCCCGGCGGCTTGTCGCGAGACACCTCCTCGTCGGCCATTCCCAGGGAGTTGACGCTGAAGCCCTGTTTGCGGAAGCCGGGGTTGAATTCGAACAGGAGATCCGGGTCCTCGCTGGGCACCACGGCCCGCTCGGACAGCGGAGGCAGGCGATCCAGGGCCGCCCTCTGCTTGACCCCGTGATAGACGCGCAGCCCGACCTCGATCGCCCCGAAGAGCACGACCAGGGAGACGCTGGCCAGCAGCGTGCCCAGCACCAGCTCCCGCGAACGGGACCTCGACCGCGGCGGAGGGGAAGAGTTGTCGCCCGTATGGGCAGGAGGGCTCACTTGCGCATGTAGCCGTCGCTGTAGAGCGCGTCGATGTCGATGGCTTCGGTGTCGATCTCGCTGCCGTCCACCACCACGCGGCTTCCCGACTGGGCCACGGCCACGCGACCGACACCGTCCACAACGAGGCCTTCGGCGACCAGCGACGCCGGCCCGTACTCGGGTTTCTTCGTATAGGCCATGACCGCCGCGTGGGCGACGTCCGTGAAGGTCGAATCCGATACGATGCCGTGGGAGCCGTCCTTGCTGACCACGCCCGTTCCGACCCGCTCGATGCGGAGTCCCCGGGCCTCGAGACGGCTCTTCTCGCCGATGGAAACTGCCTTGTCGCGAATGTCCGCGAGCAACACGCCGGAGACCTCCACCTCCGAACCGCTCACGTCGATCCCGTCGCCCCCGATGTGATGGATCTCCCCGCCCTCGATCATGCCCTGGACGAAATCGCCGTCGAATGCGTCCGACGACGTCCGAGAGATCGCCACGTTGCGCAGGGAGAACTTGCTTCGGACGATGTTGAGGGCATCCTCGGCGCGGTTGCCCGTCAGGTGGCTGTCGCGAATCGAGACCTCGTTCTTGCGGAACGTCACGGAGCCGGTGAGCGTAAAGCCCGGCAGGTCGAAGCCGCCCGGATCCCGGATCTCCACGTGTGCCCACTCGGAGGGGGATTCCGACTCCAGCACGAAGACTCCGGCCCAGGGCGTCTTCCCACGTCCCTCCAGCACCACGGGCGCTCCCTCCCGACCCTCGAAGCGAAGCGGCCCGCGGGCGATGATTCCCCGGCCCGCCTCGAATCGAAGTGTGGTTCCGGGGCCCAGGTGCAGCCCCACATCCGGCGGCAGCACCAGGAACCCGTCGACCGCGTGAACGCCCGCGTCCGCCTCGAGCCAGCCGGCCGCAGGGTTCCACGACAGGAAGTCGTGGCGGTCGAGCACCTCTTCCAGCGTCGCGCTGGGCAGCGGGTTGCCGTGCACGGGGGCCGAGTAGCGCGAGGCCACGAACGGATAGGCGCGGTCCTGTCCGCGCACGCGTGCGACACCCTGGATCTCCTCGGGCATCCCGCCCGCATCGGGCTGGTAGGGGATCCGCACGTAAACCGGTGCCCCCTGGTAGGCAGTGGGCGGAATCGACACGGGCAGACTCGCCCGACGCAGACGCAGCGGATGCGATCCGCCGCCGCCATTGCCGTTGCCCAGGCTGAGCTCGGTGACCGAGACCTCGATGGGCAGTGCGTTGGTGAGTTCCAGATAGGGCCCGTCGTCCCCCTCCTGGATGTAGGCGAGCACCGGCGTGGGCAGATCCAGGTCGGCTCGCCCCATCATCGGGTTGAAGTGGTCGAAATTCTCGTCGTCCATGCCGATCAGGGGCTCCGAATGGGCGCGCAGATAGTCGTAGTCGAAGCGCGACAGCATGGGAAACTCGTGATGGAGCGCGTTCATGAGGTGTTCTTCGAAATCCGCGAGCTGGCCCTCGATGGCGCCGTCCACCATGTCGCGCGCCATGCGCGGAAGCTCGCGCGCGAAAGCGGCCCGTATCGCCGGATCCTGGAGCAGGCGGCCCCCGAAATTCGACTCCAGGCTCACGAGACCGAACGCGCAACAGGTGTAGGTCGACGGCTTGGCGTCGTAGCCGATGGGCTCCAGGCGTGCGATCAACGGGTTGTAATAGAAACGCACGTTGATCCACTGCAGTGCGTGCGGCGCCCGCCACACCTCGGCGGCGGCCATGAACCGCGCCATCAGATCCACGTCGAATACGGCGTCGGCGGGCAGCTCGCCGCGCACGAACGCGCGAAGCAGCCCCACCGCGTAGTCGAGCTCCTTGGACAGGCGCGGCGAGCTCTGCACCAGGCTCAACTGGAACGGCTGGATCATGGCAACATTGAAATTGTTGTAGGGCCCGGCCTGGCCGGTCTGGGCCACGCTGTCCCAGAAGCGCGACTCGTCGAATTTGAGCATCACGCCTTCCCGCCGCCCCTGGGATTCCAGCAGTTCCTTGGAGAAGTGCTCCTCCACCGCCATCAGGCCGATGTCCTTGCCGTTGACCGACACGTCCACGAAGAAGTATCGCGGCGCCAGGATGCCCTGGCTGCGCAGATAGGCGTGGAACATCGCCTCCAGCTGGAAGTGCCGGGTCTTGGGCGCCTGGAGCGAGAATCGGCGCATGCCGAATACATGATCGTCGCTCTTCACGTGGACCCGGAACGACCACTTGTCCGTGTCCAGGTGGTCGGTCTGGTCGCCCTTGAGGCGCAGCTTGACCTTCACCGAGCGCCCGTTGTGGCGCATCACGGCGGACACGAAGTCGTCGGGTTCGGCGATCAGCGCGTCCATGCGAAACGCCTCGGCGCGTTTCTCCTGGAGTTTCCGCAGGTCCTTGAACTTGAGATCGATGTCCAGGTGGGCGGTCTCTGCATCGCTCGTCATCGCGCGCACCCAGTTGGCGGGCGAGCGCGCAATCGATCGAAGCGCCCGTCCGGGAGTCAGGGCCCCAGTGAAGTCCTGGAGTTCCGGCACGATCACCTTGAAATAACCCACGCCCGCGGCGAACGCGGCAGCGGACCAGCCGGCCAGGGCCAGCGCGCCCAGGACCAGCCACAGACGCTTGTGTCCGAGACGCCGCGTGGCACGCGGCGAAGGCTCCGAAGACCTCGTGGAGCTGATCTTCAAGGGCTCGCCCCCGCGCTGGAATCCGCCCGCAAGATCATTGCACCCGCAACGGTCGTCTCGCGATCGGATCGGGCTTCAAGACACCAGAGCATCGATCGGCCATGGAGGGGAAGTCGACTCGGGGTTTACGCGCTTTTGAGGAGCCCGATCATAGCGCAATCGCGCCGGCGGCTTGGCCCGTCCGCGGGGGATGCCCTAGCGTTTGCGCCCGCGCCGGGGAGGCTCTGGATGGACCGCAACGCGCCGCAGTGCGCCGCGCCGACCTCGCCCCGGCTTCCGGGCCTGGACGAGCTGAAGGGCCTCGCCATCATCGCGGTGGTGATGATCCACGCGACGCCGGACGGGGCCGTGGCGTACCGGGATCACTTCATCCAGGGAATTCCGCGCCTGGCCGTCCCCCTGTTCCTGATCGTCACCGGCTACCTGGCAGGATTCAGGGACACCCCCCGAGCAAGGCTCGCCGGCTACTTCCGCAAGATCCTCGCCCTGCATGTGTTCTACGGGGCCTTCTACTGGGGAGTCTCGCTGCTCCGGGACGGAGTGCCCGACGCGCTCACCTGGAAGGCGGCTCTCCTGCACTTCTGGACCGGCTCGTACATGGGCCAGTTCTACCTGGTGGTGCTGGTGCAGGTGTTCTTCGTGGCTGGCATCGCGCTGCCCGAACGGGCGTGGCGTTCGGGGACGGCCGTTGGCGTGTCCGCCCTGGCCGCGGTGGCGGGGATCGCCGGCCTCGAAGTGCACGCGGCCGGCGGCGCGGGGCCGGCCCTGGAGTGGCTGGGTCGCGCCCGGGAGAATCCCGTCTGGCTGTGGTTCTACCCCTTCAGCCTGGGCGGCTTCCTGGGCGCCGAGCAGCGCCGCGCCGAAGAGGGCGGCGTCGCCCCGGGCCTGGCGTGGCCACTGGGCCTGGCGCTCGCCTCGGGTCTCGTGGTGTCCGGAGCCGCCCTGCTGGATTCGAACGGTCCGATCCTGCCCTACGCACGCATGTCGATCCTGGTGGGCACCACCCTGCTGGCCCTGGCGGTTCCCGGCCTGGCACGCCGGCAGGCTTCCGCGCCCCTGCGGCGCCTGGGGCGCGAGACCTTCGGAATCTATGTCCTGAACCCGGCGATCCTCGCCCTGCTCTACGCGCTGGCCGGGCGCCCGGAACATGCCGCTGTGTCGTGGCTCTATGCCGCGGCGACCGTCGCCATGGGATTCGGCGCGAGCCTCGTGCTGCGTCGCATCGCTCCCTGGCTATTCCCCTAGTCTTCCGTTCCCGGCGCCGCGCGCGAGGGGCCGCTCACGCTTCGGCGAGCACCTCTTCGAAGACGCGGCAGAGTCCGTCCACGGAGCGTTCCCACGAGAAGTAGCGCGCGCGTTCGGCCGCCTCGTCCACCCGGCGCCGGGTCGCCTGGGGATCGGAAAACACCGAGTCCACGGCACTCGCCAGGGCTTTCGGGTCGCGGGGGTCGAAATACACCGCGGTCTCTCCAGCCACCTCACGAAAGGCGGGAATGTCGGATGCCACGATCGGAGTGCGAGCCACCATGGCCTCGAGGAGCGGGTGCCCGAAGGTCTCCAGCAGGGACGGGAACACCAGGGCCCGCGCGCCGCGGTAGTACGAGAGGATCTCGCGGTACGGCACGGGCCCCAGGAAGCGCACCCGGTCGCCCACGCCCAGGCTCTCCACCCGAGCGCGCAGGTGCCGTGCGTGGGGGGGATCGGTGGTGTCGTGCCCGGCGATCCACACCTGGAGATCCGAATCGCGCAGGTGCCGGATGCTCTCGAACAGGATCTCCATGTTCTTGTGTCGCTCGAGAGGCGCCGGCAGGAAGAGGTACGGCGGCGGGGCGGATTCGGAGGCCGAGGCGTCGCCAAAGGAGTCGGCCGAGATGCCGTGGGGAACCACAGCCAGCCGCTCGCCGGGCAGCCGGATCTTCTCTCCGATCAGGCGGGCCGCGGCCCGGGACGGGAACACGATCCGGCGCACTCGCGGCATGCCCAGGCGCACCAGGCGCTCGAGAGTGCGCAGCCGGAGATTGTCGTAGAAGCGATGGTCGTAGATGTTGAGGTTGCGCATGGCCACCACCGTGGGCGTGGTGCCAAAGGCAGGCGCCAGGTCGGCCACGCAATAGAGCAGGTCATAGGCCCGGGCGCGAAACGGAAGCAGCGTCTCCTCGTAGAGCACCCGACTCAGTGCGCCCAACCCGGGCACCCTGGGAAGCCGCACCCGGGCGATCTGGACGCCCTCGATACCTGGCGGAAGCTGACCCTGCCCCACCAGCACCGTGAACTCGAAGCCCCGGGAGTCGCGGCTCAGCTCGCGCATAAGGTTCAGGACATAGGTTTTCCCGCCGCCCAACGACCACGACAACGCGTTGACGAGAACCCGGGGCTGCCCCACGATCGCCGCAGTCTAGCGTCCACGGGGATCCGGGGCGGAACGGGGAATGCACGGGATGGCTGAACGCGCGGCCCCGGTCGCCTGAGCGTCGATCGGAGCATCGATCGAGATGGCCGACGAATCCCCTTCGGTGGGCCGCCGCCGCCTGATCCCCGCCGCCGCCGCCCTGATGGGGAGCACGGCACTTCAGGCCGTCACCGCCTTTGCTGCGAACCTGGTGCTGGTGCGCTTCATCGCCCCGGCAGAGTTCGGCCGCTACGCGCTGGCCATGGCTTCCATCGCCCTGTTCTTTGCCGTGTGCTCCCTGCGCATCAACACCCTGGTGATCCGCAGCGAAGACGAGCGCCTGGACCGGGACACCCGGGTGATCTACTTCAGCGCGATCGTGCAGGAGACCCTGCTGGTGGGGCTCCTGAGCGCAGGCCTGCTGGCGGCGACCGGACGCATGACGGGGCTGACGACGCTGCTGCTGATCGGGCTGCTGCTGCGCCACTTCGGGGGCAATAGCAGGTCCTTCTACGAGCGGCGCATGCGCTACCTGGGCCTGGCCGGTGTCGAGGGCGGCAGCTACCTGCTGGCCCACGGGCTCTCGATCGCGCTGGTGTTCGCGGGCTACGGCGCTACCGCGCTCTACCTGCGCGAGCTGGTGCTGAGCGTCCTGATCCTGGTAGGCCTGTTCTGGCTGGGCGGGCTGCCGCGGTACCCGGTGCGCTGGGTGCGGCCCCGGGAGTGGCTGGCCATCGCGCGCCAGTCGCGCGGCCTGTACGCCGACGGGGTGCTCTCCAGCAGCTTCCGACGCCTGGTGGTGCTGCTGGCGGGATTGTTCGCAGGCGATGTGGGAGCCGGATACTTCTTCCAGGCCCTGCGCCTGGCGGGCGTCCCCCACCAGGTGCTCGATCCAGTGGTGGGACGCCTGTCCCTCAACTGGTTCAGCCGCGAGGGCGATCCCCGCGCCCAGCGCCGCGCCCGCAACCGGATGCTGCTACTGGCAGCGCTTCCGCTCGGCCTGGCCGCCGCCATCACCCTGGTCTTTGCCGACGTGTTCGTCCCGTGGCTCTTCGGAGAGCAATGGCGCCCGGTGGTGTCCGTGCTGATCGGACTCAGCGGCTACCTGGTGCTGGCGAGTCTCTTGGAGACCCTCAAGATGTACTGCATGGCCACCCACAGGATGCGTATCCTGCTGATCGGACGCGTCGCCCAGTACGCGGGCCTGCTGGCACCTCTTTGCATCGGCGCTGCACTGGGGAGCCCCGATGCGGCCCGTGTGGGTCTGGCAGTTTCCATCGGCTACGCCGCCGCCTTTGCCACCACGGCGGGCGGTCTCTGGCTGGTGGGAAGCGGTCGGAAGGCCGCCGGATGAAGATCTGCGTCTCCGTCAATGGCGTCTTCCACGCCTGCCACCTGGCCGCCCAGCTCTACCGCCACGACGCGCTGTCGGCGCTGGTCACCACGTATCCAACGCGCTGGATCGAGCGCGGCGTGGGCGTCGATCTGCCGCGTTCAAGGATCCGCTCCAACAACCTGCACGCCGTGAACGCCGGCCTGGCACGCGTGCGCCTCGACACGCCCCGGGTGCGCATCGCCGTGAGCGCCCTGCACGACCGGTTCGCCGCCGCGCACGTGCGCGAGGACCTGGACTTCTTCGCGGGCTGGAGCGGCAGCTCCCTGCGCGCCCTGCGCCGCGCCAACCGCCTGGGAGTCACCTCCGTGCTGGTACGCGGCAGCTCCCACATCCTTACGCAGATCGAGTTGCTGAAGGAGGAGCACGCCCGACACGGCCTCGCCTTCGAGGTACACCCGGCCCTGGTAGACACTCAGCTCGCCGAGTACGAAGAGGCCGACTTCGTCCAGACCAACTCGACGTTCGCCCGCGACACGCTGATCGCCCGCGGCATCGACGCCACCCGGATCCTGACCAACAACACGGGCGTCGATCTCCAGGTGTTCCGGCCGCTCCCAAAGAACGACGACACCTTCCGCGTGATCTACGCCGGCAACCTGGGCATCCGCAAGGGCGGCCCCTATCTGCTGGAGGCGTGGCGCGACCTCGCCCTGCCCGACGCCGAACTCTGGCACCTGGGCAGCGTCTCGCCCGAGATGGGCCCGCTGCTGAAGAACTGCGGCGACCACGGGATCCGGCTGCTGGGCTATCAGCCGGTGTCCGAGCTGCACCGCTACTACGCGAAGGGGTCCGTGTTCGTGTTCCCCTCCATCGAGGAGGGCCTGGCGGTGGTGCAGGCCCAAGCCATGGCCTGCGGCCTGCCGCTGATCTGCACCACCCACAGCGGGGGCGCCGATCTGCTGAGCGGCGACGGCGTGGAGGGCTTCGTGGTGCCCATCCGCGATGCGGAGGCCCTCGCAGAGAAGATCCGCTTCCTGTACGAGAACCCCGACACGTGCGCCCAGATGGGCGAGGCCGCGAGACGCCGGGTGAGCGAGAACTTCACGTGGAACGACTACGGCGACCGCATGGTCAGCATCTACCGCGACGTGCTAGAAGCGAAAGCGAGCGCAGCTCAGGAACGCAAGCGGACCGACGCACGGTAGGTCCGCGCGCAGCGAGCCGTAGGCGAGCGCAGCTCAGAAAGTCAAGCGGCCAGGGGCGTGACGGAGCCGCCGGCCAGCGCGCCGGGAACCTCGAGCGTGGACGGCGCCCGGTCCCTGGTCGTCACAGTCTGCCTGGTCTTCACAGTCTGCTCCTGCAGCACTTCGCGGAACAGGCCCAGCAACGAGGTGGCGCTGCGATCCCAGCTGAAGTGCTCGACCACGAGACGCCCGCGCTTCACGAGCATTTCCCGGGCCTGGGGGGCCAGGGCCTCCTCCATGGCCGAGGCCAGCGAACTGGCATCGTGGGGATCGGCGTAGAACGCCGCGTCGGAGCCGATCTCCCGGAACACGGGGATGTCGGCGGCCACCACCGGGAGGTCGGCAGCCATGGCCTCGAGCAGCGGGTGACCAAAAGTCTCCAGGTACGACGGGAACACGAACAACTCGGCACCGGCGTAGTACACGGGGATCTCGGCGTAGGGCACCTCGCCCAGGATCTGGATCCTCTCGGCCAGGTCACCGGTGGCGCGGCGGGCCTCCTGCATCTGACGCGAATACTCCGGGTCCTGGTCGTCGCCGATGATCAAGAGGTCCGGAACCTCGGGCCGTCGCCGAGCCAGTTCCGCATAACCCTCGATCAGGGCCACGAAGTTCTTGTAGCGATAGATCGAGCTCACCGAGAGGATGTAGGGCCAGGTCGACGGCGACTTCTCGCCGTGCTGCTGCCAACGCGAGGGGTCGATGCCGTGATGCACCACCGATCGGCGCCCCTGGGGCAGACCCAGTGAATTCCCGATCCACTCGGCGGAGTCGCGGCTCACGAACATGATGCGATCACAGGCCCAGGCCGACAGGCGTGTGAGGGCGCGCAGCAACGCCAGGCGGATCCGCTGCTTGAAGGGCCAGCCCTGGTCCATGTCGGTGAACACGTTGGGGTTGCGGAAGCTCGCGATCGTGGGGCACGCGGCGAACAGTGGCGCCGACTCGCCCGCGGAGAAGTAGAGGTCCGCGCCCCAGCTCGCGACCCGGCGCGGGATCTCGAGGTACGTGAAGCGGAGGCGGCCCAACAGGCCCGCGGCCGGAAGCAACTCGATCTCGAGATTCGCAGGTCCCTCGATTTCCCGGGCCAGGCGTTCGCTGCGCACCAGCACCCGGAAGCAGGTGTCCGGCGACATGCGGGCCAGGCGGGGAAGGATGTTCACCAGATACGTGAAGCCCCCGCCGCCAGCCGCCATGGTCCCGTCGATCAGGATCTTCTGCGCGTATCTCGTTGCCGCCATCGATTGCTCCCTGGGAAGGTCGGTCCAGGGGGAGGTGGCAGCGGCGACCGGAAAAGCGCACGAAACCCGATCCTTTTTCCAGGAAATGCACGTACTCGGGCCCCTGGGGGGAGAGCTGAGCCGGAAGCGGTCCGCATGGGTGCAGGCCGTGTGCAGGTGGGGTCGCTAGGTCAGGAATTCCTGGAGAACGAGCAGGGCCCAGACCCGTGACCAATGGATCCGGCCGGCGCGGTAGTCGTGGTCCACCGCTGCCACGGCCTCGGGTCGGAGCCAGGGGTGATCGGGAAGCCCCAGGGGGACCCCGCCGCCTCGCAGCCAGGCGTCGAAGGGCAGCGTGAAGCCCTGCTTCCGGCGCTGCCAGAGGGCCGCGGGCACCGGGGGCCGGGGCGCCTCCCGCAGCTGCCGCTTGGCCGGGCCGGCGCGCCGCAGGGCCGGCGGAACCCGGGCGGCGGCCCGCAGCAGATCGCGATCCACCAGCGGCGTCCGAACCTCGAGCGAGTGCCGCATGGCCATGGCGTCGGTATCCCGCAGGAGCTGGACCTCGAGATACTGGCGAAGCTCCAGGGCCGAGACCCGCTCGTCGTCGGGCAGCGATGCCACGTCCAGGCGCTCGCGCATGGCCGCAGCCGGGTCGCAGCGCTCGACGCTCTCGGCCAGCTCCGGCGCCAGCAGGGCCTTCACCTCGGCGGGCGAAAAGATCCCCCGTTCGGCGAAGTAGGCGCCAGCGTCGTCGCCCCCGTACGCCAGACTCCGGGCGATCTTGCCCGAGACCGGGGAGCGCGGAAGCCGGCCGAGCAGACCGGCCGCGGCCCGCTGCAGCCGGCCGCCCCCTGGAATCGCCGAGATCCGGCGGTGGACCGCGCGAATGCGCGGCACCCGCGTAAAGCTCGAATAGCCGCCGAACAGCTCGTCGCCGCCCACGCCCGAAACCGCGACCTTGAGCCCCGCCTTGGCGGCCGCCTCGGACACGAAATAGGTGTTGATCCCGTCCACCGAAGGCTGGTCCAGGGCACGCACGGCATCGGGGATGCGCTCGCGGATCTCCTCGATGCGGATCGGAATCTCGTGGTGGCGGGCGCCGTAGAGTTCGGCCGCCTCCCGGGCCAGCTTCGACTCGTCCAACCCGCTCACGTCGAACGACAGGTTGATGGTCTGGATCGAGGCGCCCTTGGCCTCGGAGAGCAGACCCACCAGCGCCGACGAGTCCACGCCACCCGACAGGAACGCGCCCACCGGCACGTCGGCCACCAGGTGGTGACGCGCCGAGTCCACCAGGGCCTCGCGAAGCAATTCGGAGGCCTCCCCTGGGCTCATGGGCTCGCTGCGGCCCAGCTCGTCCTCGAGTCGGTAGTAGGCCACCGGCTCGCCCCCAGAACCCTCGCGCACTCGCAGCCAGTGACCCGCCGGAAGCGCGCGGATGCCGCGGTAGAGCGTGCGGGGCGCGGCGATCGATCCCCACAGCAGGTAGCTGGCCAGGGCCTCGGGATCGAGGCCTCCATCCGGCGCGATCTTGCGGATGGCCTGGACCTCGGACGCGAACACCAGACGCCCGCCGGCCTCGGCCGTGTACAGGGGCTTGATGCCCAGGGGGTCCCGGGCCAACAGGGTCTCGCCCCGATCGCGATCGTGAAGTGCGAAGGCGAACATGCCACGCACGCGTTCCAGCAACTCCTCGAGACCCCACTGCCGGTAGCCGAGCAGCAGCACCTCGGTGTCGCTGGAAGAGACGAAGCGGTGGCCCAGGGCCTCGAGCTCGCGCCGCACCGCGACGAAGTTGTAGATCTCGCCATTGAAGACCATCGTGAGCGCCCCGTCGGGCGTGCTCATGGGTTGGTGTCCGGTCTCGGAGAGGTCGACGATGCTCAGGCGCCGGTGACCGAAGCCCAGGCGCCGGTCGGAGGAGATCCACAGGCCTTCGGCATCGGGCCCGCGGTGGCGCTGCGCGTCGCGCAGGACCCGGAGCTCGGACTCGTCGACGAGTTCACCGGCTCCGGTCGCAACGATTCCGGCGATCCCGCACATGGCGACGGATTGTAGCCCGATTGCCGCGCGAACTTCGCTCGCCACAGCCCCGCAATCTGGGCTTCGCTCAGCTCCGGCTCGCTGCGCGCAGGCCGACTCGGGCGAGTCGGCCTGCTTGCTGGCATACTCGTCCTGGATGGGTCCGGGGGCACCGAATTCCGTACTGCTGTGCTTGACCGGACTGCACATCGACGGCGGCATCGCCTGCGTGAGCCGCTGCATGGCTCGCGCCCTGGACGAGCTGGTGGGCGAGGGTCGGATCGCCCGCACCGATCGCGTCCTGCTTCTCGACGACCCGAGGCTCGACGACCCGAAGCTGGACGACCCGAGGCTGGACGACCCGAGCGACGCCGCGGCGCCCCCCCGGCGGGGCGAGCAGCGCCTGGCGCGGGGCAGTCAGGCCCGCTTCGTCTGGGAAACCTGGCGCCTGTATCGCCGAGAACGACACGATATGGTGTTATTCGACCTGGTGGGACTGGCCCGTTCGATCATGCTTCCGATTCCGCCATTTCCGCCGCCGCGACACGCGATCTTCGTCCACGGGATCGAATTGGGGGCCGCCGGCGCAGGCGCCCGGGCGAAGGCCCTGGGGTCCGCCGAGTGCGTGTTGGTGAATTCCGAGTTCACCGCCGCGGGCCTTCGCGAGCTGCTCCCCGAAACGGGCGAGCGCATCCGCGTGGTTCCCCTGTGCATCGACCCGGATCGCGTCGCCACCTGGGAGGCCGCACCCGCTTCGAGCCCGCCGCGCGAGCCCGCCGTCCTGATCGTGGGCCGCATGTCGCCAGAGGAGCGGGGCAAGGGACACGACCATCTGATCGAAGCCTGGCCCGGCGTGAGACGCCAGCTGCCCGCGGCCGAGCTGTGGGTCGTGGGGGGTGGTGAAGACGTACCCCGCATCCAAGCGCGCGCGCGCGACCTGGGCGTGGGCGACGCAGTGCGCTTCCTGGGTCGGGTTACCGACGACGAACTCCGGGACCTCTACCAACGCGCGTCCCTGTTCGCCATGCCGAGCCGCCAGGAGGGCTTCGGATTGGTCTACGCCGAGGCCATGTGGCACGGGCTCGCATGCCTGGGCTCCACGGCTGACGCCGCGGGCCAGGTGATCCGCGACGGAGAGACGGGGGTGCTGGTGCCCTACGCCGACGTGGCCGCCATCGGAGCCGCCGTGGCCGGGCTGTTGGCCGACCCGGGGCGCTGCCGGGCCCTGGGCGAGGCCGGCGCCCGGCGTGCACGCCAGGTCTTCAGCTACCCGCGCTTCCGCGCCGACTTCCTGGCCGCCCTGGGTTTCGGCTGAGCCCCGTCGTGCTCCGCACGCTCGCCCTCTTCGCCCTGCTGTTCCTGTCGGCGGCCTCCCCGCGTGCAGCCCGTGCCCAGGAGTGGTTGCTGTGGCCCAGCCCCTTCGGCGGCGCCGAAGTCGTCGACCAGAAGCAGGAAGTGGATCAGGTCGGAAACTTCAACGTGCAGCCCCGCCCGAACCGGGGCGTGGGCCAGACCTTCGTGCCCCGAGCGGGCCACCTGTCGCGCCTCGACTTCAAGGTCAAGAACAACAACGACACGCGACCGGGCCGCGTAGATCTCTGGAAGTGGCGCGGCTCGTACGCCGACACCGTGGCCAGTGAACCGATCTTCAGCGACACGGTGGAGCTGTCCGGCCGCACGGGCTGGCAAATCCGCAGCATCTTCCCGCGCATGGACGTGGAGTCCGGCACCGTCTACTTCGTCGAGTTCAGCGCACCCCAACGGGGACCCTACTCGCTCAAGGGAAATCACGACGGGAGCGACCGCTATCCCGACGGCGAAGCGCGCTACAACGGCGCCTTCCAGCCGACCCGGAGCAAGGACCTGTGGTTCCGCAGCTTCGGCCCGCCCCGGGGCGAGCCGCGTGTGCCGGCCTTCTCCGCTTCGGATCCGGAGCTACCCTGGAGCGAGCCGTTGGCGCCGGCACCGGTGAGCCGCAGCGACTACTTCGAGCGCGTGAAAGCCTACGCCGAGCGTCTGCTTCCGAGCGCGCTGGCCTGCAGCGAGCAGTGCCAACTCGTGGCGGAGCTTCCGGCGTTTCTCTACCGGGTCTCGTGTCTCGAAGCGATTTGCGACGAGTCCCACGCGCGCACCGCGCTCGCGATCCTGCGGCGCGCCCACGCCTGGCGCTTCTGCGGGGATCTGGACGAGTCCGATCCCACGCCCTGCGACTCCGAGAAGCGAAAGCCCTGGCCCTGGCCCCAGCGCACCGGGATCGCCTGGCGCTGGCTGAGCGAATCGCCCTCGCTGCGCGACGGCGACGAAACTGCCGTGCGCGCCCTGCTCGCCGACGGCGCGGCGCAGCTATGGGAGAAGCGCGAGCTGGGGAGCTTCAACCGCGCCCTGGTGAGCGCCAACGGCCTGGCCACGGTGGCGGCTCTCTTCCCGGACCTCCCGGAGGCCGAGGCGTGGCGCGTCTACGGCGAGCAGGTCTGGAACGAGTTCTGGCGCCACCACGACACCTGGGAAGACTCGGGCTCCTACAACGACAACGTGTGGTGGCCCGAGGTGTTGGGTTATGCGGAAGTTTCGGGGCGCGCCGACACCATCTGGCAGGACGCGGGCTTTCGCGCCCTGGTGGATCGCTTCTTCCAGCACACGGCGCCGCTCGGCGTGGACCCTCACTACGGCGACGGCGCCGGTTGGGCCCACGAGCTCGCGCCCCTGATCTGGCTCTACGAGCGCGCGGCCGTGGCGACCGGGGAGCCCCGATACCGCTGGCTGGCCCGCCGCGTATTCGACTACAAGCGCAGCCACACCCGAGACGACCCGCCCCGACGCGACAGCCTGAACCGCAAGATGCTCTCCCTGGCCCGGGCCTACCTGGACGCCCGCGACGAGCCCGCGGGCGCCCCGCCCACCGACGCCGGCTCCCACGTGACCACCCGGTTGCGAGCCCGGGCGCGACTCCCCAGCCAATGGGGATCGCCGCGGCAGTACTACGACTTCGGCGACGATCGGGTGGGGGACAAGCTGGTATTTCGCAGCGGCTTCGAAGCGAGCGACCTGCACGCTGTCTTCAACCTGCTTGGAGGCTACGGCCACGGGCACGTGGAGCTGGGCGCGCTGGCCTCCCTCACGGACAGGGGCTCACTGCTGTTGGATGCGACGCCCTACCCGCATCCTCACGGGGTGCGTGCGGCCCAGGATGAATCGGCTCCGCTGGTGCGCCGCTACTGGGGCGGCAGCTACGGCGGCGTGGTGAACGAGGCCGAGGTCGACCGATTCGAGGATCACCACAATGCCAGCGTGGCGTGGCTCCGCTGGCGTGATCCGCACGGCTGGAACGTGGGAGTCGAGCGGCGCTTCCTGTTCGTGAAGAACCGCTTCCTCTGGGTTCGCGATCGCTTCACGTTCCCGGACGACATCCAGGCGGCCGTGGGGCCCGTGTGGCACGCCGCCGACCTCCACCCGCGCCACGGCGACCACTGGTACGTCGCGTACGATCGCGAACCCACGGGGAACGTCTGGAAGTACCGCAACCCGGAGCGCTATGCCCTGCTCTACTTCGTGCCCCGACCCGACGCGGACGTAACCGCCTTCGAAGCGCCGATCTACCTGCCTCCCGAGGGATGTCCGAATCCGTCGCCGGAGGATGTCGTTTCGCCCGAGTGCCGTTCGTCTCCGCCCTTCGTGGTCTACCAGAAGTGGACGGGCGCGGCGCACCCCGGTGACGAGCGCTGGTTCGACACCCTGGTGCGACCATTCGGGCCGGACCGGTCACCCGAGCAGGCCGCCGACGGCGTGCGGGTGCTTGCCGCCGGGGCACACAGTGTGGCGCTTCGTGTCGAGATGGGAGACGAGACCTGGTTCCTGGTGGACAATCCGGAGGGGGACGCCATCGAGACTCCCGAGCTGTCCACGGACGCTCGCTCGTTGTTGCTCCGCGTTCGCGAGGGATCTCGGGAATACCTGCTCGTTCGCGACGCCACCCGTGTCGAGGCCGGACTCCTCTCGCTGCGTTGGCCGGGCCCCGTGTCGCTGGAACAGGGCCCGTTCGACCCTGCGGGCTCCCGGCCGGAACCGGAGTGATATACTTCGCTTCCGCCCGAGCAGAAGGATCGACAGAGGCATCGATTGGAACCGATTCGCATCCTCTTCATTGGAGAGGTCACCCCCTTCCTCACCACCGCAGCCCGTCGAGACGCATTCCTTTCTCTGGGGCATCACGTCGAAACGGTGAATACCCGCCACCTGCTGCGCTCCGGCAACCGGATGGCCGACCGGATCCGCGTGCTGACCCTGCGAACGCCGGGCGTCTACGCCCTCAACCACAAGATCGTAACCACGGCGCGACGCTTCCGGCCCGATGTCATCTGGATCGAAAAGGGAACCTTCGTATTCCCGAGCACGATGCGAACCCTGCGGCACGGCGAGCCCGTCACCCTGGTCTACCACAACACCGACGACTGGAAGGCCGAACCGCGCTTCAAGCGCTTCTTCTGGCGCTTCCTGATCCGATCCCTGCCCCTCTACGACGTGCACATCACCTCGAATCTCCACAACGTGGACGAGTTTCGCGCTCAGGGTTTCACCCGGGTGCTCCACATGGAACTCGCTGCCAACGCGGCGCTCGTGCCTCCGGATCCGATCCCCGACGAGATGCGGAGCCGACTCTCCGCCCAGGCCGGCTTCGTGGGCCATTGGGAGCCCGAGACCGAGAAGCTGTTGCTGGCGTTGGTGCGGTCGGGCGTATCCACCCGCATCTTCGGACCCGGCTGGGAGCGTGCCGCGTCCGGAGACGATCTGGCGGGCGCCGTGCAACACCGGGGCATTTACGGCGAGGAATACGCGGCTGGGATCCAGAGCTTCGACGTGAACGTGGGCATCGTTTCCAGCTGGAACCGGAATCACACGGCGTCGCGCAGCTTCCAGATTCCCGCCCTGGGCGGTTTCCTGCTTCACCAGCGCAACCCAGTGATGTCCCGCTACTTCCGGGAGGGGGTGGAGGCGGAGTTCTTCGACTCCGCCGAGGAGCTTCGCGAGAAGTGCCGGCACTACCTCGACCGCCCCGGAAGAGCGCCAGCGCATCGCCCAGGCGGGACGTCGACGCTGCCTGGACTCGGGTTACTTCGAGACCGACCGGGTGCGCGACGTGCTTCCGGCACTCGATGAGTGCGTGAAGGTCCAGCGCGAGCGCGTGCGCCGGATCCATGCCCGGGGCTCGGAGCACGCGGCGTGACCCGGTGAGCCGTGTCGAACTCGCCTGCCCCGCAGACCACGCGCGCCTCGCCGGTTCGGAGGCCGACGCGCGCTGGTCGTGCCCCACCTGCGGCGAGAGCTACCCGGTGGAAGACGGGGTCGTTCGCTTCCTGGAGGAGGCCGACCGCTTCTACGAGGGCCGCTACCTGAACACGGTGCGCTTCCTTCCCCGCAGCGAGGGGTGGCTGTTCGCCTGGCCCCTGTGGCTCATCAACAGCGGCTATGTGTGGGCGGCGCGCAAGCACATTGCCGCCGGCGGCACGGTGCTCGAGATGGGCTGCGCCAGCGGCTTCGCCTACTTCGCGCACCGCTTCCAGGTGATCGGCCTCGACCTCTCGCTCGCCTCCCTGGCCCGGGTGGCGCCCCTGTACCGGGCATGCCTCCAGGCCGATGCCACCGTGGGGATCCCGTTGCCAGACGACTCGGTAGACGCGGTGCTGAGTTCGTACGTGTGGGAGCACATTCCACCGCAGGAGAAGCCGGCGGTGCTTGCCGAGTGCAGTCGCGTGCTGCGGCCGGGGGGCAAGTTGATCTTCCTGTACGACGTGGAGAGCGAGAACCCCCTGTATCGGCGCATGAAGAAGCTCGACGCGGATCTCTACCGGGAGATCCTGATCGACCGCGAGGGCCACCTGGGCTGGCAGACCCCCGACGAGAACCGGGCCATCTTCGAGGCCTGCGGCTACCAGCTGGTAGAGCAACGCGGCCACGAGAAGATCCTGATCTCGCCCTTCATGTACGACAAGGTCCGCCACTGGGGCGGCTGGCTTGACACGCTCGCCCGGATCGGCGACCGACTGAAGGTGAAACCCTGGGCCCACCTCTACAACGGCTTCGTGCGCAGCTTCGACGAGACCCTGGGGCGTGCCCTGCCCATGGCCTGGTCGCGGGTGCTGGTAACGGTCGCGCGCAAGCAGTAGCGATCGGGCCTCAGCGCAGCGGGTATCCCAGCTGCTCGATCAGGTCGGCGCTGCGGCAGTTCAGGGCTTCCACCAGATCCGGCTGGATCTGGGCCAGGTAGCGTTCGTTCGCACCTGCCTCGATGGGAAACCACTTTCCCGTGGAATTCGAGCCGGCGGGAAAGTGCTGTTCCGGACCGGGAACCTGCGCCGGGTGGAACGGCAGGTCGGCGAAGTCGCAGATGCGCCGGATCACCGGTTCCGGGTCGTCCACGAAATCTTCGTACCGCTGGATCAGCATGCCCACGTGTTCGCGGGCCGCCAGGGCCAGCCGGTAGGAATTGTCTGTGGCTTCCACGGCGCAGCGGATCTTGTGTTCCCGGGTCAGACCGCCGGCCCCTCCCATGGCATCCATGTCCTTCTGCACGGCGCGTTCGCACAGCACATAGGGATTCCTCGTCAGCAGCACGAAGCGCGGGTCGCAACCATCCAGGAGCGCCGCCAGATACGGAACCTGGATGGTGTAGAGGTGGCTCATGTCCACGAATCGCGCGCGGTCCGGGTCGTGGGCGTAGGCGAGCACCAGCTTCCGCAGCACGCGCCGCAAGGCCGCCGCCGTCTCCGGGTCGGCGTCCTCGGCGCCCCGCCGATAGCGGGGCAGGAACTCGTCGATCGCGTACAGGGGCGAGCGCTGATAGCCGTAGACCGGATGGTTCTCCACATCGGGGGTGAGATTGAAGAAATGGGCGCTGCGCAGCACCAGGGGTTCGGGCAGATCGGCGATGTGCCGGCACTTCTGGATCTCGTCCTGTCCGGCCCACCACGACGAGTTGCCGCTGGCGTACACCCCCTGCGGATGGCGGTAGAAGGTTCGGGCCAGGATCGTGCCGCCACCCCCTGGAACGCCCAGCAGGAACAGGGGGCGATCGATGGGAACCGAGTCGAGGCTGCGAGTCAGCCGGCGCGGATTGATGTCGTATTTCAGGTGCTGGTACGCCTGGCGCAGGCGACCGTACCCGTGGCGCAGGGCGGAGGTCGGACCCTCCCGGCGCAGACGCGACAGCCCGGAGCGCAGCCGCCGCCCGTACTCGCGGGGATCGGGCGTGACCAGGGGGCCCGGATACCGAGGCTGGGAGCCGCTGCTTCCCATGGGCGCGACCGGGCTATTGCGCCCCCGCGAGCCGCGTCCGGAGCTGGCCCATGGCCAGATGGAACACCACCGCGTGGAGGGCCTCGGTCATCCCCATGTCGTCGACGGGGACGTGCACGCTCACGTCGGACAGGGTCTTGAGCACGCCTCCGTCGAAGCCGGTGACGCCGATGACCGTCATGTCGAGCGAGCGCGCGTACTCTACCGCGCGGATCACATTGGGCGAGTTGCCGGAACCGCTTATGGCTACCAGCAGATCGCCTGCGCGGGCGAGATTGCGCAGCTGCTGTTCGAAGACCGAGTCATAACCCTCGTCGTTGGCCAGGGCCGTGATGAATCCGATGTTATCGGTCAGCGGGATCACGCGGAAGCGCCGGGTGGCGTCCATGGAGGACAGGGTGCCCTTGGCCAGATCCTGCCCAAAGTGCGACGCGTTGGCGGCGCTCCCCCCGTTTCCGATCAGGAAGATCGTCTTGTCGGCCTCGAACCCCTGCCACAGGGCTTCGATGAAGGCCTCGCTCGCCTCGGGCATCTCGCGCAGGAGTTCGGACACCTTGTCGAAGTACTCGGCCGCCGAGGCGTAGCTGGGATAGCCCTTCATTTCCACACGTCCCTTCTGTAGTTGAAAATCACCTTGCTGCCGTCCCGCTCCAGGCGGAAGGGCATGCGGCGATAGCGGTCCATTCCCTCCAGAAGGCCATCCTGTCGTTCCCGGCGACAGTAGGTGAGCAGGAAGCCCCCGCCCCCGGCGCCGCAGATCTTTCCACCAGTCGCCCCGTGGGATCGAGCCTGCTCGTACATGGCGTCGATCTCCGGGTCGCTGATGCCCGACACCAGCTGGCGCTTGAGCTCCCAGTTCGCGTGAAGCGCCTCGCCCAGGCGGTCGAGTCGATCGGACTCCAGATCCGCGTGCAACTCCAGCGCCAACTCCTTGATCCCGTCCAATTCCAGCAGCCGATCGCCGGTCTGCCTCTTCTGTTCGCCGAGAATAGCATCGGCTTTGCGGGTGCGACCCGTGAAGAACAGGTGGAGCCGCGAGCTGAGCTCTCGCACCCGATCGGGCGCGCTGCCCAGGCGCCCCTGCTCCACTTCGCCGTCCTTGCGGAAGCGGAACCAGCGAAGGCCGCCGTAGGCGGCGATGTACTGGTCTTGCTTGCCGATGGGCTTGCCCAGGCGATCGATCTCGATTTCGCACGCCTCCCGGGCCAGTCGCTCGGCCGTGACCTGGTCGCCCTGGTAGACGTAGAAGGCATTCAACAGACCCACCGTAAACGAGCTGGATGAACCCAGCCCCGAGCCCTCGGAGGGAATGTCCGAGAGCAGCGTGACTTCCACTCCCCGATCGACGCCGGTCATGCGCATGGCCTCGCGCACCAGCTCGTGCTCGATCGAGTCCACGTCGTCTCGGATCTCCTTGGTCATGGTATTCAGGTAGATCTTGTCGTCGAAGCGCTCCTTCACGATCACGTAGGCGAATTTGTCGATCGCCGACGACACCACATAGCCCTCGCGCTTCTCGTAATAGGCAGCCAGATCCGTACCCCCACCCGCGAACGAGATCCGGAGCGGCGTCTGGGTGATGATCATGGGGCGTCCTCGAACCCGGGGCGGGCCTCACGCCTCGACGGCGCGAACCACGTCCATCTCCTTCATCGTCCGCTGGGCGCGGACGAATACATCCTCGATCTCGTCCTGCTCCTGCAGCCAGGCCTTGTAATCGGCCACGCTCTCCACCGGCGTGCGCCGCGGCTCCCAACCCAGGCCCCGCAGCCGCCCGATGTCGGAGCAGATGTGCCGCGTGTCGCCGAAGCGATACAGACCGCTGGGCCGGGTCTTGATCTCGACGCCGAAGGCCCGGCCCACGATCACCGCGAACTCGTTCACCGTGTAGGGCCGGCCGCCCCCCACGTTGAACACCTCGTAATCCGCGCGCTCGTCGTCGAGCACGAGCAGATTCGCGTCCACCACGTCGTGGATGTTGACGAAATCGCGCACCTGCTCCCCGTCTTCGTAGATCAGGGGATCTCGCCCGAAGTGAAGGTTGAGGCAGAACACGCGACAGGCCCCGGAGTAGGCGTTGGAGAGCGACTGACGTGGACCCTGCACGATCGAGTAACGCATGCCGACGGTGGGGATGCCGTAGCGGCGGCCCAGGCGGATGGCGATCTGCTCCTGGGAGTGCTTGGAGAGCGCGTACTGGTTCTCCGGGTTCACCACCGACTCGTCCGTGAGTTCCCAGGTGGTCTCGGCGCCGCATTCGGGGCACAACACCGGGAAGAGCCCGGCGCGCAGGCGCTCCTCGCTGCGGATGGGGGGGTGCACCCCGTGTCCGTTCGCACAGCGGTGGCGCCCTTCGCCATACACCGCCTGGGAGGACGCCACCACCACCTTCTGGATCGGCAGATCGTCGGCCACGATCAACTCGTAGATCAGAGCGGTGCCGGCCGCGTTGACCCGGAAGAACTTGCTGAAGTCGGGCAGGTAGTCCTGGTAGGCCGCCAGGTGCACCACGGCGTCGATCCCGGCGAGGGCCGGGCGCAGGTCTTCGGGGCGGGTCACGTCGCCGCGCACGAACTCGGCCGCCGGGTTCAGGTATGCGGGCACATCGCCGGTATGCACCGGCTTTTCCAGGCTATCCAGGATCCGGACCCGGTGACCCTCCGCGATCAGCCGATCGCAGGTGAACGACCCGATGAACCCGGCTCCGCCCGTGACCAGGAGGTGCATCTAGTTCATGTACCCCAGGGCCTTGAGATAGTCCTCGTGCTCCTCCAGGTCCTTGGGGTCGATCGCCCCGGCTTCGGCCGGGGTCGCGGCAGGGCCGTAGGTTGCCACCCGCTTCATCTGGCGATCCAGGGGCCCGGAGGGCTCGGCCAGGCCCAGGACCACGCCGTCCATGTCGTCGGCGACGGGCAGGTCCAGCAGGTGCAACAGCGTCGGCGCGACGTCGTGGATCCGCGCGCCCGAAATCGGTCCGGGCTTCACGCCCGGGCCGCGCACGATGATCACTCCCGGCGGCGCGTTGTCGTGCTCGTAGCCCCGCAGGTCGAATCCGTGATCCGACACCAGCGCCACGAAGGCATCCGGCGGCAGGCGATCCAGGATGTCCAACAGGAAGCGATCGATCTGGCGGTAGCTGTACGAAATGGCCTCGCCGGGCTCGAAGTCCGGGTGGGTCAGGCCCGAGTGGACGAGCGAATCCCCCACCACGTCGGCCTTCCAGTTCAGGTGGTGGGACGCGTCCGCGTAGTGGGTGTAGTAAAGCAACACGTCCGGCTGGTAACGCAGGCTGAGCTCCACGAAGCGCTCGAAGTGGCTCTCTTCGTGGGGGAGCTGCGACGCGGTGTAGTCGAGCCCGGGCCGTAGCCCCAGAGGCGGGTCCGCCACGGCCGGGAGCCCTTCTTCGGCGCCCGGCGGGTAGATCAGGGGCGTCGACACCCCGTAGCCGTCCATGAAGCCATCCACCGGTGTCACCGGCGCGGTGTTCATCCAGCGGTAGACCCCCACCGAGAGATCGTTGCGCGAGGCGATCTCCCACAGCCGGGCCACCTTCGCATCGGTGGACTCGGCGGGCACGCGATTCCAGGGCCAGGGACCCCGGCCGGCAGTGGCCACCAGCAGGCTGCGGATTCCCATGGGCGACTTGCGCAGGCGGAAGTACGGAAGCCGCCGCACGGGCTCCCCCACGCCGGCGAACTCGAAGTGGGCATGCCAGCCGATCCCGTGTTTCTCCGGGTCCTGCCCGGTGGAAATGGTCTCCCACACCACGGGCGACACGCTGAAGGGAATCGTCTCCAGGTATCCGTAGGCGGCGCCCGCGAGCAGGCGGCGGAAGCCCGGCAGCTCGCCGCGCTCCAACAGGGGCAGCAGCATCTCCCAGGAGACGCCGTCGAAGCCGATCAGCACCAGCCGGGCGTCGAAGGGATCGAGCGCCTCGTTCACCGGCGCAGGCGTACCCGTTGCGAGCAGCGGGTCCACCCGCTCCGTGAGGTTCCGCACGAGGGGACGTTCGAGCGCGGCGTTGCCCACCTCGAGCGCGGCCAACAGCAGCAACGCCAGCCCCAGACGGGAAAGCCCCCCAGCGGCGATCGCAACGGCCAGCAGGCCCGCGGCCACCACCAGCGCGAACGCGTCCGCGATTCCCACCGCGTTCATGTGCGGCGTCACCGACGCCAACTGCACCACCTGGCTGAAGCGGAGCGCCCCGTTCAGGAGCACGCAAAAGGCGACCCACAGTCCGAAGAACACTCGCAGTCCCGGGCGCCAGCCCACCAGCACCGACAGCACGGCCACGGGAACCAGGCCGGCGGCGAACACCAGACTGTAGAGCCCGCCCAGGTGCACCGAGAGCAACGCAGCATCGGCGCCAAATTCCCAACCGTTCTGCCAGGCGATCCACCCGGCCAGGCCGATCCCGACCGTGGCTCCTCCCGCCAGGGCGATGCCGAGAGCCGATGCGACAACGGAAGCGACCGGTCGGCGCCGGACCCCTGTGGGTCGAAAACTCACGATGAACGGGTCCTCGAGCTGGTCGGCGGGAAGGTCGGCCGAGTGTACCAGCCGCTCCTGGGCTTGGCGACGCGGAAACCACCCGTCACTCGGGCGCGGGCCCGACCTCGGGTACGGACCCACCAGAGGGCGCGCCGCCGCCCCGGTGCCCGGCGATCAGGGCCGGAGCGCCCGACAGGAAGAACGTGACGCAGCAGGTGATGCCCAGGGCACAGAAGGTTCCGATCGCGGCGCCCGGAGCACCCATGCGGGGGATCAGCACGGCGTACAAGGTGAGGGAGGAGACGGCGGCGATGCCGTGGGACACGCTCAGCAGGCGCGTCCGGCTGTGGGCGTAGATCAGGCACTCGAACAGTTGTTGCCCACCCCAGAACGCATAGGCGCCGGCGATCCAGGGCATCAGCGAGGCAGCTCCCCAGTAGCGCTCCCCCAGGGCCAGCCGCACGATCTCGTTCTGGAGCACGATCACCAGCGCGACCCCCGCCAGCATGCCCGCAGCCAGCAGCCCCAACCACGACAGCACCACCTGACGTTCGCGGCGAACGTCGCCGCGCGCGACCGCGTCGTAGAGGAGTGGCAGGAACGTGATGTTCGCGATTCCAGCGAACGCGAGAAACGGGCGACTCGAGAGACCGTACGCCGCGACGTAGAGCCCGGCGGCATCCGACCCGGCGAGCGCGGCCAGTACATAGCGATCGCTGAGGCTCGAGATCCACATGAGCACGGCGATGGGAGCCAGGGGAATCGCGAAGCGCATCAGGTCGCGCCGCAGCGAATCCGACCAATCGGGATCCAGCGATCGGCTGGCTTCGAGATCGCCGCGAATCAGGTTGCGCCGGAACGCGAGGTTCGAGACCAGCGCGCCGACCACGTACCCGAGCATCAGAACAGGAACGGTAGGTCCCAGCCACAGGACGAACCCGATCACGGCGGCCGGCCGCGCCCACGCGTCGAAGGCGTTCCACAAACCGTGGTGCCTGCGGCGTCGTGCGGCGTTGAGCAGCCCCGCCTCCATCAGGCGCAGCACGTTGAGACACAGCAATGCGCCGGCCAACAGGAACGTGCCGAAGCCCACGCCCGAGTCTCCCAGCCACACCCACACCGCACCCCCGGCCAGGAGCAGTGCGACCGCGATGCCCACGGCGCGGCCCAGGAGGCTCTCTACCACCGCCCGGAACGGCGCCACGCTGCCGGCGTCCCGCGCGCGGGAGTAGAACCGGATCGCTCCCTGGAGGAACGGCGCGCAGAACACGCTGCTGGCCAGCGCGACGACACCCAGCAGCAACGCCGCGTCGCCGTAGACGGCGGGCGGCACGACGCCCGTGATCAGGCGGATTCCCACCAGGCCGCCCACCAGCACACCGGCCTGTCCGATCAGGACCCAGACGCTTTCGCGCATCAGGGGCACGGCTCGACCCAGGTCCCTGCCGCGGAAGACTGCCATGCGGAGCTGGCTCCTCGTGGACGCTTCGCGACACAGGACGTCGCCGGGGGAGGAGCCTGACACATAACGAAAGCGCATGCTCGGGGCGCGGCAGTCTGCGGCGCCGTTCCGGTTCGAAACGCTCGAGTCGCGCGATGCAGTGCAGAGTGCGACGGGTTACCCTGCCAGCCCGTGCCGCGGTCCGAAGGTGATTCGTTCCAGTTCGATCGACCGATCCTGATCACGGGAACGCCCCGTTCTGGAAAGACCTGCCTGTCGCACCTGCTCCGACACGCATCCGAGTTCACCCTGCTCTCGGAACCCGGTCCCATCTGGGACATCGGGATGGGCGGGCGCCCGGACGATCGGCGAACCGAGGCCGACGCCAACGACCGCGTCCGACACCGGATCCGTCGCGCGTGCCACCGGGCGGTGGAGCGCGGCAGTGGTTCGCGTTACCTGGACGACCTGGCGTACCACGCCCTGCGCATCCCGTTCGTTCTGCGCGTGCTTCCCGAGGCCCGCATCGTCCACGTCGTCCGCGACCCGATCGGGGCGATCCCCGAGATGACCTACTGGTGGGGCCGGGCGGCAGACACGCTGGGCGCCGCCATCGCCCGCAAGCGCGCCCATCTCCAGATCCACACCCTGCCCCGGCTGGCGCTGCGCTTCGTTCGCAACCAGCTGCACGGTCTGCTCGAGGGACGCCCCGCCTCGTGGGGGCCGATCGTCCCCGGGCTCGATGCCTTTCGCGACTCCCACTCCCGGGCCGAGGTTGCGGCCTTCCAGTGGCAGCGCATGCTGGAGATCGCGCTCGACGATCTGGAGAGGCTCCCGCCCGACCGCTGGCTCCAGGTTCGCTACGAGAATCTGCTGCGGGAGCCGGCCGACTCCGTGAAGCGACTGGCCGAGTTCTGCGAGGTCGAAGACCCGCAAGCCCTGGTGGAATTCGGGTGCCGCTACCTGGATCCCGAGCATCCGGTGTACGCGGAAGTGGAACCCACCGGCGCGGAGTGGTCGGCCATCGCAGAACGGATCGGGCCGGTCTGCAGCAGGCTGGGGTATGCTCCAGCGCCCCGATCTCCGGCGAATCCCACGTGACCCAGGACACCCGACAAGTTCCCGAATCCAGACAGCAGGTCGGCGATCGCTACTCGCAATCGGGGGCGGAGTACGACGATCTGCGCATCCGGAGCCCGCGCGGCACCATCCTGACACGCCACGATCTGCGCCTGTTCCGCTCCATGTTCCCCGAGGCGCAGGGCTCCATGAAGGTGGTGGAACTGGGAGCCGGCACCGGGCGATTCACGATTCCGGTGCTGGAGCGCGGGTTCCACGTCACGGCAACGGATTTCAACGAGAGCCTGCTGGCGGAGCTCGAGAAGAAATTGAGCGGCCTCGGCCTGCCCGGCTCGTGTGAGCTGGCCGTCGCGGACATCTTCCACCTGGGCTTCGAGAGCGGCTCCGTCGACTTCGCCTACAGCATCCACGTGATTCCCCGCTTCAGCGAGCTTTCGGATCAAAGGGCGGCGATCCTGGAGGTGGCGCGTGTGCTCAAGCCCGGAGGGCGCTTCCTGTTCAACTTCCGGAACGCCGCGTCGCTCCTCTACGGACGCTTCGATCGCGAGCACGCCGCGACCCCGGCACAGATCGAGGACATGCTTCGCGAGGGCGGCATGCGGGTCGTGCAGAAGCGCGGCAAGTGGATTCTCAACGGGCGCGTGATCGATCTGGTGGGGAGTGCTGCCGGACGCGTGCTGGCGGCCCTGGATGCGTCGCTCTGGCGCTTTCACCCGAACGGCGCCTGGGACGTGTTCGTGCTGGCGGAGAAGGACGGATCTTCCGATCAGTCGGGAACCCCGGCGCAATAGGCGGTCCCCCGGCCCTCCAGGCGGTAGCGCCCGGCGGCCGCGGGTATCAGACCGCTCTCGCCCCGGCGCAGCGCCAGCGGTTCGCCGTGGGGCGCGACGATGCGGATCCCACCTCCGGTGCAGAGCAGGATCTCGACGCTGCGCTCTTCCGCGCTCTCGAACGGCTCACCCTCGCGAATCCGCAGTCGCGAAAGCACGAATTCCCGGGCCGGCGTGTCGTAGCGCACCCGCGGGCCGGGAGCCGACGGATCCAGCACCTCCACACGCGACTCCGTGAACCGCAGCACGCTCAGCAGCTCGCCCGGGTCCACGTGCTTCGACGTGAGTCCACCGCGCAAGACGTTGTCCGAGTTGGCCATCAGCTCGATGGCCACGCCCTGCAGGTAGCAGTGCAACTCGCCCGCCGGAAGGAACATCGCCTGTCCCGCCGAAAGCGTTACCGGGTTCAGGTAGAGCGGAGCCAGGACACCGGGATCGCCCGGATGGGTCTCCTGGAGGCGCACCAGCCACGCGAAGGCCGCGTCCCGTGGCGCGAGCGGGGCGGCCAAACCCGCGATCTCGGCCACGCGCGCGGCGCGACGATCGGGCGCCATCTCCAGCAGCCCGCGGAAGAAGCCCCGGAGCGCATCGCCCCCCTCCCCCGCCGGCACCAGGTCGGCCGCCCCCACGCTCTCGAGCAGGCTTCGCAGGGTGTCGAGTCTGCGAAAGCCGCACAGGGCCGAGAAGTCGGAGAGTGCGCAGATCAGCTCCGGCTTGTGGCTCGCGTCGCGGTAGTTGCGTTCGCGATGGGACAGGGGAATTCCACGCTCGTTCTCGCGCGCAAAGCCGTCGCGCGCCTGGTCCGCGTCGGGATGCGCCTGGATCGAGAGCGGTCTTTCGGCGGCGAGCACCTTGAACAGGAATGGCAGCCGCGCACCGAAGCGCTCGCAGACGCGCGCCCCCAGCACCTCGACCGGCTGGCGATCGATCCATTCCAGAAGCGAGACCTCTTCGGATTCGAGCACCACACGCGAGGGCGCCAACGGATGGGCACCCATCCAGAGTTCGGCCTGGGGCTCGTCGGTTGGCGCCGGCTCGCCCCGCAGCTCCGCGATGGCGCGATGCGAGCCCCAGTCGTATTCGCGAACCGGGTTCTCGAGCCGGACGATCGGGAGGAACGAGGCGTCGCTCTTCGCGGGCCTCATCGCGTCGCCCGGGTTCGCTCGAACTGCTCGAAGTCGGCACAGGCCCGCCGGTAGCTCTCCGGAGTTCCCACGTCGCGGTGGTAGCCCTCGATCACGACGCCGCGCATCCGTCCCACCAGGCCCGGAAGCACGTCGTGTCCCAGATCGCACGGCACGCTGGCAGGAATCGCGTCAAGCAGCGCACGCGTGCCCATCAGCAGACCCGCCCACGCCAGATCCGAGCGGGGCCGCTCGGGCTTCTCGGTGAAGTCCACCACGTTGCCCTCGGCGTCGAGCTCCACGATCCCGCACGCACGCGGGTTTTCGACCTGGAACAGGCCCAGGGTCGCCGCATCGCCGGGCCGATGCGCTCGCACCAGTGCGGCCAGGTCGACCCGGGAGGCGTTGTCCGCGTAGGCCACCAGGAAGGGCTCGTCAGCGGCGACGAAATCGCGGTTCGCGGCCAATGTGCCCGCACTTCCCCGCAGCTGCTCCTCGTGGGCGAGCTGCACCCGGAGTGACGGGTTCGAGGTCTGCACATAGTCGCGGACCTGCGGCGCCAGGTGGTGCGTGTTCACCAGCACCGCGTCCACGCCGCACCCTGCCAGCTGTTGCAACCAGTGTCCCAGGAGCGGCGTTCCGGCGATGGGCAACAGGCACTTGGGCATCACCCGCGTGATGTCACCCATGCGCGTGCCGAGGCCGGCCGCCAGCAGAAACGCCTTCATCCCGCGCCGGATGCTACCCCGCGCACGCGGTCACGTCCCCACCGCAGCCCCCGCCTGTCGCAGCCGGGACACGCAAGCGGGCCAGCAGGCCCGCGCGCAGCGAGCCGCAGGCGAGCGAAGTTCCCCGAACTAGACACCCGGAAGGGCACACCGTATGTTGCTCGCCTCCCCATGAGGCCCGCATGAGCCAACGTCGCTTCGTTCTGCTGGACCGCGATGGCACGATCATCGTGGAGAAGCATCATCTGTCCGACCCGGATGCGGTGGAGCTGCTTGCGGAGGCCGGACCGGGGCTGCGCAAGCTCGCCGACCTGGGCCTGGGCCTCGTGGTCGTGACCAACCAGTCCGCGGTGGCTCGCGGCATGATCGATCCGCCGCGACTGGACGAGATCCACCGGCGGATGACCGAACAACTCGAAGCCTTTGGGGTCGAGCTCGACGCCATCTACTACTGTCCCCATCTTCCCGACGAGGGCTGCGACTGCCGCAAGCCCCGCACGGGCCTGGTCGAACAGGCGGCGAAAAAGCTCCGCTTCGACGCGTCCGAATGCTTCGTGGTGGGCGACATGGCCAGCGACGTTGCGCTGGGCCGCGCCCTGGGCGCAACCACGCTGCTGGTGCGAACGGGATACGGGGCCGAGACGGATGCGAGCCACGGGGCCGCCGCCAACCACGTGGTCGATGATCTGGTCGAGGCCGCTTACGTGATCCAGGGCCTGCTGGCGGAAAAGTCGTGAACGGGCCGCCGCAGCCGCCCGTGACGAACCGGTTGTTCAAGCGAGCCCTGTCCCGGACCTTCTGGACGCTGCTGGGCCGCCGCAACATGGTCCGGTTCGCCCGCTTCCTGCTCACTGAGGGACGCCTCGACGCGGCCACGTCCATCGGCGACAACGGGGAGGCCATGGTCCAGCGCACGGTACTCGAGGCCGGCCTGGACAAACCCGTGGTGATCTTCGACGTGGGGGCCTACCGGGGCTGGTGGACCGACAGCCTGCTGCGGACCGCCGGCGCCGACCTGTCCGGGTTCGAAGTGCACTGCTTCGAACCCTCGCAGCGGAACCACGGAATCCTGCTGGAAAAGATCGCGACCTTTCCGGATTCAGCCCGCGTCCAGCCGGTGAAGCTCGGCATGTCCGACGAGCCCGGCGAGCTCGAGCTCTTCGTCTCGGGCCGCGGCGGTGCCAACTCGGTCTACCGCCACTCGACCACGCCCGAGGACTTCGTCATGGAGCGCATCCAGCTGACCTCCATCGACCACTACTGCGAAGAACACGGGATCGACGCCGTGTCGCTGGTGAAGGTGGACGCGGAGGGTCACGACCTGCGGGTCCTGCGGGGCGCCCGCCGGATGCTCGGCGAGCGGCGGATTCCGGTGATCCAATTCGAGTACAACCACCGCTGGATCACCGCGCGGGCCTACCTCAAGGACGCCATGGAGTACCTGCAGGATCTGGGATACGCGGTGGGCAAGGTCACGCCCCGTGGCATCGAGTTCTACTCCGACTGGCACTGGGAGCTCGAGACCAACTGGGAGGCCAACTTCATCGGGTGCCTGCCCGAGTGGAAGCCGCGCTTCCCCCAGATCCCGTGGTGGCGGGAATCCTGAACCGCCGGGTTCAGTCGCGGAAGCCCGCCGGCTCTTCAGGCAGCTGATAGCGTGGGTCGCGGCGCAGTTCGGCCGGATCGCTCAGGCCGTCGAGCGCGCGCCGGATCGGCCAGGGATCCGCCAGCCGCACGAAAGCAACTCCACTCCGCGTGAGGGCAGCGATCTCGGCCCGCGCCCGCGACCGGTTGTAGATCGCGTTCAACCTGCGGTTCTGCGTCCCGGGCAGCCGCGACACCAATGTGCGGGTCAGGTCCCGCAACCGCACCGAGCTCCGCGCAACGCCGGCGGCGCGGCGCGGTATCCCCCCCAGCCAGGCCACGGCGCGCCCGAACGGGCCGGGCGAGGCCGACACTGCGCGCTCCACCTGGCGGAACGCGGCTCCCACCTGGTCGGCCTCGTAGGCGTATACCTCGCGCCAGGAGCGCTCGGGCGTCCGCACCAGATCATGGGTTCCGGGTGCGACCCTTTCCGCAATCACAAGCTGCACCGCCTCGACGAGGGTGGCGGTGTAGGTGGTGTTCGACGGGTAGTCCCCATTCTGCCGAAGCTCGAGCGGGCCCGATTCCACCTCGCTCCGGATACGGGCGGTGATGGCCTGCAGATCGCCACACACGTGGCCCAGCCGGAAGATGGTGACGGGCTTTCCCGCGCGCGCCCCCTCGCGGCGCGCAACTTCCTCGCAGAAGAGCTTCTCGCGACCGTAGGCGGTGTTGCGTCGGAACCCGAGGGCGGTGGGAAAGCCGTAGACCGACAGGGTGCTGATGAAGATGACGCGGGCGTCGGCGGGGGAGCAGCGAAACGAGTTGGCGATGAGATCCTCGTGCACCCTGCGCGTCGCACTGGGAAGACCGCGAACGAATGCGAAGTTCAGCACCACGTCGGCGTCTGCCAGCAGCTCGCGCGCCTGCTCCGGGTCGGCGGGGATCCCGTGGCGGCAGGCGAGTCCGTGATAGCGCAGGAACGACGAGCTTCCCGGATTGCGGCACACGGGAATTACCGTGACGTCGGCGTGCTTCTCGAGCAGCAGGCACACCTCGGCTCCCACCTGACCATTCGCGCCGAGCACGACCACCTTCGTCATGCGCCCCGCGCGCCCCGATAGATGTCTTCCATGAGCGCCGTGGTCAGCAGCGTCTCCGACGCGGACACCAACGAGGGCGTTCCGCTGACGAGCCCTGCCAGAAAGTGCGACCACTCCAGAAAACAGGCCTGGTTCTGGGTGGTCGCGCCCCCAGCGGGGGCGGTCAGACCCGCGCCCGCGACCTCCCCAGGCGAGTGCAGGAGCACCGGAGACGCCGGAGCGTTGCCCAGCGTGACCTCCGCATGCTCGAAGCGAAGTTCCGTGCAGTTCGGCTGGGCGTCGAGCCAGCTGACGCAGTAGTCCAGTTCCACGCTCGCCTCGCCGGTCTCCAGGCGAATCCGGGCTGTCACCTTGCGGTCGAGCTCGCCGTCGAACACCACGTCCTCGGCCAGGATCTCGTAGCCGGTGGCACCGGTGACGAACACCACCCAGTCCAGGCTGTGACAGCCCAGGCTGATCAGCACGCCGCCCCCCGCCAGGGCCACGTCGTCGAAGTGACGCGAGTCGGCGCCACTCCGCTTCACCCGGTCCCCCTCGCGCAGCACGATCTCCCGCAGCGGCCCCAGCCAGCCCTTTGCGAGCAGCTTCCGGATCAGCAGGGTGTTCGCGAAGGTTCGGCGCTGGTAGCCACAGGCGATCCGGTGGGCCGGAAACAGATCGAGAATCGCCCGGTGCTCATCGCTGTCGACGGCGAATGGCTTCTCCGCCATCACGGCGGTGCCCCGGGCGGAGAAGGCCTCGTAGTAGGGACGGCGCACTTGCAGCGGGATGGCCAGCAGCACGGCGTCGCACGCCGGTAGCTGCGCCGGATCCGCGGGCAGCGGCGCCGGCGCAACCCCGTACGCCGCGGCCAGGGACCTGGCGCGCTCCGGATCGCGATCGGCGATCCAGGCGACCCGCACGTCCTGCATGCTGGTGAGTACCGGCAGGTGAAGGGTCTCGGCGATCATTCCGGCGCCCACGATGCCCACCGCGTGACGCGCGCTCATAGCGACCGCTCCAGGATCTCGACGATGCGGCCCGCCGCCCGGCCGTCCCAGAGCGGCGGCGTTCCCACCTGGGGTCGCTCGCCACGGGCCAGGGCCCGGTAGGCCGATACGATGCGATCGGGATCGCTTCCCACCAGCTGGTTGCCACCCACCTCCAACGTAACCGGACGCTCGGTGTTCTCGCGCAGGGTGAGGCACGGCACCTTCAGGATGGTGGTCTCCTCCTGGATGCCGCCGGAGTCGGTCAACACCAGTCGCGCACGGGCCATCAGCTCGAGGAAGTCCAGATAGCCCGCCGGCCCGACCAGGCGCAGGCCCGAGAGCGCCTCCACCCGGGCTGCCAGCCCGAACTCTCGCAGGCGCTCACCCGTGCGTGGGTGCATGGGAAAGATCACCGGCAGGTCGCGCTGGATCACTTCCAGGGCATCCACGATGCCCGTCAACGTGTCGGGATCGTCCACGTTGGAGGGGCGGTGGAGGGTCAACACCGCGTAGCCGTCGGCTTCGAGCCCGAGTTCCCGAAGGATCGGCGACGCCTCGGCCCGCTTCCGGTGCTTCATCATGGTGTCGATCATGACGTTGCCCACCAGGTGGACCTTCGCCGGATCCACTCCCTCTCGCGCCAGGTTCGAGACCCCACTGGCCTCGGTACAGAAGAGCAGATCGCTGATGGAATCGGTGAGCACCCGGTTGATCTCCTCGGGCATGCTGCGATCGAAGCTCCGCAGGCCCGCCTCCACGTGCACGAGCGGAATCCCCAGTTTCGTCGCCACGAGCCCGCAGGCGATGGTGCTGTTCACGTCGCCCACCACCAGCACCGCCGACGGCTTTTGATCCAACACCACCGGCTCGAACGCGCGGATGATCTCGGCGGTCTGGACCGCGTGGGATCCGCTGCCCACGCCCAGATTGATCTCCGGCTCAGGGATGCCCAGCTGCCGAAAGAAGAGTTCGCTCATGTTGTGGTCGTAGTGCTGGCCCGTATGCACGAGGATCGGCTCGATCCGTTCGGACGCCGCGTAGGCGTCCATCAGGGGGGCGATCTTCATCAGGTTGGGCCTCGCCCCGACCACGTTCAGGATCCGCACGCTAGGAGGCTCCCTGCTGAACCCACTGGACCAACCGCGACACCACCCCCAGGTAGCGCCCGGCCAGCTCATCGTAGTCGTATCGGGTGGCGATCTGCTCGAGACCACGCCGGCCCATCTCGGCGGCCCGCTCCGGATCGCCGGCGAGACGAGTCACCGCCTCCACCAGTTCGCGCTCGTTCTCCGGCTCGATGCACACGCCCGCCCCGGCGCCCGCCACCAGGTCCGCGGCAAAGCCCTCCACGCCAAGCACGATGGGCCGGGCCATGGCGGAGGCTTCGAAGATCTTCGAGGGAAGCACCGTTCGGAAGAGTTCCTTGCGACTCAAGTGCACCAGGCAGGCATCGCTGGCCGCCAGCACGGCGGGAATGCGATTCTTGTCCAGGCGCCCGGTGAAGACCACCCTCGACAGCCCCTCGGATCGGGCGCGGCGCTCCAGGTCTTCGCGCACGGCGCCGTCGCCCACCAGCAGGAACACCACGTCGGGTCCGGGCGCGTCGCGCAGCAGACGCGCGGCGCGCAGCACCACCTCGAGCCCCGAGCCCATCCCGATGGTGCCCACGTAGGCGCACACGAAGGCGTCGCCCAGACCGAACTCGGCGCGCACGCCGCCCCCGCCCGTGGTGCGATCGAACATGGCGCGATCCACGCCGTTGGGAATCACATCGATGCGTTCGGAGGGCACCCCGCGGGCCACCAGCTGCTCCCGGTAGCCCTCTCCCACGGTCACCACCCGCCGGGCCGCCCGATACATGGAGCGCTCCCAGCGCTCCAGCAGGCGCACGGCGACGCTCTTCCGCATGGCACCCACGGTGACGATGGACTCGGGCCAGAGGTCCCGGATCTCGAGAATGAGGGGCAGGCGGCGCAGCCGGCACACCCAGACGCCGGCCCAGCCGCAGAAGAACTGGGGCGAGGTGGCGATCACCACGTCGGGGCGGGCCACGCGCAGCCCGGCCAGGATCGCCGTCAGCATGTACGAGACGTAGTTCGCGATGCGCCGAACCGTTCCCTTGTTGGCCGCCAGGTAGGTCCAGACCCGAATGGTTTCGACTCCCTGCACGGTTTCGCGCTGGAGCCAGCCGTTGCGGTAGCCGTCGTAGACCACGCCAACGGGCACGTTCGGGGCGCACGTGATCACCGTGACCTGATGCCCCTGCGCCACCCAGCGCCGGCACAGTTCGTAGACCCGCGCCGCCGGCGCGTTGCCCTCCGGATGGAAGTAGTGGGAGAAGTAGAGGATGCGCATGGATCGGATCGCTAGCGCGCCTCGTCTTCGAGGCGGAATCCCAGGTCGACCCGCGCACCCGATGCGGAGAACCGCAGGGCCCTGTTGTCCAGGCGCAGGCCGAACTCGGGGCAGTAGGACGATTCCTCTTCCTCCAGGCGGCCGTCCCCGTTGAAGACCACCGTGAAGCGGCCCCGAGGATGCTCCACACATGCCCGGGTCGCGTCCAGGCTGCGGATCTCACAGTCCGGGTGCAGGTGCAGGCGCGACGCGATGCGGACCGGGCGCGAGCTGGTGATCACATCTTCCACGGTCAAGACGCCCCGATTCTCCCATCGGAAATGGCGCCGGTGCCGGGGCCGACCCGGAAGGCGCTCGTAGCCATCGTGCCAGGCCCGCAGACGGAAGCCGAGGGCCTCGGCCTCGAATACCACGTCGCGCGGCCTGCCCCGTCGGCCCACGCGGAACGCCGCCCACAGCTCGCACTGGTCCTCGCCGTCGATCTCGACCGTGTTGTGGGCCCGGGTCGAACGGCAGTAGCCGCGCAGTTCGTCCGGCTCGTAGCCATGAACCCCGGAATCGACGATCACCCGCTGCCCGTGCAGAGACAGCTCGAACGAGAAGATACCCGCGTGGGCGTGGCCCAACAGGTAGTCGGGGCCCAGGGGGCCCGCGTCGCAGATCAGATAGTGACCGTTGGCCTGGCATGAGCCGTAGAAGCCCGTGTCGCGCAGGGCGAAGGCGCCGAGACCGGCGTCCGGCGCCTGGCGGCCGGCGACCCGTTCCCACCACTGACGGAGCACATCCGGCGGGCCGTAGACGCCGAACCCGCTGTCGTTGATGAGCGCGATCTCGCGATCCGGATGACACAGGCGCGGCAGCGCCGCCATCATGCGGGCCAGGGGCTCCTCCACCAATCGCACGACCGTGTCGCGACCCACATCCAGCAGCGTCGTGAGCGCGAACGCCACGCGCAGGTGATACATGGGCGAGTGTTCGAAGTGCCCGCCGTCCGGGCGGATCTGCTCGGACAGCTGCTCGGCAAGCACCCGCTCGCCGGTGCGGAGCCAGCGGTCGGCCTTGGGGCCGCGGAAGCAGCTGCCGCACAGGGCCAGGGCCACTGCGTTCTCCAGCAGGTGGTTCCCCAGCAGGTGGGTCTCCAGATGCGCCCGCAACCACTCGGCCTGCAGGTAGATCGATGCCCAGAGCTCCTCCGCGAAGGCAGTGTCGGCTGCGGTGATCTCGCCGTGGCGGCCGAAGAAGTAGGCGCACCAGTTCACCAGGCGCTGGGAGGTGGGATACGGGGCCCAGCCGATCCGCTCCCGCGCCAGCGGGTGCTGCCGGATCCAGTCGCGCACGCCACCACGGGCGTCTTCGTACGGAAGGGCCCACAGGAACTCGAAGTAGTGCAGGTTGTAGCGGTGCAGCGCCGGAAGCGACGGCGCGTCCCAGCGCGGCGGCCAGCCCAGGGCGTGGCTGCGGTTCAGGAAACGGAACTCGCCGCGCAAGATCCCGGCCGGGTCGCGCGCCTGGGGTCCGGGGGGGAAGTACCCGGAGCGGGATCGCCAGTGCACGGGTGCAGGCGGCGGGGTCGGTCGCGCCGCGAAGCGGGCCGGATCCTCGAGGACCCGGCGCAGACGCAAAGCCACCTGCCCCACCACCTGACGGCGACGCAGATGGCGAACCGTGTGCAGCCACCGGACGAGTGACACGCGTCGCCCTTCAGCTCGCGAGGAGCGACTGAACGCCGATTACATACTTGGAGTTGCGGCTCACCCGGATCGGAACGCCCTGGATGGCTCGCGATCCCGTCGGGAAATCGCCGCGTCCGAACTTGAACTCGACCACGATGGTCTGCGGAAGATTGGTGGCGCGCCTCAGGTTGGGCCGCGGCGCCACGCGCTGGTCGAGCACTTCCTGGTGCGAATCCAGCGTGACCCGGACCTTCCCATCGTGGGACAGGTAGTAGTTGCGGCGATAGCGGTTGATCAGCACCGGCTGGGGGTTCTCGTCGAACCAGGGCCGGCCCTCGGGCTCGAGTTGGGAGCGGAGGCTGCGCCGGATCGAGACCCACGACTGGTTCTCGAAGTCGATCGGGCCAACGCGGAAGTTGTACTTCCACCCCAGCATGTTCCGCTTCTGCTTCACCTCGAGGACGCATTTCTCGGCCTGGAAGGTATCGCCGTACCAACGCAGGCGGACCTTGGAACGGGCGCTGGCGCCGCTCAGGTTCTCGGCATACGCGTAGAGGTTGTGGTCGTCGAAATAGACGTTGTTCACCTGCCGGGGCGGAAACGGCGAGCGGAAGCCCGCCGGGTGCATGGCAATCCAATGCTCCATGCGGTGATACTCGTCCGGCGAAGCGATGAACTTCACCTCGTACCGCGCGGATTCGGGCAGCTTTCGCGTCACACGCTCGGGAGGCGGTTCTGGTCGATGAAGGAGACCCCGATGCCCGGGAAGGTCCGCTTGAGATCGTCCAACAGGGCCGAGATCTTGCCGCTCTCGCTCACGTCCACGAAGTAGGTGGCCTCGAGGCCGCCGTCGCGCGCGTCGATGCGGCGGATGTCGCCGATGGAGACGTGTCGCGACACCACCTCGTTGAGGGCGTCGAGCCTCTGGTCGCTGCCGTCGTAGCCCGACCAGTCGATCGAGAGGAACAGGGACTTGTCTTCCCGGTCGCGCTGGGCCCAGCGCAGCGCCGCGATGGCCGCCAGGATCACCACGCTGGCCAGGACGGTGGCGTACCACTGATCGGCACCGAGTCCGAGTCCCATGGCGATGGCCATGAACAGGTAGGCCAGCTCTTCCGGCTCCTTGATGGGCGTTCGGAAGCGCACGATGGAAAGCGCGCCCACCAGACCCAGTGAGAGTGCCAGGGACGATTTCACCACCGTGATGATCAGGACCGTGGTGAGCACGATGAACGGGAAGACCTGGGCGAACTCGCCGCGGTTCGACAGGGTGGAGCCGAAGCGCTGGAAGTGCCAACGCAGGCTCACCGCCAGAATGAGCCCCAGGCCCAGACTGATCATCAAGGGCAGCAGCGGCAGGGGCGCCGCTTCCGGCAGCTGTAGGCTGAGTTGCTCCATCGCGCTCGTCTCTTCTCGGGGGACGGGGTTGAGAAGGCGGCGCAGTATAGCGCCTAGTGCGGTTCCAGCCCGCAGCCCCGGATCTTCTGCAACAGGGTCTTGTAGCTCACACCCAACATCCGGGCCGCCTGCTTGCGGTTCCAGTTGGTCTGCTCCAGGGCCCGGCCGATCGTCTCGCGCTCCGCCTCCTGCGCCACCAGCCGTCCCACCTCGCGCAGGGGCAGCTCGCCGGCCCGGGCCTCCACGTCATCGATCAGGTCGCGCAGGGCGCTGCATGAGCGCTCCGTAACCCGCTCCTCGCGCCGGATATCCGCGAGGATGGGCTCCTCGCTCCCCAGCACCACGATGCGCTTGATCATGTTCTCCAGCTCCCGAACGTTGCCCGGGAAGGCGTAGCGCTCGAAACTGTGCAGAAGTCGGTCGCTCAGGCGTGGAATCGGCTTGCGATAGTGTGCCGGGTACCGCCGCAGGAAGGTCTCCACCAGGCGTGGAATCTCCTCCTTGCGCTCACGCAGCGGCGGAATCGGGATGTTGACCACGTTGAGCCGGAAGAACAGGTCCTCGCGGAACGTCCCTTCGCGCACCATGTCTTCGAGTTTTCGATTCGTGGCACAGATGACGCGCACATCCACCCGGATGTCGGCGTTTCCACCCAGCCGCGTGAACTCGCCGTCCTGAAGCACCTGGAGCAGCTTGCCCTGGAGCGAGGCGCTCATCTCGCCGATTTCATCCAGGAAGATCGTGCCGCGGTTCGCGAGTTCGAACTTTCCCTGCTTGCGGTGGGCCGCGCCGGTGAAGGCGCCCTTTTCGTAGCCGAACAGCTCACTCTCCAGCAGGTCTTCCGGAAGGGCCGCACAGTTGACCTTCACGAAGGCGCGATTCGAGCGGCTCGAGATCTCGTGGGCGGTCCGCGCCACGATCTCCTTGCCCACGCCACTCTCGCCGCCGATCAGGACGGTGACATCCGTGTCCGACACCTGCACGAGCAACTCGTGAATCCGCTGCATGGGCGGACTCGCCCAGACCACTCCCTCGCGATAGGGAGTGATCGATTCGTGTTCCAACTCTCGTTCCTGAATCTTCTTCTCCAGCACCCGCTCCAGCGTGCGCTCGAGTTCGTCCTCTTCCAGCGGCTTGTTCAGGAAGTCGGCGGCGCCCAGGGTCATGGCCTCGACGATCGTGCTTGCCTTGCCCACCACCGACAGCATCACCACCGGCGTCTCCTCGTCGAACTCGCGAACCCGCCGCAGGGTCTCGAGCCCGTCGAGCCCGGGCATCATCACATCGAGGATCACCACGTCCGGAGAGGCGCCGCCTTCCAGCAACGCCAGCGCGCGCCGCCCGTCTTCGGCGGTGTCCACGCCATAGCCCTTGAGCTCCAACAGATTTGCCAGATAGGTGCGGATCATCTCCGAGTCGTCCACGACGAGCACCCGGAAATGTTTCTGCGATCGGTGTTTGGATCGCACCAACCCCGCGCGGCTTCGCTTCGATACCACCGACTACTCGCCTTCCTCTGCCTGCGTGGCCCTTTTGCCATCGCCCAGGGGAAGGGTGAACGCGAAGCGGCTGCCCCCGCCCGGCCGGTCCGTCACCCGGATCCCGCCGCCGTGGGCCTCCACCAAGCGCTTGCAGATGGCCAGACCGAGACCCAACCCGTTGGCGCGCGTGTCGTCGCCGGCCCGCACATAGGGCTCGAAGATCCGGATCCGGTCGTCCGGGTCGACGCCGGGACCCTCGTCGGCGACGGCCACCTCCACCAGGCTCTGGCTCGAGCCCTGGCTGGGAGGCAACGCCGCCGTGGAGACCTCGATGGTGTCACCCGGTTTCGAAAACTTGATGGCGTTGCCCAGCAGATTGGTCAGGATCTGGTCCAGGCGCAGCGGATCGAAACGCGCGTGGCTGGCTTCGGGGGACGCGTCGATCCGGATCTTCAGCTTCCCCTCTTCCAGAAGGGGTCGCAGCGCACCGCGCACGCCTTCGATCACACCCACCAGCGACCCCTGGCAGATCTGGAGGACGTCGCCGCCCTTGGCGTCGCGCGACGCCGTCAACAGGTTGCCGATGAAGTCGTTGAGTCGCTCACAGCTCTTGTTGCTCTCTTCCAGGAAGCCGCGCTGCTCGTCGTTCAGGCTGCCCACCTGGTCGCAGAGCAGCAGACGGTTGTAGCCGCTGATCACGGTCACCGGCGTGCGAAGCTCGTGACTCACGACGGCAAGAAGCTCCTCGCGCTCGGCCAGCTCGCCCCGAAGCCGCTCGCGCAGGACGGCCAGCTCCTGATTGGTGCGGCCCAGTTCCTGGTTCATGCGATGCAGCTCGCGCTCGAGCAACCGCACGTGGGTCACGTCCTCGATCACCCACGCGCCGGAATCGCCGGCCGACGTCCGGTCGGCCCCGCGCCCGTCGGTCAGATCGACCGGCCGGCAGATCACGTTCCGGATCTCTCCGTCGGGACGCTCGATCCGGCACTCCACGGCCCGGATCCGGTCCGGATCGGGCACGCCGGACCCGTCGTCCGAGAAGAGCTCCGCGAATCCGACCTGGCACAGGTCGGAGGCGGTGCGGCCCAACAGCTCCAGCAACCGCTCGCTGGCCCAGTGGATACGGCCGTTGCCCACCACGGCCACGCCGTCCGGCATGGCGTCGGCGAAGCGACGCAAACCCGGGTCCCGCTCGCCCGGGTCGAACCCCTCCCATTGCGCGGCCTGGCCCATGTCCTCCCCTGACGTGCGAACCCAGCGGGCGCCCCCTGGGGGCACCCCGGCCATCGAGCCCGGTGCAGGACCGCGCTACCGGGCTTCATCGCCTTGACCGACGACGACCTTTACTGGAAATTCTCCTTCGGAGACGCACGTTTGGCCAAAGACCCGCTCGCAGCCGCCCGCCGGCGTGCCGATCAGCTCGTCAGCGAGCTGAACCGCCACAACCGGCTCTATCACCTGGAAGACGACCCCGAGATTTCGGACGCCGAATACGACCGGCTGATGCGGGAGCTCCAGGATCTCGAGGCCCGTCACCCGGTGCTCCTGCGCCCCGACTCGCCCAGTCTGCGCGTGGGGGCGCCGCCGGCCGAGGGCTTCCGCGAAGTGCGACGAGTGGTGCCCATGCTGTCGCTGGACAACGCCATGGGAGCCGAAGAGATGCGGGCCTTCGACGAGCGCGTGCGCCGCGAGCTCGAAGTCGAGGCCCCGGTGGAGTACGCGGCCGAGCCCAAGCTCGACGGCGCCGGCGTCGAGCTCGTGTACGAGAACGGAGTGCTTTCGGTGGGCGCCACACGGGGCGACGGTCGCGTGGGCGAGGACGTGACGGCCAACCTGCGCCTGTGTCCCAGCATCCCGCTGGCGCTGGCACCGACACCCGGCCGCGACGCGCGGGAGCGGGTCTCGGTGCGGGGCGAGGTGATTCTTCCGGTGGCGCGTTTCGAGAAGCTCAACCAGCAGCGGCTCGAGCGGGAGCTTGCTCCCTTCGCCAACCCGCGCAACGCGGCGGCCGGCTCCCTGCGCCAGCTGCATGACATCGACACGGCGCGTCTGCGCGCCCTGGACTTCCGCGCCTACACGCTGGGTGAAGGCATTCCGGAGGACGTCGACACGCAGACCCAGATCCTGGAAACCCTGGCCGCCTGGGGCTTTCGAGTGAGCAACGAGTGCGAAATCTGCCGGGGCGTCGACGCCGTGATCGCCTATCACGAGCGGCTGCTCGAGCGCCGCCAGCAGCTTCCGATCGAGATCGACGGCACGGTTGCCAAGCTGAATCGCCTGGACCAGCAACGCGAACTGGGCAGCCTGGCCCGGTCGCCGCGCTGGGCCATCGCCTTCAAGTTCCCGCCCCAGCAGGAGACGACAAAGGTTACGGACATCCAGGCCCAGGTGGGCCGCACCGGCGCGCTCACGCCGGTGGCGGTGCTTCGCCCGGTGCGGGTGGGGGGAGTCAGCGTTTCCCACGCGTCGCTGCACAACCAGGACGAGATCGACCGCAAGGACGTGCGCGTGGGCGACACGGTGGTGGTGCAGCGAGCCGGTGACGTGATCCCCCAGGTGGTGAAGGTGGTGCGGAGCAAGCGGCCGCGGGGCACGAAACGCTACCGGCTTCCCGAACGCTGTCCGGTGTGCGACTCGGCGACGATCCGCCTTGCGGGCGAAGCCGTGACGCGCTGCCCCAACCTGGATTGCCCGGCGCAGCTCAAGAACAACGTGCGTCATCTGGCAAGCCGTGGCGCCCTGGACATCGAAGGCCTGGGAGAGAAACTGGTGGATCAGCTCGTTGAACGCGGTCGGATCCAGCGCGTCTCGGACGTGTTCCGGCTCGACGCCGGTGCCCTCTCGGGCCTTGCGCGCATGGGCGAGAAGTCGGCGGCGAACCTGATGGCCAGCCTGGATCGCGCCCGTGAGACCACGTTTGCGCGCTTCCTGATCGCCCTGGGGATTCGCGAGGTGGGAGAAGGCGTGGCCGACCTGATCGCCCAGTGTTTCGGCGACCTGGAACCACTGCTGGCGGCGAGCCAGGAGGATCTGGAGGCGGTGGAGGGTGTAGGACCCACCATTGCGGAGAGCGTGGTGCGCTTCTTCGCCGACGAGCGGAACCTGGCCGAAGTGACGGCGCTGGCCGAGCTGGGCGTGCGCTGGCCGAAGACCGAGCCGGCGCCGCCAGGCCAGGGCCCGCTCTCGGGCAAGACGTTCGTGCTCACCGGAGGACTCGCGGGCCTGACTCGCAACCGGGCCAAGGAGCGGATCCAGGGGCTCGGGGGCAAGGTGGTGTCGACGGTCTCGAAGAAAACCGACTACGTGGTGGCAGGCGCCGACCCGGGCAGCAAGCTGGAAAAGGCCCAGCGCCTGAAGCTCGAAATCCTCGACGAGGCCGCCTTCGTCGCCCTCCTCTCCAGCCACGAATCCGCCGCCGCCTGATGAAGCGAAACGGGGGTCAGGGGCGGCGCAGGGCGAGGGCTCTCTGGTAGAGGCTGCGGCGGCCCATGCCGCGAGGGCGCGGCAGGTTGTCGGCGATCTCGCGGGGGGAGTCGCCGGCATCCAGGCGGCGTTGGATCTCGCTGTCGAGGCTCTCTGCGTCGGCGGGGGCGGGCGCCGCGCCCGCGACGACGATCGTCACCTCTCCTCGGGCGCCCTCGGCAAAGTGTTCGGCCAGCTCCGAAAGGGTTCCCCGCACCACCTCTTCGTGAAGCTTGGTGAGTTCGCGCGCCACGGCCGCGCGCCGATCTCCGAGCGCGTCGGCCAGGTGGCGAAGAGTCGCCGCGAGCCGACGCGGCGACTCGAACCACACCAGGGACTCGGGCCGATCGCGCAGCGCCGCAAGCGCCGCGTTGCGGGCCCCGGCCCGGCGCGGCGGAAATCCCAGGAAGGTGAAGGACGCCGCCGGCAGGCCCGACACGGTCACGGCCGAAAGCACGGCCGAGGCCCCGGGCACAGGGGTTACGACATAGCCGGCCTCGATGACGGCGGCCACCAGGCGCTCGCCCGGATCCGACACCAGCGGCGTCCCCGCGTCGGAGACCAACGCCACCGAGCCCCCGCTGGCCAACACCGCCAGGACCCTCTCGACGCGAGCCACCTCGTTGTGGGCGTGCAACGACACGGGGCGTGCCTTCACCGCGTGCCGGTCCAGCAGCACGCGCGTGCGCCGGGTGTCCTCGGCCAGCACCAGGTCGGCCTCGCCCAGCACGCGCAGCGCGCGAAGGGTCACGTCCTCCAGGTTTCCGATCGGTGTTGCGACGACGAAGAGCGTGCCCACCCGGCGCGCCTAGCGCCTTGCGCCGGACCGGAGATCCAAAAGACCCCGCGTCGAGGCCTCGAAGCGCCCGAGTTCCGTCACCAGGGCAGTCACCAGGCGCGCCGGCGTCACGTCGAAGCCGTGATTCGCCACCGGGCTGGCGTCCGGCAGGATCGTCACCTGGATCATACGGCCGTCGTCGCTCCGGCCGGTCACCCGGCGCAGCTCTTCGCCGGCGCGCTCCTCGATGGGAATTCCAGCCAGCCCGTCGTCCAGATCCCAGTCGATGCTCGACGAGGGAAGTGCCACGTAGAACGGAACGAGGTTGTCGCGGGCCGCCAGGGCCTTGAGGTAGGTGCCGATCTTGTTGCACACATCGCCACGGGCCGTGGTGCGATCGGTTCCGGTGATGCACAGATCCACCTGACCGCGCTGCATCAGGTGGCCGCCCGCGTTGTCGGAGATCACCGTGTGGGGTACGCCGTGCTGGCCCAGCTCCCAGGCCGTGAGGCTCGCCCCCTGATTGCGGGGCCGCGTCTCGTCCACCCATACGTGCACGGGGATGCCCCGATCGTGGGCCAGGTAGATGGGCGCCAGCGCCGTCCCCCAGTCCACGGTGGCCAGCCAGCCGGCGTTGCAGTGGGTGAGGATCCGCACCGGTTCCCGCCGGCCGCGTCGCTCCCACGCCTCCTCGATCAAGGGCAAACCGTGCTCCCCGATGGCCCGGCACGTGGCCACGTCCGCGTCGGCCAGGGCGGCGGCCTTCGCGTAGGCCGCAACTGCGCGGTCGCCCGGCGCGAACGCGCGCACGACCGCGTCCATCTCGTCCAGGGCCCAGCGCAGGTTGTGCCCCGTGGGCCGTGTGGCCAGCAGCTGCTCCCGGGCCGCGTCGAGGGCCGCGTCGGACGGGTCTTCGCGAAGCGCGAGACACAGGCCGTAGGCGGCGGCCACGCCGATCAGCGGCGCGCCCCGGACCCGCATGACCCGGATCGCCTCGGTCACGTCTTCGAGCTTCTGGAGGCGAAAGATCTCGAACTCGAAGGGCAGCCGCGTCTGGTCGATCGCCGACAGCGACCAGCCGTCGTCCGCCAGCTGGATCGAGCGGTACGCAACGCCCCCGACCTTCACAAGCGGTGCCCCGGCCTACTCCCCGGCGAATTCGCAGAGCGAGACGAGCTTGTGGCCCGACGCCTCGATCCGCTTCCGGCCGCCCAGGTCGGGCAGGTCGATCACCACCGCGCAGCCCGCCACGATGCCGCCGCTGTCCTCGACCACCCGGATCGCGGCGTGCAGGGTTCCGCCGGTGGCGATCAGGTCGTCCACCATCAGCACCCGCTCGCCCCGGGAGACCGAGTCCGTGTGCACCTCGACCCGGTCGGTCCCGTACTCGAGTTCATAGTCGGCGCCCCGGGTTTCGAACGGAAGTTTTCCCTTCTTGCGAACCATCACGAAGCCAGCGCCCAGCCGAACTGCAACGGCGCCGCCCAACACGAAACCGCGCGCCTCGATGCCCGCCACCTTTTCGATGCGGTGGCCCCGGAACGGCGACACCAGCATCTCCACGACCGCCCGCAACCCCTCCGGATCCTGCAGCAGGGTGGTGATGTCGCGGAACATCACCCCCTTCTCGGGGTAGTCGGGAATCGTTCGGATCAGGGACTTGATGAGCATGAGCCGCCTCCGTCGCCCTCTAGCCAGCCAACACGCGACCTGCGACGGCGTCCAGGCGAGCCACCAGATCCGGATCGCGCGCGTCGGGTGCGGTGATGAGAGCACTGTCCAGGGCTCGATCGCAACCCTCGGGACACGGCACCGGCCGGTGGGCGAAACCCTCGGCCAACGCGGCGATCAGGCTGCGAGCGCGCTCGGCGTTGCGGGTGAGAACGTCCAGTATGTCGGCCACCGCCACGTCGTCGTGCTCGTCGTGCCAACAGTCGAAGTCCGTCACCATCCCGACGCTCGCATAACAGATCTCGGCCTCTCGGGCGAGCCGGGCCTCGGGCATGTTGGTCATTCCGATCACGTCGCAGCCCCACGAGCGGTAGAGCTCCGACTCGGCACGGCTCGAAAATTGCGGTCCCTCCATGGCCAGATAGACACCGCCGCGCACGACGGGATCTCCCGCGTCCCGGGCGACCTGCTCGAGACGCTCGACCAGGCGACCGCACACGGGACGCGCCATGGAGACGTGGGCGACCACACCGGTGGTGAAAAAGGTTCGCTCCCGCGCATGGGTGCGATCCACATACTGATCCACCAACACGAACGTGCCGGGGCTCAGGTTCTCGCGCAGGGAGCCGCAGGCGCTCACGGACACCAGATCGGTGACGCCCACGCGCTTGAGAGCATCGAGATTGGCCCGGTAGTTGATCTCGGACGGCGGCACCCGATGGCCGCGCCCGTGGCGCGGCAGGAACGCCATGGGCGTGTTGCCCAGTTCGCCAAGCAGGATCTCGTCCGAGGGCGTGCCGAACGGCGACTCGACCTTCTCCCAGTGCGGATTCCGCAGTCCATCCAGCGCGTAGACGCCGCTGCCTCCCAACACTCCCAGCACTCCCAGCACTCCCAGCACGGGCCGCCAGACCTCCCGAAGCTCCCGAAGCTGCTAGCTTCGCGTCTCCCCGGTCCCGGGGAGATCCCCATGTACGATTCCCGGCGATCGCTCGGGGACGAAGGCGAGTCCCGCGCCGCCCGCTTTCTCGAGCGGCGAGGGTATCGCATCGTTGCGCGCAACGTCCGAGCCGGCGGCGTGGAGATCGACATCGTCGCGCGCCGCGGCGGCCTGCTGGTATTCGCGGAAGTGAAGACGCGCCGCAGCCGAGCGGCCGGAGCGCCCGAGGAGGCGGTGGACGCACGCAAGCGCGCGCGCCTGGTGAGGGGGGCGGCGGCCTGGCTTCGCACCTGGCCAGGACGCGTCCGACGTGTCCGCTTCGACGTGGTCGTATGCGAGCCCGGAACCCGGGACGAGTCTGATTGGCAGCTGCGCCACTGGGAGGGCGCATTCACCGCGCAGGACTAGGAACCGGCGACGGGGGGTTCTTCCGGCGCGGCGTCCGGAGTCTCCAGCTGGGCCTCCGTCTGCTCCAGTGCCGCGGCGGCGGTGCCCGGGGGCTCGCTCGCGCTGGGCGCCACCAGCGCGCTCAGATCCCGCACCTTCGAGCGCAGGCGCGCCTTCTTGCCCGAGAGCTCGCGCAGGAAGTAGAGGCGCGACCGGCGCACGTGGCCGCGCTGCTTGATCTCGATCTTGGTCACCGCCGGCGACTCCACCGGGAAGATCCGCTCCACGCCCACGCCGTAGGAGATCTTGCGGACCGTGAACGTGGCCGAGTGGCCACCTCCCTGGCGCCGGATCACCACGCCCTCGAAAACCTGGATCCGCTGCTTCTCGCCCTCACGGATATTCACGTGCACCCGAACCGTGTCTCCGGACCGGAAGGGCGGGAGATCGGTGCGGATTCCCTGCTGGTGAACGGCATCCATGGAATTCATGACGGGTCCTCTTTTCGAGCTTTGGTTCCCAATTGTTGCAGGAGATCCGGCCTCCGGCGACGCGTACATTCCAGGGCCTGTTCGTGGCGCCAGCGCGCCACGGCGGCGTGATCGCCCGAGCACAGCACATCCGGCACGGCCCGGCCGCAGAAGTCGGCCGGCCGTGTGTACTGGGGGCCCTCCAGCAGGGACTGCTGGAACGATTCGCAGCGGTTCGACTCGGGATTGCCGAGCACACCGGGCACCAGACGCACCACGCCCTCGATCACCACCATGGCCGGCACCTCGCCGCCGGAGAGCACGTAGTCTCCCACCGAGATCTCCTCGTCCACCGCCAGGTCGATGGCACGCTGGTCCACGCCCTCGTAACGGCCGCACACCAGTGCCAGGCGCCGCTCACCGGCCAGGCCCGCCAGGCGAGTCTGGTCCAGCCGGCTTCCCTGGGGCGACATCAGCACCACATGCGTCTCCCGATTCGGACCCTTGGGGCCCGCCACCGCCTCGATCGCCGCCACCAGGGGTTCGGGCTTCATCACCATGCCCGGGCCGCCCCCGTAGGGCGCATCATCGACCGTGCGGTGTCGATCTTCCGTCCAATCCCTCAGGTCGTGCACTGCGATCTCGAGCTTTTCCTGGCGGACCGCAATGCCGACCATCGATTCACGCACGAAGCCGTCGAACAGCCCCGGAAAGATCGTGATCACGTCGATCCGGAGCACCGGCCCTCCCTCCTACGCCGTGTCCAGCAGTCCCGGGATCACCGACACGACAATGCGCCGCGCTTCCACGTCGATTTCGCGCAGGACTTCCCGCGCCGCCGGAACCAGGTGCTCGACGCCTCCTTCAGCTTCCACCACCAGGACGTCGGTCTCCCCGGTGGGCCAGATCGATCGCACCACGCCGATCGCCCTTCCGTCCTCGGTTTCGACGCGGCACCCCACGAACTGGTAGCCGTAGTACTCGCCCGGGGCCAGTTCGGCCAGCCGGTCCGGCGACGTCAGGACCATACGCCCCCGCAATGCCTCGGCGTCGGCCCGCCCATCGACACCCTCCAGCCCGATCCGAACCTCCCCGCTGCGACCGGGCGCCGCCCGGACCACGTCGTAGCCGATCGCCTCGGGGTCGTTCTCACGGTCCCCGAGCATCAGCCGCGGCTGCCTCAGCAGCTCGTCGGGTCCGTCTCCGAAGTAGCGGACTCGAATCTGACCGCGAAGTCCGTGGGCTCCGACCACTCGGCCGAGTGGCAGCCAGACCGGGTCAGTCGATGATGTCGAGACGGCAGTCCGCTCCATGGCGCGACGCTCCGAGCACGGCGCGCATCGCCTTCGCCACGCGTCCCTGACGACCAATCACGCGACCGCGATCGTCCTCTGCCGTCTCCAACTCCAGAAGCTTGCCGCCATCGCGCACGTGCACCTCGACGGCGTCGGGGGAGTTGGTGATTCCCCTGGCGATGAATTCGACCAGCGCCGCACTCAGGGATTTGTCCGCCAACTCAGGCAGCCCCGGCGAGGGCCTTGCGGCCGCGCTTCATCAGCGAACGGACCGTGGGCGAGAGCTGCGCGCCCTTGGCCACCCAGGCCTCGATGCGCTCGCTCTTGAGCGTCACCACGGCCGGATCGTGTCGCGGGTCGTAGGTCCCCAGGAACTCCAGGGCGCGGGCATTGGTTGCGCGCCGCTCGTCGATGGCCACGATGCGGTAGAAGGGCCGCTTCTTGGCGCCGGCTCGGCTCAGTCGAATCTTGACCATGGGCTGGAAACTCCTGGGAAAGCGGCCGGAAATCTAGGCGAGTCCCGCGGGGGGGTCAACGGCCAGGCGCAGCGAGCCGACGGCGCTCCTTCTCCTCGGAGCAGGTCGGACAGGCGTAGCGCACCGGGTGGGGGGTCTGGAGCCGCTCGTAGTCGCGGTCCAGGGCCACCCGCTGGACCCTGTCGACGACGCGTCCACAGAAATCGCAGGACCGGCCGGCTTGTTCGCCCTCGTCATGAGCGCCCCCGGCACGAGCGCCCCGGGTCTCCGGGGTCGACGAATCGCGTTCACCCATCGCCGGAACGCTAGCCCACCGGCGCTCGCACCGAGAGCCGGATCTCCCCCGGGGCCTCGTCGCCGAAATCGCGGCGCAGGGCTTCCAGCATCTCGGGGGTGCGGAACTGCAGCTGTTGGCACCAGACGCTGGAATCGACGCTGGCCTCCAGCACCTCGCCACGAATGGCGGTGGGACGGCAGTGGCGGGCGATCTCGGGCCCCACAGTAGTCTCCCAGCGCGAAGCGATTCGCATCACCCGGGCGGTCTGGTCGAGCCCCAGTTCGTGCAGGACCTTGGGCAGGAGGCTGCTGATCTCCTCGGGCTGGCTCTTGCGCCGACGCGGGCTCATGCCTCCTCCAGGGGCCGGAACACGAGCCCCGTCGGCAGCTTGGGGTAGAAGAAGGTGGATTTCTGCGGCAGCACCTCGCCCGCCTCGGTGACCCGGAAGACGTCGTCGGGCGAAAGCGGGTTCAGGTACAGGGCGACGCTGCCCCGGCCCGCCCGCAGGTCGCGCGCCACCTGCAGGGCGCTCTTGGGATAGTCGATGGCCCCGTGGCGCACGGCCTCCTCGTCGAGGCCGAATACCCCTTCGATCACCTCGCGGTGGATCACGCGCACATCCAGCTCGGCGCTGCCGTTTCCGCTTCCCCCGCTTCCCGCTCGCGGCCTCGAGAACACGCGAAGCTGGCCGGAACCGTCGTCGGCGGCGAAGGCGTGGTCGCGAGCCCTGGGCGCCAGGTGTTCTTCCAGGAGCAACGGGATGGCCTCGGCCGCTTCCACCGCCACGGTCTCGAGACGCCAACCCGGGAGCCGGTCGCGCCAGGCCTGCGACGAGGGAGCCGGCGCCTCGACGATCAAGCGATGGATCGGCAGCAACAGGTTTCCCGGCGCGTAGGCGTTGGCAAAGTAGGCCAGGATCCAGTCACAGGCGGCTTCGCCGTTCGCCCCCCCGCCCTGCTCCTTTCGGAACGCCAGGGCCGTCTCGTAGCGATGGTGACCGTCGGCGATCACCACCGGCCGATCCGCCAGAAAGCTGGCCACCGCATCCAGCGCTGCCGCGTCGTCGATCCGGGTCAGGGTGTGAGTTCCGCCGGGCTCGCGTGCCACCACCAGGGGCGTACCGTCCAGAACCGGGTGGAGGCTCCGGGTGAGCTTTCCCTCCGGGTCCTCGTACAGCACGAAGACACTCGAGAGATTTGCCCGGGCGGCACGCAACAGCTTCAGGCGATCCGCCTTGGGCCCCGCCAACGTCAACTCGTGGGGCCGCACGACGCGCCGGTCGTAGTCCTCCAGCTGGAGCAGAGCGAAGAAGCCATCGCGGGTACAGCGACTTCCGTCGGGCGCCTCGAACTGCTGGCGCAGGCCGTAGATCGCGGGGCGTTCGTCGCGCATCAGCACGGCGTCACGCTGCCAGGCTCGAAAGGTCGCGGGAACGTCCGCGTAGTCGGTGCCGGCCTCGTCCGCCACGTCGCGCGTGAGCTCCAGGCGCACGGCGTTGTGGGAATCGCGATCGAACAGGTCCGCGCGATCGCCCGCGGCGATCACGTCGTAGGGGGGAGCGATCACGCGCCCCAGGTCCACGCGATCCGGGTCGTAGCGCACCGCCCGGAACGGTCGGATCCGCGTCACGCGTTCGCTCCGTCCCCGAGCCACGACTCGAGTGCCGCTGCGTTCACGGCCCCCCAGCGCAGGACGCGAGGCGGGTCGCCGGTCACGTCCACCACGGTGCTGGCGTCCGCCCCGCCCGATTCTGCGTGCTCGACCCCGAGGAGCCGCGGCGTCTCCAAGCCGTCGCCGCACAAGGCGCTGGCCTCGTCGTGCGTGTGCGCCGGCTCGGCGCCGCTGTGGTTGAGGCTGGTTGCGGTAATGGGGCCCACGCCCGCTTCGCGAAGCCGACGCGCCAGAGCGGCGGCCAGCGGGTGCGCCGAGCACCGCACCCCCACCGCGCCGTCGTCCCGGGCCAGACCCCGTCCGAACGGCCGGCGGCACGAAATCACCAACGTGAGTGGGCCGGGCCACAACTCCTCGACCATGCGCCGCGCGCCCGTTCCGAGCTCGAAACCGAGCGCGTCCAGGTCCGATGCCTGCTCCACCAGGATCGACAGGGGCGAGGCCTCGCCGCGCCCCTTCCAGCGGCGCAGGCGAGCAAGCGACTCGTCGCTTTTCGCGTCGGCGCCCACGCCCCACACGGTCTCGGTGGGATACGCCAGCAGGCCGCCTTCTCGGAGCCACTCGACGGCTTCGCCCAGGGGGTCGGGCCTCATGAAGAGAGGGCGCGCGCCGCGATGTCGCGGCGCATGTGGGCGCCCTTGAACCGGATGCGCTCGGCGCCGGCGTAGGCCCGGGCCTGGGCTTCGGCCACGCTGGCGCCGCGCGCGGTTACGCCGAGCACCCGGCCTCCCGCCGTCAGCGTGCGCCCGTCGGCACCGGTTCGCGTGCCGGCGTGGAATACCACCAGATCCGGATCCCCGTCGAGGCTTTCCAGTCCCTCGATGGGGAATCCGGTCTCGTACGAACGCGGGTAGCCGCCGGAGGCCAGCACCACGCACACTGCCGCCGCCTCCCAGATCATCGGGGCCACGCGTTCCAGGTTTCCATGGGCGGATCCGTTGAGGAGCGGCACCAGGTCGCCCGCCATGCGGAGCACCAGGGGTTGGGTCTCCGGGTCGCCGAAGCGGACGTTGAACTCCACTACGCGCGGCGCCCCGGTCGCGTCGATCATCAGGCCCACGTAGAGCACTCCGGTGTAGGGCGTGCCGTCCTCGGCCATGCCGCGGATCGTCGGGTACACCACCTCCTCGATCACGCGCTTCTCCACGGATTCGCTCAGGATCGGGGCCGGCGAGTAGGCGCCCATGCCTCCCGTGTTCTCGCCGAGGTCGCCGTCGAGCAACCGCTTGTGATCCTGGGCGGCGGCGAGCGTCACGATGTGGCGACCGTCGCTGATGGCGTAGTAGGAGACCTCCTCACCCTTTAGACATTCCTCCACCAGCACCTGCGCCCCCGCATCCCCGAAGCGGCGGTCCCACATCATCTCTTCCAGTGCGCGCTCCGCCTCTTCCGACGTGGCGCACACGGCGACACCCTTTCCCGCGGCGAGACCGTCGGCCTTCACCACGCACGGGCCGTCGAGCCCTCGCACGTAGGCGCGCGCCGTCTCCAGATCCTCGAAGACCCGGAAGTCTGCGCTGGGGATCCCGTGGCGTGCCATGAACTGGCGCGCGAAGGACTTGCTCGACTCGAGGCGGGCGGCCGCCTGGGATGGACCGAACACCGGGAAGCCCGCCTCGCGCAGGCGATCCGCCACGCCGGCCGCCAGGGGCGCCTCGGGGCCGATCACCACCAGGTTCACCGATTCGTCCCTGCACAGGCGGAGGAGCCCTGCGGTGTCGGTATCGGCAACCTGGGGAAAACAGGTCGCGTCGTGTGCGATGCCGTCGCTGCCCGGTGCGGCGAGCACCCGGTCCACCTGGGCGCTGCGAGCGATCTTCCAGGCCAACGCGTGCTCGCGGCCGCCAGAGCCGACGATCAGGACCCGCATCAGTGTCGGAAATGCCGGACGCCGGTGAAGATCATGGCCACCTTCAGGCGATCGGCAGCCTCGATCACGTCGTCGTCGCGAAGCGAGCCCCCGGGCTGGATCACGGCCGTGGCCCCGGCCCGGGCCGCGGCTTCGAGCCCGTCGGGAAACGGAAAGAAGGCATCGCTGGCCAGCGCCGATCCCGCCAGGTCGAGTCCCACCCGCAGGGCCTTGGCCTGCGCCTGGTGGATGGCATCCACCCGCGAAGTCGCACCACCGCCGATTGCCAGGGTGCGGTCCACGCCAGCGAACACCACCGCGTTGCTCTTCACGTGCTTCACCACCTTCCAGCCGAACTGCAACGCCCGCAATTCATCGTCGCCGGGCTTGCGGACGCTGGCCACGCGAGACACCGCCACATCTTCCAGGGTCCGATCGGGCTCCTGCACCAGCACCCCCCCGAGCACGCCCTTCCAGTCCATCCCTCCCGCCGGAACACGCTCGGGATGAAAATGGAGGAGACGCCGGTTCTTCTTGCGGGTGAGCAGCCCGAGAGCCTCGTCACTGAACCCGGGAGCGATGAGAACCTCGGTGAAGATCTTGTCCACCTCGCGAGCCAGCTCGAGATCGAAGGCGCGGTTGCAGGCAACGATCCCTCCGAACGGGGACTCGGGATCGGTCGCGAATGCGCGCTGGTACGCCTCGAGCGGTTCGCTCCCGCTGCCCACTCCACACGGGGTGTTGTGCTTGAGGATGGCAACCGTCGCCGACTCGTCCGGGTCGAACTCCAGGATCAGGGCCAGCGCCGCGTGGGTGTCCACCAGGTTGTTGAACGAGAGCTGCTTGCCGTGAAGCGGCTCGGCAATCTCGAGGAAACTCCCGTAGAGCGCCGCTGCCTGGTGGGGATTCTCACCGTACCGGAGACCGGCGGCCCGGGGCAGATCGACCCGGAGGCTTGCCGGCAGCACCGCCTCGGAAGCGTCCGCATCGGACCCATGACCCGATCCATGACCCGATCCATGACCCGACCCGTGACCTACTAAATAGGAATGGATGGCCGCGTCGTAGCGCGCCGTGCGCTCGAAGGCCTGGCGCGCCAGGCGTGCGCGGGTGACGTCGCCCAGGCTCCCGCCCGAGGCCCGCAGCTCCCCGAGGATCGCCGGGTAGTCACCCGGGTCCACCACGACGCCCACGTAGGCGTGGTTCTTCGCAGCGGACCGGATCATGGACGGCCCCCCGATGTCGATCTTCTCGATGGCCTCGGCCAGGGTCACGCCCGGCGCCGCCACGGTGGCCTCGAACGGATAGAGATTCACCACCACCAGATCGATGGTCTCGAGACCGTGCTGCTTCAGGTCGGCCTGGTCCTGCTCGTGGTTGCGTCGCGCCAGAACGCCGCCGTGGATGTGCGGGTGCAGCGTCTTCACGCGCCCGCCGAGCATCTCGGGGCTTCCCGTGACCGCAGCCACGTCGATCACCTCGAGACCGGCTTCGCGCAGGGCGGTAGCGGTGCCACCGGATGCGATCAGCTCCACATCCAGCTCGCGCAGGCCGCGGGCGAAGTCGACGAGTCCCGTCTTGTCGGAAACCGAAAGGAGCGCGCGCCGGACCGGACACGGTCTAGGCTGGGGAGTCATCGAAGTGTCCTCGTGCCGTTGAAACGCAGACAGGCGGGCCCGTCGGCAGGTTTACCGAGGCGCGGGATCGAAGTCAAACCCGGGGCAGCGAGACGCCGTTTCCCCGGCGGGAGTCACTCAATCTTCGAAATCCCGTCGGACTCGAGCGCCCACCCGGACCAGCAACTCGTACGCAAGTGTCTCGGCGGCGACCGCCGCCTGCTCCACGGGAAGCCGCTCGCTTCCCATTGCACCGAAGACCAGCGCCTCGTCACCGATCTCCACGAGCGTGTCGCCCACGTCGACGCCGACGAAATCCATGGACACGCGACCCACCAGGGGAAGCTCGCGGCCCCGGATTCGGACACGGCCGCGGTTCGACGCCGACATGGGGATGCCATCGGCGTAGCCCGCCCTGAGCGTCGCGACCCGGGTGTCCCGAGACGCGCGGAACCGCGCTCCGTAGCCCACGGTCTCCCCGGCGGCCACGCGCCGCACGTGGACCACGCGGGTGGTGAAGGTCATGACCGCTTGCAGGCCGGCCGCCAGATGAGGAGCCGGGGCCACGCCGTAGAGCATGATCCCCGGACGCACCGCCGTGGCCTCTGGGAGCGCCTCGGCCAGGGCCTCGCCCGCCAGCAGTCCCGCCGAATTGGCGCCGTGCACCATCCCGGGCTCGATGCCCCGCTCGCGAGCTGCCGCCAGCACCCGGCGGAAGTCTGCGAATTGCTCGAGAGAAGGCAGCAGGTCGGGATCGTCGCCCCGAGCCAGGTGGGTGTAGACGCCCGCGAGGCGGAGTGCCGGCTCGGCACAGACTGCCTCGAGCAGGGCGACGGCATCGCCGGGCGGCACCCCCATGCGCCGCATGCCCGTGTCCACCTCCACGTGAACACCCAGTTTTCCCGCAACCCCGGCGGCCCTCGCAGCCTCGGCGAGCAGGGATACGTGACCCCGGTGATGGACCACCGGCGTGGCGCCCAGTTCGGCAACCGCCCGGGCTCCAGCGGGGGTGTGGACGCCGCCAAGCACCAGGATCGGGACCCCCACGCGGGCGTCACGCAGCTCGGCGGCCTCGCCGACGCTCAGAACTGCCAGGTGCGGACAGCCCGCCCGCACCAGGCTCTGGGCCACACGGACCGCGCCGTGTCCGTAGGCGTCGGCCTTGATCACCGCGATCACCGTGCGCCCGCCGGCGCGGCGCTCGGCCTCGGCATAGTTCGCACGCAGGGCGCCCAGGCGGATGATCGCGCGGGTGGGCCGATCCCAGGATCCTTCGTCCAAAGGGTTGCCCCCAGCGGAACCCAGTGTCCGCGGATCAGACCGATAACCCATCGAAACATGGGACGAAACCGGCTGCTCCGTTTTGCACCCGCGAAGCCACTCGGGTAGCTTCCGAGCGCGCGCTCGAGGCCCCGAACAGCCCGTGTCCCAACAGGAACTGTCACTGGTGGTCAACGGAGAACCCCGGTCCGTCCCCCGCGGCTGCACCGTTGCGGGGCTCGTGCGCAGTCTCGGGATGGAGAGCAAGCGCATCGCCGTCGCGGTCAACCGGGACGTGATTCCGCGGTCCCACTTCCCGGATCACCTCCTTTCGTCGGGCGACCGTATCGAAATCCTCGAAGCCGTCGGTGGAGGCTGATCCATGTCGGAGCCCGGCTCCTACAAGCTCGGAAAACACGAGTTCACATCGCGACTCATCATCGGCTCGGGCAAGTACGCCTCGTTCGAGCAGAACCGGGCTTGCGCCGAAGCCAGCGGCGCCGAGATGGTGACCGTGGCGCTTCGCCGCACCCGCCTGCATGCGCCCAGGGGCGAAGGTCTGCTGGACTTCATTTCGCCGGATCGCTTCGCGATCCTCCCCAACACTGCCGGCTGCTTCACGGTCGACGACGCCCTCGCAACCGCCCGCATGGGCCGGGAATTGCTGGGAACCGAGCTGGTGAAGCTCGAGGTGATCGGCGACGAGCGCACCCTGTTTCCCGACGTGTCCGCGACGATCGAGGCGGCGCGCGTGCTGGTAGACGAGGGCTTCACGGTCCTGCCCTACGTGACCGACGACCCGGTGGCCTGCCAGAAACTCGCCGCCCTGGGCTGCGCCGCGGTGATGCCCCTGGGCGCGCCCATCGGCTCGGGCATGGGCATCCGCAACCCGGCGAACATCCGCATCATCCTCGAAACCGTCGAGGTGCCCGTGATCGTCGACGCCGGGGTGGGAACCGCCAGCGACGCCTCCTTCGCCATGGAGCTGGGCTGCACCGCGGTGCTCATGAATACCGGGATCGCGGCGGCCAAGAATCCGCTGCAGATGGCGCGGGCCATGAAGCTCGCCGTCGAGTCGGGCCGCCTGGCCTACGAGGCCGGCCGCATGCCGCGACGCCTGTACGCGTCGGCCTCGAGCCCGCCCGACGGGCTCGCGAGCTTCTGAGCGACGCCTCCCCCCCCATCCTCTGTCTGGTCACGGACCGGGCGTCCGTCCGCGGGTCGCTGCCCGCGTGTGTGGCGGCGGCCGTGGCGGGGGGCGTCGATTGGGTGCAGGTGCGCGAGCGCGACCTGGACGGCGCCGCGTTGCTGGCCCTGGTGGATCTGCTCTCCCGCGCGGCCCGCGACGCCGCGCAACGCGCCGGACGCGCGGTGCGCATCCTGGTGAATCGACGCGCGGACGTGGCCCTGGCCAGCAACGCCGACGGCGTGCATCTGGGCTTCGACGCACTGGACGTGACCACGCTGCGCTCGCTTCTCGGCGTCGATGCGCTGGTGGGCGTGTCGATCCACTCCCCGGCCGAGGCGCGGGAAGCCCGCATTGCGGGCGCCGACTACGTGCACCTGGCCCCCGTTTTCCCGCCGATCTCGAAGGGCCCTTCCCGCTCGCCCCTGGGTGCTCGGGCGCTTGCCGCGGCAGCAGCCTCCTCGCCCCCGATCCTGGCCCAGGGGGGCGTGGATGCCGGGAACGCCGCAGCGCTGCTGGCCGCGGGCGCCGCCGGTGTGGCCGTGACCGGCGCGATCCAGGGCGCCGACGATCCGGCCCGGGCCGCGCGCGACCTGCGGCGCGCCCTGGACGCCGCGGTGCGCCGCAGCGGGTTCTAGAGGGAAAGGAGCGCCGCACCATCGGCGGCCGACACCCGGTGAATGGGAGGCCGCCGCCCGAAGCGACACTCGAAGCCAGCTTCGAGTGAGGCCACCACCTCCTCGGCAACGTCGCGCTCCACCAGGTGCAGGGTGCAGCCACCGAAGCCCGCGCCGGTGAGACGCGATCCGTAGACTCCGGCCTGGCCCTCGGCCAGCTCGCAGAGCGCATCCAGCTCGGGCGTGCTCACCTGGAAGTCGTCGCGCAGGCTGCGCATACCGTCGCGCATCCACTCGCCCGCCGCGGGCAGGTCGCCGGCCTCGAGCGCCCTACAGGTTTGATCGACCCGTTCGTTCTCGGTGATCACGTGGCGCGCGCGCCGGAACGACACCGGATCGAGTACGCGCTCGAGCCCCGCCAGATCTCCGGGGCCGAGATCGCGCAACGCCACCGCGCCGGGCGCGGCCACACCCGCCCGGCACGCGACGTCCACTGCGTTTCGACAGGCCTGGCGGCGCTCGTCGTAGGCGGTCGAGGCCAGCTCCCGTGTGACTCCGGAGTCCGCCACCAGCAGACCCAGGGAATCCGGCAGGCGAATCGCTCGCGTCTCCCGTGACCGGCAATCGATGCGCAGGGCGCAGCCATGCCGCCCCAGCGCGCTGGCGAACGGATCCATGATTCCGCAGGCCACTCCCACGGTATCGGTCTCGGCCCGGTGGGCGATCTGCGCGCGCTGCACGGGATCGAGCCCCAGGTCCAGGGCGGCGTCGATGGCGGTCGTGAGCGCCACGGCCAGGGCCGCCGAGCTCGACAGGCCGGCACCCGCAGGAACCCGGCTGGCCACCGCCAGGTCGAGGCCAGAGACCGGGGCACCAGCTTCGCGCAGCGCCAGGACGACCCCCTGGGCGAAGTCGACCCAGTCGCCGCGGCGCTCCACCCGAGACGCGTCGAAGCTGGCGTTGCCCCGCTCGCGGGAATGGATCCGAACCCGGTTGCCGCCGGCCGGCGCGGCCAGGGCCAGGGTGTCCCGATCGATGGCGCAGGGCAGCACCAGGCCTTCGTTGTAGTCCGTGTGCTCGCCGATCAGGTTGACCCGGCCGGGCGCCCGCGCGGCGACGTGTGGAGATCTCCGATAGCGGGATTCGAACTCCCGGATGAGCTTGGCGAGCACGGCGTCAGGCTACGGATTCCGCGCTAACTTCGCCCTCGGGCCGGGCCGGGCCCGGCCGGCTGCAAATTCCAGCGGCCGGCCTGCGTCTCGACCCCATGCTCCTGGTTTCAACTCCATGATCCTGAACTCCATGATCCTGGGTAGGATGCGTCTCCAGACTCTCCAAAAGACCGGCACGCAAGGGCTCCTGGCGGGGATCGCCCTGATCACGAGCTTCGCCTGGGCCGACGCGCCCGCGCGCGCCGAAGATCCCTTCCTGCGCCGCACCGCCACCGTCAAGGTGGTGGAGGCAGTGGGCCCCGCGGTCGTCAACATCACCACCGAGCGCCAGGTCTCCCGCGGCAGTCCCTTCCGCGGCTTCTCCCCGAACCCGCTCTTCGACCAGTTCTTCCGCGACTTCTTCGAGCCGCGCCTGCCCCAGACCGCCCAGAGCCTGGGCTCGGGGGTTCTGATCGACGACGAAGGCCACATCCTCACCAACGAACACGTGGTGGCACAGGCCAGCCGGATCCGGATCTCCATGGCGGACGGCCGGGAGTTCGAGGCGACCCTGATCGGCGCCGACCCCAACAACGACATCGCCGTGCTGCAGGCGAAGTCGGACGAGCCGCTGCCCTGGGTCGCCCCCGGCGGCTCGGAAGACCTGTTGGTGGGAGAGCCGGTCATCGCCATCGGCAATCCCTTTGGCCTCTCCAGCACCGTGACCACGGGCGTGGTCTCGGCCCTGAACCGCTCCGTGAGAACCGACCAACGCGTCTTCCACGGTTTCCTCCAGACCGACGCCTCCATCAATCCGGGCAACTCCGGTGGGCCACTGCTCAACGCCGAGGGGGAACTCATCGCCATCAACACGGCGGTGTACCAGGGCGCCCAGGGGATCGGGTTCGCGATTCCCATCGACACGGCGAAGCGGGTGGTGTCGGAGCTGATCGCCCACGGCGAAGTCACACCCGTCTGGGTGGGGCTCGACTTCCAGGATCTGAGCCCCGCCCTGCGGGAAGCCATGCGCGTGCCCTCCAACCTGAAGGGCGCTCTGGTGAACCGGGTGCGCAAGAAGAGCCCTGCCCGGCGCGCGGGCGTCGCCCGAGGCGACGTGATCAAGCGCATGGATGGTCGACCGGTCGCCTCCGCGCGCGGCTTCTTCGAGATCCTCGAGACGGCGACCGATGGTCAGGAACTCAAGATCGACGTGTGGCGCGATGGCAACGACCTCGAGCTCGGGTTGCGGGCCGAGGAGATTCCCGAGAAGCACGTGGAGGAGCTGGTGAGCGACCTCCTGGGGCTCGAGCTGCGGCAACGCGAGAAGACGGGGGCCTTCGTGGTCCAGTCGGTCCGCGCGGGCAGCGGCGCAGCCAGCATCGGAATCCAGGCCGGCGACCTGGTGCTCGGCATCAACGGCCGGGCCCTGGACGGCGAGGAGGCGCTGCGGCGGTCGGCACTCGACCTGCGCGGACGCCAGCGAGCGCTGGTCGTGGTTCAGCGCGGATCGGGTCGTTACCATGTGAGCGTACCACTGGTTTAACCCCGCATCCGGGACCGCATCGGAGTTACAAATGAAGGCGACGCGCATCGGCACCAGCGTACTTCTGTTGGGGCTGGCCATCGGACTCCTGGTGGCCACAGGAAATCTGGACGTCCGCCTCGCCTGGCAGCGCGGCGAAGCCCATGCGGTGGACCTGTTCGGGAGCGATGACGACGACGAGGAGGCCCAGAGCGCCGCTGGAGCCGAACCGTTCTGGCGCGAGAACGGGAGCAGCGAGCCCCTGGTTCCCCAGGGTGTCCCCAACGGCTTTGCCGAACTGGCGGACCGGGCCTCGGACGGTGTGGTGAACATCCAGACCTCGAGCACCGTCAAGAGTTCGGGAAATCCCCGCTTCGAGGAGTTCTTCTTCGGGGGCCCCTTCGAGGACATGTTCCGGCAGCCCCGCGGCGAGGAGCGCGAATTCAAGAGTTCGAGCCTGGGCACCGGATTCGTGATCTCGTCGGACGGCTACATCGTGACCAACAACCACGTCATCGAGGGAACCGATAGAGTCTCGGTGGGCTTCGAAGACGGCACTGAACTCGAGGCCGAGGTGGTGGGCCGCGACCCGGCCACCGATGTCGCCCTGATCCGGGTGAAGTCGGACAAGGAACTCTTCGCCCTCCCCCTGGGCGATTCCGATGTCGTGCGACCGGGCGAATGGGTGGTGGCCATTGGCAACCCCTTCGGACTGGGCCACACGGTCACCGCCGGCATCGTGAGCGCCAAACATCGCATCATCGGCAACGGCAAGTACGAAGACTTCATCCAGACCGACGCGGCCATCAACCTGGGCAACTCGGGTGGCCCCTTGATCAACCTGTCGGGAGAGGTGATCGGGATCAACACCGCCATCAAGCAGAACGCCAACAACATCGGGTTCGCGGTGCCCATCAACACCGCCAAGACGATCCTGCCCCAGCTCAGGGCCACGGGTCACGTGACCCGCGGCTGGCTGGGTGTGGTGATCCAGAAGATCACTCCGGAGCTGTCGGAATCCTTCGGCTTGGAGGGCGAGCAGGGTGCGCTCGTCTCGAAGGTGCTGCCCGAAGGCCCGGCCGACGAAGCGGGTCTCGAGCACGGCGACGTGATCATCGAGTTCGACGGCCACGACATCGAGGATTGGAACGACCTGCCCCGCACGGTGGCGGATACGCCCGTGGGAAAGAAGGTCGATGTGGTGGTGCTGCGAAACGGCAAGCGTAAATCGCTTCGCGCCAAGGTGGGAGAACTTGCGTCGGACGGGGAGCCCACGAAGCTCGCCAGCGAGGAGAGTGGTGCCGGCGATTTCGGCCTGCGCGTCCAGGACCTGACCCCCGAGGTGGCCAACAAGCTCGGTGTGGACGAGGACCACGGCGTGGTGGTTACCGGCGTGGAGTCGGGCAGTTCCGCGGAGGAAGCCGGGCTGCGCCCCGGCGATGTGATCCTCGAGGTGGACCGCGGCCAGGTGACGGACGTGAAGGACCTGCGCTCCCGCATGGGAGACTCGGGCGACAGCGCCCTGCTCCTGATCCGTCGCGGCCAGGGCACGCTCTTCGTCCCCGTCAAGCGCAAGGGCTGACCGCGAGCAGGCCTTCCGCACCTTGATCGCCCCGAGACCCTGCTTAGGCTTGCCTGCATGCGAATGGACAAGCTCACCATCAAGAGCCAGGAGGCGCTCGCCGAGGCCCAGTCCCTGGCCTCGTCTCGAGGCCACAGTGAAATCCAGCCCGCCCACGTGCTCCGGGCCCTGCTTGGGCAGCCCGAGGGCAGCACCGTTCCGGTGCTCCAAAAACTGGGCGTACCCATCGACGTCCTCCGAAGCGAGATCGAAAAGCTCCTGGAGCAGGCTCCCCGCGTAAGCGGCGGCGCCCAGCCCCAGCTGGCCCGCGCCACGTCCCAGCTGCTGGAAGCCGCCTTCGCGGAGGCCGACGCCCTGAAGGACGAGTACGTCTCCACCGAACACCTGTTGTTGGCCATCGCCGCCGCGAAGTCCGACCCGGCGGGTCGCATGCTGCGCGAAACCGGCTGCGATCGCGAGGCGCTGTTCAAGGCCCTCGCCTCGGTGCGCGGCAGTGCCCGCGTGACCGACCCGGACCCGGAGTCGAAGTATCAGGCGTTGGCCAAGTTCAGCCGCGATCTCACCGACCTGGCCCGGGCCGGCAAGGTCGACCCGGTGGTGGGACGCGACGAAGAGATCCGGCGCGTGATCCAGGTGCTCTCGCGCCGCACCAAGAACAACCCGGTCCTGATCGGCGAGCCCGGGGTGGGCAAGACTGCCATCGCCGAGGGACTGGCCCAGCGCATCGTGGCCGGTGATGTGCCCGAATCCCTGAAGGACCGGCGTCTGGTGGCACTGGACATCGGGGCACTGATCGCCGGCAGCAAGTACCGGGGCGAATTCGAAGACCGCCTCAAGGCGGTGCTGCGCGAGGTGGCCGAAGCCGAGGGCCAGGTCATCGTCTTCATCGACGAGATGCACACCATCGTGGGTGCCGGCGCGGCCGAGGGTGCGGCGGATGCCGCCAACATGCTCAAGCCGGCGCTCGCCCGGGGCGAGCTGCACTGCATCGGTGCCACCACCCTGGACGAGTACCGCAAGCACGTGGAGAAGGACGCGGCCCTCGAGCGGCGCTTCCAGCCCGTGTTCGTGGGCGAGCCCACGGTGGAGGACACCATCTCGATCCTGCGCGGACTCAAGGAGCGCTACGAGGTGCACCACGGTGTGCGCATCCAGGACAGTGCCCTGATCGCGGCGGCGAAACTGTCGAGCCGCTACATCGCCGACCGCTTCCTGCCGGACAAGGCCATCGACCTGCTCGACGAGGCCGCGAGTCGACTGCGTATCGAGAACGACTCGATGCCGGTCGAACTCGACGAATTGCGTCGCCGGATCATGCAGCTCGAGATCGAGCGCGAAGCGCTCAAGATTGAAACCGATGCGGCGTCCAGGCAGCGTC